>DASXGX010000137.1:0-102064 GCA_036488815.1 Roseiarcus sp.
GCGCTGGCGGCGGCGACGGTCGCCTGCGGCGTCTTCGGCTACGTCTTCGAGCGCCTGCTCATCGCGCCCGTCTACGGCCAGCATCTCAAACAGATTCTTGTCACGATCGGCGGCTCGATCGTGGTCGAGCAATTGCTCTACGCGCTGTTCGGGCCCGAGCAGATCCCGCTCTCGACGCCCGCCGCGCTCAGCGGCTCGTTCCTCATCGGCGACGCGACGATCGAGAAGTACCGCGTCTTCGCCGCGATAATCGGCTTGGCGGTATTCGTCGGACAGATGCTGGTGCTCAACCGCACCAAGATCGGCCTTCTCATCCGCGCCGGCGTGCAGGACCGCGAGATGGTCGAGGCTTTGGGCTACCGCATCGATCGCCTGTTCATCGGCGTCTTCATGGCGGGCTCGGCGCTCGCCGGACTCGGCGGCGTGCTGTGGGCGCTTTACCGCGGACAGGTCCACGCCTCGATGGGCGGCGAACTGCTGGTGCTGGTGTTCATCGTCATCATCATCGGCGGCCTCGGCTCCGTCGGCGGCTGCTTCACCGGCGCGATCCTCGTCGCGCTGATCGCCAATTACGCCGGCTTCCTCGCGCCCAAACTCGCGCTCGTCTCCAACATCCTGCTGATGGTCGTCGTGCTGCTTTGGCGACCTCGCGGCCTCTATCCGGTAGGCGGACGATGATGCTCCTATCCGGCGCCGCGCCGCGCGGGCTCGCGCTGCGGATCGTGCTGATCGCGGTGACGCTGGCCCTCGCGCTGGCGCCCTTCCTGTTCCACGGCGTCAAGGCGCTCAACGTCGCGGAGACAATCTGCGTCTATGTGCTGCTCGCCGCCTCCTACGATTTGCTGCTCGGCTACGCCGGCATCGTCTCCTTCGCGCATGTGATGTTCTTCGGCGTCGGCTCCTACGGCGTCGCGCTGGCGCTTTACGGCCTCGGCCCGGGCTGGGGCGTCATCGCGCTCGGCGTCGTCGCGGGGCTTGCCGTTTCGCTCGCGCTCGCGCTGGCGATCGGGCTGTTCTCGCTGCGCGTGCAGTCGATCTTCTTCGCCATGGTCACGCTCGCGGTCGCTTACGCCTTCAACGTGCTTGCCTCGCAGCTCTCCTCGTTCACCGGCGGCGAGGACGGACGCTCCTTCCAGGTTCCCGAGGCGCTGCGGCCCGGCTTCAAGCTCTTCAGCGGCGACGTCTTCGGCCTTTCGATCAGCGGGCGCGTGCTGAGCTACTACCTCGTCTTCGCCTGCTGCGTGGCGCTGTTCCTGGTGCTGTTGCGCGTCGTCAATTCGCCGTTCGGCCGGGTGCTTCAGGCGATCCGCGAGAACCCCTTCCGCGCGGAAGCCTTGGGCTACCGCATCGTGTTCCATCGCACGCTCGCGACCTCGATCTCCGCCGCCGGCGCGACGCTCGCGGGCGCGCTCAACGCGATCTGGCTGCATTACATCGGCCCCGACACGGCGCTGAGTTTCTCGATCCAAATCGACGTGCTCGTCATCGTCGTGATCGGCGGCATGGGATCGCTCTACGGCGCGATCGCCGGCGCGGCGCTGTTCGTCGTCGCCGAAAACTATCTTCAGGCGCTGATGGGCCGCGCGTCGTCGGAGGCCGCGGATCTCGGCCTGCCACTGCTGCCGGGGCTGCTCCACCCCGACCGCTGGCTCCTTTGGCTCGGCCTGATGTTCATTCTCGCTGTCTATTTCGCGCCGACGGGAATCGTCGGCAAGCTGCGCGCGAAGGGGGACGCAGAGGCTTGATCCGGGTTGCGCGCCCGGCCGTCGCTCCCCACATCGGCCTCGATCGGCGCCACGAACGCGCCTAGAGATGGAGGACGCAGATGAAGATCGGGATCATCGGCTCCGGCGTCGTAGCGCAAACCTTGGGCGCCGGCTTCCTGAAACACGGGCACGAAGTCGCGCTCGGGACGCGCGACCTGACGAAGCTCGCGGATTGGGCCGCCAAAAATCCCGGCGCCCGCGCGATGAACTTTGCTCCTGCGGCGGCCTTCGGGGAGGTGATCGTGCTCGCCGTCGCCGGCGCGGCGGCGCTCGATGCGCTCAAGCTCGTGGGCGCCCAGGCCCTCAAGGGTAAGACGGTGATCGACGCCACCAATCCGGTCGGCGACGCGCCGCCCGTCAACGGCGTCCTCACCTTCTTCACCACCATGACCGATTCGTTGATGGAGCGCCTTCAGAAGGCGTACCCGGCCGCGCATTTCGTCAAGGCGTTCAACTCGGTCGGAGCGGGACAGATGGTCGACCCGCAATTTTCCTCGGGAAGGCCGACCATGTTCATCGCAGGCAACAACGAGGCGGCGAAGCGCACGACGTCGAGGCTGCTCAGCGAATTCGGCTGGGACGTGGAGGATATGGGCCCGGTCGAGGCGGCGCGCGCAATCGAGCCGTTGTGCATGCTGTGGTGCATTCCGGGCGTCGCGCGCAACGACTGGTCGCCGCACGCCTTCAAGCTGCTGCGCTGACGCGACGACACGCTGGCGGCAAGCGGGGACCGTCCGTCCCACGCTCGCCGGGCGCGGCGCGCCCACCCTCCTGATTCGCCCCCTGCGAGGATTCGGCTTCGCCACGGCGACGACCGAAACTCGGGGGCGGCTTTTTCCGACGCAGCCCGCCCGCCATCCGGACGACGACGGCCTTTGCCCCCAGGTCGCCGCGGGAAGGAGGTCGATCGAAGCTGCCTTCCGTCATTCCCCCAACTGTCAACTGATTCGACGTTCGGCGGCCCAGACGCCTCTCAGCACAACCATTGCGGGAAGTTTCGGCCGCGAAAGCGTCGCGATGTCGCCGAAATGCAACATGTTAGTTAATGCATTGATGTAGCCCGCATTTTTCTTGCGGCCTGAGACCTTTCCCAACCGTCCGAGCCTCCATCTGGCCGCAAAACCGCCTGATGCAACCTTGACGTGTGTTATGCGACGCGATACCCGTTTGCCGCTAGTGTGTTACAGGCCGGTTAAAAACGGCGAGGGGCGGGACGGGGCGTGATGAATAGGGTGAACAGGTCCTTGCGTCGAGACGCGTCGCGCTTGTGGCGCGGTTCGGAACGGTCTTCCCGGCTCGCGCCCCTGCCCACAACCAGAGAGCGAGCGGCGGGCGTCACCCGACCGGCGCCCAACCCAAGACTCCACGACAGGGGATTGATCATGAAACGAACGACCTCGGCGGCGTTAGGCGGCTTTATTGCGGTCGCCGCGCTTGCGTTTTGCGCGGCGCCGGCGTCGGCGCAATCGACATCGGACTCGAACTCCGGCGCCTTGTCAGGCTCGAATTCGAACTCAAATTCGAACGCCAACCTACGCAATTCGAACCGGAACACGAACAACAACATGAACACGTCGCGGTCGAACGCGAATTCGAATTCGAACTCGAATGCGGGGGCGAATTCGAACCAGCATCAGGCGCAGGGGCAATCCGTCAACTACAACGTGGCGACGGACCCGGCCAACCAGACGATCAACAACGTGCCGAACGTCTACGCGCCGGCCCTGGCGGCGGCCGGATCCGAGGTTTGTCTCGGGTCGATCTCGGCGGGAGGCGCGGCGGCTGGATTCGGCGTGTCGGTCGGCGGAACCCTGGTCGATCAGGAATGCCAGTTGCGCATGAACGCGCGGACGCTGGCGACCCTCGGCTACGCCGTCGCCGCGCGTGAGGAAATGTGCGTCGATCCCCAGGTGCGCTCCGCAATGCTCGCTGCCGGCACGCCGTGCATGGCGGATCGGGGGCCACCTCTTTCGGCGCGGGCCGAGATCGACGCGCCCTCGCAGCCGGCGAACGTCTCCGTCGTTTCCGCGGCCTCCGCGCCTCCCGCGCCCGGCCGCGCTCCGTCGGCACCTGGCTGCCGCTGGCAATATCAGCTTCTCGGCGGCTGGTACGAGACCTGCCCGTCGACTGGCCAGGCGGTCTACGCCTCGGCCGCTTCTCCCCCGGCCGAAGCGGCGGCGCCGGCGGCGCCGGACCCCACCACTTCGGACTCGGGCTGCCGGAGACGGTACCAACTGCTCGGCGGATGGTACGACGAGTGTAAGTAGAATAGGGGGCAATAGAGAGTACGTAGCGTAAAATACAAGTAACTCTAGAGATCCGTAGCGTTTATGACTGACCAACTCAAAAAGGAGTTCATGATGAAGAAGACTATCCTGATCACCGCGGCGATGTCGGCGGCCATCCTGTACGCGGCCAGCGCCAACGCCCAGGCCATCCAAGCAGGCGGCGGTATCAGCGGCAGCTGGTCGCATGCTCACGGCGGCAGCGGCGGCACCGCGACCACCTCGGGAACTTCGACGAAGAACGGCACGACGACGGGAAGCGCCGGGGCCACGACGCTCGGCGGCGGCGCTGCGACGACTTCCTCCCATGCGGGCGGTGGCCTCGATGGCGGCGGCGGCGGTGGTTCTACGCATACCGCCTCGATCGGCGGCGCCGGCACCACCTCTTCCGCCGCGGCGACCACCAGTGGCAAAGGGGCCTCGACGGATACCTCGAACGCCAGCGGCGGCGGCGGCGGCACCGGCGTCGCCATCAGCGGCGGCATCGGCGGCAACAACCTTGGAACCGCCCCGTGACAGTGTCGGCGGCCGACGCCTCGCGTCGGCCCCGTCCTTCCGGACACAGCCTGGCCTCACGGCCAGGCTGTTTTTTTGTGGAGCTAAAGACGGCGAACGCGGACGGCTCCAGCGAGTGCAGATCACTGTGCTCGGAAGCGCTAGCCGCGGAATGCCAAGCGGCGGCAACGGGGCGAGGACGATCGGCTCCGGCGATTGCCCTGAGCGTTCCGCCCACGCGTCAAGAAATCCCGCCGGAGCGGATTGCCTTCCCAAGCCCCTGACCGCTCCGCCGCCGGCTATTCAAACAAACAAAATTGCCGTTCTCGCAGCGTGCCTGACCGTCGCACGAGCCTGCTCTTGTCAATACCGACCTCTTAGGCAAAGCGAAATCCGCGGTGGGGAACGCGGGAGCGATCGTCTGCGCCGTCGAGTGCGTGAGCCAACCTCCGGCAACTTGATCGCGCTCCCGACCACGACCGCCGGTCGTTGGCGGCACGGTTGCTCAAGGGCGCGCTCGGCAAGGTGCCGGCTCGGTGTTCAATCCCGGCCTGCGGCGCTGCGACGAGTTTTCCGCGTCTTGAGGCATCGCCGCATGGGTCAGATTCTACGCAGGTGCGCCTCCACGACGGGGCTGTTTGTCGAGCGGGACAACATAGCCAAGCCGCCTTAGGTGGCCGGGAGACGCTTCGGCAGGTGATCGACACCGTTCCACCCGAGGCCAATTCCACAGTGTCCCGCATTGGGACGCGCCCGGCCTGTCGCCGGTTCACCAGCCGCTCCAGAGCGGCGAGCCGAAGGCTTGCTCCTCGGAGCGCTTATGTCGTGGCGCTCGCGGAATTCCGACTCGGTGCGAATCGGGGAATTATCCGCCAGGAGCAGCCGTTCGCTTTTGGCAATGCTGTGGGATGTCGACCCCGCGCGCCTCCCCTTCCCATCAACCTTCGCACGGAGGACCATCGAACCTCTGGTCCGCCGACGCGCGAACTGCCGATGATCCCACGACAGCGCCATTGAAAGCGCGCTTCGCGGGCGGCTTGCTATCGCGATCGACAACTCTCGGGGCACGACCTTGCCTACGCCCCCCGCCGGCGTCGACCCGACTTACTTGCAGCCGTTGCGCCAAAGCCGGCCGTAGCCGGCGCCGGCGGGCGGGAAGAGGCAATCGGCGTCGGCGTCGAAGCGGCGCAGGCGGCGGTCGAAATCCGTTTCGCCGAACCCGGCTGGGCGGGCGCCGGTCACCTCGGCCTTGACGGCGGTGATTGCGCCGCTCGCGTAAGGCCTTGCGCCGTAGTTCGGCGTCCAGCCGCCAACGCCGAATTCCCCGCCGACATGGCCCTCGTTATGGCGAAGGGGCTCCGCCGAGGCGCTCGCGGCGACGAGACACGCGTAGGCGACAACGGCGCCGGTTGTGATCCTTCGCATCGGACGGCTCCCCAAATGCGTCGCGCCTCTCGCCGAACCGGCCCGATAGGGGATCGAGCGTGGTCGAATCGAGACGCAACCCTAGATAGCATCACCGCACTTCCTGGTTGCATTGAATGGATTTTTCGCCTAAGAGCAAGCGAAATCTTTGCAACCCGGACGCCCCGCGATGATGCCGCTTCGATCCGCAATCGCCGACCTTCCCCGCCGCGCCCGCACGTTCGAGCGAGCGGCAAAAACGTGGACGGCAACGCTTCGCGAAGGGCGCGCCACCGCCATGGGCTCGCTCCCGTCGGCCGCCGTTCTCACGCGCGCGGTTGCGGCAGGGATGATCGCCGTGGCCGTCGCCGCGTCGCCCGCGACCGCCGGAGGCGCGGCCGCCCGGCATCAAAAGCCCGCCGCGCCCGATCTCGCCCCGGACGGAACCGTTCCGGACCGGGTCGTCAAAAGCGGCGAACAAACCGGCGTCGCCTCCGTATGGGACTGCGGGCTTCCCAATTTCGCGCCCGTCGTCTCGGCGCGCGTCGAACACGGGACCGTCGCCGTTGTGACAGGCAATGGACCGAACTGCGGTTACCCGAAAATGAGCCTCACCACCGTCCTCTATCGCCCGAACCCCGGCTTCCGCGGCAAGGACACGCTGACGGTTCTCGCGTTCGTGACGAGCGGCGACATCAATCGCACCTTCACAATTCTCGTAAAGTAGAGCCCGCTTGCCGAACCTTTCTGGTGGACGCACGCGAATGGGAGAGAATGGAGCGATCGCGGCGACCCGAGCGCCGCGCGGGCTAGATCGGCTCGACTCTATACTTCACGAACCCACCTGGGGCGGCTCCCAGCGAGGTGAGCTTGACGCTCGGCGGCGGCGTGGCGGCGGCAGCGGCAGGAGAGGTCAAAAAGGTCGCCACGACATGGGCGGGCCAACGCGCAAAACGCCAATTGCCGTCCGGTTTGGCCTCGAGATGCCGCGTCTCGACGATGTAGCGCACCATCGCGTCGCGATTGGTGTCCGGCGCCTCGAAGACAATCGTCGAGCCGTCGCAACCGGGAAAGGCGCCGCCGCCGCTGGCGCGGTAGTTGTTGGTGACGACGATGAAGGGCTGGCTGGGATCGACCGGCGCGCCTCGGAACGCAAGATTGCGAATGCGCCGCGTGGCCGGCGCCACGAGCTTGCCGTCGGCGTCGTAGCGCGAGGGCTGCGTGACGTCGATCTCATAGGAAACGCCGTCGATGACGTCGAAATTATAGGCGGGAAACGTCGGATCGATCAGCGGCTGTTCCGTCGCCACATTGGGATCGATGCGCAGAAAGAGGCCCGCCGCGCGCTCGAGCCACTCCGCAAGCGTCGCGCCGTCGACTTTCACCGCGCGCAGCGCGTTGGGGTAGAGATAGAGGTCGGCGACGTTCTTGATGGCGATCGGCCCGGCGGGAACGTCGGTGTAATAGTCCGGGCCGCCCCGCCCGCCCGACTTGAAGGGCGCGGCGGCGGAGAGGATCGGCAAGCCGGCGATCGCCGGCAGCGTCGGCGCGAGGCGTTCCAGATACCAGCTCTGCGCGGCGTTGACGATCTGCACGGAAGGATCGTCGGCCACCAGCGCGAAATAGGAATTGAGCGGCGAGGCGATGTCGCCGACCGGCAGGCGCACGTAGGCGAGCGTCGCTTGATGCACAGCCTGCGCCGCCGCCAGAACCCTGCCCTCCGCCTCGACGAGCGGCGTCACCGTGTCGCCTTCGCGCCGAGCGATGGGGCGCGCCTCGACCTTTGCCGAAGCGACCCGCCATCCCGCGCCCTGCTCCTCCAATGCGAGGTCGATGACGCCGAGATGGCTGCCCCAGAAGCCTGGCATGCAGGCAGGCGCGCCCGCGAGCGCGCCGTTGACGGCGTCGACGCCGTCGATCCCCGCGAAGTCGTCCCCCGGCAGCAGCAGGTGTTGGTGGCCGAGGAACATCGCATCGATCCCGCCGACTTTGGCGAGCGCCAAGGCGGCGTTTTCCTCGCCGGGCTGCGGCGTCGCTTTGCGCGAAATGCCGGAGTGGCAGAGCGCGAGGACGAGATCGACGCCTTGCGCGCGCAAATCGAGCAAATGCGCGCGGGCGGCCTCGACGATGTCGATCGTCGTCACGCGGCCCTGCAAGTGGCTCTGGTCCCACTGCACGATCTGCGGCGGCGTGAAGCCGATGACGCCGATCCGCAAGCGGCGCTCCGCGCCGGCGTCGTCGCGCAGAATCGGCTCGAGAACGATCCAGGGCTTGAAATAGGGCCGCCCGTCCGGCTGCAGCACATTGCAGCTCAACGCAGGAAACGCGGCGCCTGCGAGCGCGACGTCGAGAAAATCCAGTCCATAGTTGAAATCGTGATTGCCGATCGAACAGGCGGCGTAGTCGAGCACGTTCATCGCCGCGATCATCGGATGGAGGTCGCCACGCTTCAGCCGCATCGACGTTGCGGCGTAATCGCCAAGCGGCGTGCCCTGGATGATGTCGCCGTTGTCGAACAGCAATGTGTTGACGGCTTCGGCGCGCGCCGCCGCGACGAGCGAGGCGGTCTTGGCGAGGCCAACCGTGTCGTCCGGCCGGTCGCGGTAATAGTCGTAGGCGTAGATATTGGCGTGAAGGTCGCTGGTGCCGATCAGTCGCAAAGAGAGGCCGGCGCTCATGCGATCCTCGCAAGCTTGGGGCGTAGACCTAGTTGCTTTTCAGTCGTGGCGGCCTCTTGCAGGCGGTCTGCCATGCTCGCAAAAGCGGGCATCCAGGAGTCAAAGGCCAAAGGCCCACGGCGGTTGTCTGGCCCCCCGCTTTTCGCGGGGGTGACAGCAGTCGCGGGTCAACCAAAAAGCGAAACGCGCTAGAGCCGACTGCAACCACTTTGGATGGTCGCTGCGAGGAGCGGATACTCCGCGCGCGACAACCCTAGATCTAGGGCCGGCCGCCGGATTGGTAAACGCCGCATTGCGTCACGCCGCGGGCTGGCTGGGCGGGCGGCATTCAGAGCACCGTTCCGCTACGCGGCGGAGCTGGCGACTGGGTCGCTTGCGGCGCCGCGCTCCTTCCGTCCCAACCGCCGGCGGGGGCTGCGGCCTCGTTGGCGGCGGGCGAGGGCGTGGCGACGTGGAACGCCGCCAGCGTCTTGGCGGCGGCGACCAACGCCTGTGCGTCCATCTTGGCGGCGACCTCGTCGCGCTTCTTGGCGGCGTCGACGTCGCCCTGCTGGGCGGCCAGCGAGAACCAGACCCAGGACTGCGCGAGATCCTGCGGCACGCCCATACCGCGCGCATAGAGGATGCCGAGATTGAACTGGCTGTCGCGAACGCCGAGCTGCGCCGCCTTGCGGAACCATTGCGCCGCTTCCGCATAATCGGGCTTGCCGCCGGACGGGCCTTCCGCGTTCATCACCGCGAGGTTGTGCATCGCCCGGGCGTTGCCGGCGTTGGCCGCCTTCGCATACCAGGACATGGCGAGCTCCGAATCGCGCGCGACGCCGACGCCTTTTTCGTAGAGGGCGCCGAGACGATACTGCGCAATGGGCAGGTCTCGCGCCGCCGCCTGCTCGAACCATTGGGCGGCCGCGTGCGGATCCTTGGCCACGCCGCGTCCCTCGATGAGGCGCACCCCCATTTCGAATTCCGCATTGACGTCGCCTGCCGTTGCGGCGTCGCGCAGCGTCGCCGACAGCCCGGCGGGCATCGCGCCGACGAGTTCGGCGGGCGCCGGCTTGGCGGCGACCTTGGCCCCGGCGGCGGAGCCGGGGATGGAGCCGACCGGACTGGTGTCGATCCCAGCGCCGCCGGTCGAATTGGGCGTCCTGGCGCTCTCGACCAGCTTCGCCGGCGCCTCGATCTCGGACTTTTGCATCACAGGGGGATGACTGCCGGCGCGCATCTCGATGATCGCGACCGTCGCGATCATCGCGAGCAGGGTCGCTGCGAGAAGGAGCGGACGCCGACGGCCGGCTAGCAAGGATTTCGCCTGGCGGGCGAGATCGTGCGGCGCGCCTTCGCCCGCCTCGGCCGGCTCGACGGACGGTTTGGCTTTCTTGCCGGCGCTCTCCGCCATCGCCGCCTGCGCGGCGCGGCGCGCGGCCGCAATGTGGGCGTTGACGGCGCTCTTGGGCGCGGCGTCGGCCTCGGGCGGACGCTGGCGCCCGAACGGCGAGCCGGGCTCGAGCAGAAAGTCGGCGCCGTCGATCGCGCCGGCTTGCGGCAGCGGCTGGCGAACCGGGGCGGCTGACGGACCCGTCCCGAGGCGATCGGGGATTTCGCGCAATGCGGCGCCGCCGGACGCGAGCGCCTCGCTGCGGGTCGGCGGCGCGACCTTCGGCATGGCGGGAGCAGTGGCGGTCCCGCGCGCGGCCTCGTCGACCCGCGCGACCTCGTCTTCGATGCGGCCGAGGCGGCTGACGAGCCGCTCCAGAATGTCCTGGAGACTGCTCAGCCGCGTCTGCATCCGCTTGTCGGCGCTCGCCTGCTCGGCGCGAATGTCAGCCAGTCCGTCGGCGATCGGATCGTCGTCTCGCGACGAAGCCGCGGGGAGGGATTGCAGCGCCCGCCGCGTCGCATCGAGCTCGGCGACGAGGTCGCCGACCTTTCTCTCCAGCGCCGCGTTGGACGAGGTCTCCGCATGGAGGGCATCGAGGCGATCGTGGATGTCGGAAATCTGCCCGGCCAGCGCGTCCGCGTCGATTCGGCTCTGGTCGCGCCGCTCCAGACGCTCGGCCAAGAGTTCCGCCGCCTGCTCGACCAGCGCCGGAGCGAGCTTTGCGGGGATGTAGCGGTCGAGGCGCTCGTGCAGCGCGTGCAGCGCGTCCTCAAGCGGACGCAGATCGATCGCAGCGCCGATCCGCTGATCGATGCGCGCGCCGAGATCCCGAACCATCGCCGCGATCTCGCCGGTCCCGCCGGCGGCGGTCGGGGCGCGATCGAGCTTCTGGCTGATTTCGCGCAGCATCGCTTCGAAGGGTCGCGTGTCGATCGACGCCGGCGCGACGAGCTTGGCGCCGAGATCGCGCATCAGGCTCTCGATCGGCGCGGTGTCGATCTCGATCGGTCGTTCGCCGATCGAGCGCAGCGCCTGCTCGAGCGAGGCGATGTCGAGCGCCGGATTGGCGCGCTGGTCGATGCGCGCGCTCAAGTCCTGGATCATCTCGGCGAGGCCGTTCGGCGCGGCCTGAGCGGCGGCCGGCCGGTCGAGCTTGGCGCTGAGTTCGCGCAGCGCCGCTTCGAACTTGGCTGTGTCGGGCTGCGCGCCGGACTGCCGTTCGATCGAGGCGCGCACGCCATCGATGCGGCGCGCGAGGTCTTCGAAGGCGCGCGGAGCGGCGTCCGGCCCCTGCGGCTGCTGCAACGCCTGGTCCATGCGCAGCGCGAGCTGTTCGAGCCGGCGTTCAATGGCCGATAGCGCGGCGGCCGGGGTCGAGCGCTCGATCTGCTCGCGCGCGTCGGCGAGCAGGGCGACGGCGCGCGCCGTTTCAGCGTGCGGCGAGGGATTGGACGCCAGACGGTCGACGCGGTCGGCGAGGTCGCCGATCTGCCGCTCCAGCCGCTCGACCGGGACCGGCCGCATCGCCGCGGCGGCGAGGAGGTTGCGCACCTCCTCGGTCTGCGCGCGGATGCGCTCCAGGACTTCCGGATTGATCGCCCCTTTGGCGATCGCGTCGATTCGCGTCTCGATAGCGCGGATTTCGCGTTGCAGGCCTGCTACCGGGGCTTGCGGGTCATGCGCCCGCAGCGCGTCGCGCACTTCGCCGAGCAGCGCCTCGAGCGGCGCGATCAAGACCTCTCGCACGCCATTGTCGCGCACCGCCACGATGCGCTCGCTGAGATCGCGCATCGCGCCCTCCAGCGCGACGACGGCGTTGCGCGGCGCGAGATCGGCGAGACTTCGCGACATCGCCGCGACCTCCGCGCGCAGCGCCTGGACGTCGGCGGCCGGCTGGGCGCCCCGCGCACTCTGGTCGCTGCGCAATTGATCGATGCGCTGCGCCAGCGCCAGAATTTCCTGCCGCAGCGCCTCGACGGCGGCGGCCTGCGACGGCGCGGCGGGAGCCGCCTGCTGCGGCGCGGCGGGCGTGAGGCGAGGCTCCGCCGACGCTGCGTCGGCGCCGCCATTGCGCCAGCCCGGCTTCGGCGCAGAAGCCTCGGGAATGCGCCCGCGCGCGTCGAGGATGCTGCGGCGGCGAGCGATCTTCAAAGCGGCGTCGCGCAGATCGATTCGAGGACGCTCGGCCGGACGCTCCGCCACACGTTCCTGCGGGCGCTCGGCCGGACGCGGCGGTTCGGTCCGCCGCTCCGGATCGAGACGGCGGGCGAGCGCGCTCATGCGCGCGTCGAGCTCGCGCTCGGCTTCGTCGATTCGCGATTCGAGACGGCGCGGCGCTTCGGCCAGCAGCGACTGCTGGCGAGCGGTGCGCTGGTCGATCACGGCGAGCTTGTCGGCGACCGCCTTCAGCGTCGCGCGCTCTTCGCCGCGGTCGCTGTCGCTGCGCTCGATCCATTGCGCGACCGATTCGAAGGCGCGGGCCGCGCGCGCCTCGGCGCGTTGGGCGCGGCCTTCAAAGCGCGCGACCGCCGCTTCGAGCAATTCCTCGGCGCGGCGCGTCTCCTCGCGATCGGGCTCGCGCGCCTCTGGCTTGCGGGGCGTCTCGTCGCGCGTGCGCGCCTCCTCGGCGGGCCGGCCGTCGCGGCGCGCGAGACGAGCGATTCGCTCGCCGATCGCGTCCAGCCGGTCGTCGCGGTCGAGATCGTTCGGCTCAACGCCCTCCTCGGCGGCCTTGTCGGCGACCACCTGATCGAGCCAATCACCGAGACTCATGCCTGCGCGGCGCGCCGCTTCTTCTGCGAATGCGCGCGTCTCGCGTCCTACGCCTCTGACGTTCCAGGCCGTCGCGCTGCTCATTGTTCAAACCTCGCCGAGGTTGGGCCCCCGTCGTCACGCCGCCGGCGGTTCGCGGCGCAACTGACGGATGTTTCGGCGCACGTGGTGAACAATTCGTTAAGGCCGCCCCAAAATGGGGCAAAAGGGACGCTCCAGCTATCGGCAGATTGCACATCACAATGTAACAACTCCCGGTTGCATTTCCCGCCCGTTCGGTCATATTCCCTGAGTGCAGACGGGGAAGGGAAGGCTGGTCCCGAAGTCCCCGAGCGCTTACGGAAAGGATTGGCTATGACGGCAGTTACGCCATTGGGGAAGGGGGCCGAAACCCTGTCCGCCGCCCGCGGGCGCAAGGGCGCCAACGACGGGGGAGAAATGACGATCGGCGAAGTGGCGCGGGAGTACGGCGTGACGCTCCGCACTCTGCGCTTCTACGAGGATCGCAACCTGATCCGCCCGCGGCGGATGGGCAGCGCGCGCTACTACGGCGGCCAGGACCGCGTGCGCCTGGAAATGATTCTCAAAGGTAAGCAACTCGGCTTTACGCTCGCCGAGATCGGCGAGTTGATCGGGACCGGAGACGCATCCGGACTGCACGACATCGAGGAGCGGCTGCAACCCTCGCAGGTCGTCGATCAACTCTACCACCTCGAGCGCCAGCGGCGCGAAATCGACGAGGCGATCTCGCGCCTCAAGGCCACGCGAGAACGCATGGCTGGCGCGGCGTAGAACGCGCTGCGAGACACTAAAGCGCTTTGCAATTCGATTGACGCAGCGCTTGCTGTCACCCCCGCGAAAAGCGGGGGTCCAGGCAGCGCCGCGAACCTCTCTTGTGAAGCGCTGGCGCTTTCTGCTCATCCGTCGGGCCGCGGTCTCTCTCTCCCCGCAGACGATCGCTGGCAGGGAGAAGAGAAAGGTCTGCGCCACGTCAGTCACTCGCCAATTCGGGCGAGCGGTCCAATCTCACGCTTGGCGCCAGCGATGACTGAGTGGAGTCGACCCGAAACCGACCCTGGCGTTCGACCCCAAAGCCCGTTGGCGAGTCCACTCGCTAACCAGAAAAGCCGCTCAGCAATCGGCTGCATTCGGCGACAAATTTCTCATTGGGGACGCGGCAATCGGCATCGCGCGAATACTCAGGTTTCAGCCGGTTGAGGAAGAACATTTCGAGCTTGCGCTTATGCTTGGTCTCGACCGCGCCTCGCGGCTCGAGTTCGAACAATGTCCTGACCTTTCCCGCCGTTGTTTCCGACACATTGATCCGTCCGGGAACGCCGTTGGCCTCCATGAGGGCCGCCGTATTCACCGCATCGCCCCAAATATCGTAGGTGAACTTCTTCCGACCGACGACGCCGGACATGACCGGCCCGGTATGGATCCCCACACGCAACTCCAGCGCCGGCAACCGCATCTTCTCGCGCTGCAACTTCATACGGGCGGTGACGCCCTGAATCTCCAGCGCTGCGAGGCAAGTGTCGATCGGATGCCGGCGATTGGCTGTAGGCACGCCGGCGACGGCCATGTACGCATCGCCGATTGTCTTGAGCTTTTCCAGCCCGTGGCGTGTTACGATTTCGTCAAAACTCGTGAAATATTGGTCGAGGAGCCCGATGAGCGCGAGGGGCTCCATGAGTTCGGCCAATAGGGTGAAACCCTTGAAGTCGGCAAATAGGATCGTCGCCGAAGGTTCGTACTTCGGCTGCACTTTGCCGTTTTTCTTGAGTTCCTCGGCGATCGACGTCGGAAGGATATTGACGAGGAGCTCTTCAGTGCGCGCCTTCTCGGCCGCCAAATCCCTATGCGCCTGATCCAACTCTTTCATAGCCTGGTCGAATTCGATGAGCCGTCGGCGTAACTCCAGTTGGGTCATCACCTGACGCGCCAGTCGGTGCAGCGCCTCAGTCTGATCGAAGGTCAACTGGCGCGGCTCGAAATCCATGACTGTGAGCGTGCCCACCGTATAGCCAGCTTCGGTCACAAGCGGGATGCCACAATAGAACTGCAAATGCGGCTCGCCTGTCACAGTTGGGAATTGATTGAAGCGGACATCTTCGCGCAGATCGGGCGCTATGATCATCTCGGCGCCGCAAATCGTCGTCGCGCAGAACGAGATTTCGCGCGGGCACTGGTTGAAGTCGGGCGGAAGGCCATATTTGGCCTTCAACCAAAAGCGATCGTCGTCCGCGAAGGTGATGTAGGACACTGGGCATTGGCAAATCTGCGCAGCCAGTTCGCTAAGATCGTCATAGGCGATTTCCGGCGGGGTACCGAGGATATCGAGCGCTCGAACGGCAACAAGACGTTCCGCCTCGTTGGGAGGTTTCGGGTACGACATGGCGCCGCCTCCGCCGGAATTCTGGGGACCGCCAAGCGCTGGGGTTCTCCCAGTTGCATAGTTAAAGGATATCAGGTTTTCGGATTGATCACATCGTCTTTAGAGCCAACTGTGGAATTGCTGCATCTCGGATGGCGCGCGCAGCGCGCTGGACGCCCGACTAGGATCGGCTTCTCGGACAATACTGACTTTGTGGCGAACGGCAGGTTTCCCCCCAAGCCACCCGTCTGACCTCTACCCTCGGGGCCGGCGCGCCTCGACGATGTCGAGAGCGGCCGCGAAGGCGGCTTCGACGCCGAGTCTCGTCGTGTCGAGCACCGCAGCGTCAGGCGCGGCGCGCAGCGGCGCTTCGGCGCGTTCCGAGTCGCGTGCGTCGCGCTTGGTGATGTCCGCGAGAATCGCGGCGTAGTCCGCCTTCTCGCCGCGGCGCGCCAACTCGAGCGCGCGGCGCTGCGCGCGAGCCGCCGCGCTTGCGGTCACGAAGATCTTCACATCGGCGGCCGGGCAGATGATCGTGCCGATGTCGCGTCCGTCGAGCACGGCCCCGCCCGGCCGGCGCGCGAAACTGCGCTGCGCCTCGACGAGCGCCGCGCGCACTGGCGGCAGCGCCGCGACGATCGAAGCCGCTTCGCCCATCTCGCGGCCGCGCAAAGTTTCCTCGTCGAAGTCCGTCAGACTGAGGCCCCGCGCCGCCGCCACCGCCGCTTCGACGTCGCGAAGGTCGCGATCGGCGCTGAGCAAGCTGGCCGCGGTCGCGCGGTAGAGCAGACCGGTGTCGAGATGCGGCAGGCGGTAGTGCTCCGCGAGCCGCCGCGCGAGCGTGCCTTTGCCCGACGCCGCCGGTCCGTCGATGGCGATGATCATTCACAAGCCTCAATGTCGCCGCGCCTGCGGCGCTCTTAAGGCGCGGCGACGGCGCTGTCGACTCGTCGCTCTTTCGTGTTCGATTGCTTGTGCGTCTCCGCCTTGAATTTGGGCGTCACGGCTTGGCCGCTCGCGAATCACTGCTATGGTGCAGCGTTTTGCGGCACGGCGCGCCGCGGGGAGGGCCAAGAATGAATCTGACGGCGGCGCAAAAGAAGACGATTCTGGCGTCTTACCTCGGCTGGATGCTCGACGCTTTCGACTTCTTTCTGCTGACGTTCCTCATCAAGGACATTGCGAAGGAGTTCGGGGTCGATATCCCGCACGTCGCCTATGCGCTGTTCCTGACGCTGGCGATGCGCTTCGTCGGCGCTTTCATCTTCGGCCAGATCGGTGACCGCTGGGGCCGCAAACCGGCGCTGATGCTCGACATCGTCTGCTATTCGGTGCTCGGCGCGGCGGCCGCCTTCTCGCCCAATCTGGCGGTCTTCCTGGTGTTGCGCACGCTGTTCGGCATCGCGATGGGCGGCGAGTGGGGGCTCGGCTCGTCGCTGGCGATGGAATCGATCCCGCCCGGCGCGCGCGGCTTCGTGTCCGGCTTTCTCCAGAGCGGCTATCCCACCGGCTTCCTGCTCGCCTCCATCGCTTACGGCTTGCTCTATGGACGCACGTTCGGCGACTACACGGTGGGCTGGCGCGCCATGTTCTTGCTGAGCGTCCTGCCGGCGCTGCTGGTGCTGTTCATCCGCAGCAGCGTGCCGGAATCGCCGGCTTTCCTCGAGGCGCAGAAAACGTCGCGTCCCGGCCTCTGGGAATCGCTCAAAGCGAACTGGCAATTGGCGATCTACGCCGTCGTGCTGATGATGTGCTTCAACCTGTTCAGCCACGGCACCCAGGACCTCTATCCGACGTTCCTGCAAAAGCAGCACCGTTTCGATTCCGCCACGGTCAGTTGGATCAACATCGTCGCCAATCTCGGCGCGATCATCGGCGGAATCGCCTTCGGCCTCTTCTCGGAGAAGATCGGCCGCGTCAACGCGATCACCATCGCTTGCGTCCTCGCCCTGCCCGCGCTGCCGCTGTGGGCCTTCTCCTCGACGCCCTTCATGCTGGCCGTGGGCGCCTTCGTGATGCAGATCGCGGTGCAGGGCGCCTGGGGCGTCATCCCCGCGCATCTCAACGAATTGTCGCCCGGCGCGGTGCGCGCCACCCTGCCCGCCTTCGTCTATCAGGCCGGCAACTTCCTCGCCTCCTACAACGGCCCCTTCCAGGCCAAGATCGCAGAGGGCCACGGCGGCAATTACGGCTTTGCGCTGGCGCTGGTCGGCGGCGTCGTCGCCGTCGCGATCATCATCGTCATCCGCTTCAGCCCCGAGCGCCGCGGCGAGAAGCTGACGGCGTTTTGAGGGGGTCGCAGGGATCCCTTTACCCCGCATACGGTGTTCGTAGGAACGCCCGTTTCTCGACGGGCTATGCGGGGACAAGGTCAAGATGAGGCTTGTGACGAACCGCAAGCCTGCGGCCAATCACCTGGCCCCTCACCCCGGCCCTCTCCCCGCCAGCGGGGAGAGGGGGGAATTAAAGCTTGGCGACGACGGCGAGGCGCTTGATCTCGCCCTGCTCGAAGGCGCGCAGGAACGCGTCGTAATCCTTGAACGACACGCATCCGTTGGAATCGCCGTTGGGGCCGAGCATGAAGGTGTGCGCGAGCAGCCCCGCCCGCCCATAGACGCCGCCCTCGCCGACCGGGGTGAGACGGATCGCCTGGACGCCGTGGAACAATTGTTCGCGCAGCGTCAGATCGTAAAGATGCGGCGGCGTCGCGCCCCGATTGCGCTCGCTGACGAAGCGGGGGTCGTCCAGCCGGTCGCCGAGGCCCGAGTGCGCCTCGAGCCGCCTCCCGTCCGGGAGATAGACGGTGCGCGCCGAGATGTCGTAGACGGCGGTGTATTGATCGTAGCCCGTTGTCGGCGAGGATTTGCCGAAGAACGAGAAGCCGGAGGAACGGTCCGTGCCCGCCAGCGAGGAGCCTCGCGCCGGGTTCGCCGCCTGGCCTTCCGGCTCCGCATAGGCGACGACGGCGCCGGGCTGTTGGCGCCCCATGCCGAACAGCTTCTCGAAGATGTTGCGGTCGTCCGGCGCAGGCGCCGTGGCCACGACGGACTGGTTTGCGCCCTGAGGCGCGACCCGGCGTTGCGGCTGCGCGGCGGGCGCCAACGCTGCAGGGCGAGCCGGCGGCAGCGGCGGCGCTTCGATCGCCGCGACTTCCGGTTTGGCGGGCGCCGGCGTCTCCGACAGGACCGGGATCTCGGGGGAAGCCGGCGCGGCTTCGAGCTTCGCCTCCATCGCGGGGGGCGCGCTCAGCGGCGCAGGCTTGTCGGTCTGGAGGAAGCCCGGGTCGAGCAGAACGCCGTACGGGCTGGCCGCAGAGGCGGAAGCCAGACGCGGCGAAGAGAGCGCAGCGGCGAGGTCGAGGGGCTCAGGCGCCGCGGCTGCCGGCTTGGGCGCCTGCGGCGCAGCGGCGGGGGGCGGCGTGGGCGGCTTCGGCGCCTGACCGAAAGCGATCAGCGCGCCGAAGGGATTGCGGGCTGAGGCGACTGGGGCCGGCGCGAGGCGCGGGGTGAACAATTCCGGCGCAAGAGAGGGGCCGCCATGCGCGAGCCACGTCTCCATTCCGCCGCCAAAAGCGAGGGCTACGCCCCAGGGAAGCACCCAAAGGAGGCCCCGACGAGCCTCGCGGCCACTCTGAAACGAAACTTCGCCGAAAGATGCGTCGATCGCCGTCATGCTTCGCCTACGCTCACGCTCCCACACACGGATCGAGATTAATAGGCAATACGTTTAGGCCCAATTAACTCAGTTCGCAGCTTTAGGCGAGGGGTCAGGGCAATTTTGGGGCAACGCCAAACATTTTCGGCATCGGCGCGAAAGCGTACACTCGGTTGCAGACCCCCTCGCCGTCCAGGACGGTCGATACGGGCGCAGCTTTTCCGCGCTTTTGTAACCCACTGACTACGCCCGCTTTTTGCGTCCCCCGCCCTTCGGCCGCGCTTCGCCGCCGCCCCAGTTATGCGGCCCCATGTCCTCGTCGCGCGGCTTATGGGCACGCGTCGCGGGCATGTTGGCGGCGCGGCCGAACGGGCGCTCGCCCTTGTAACCGCCGCCCGCGGCCTCGATATCTTGCTGCCGCGCCAGCGGATCGTCGCCGACCGCGAGTTGCACGGTCTGGAGGCGCTTGATCTCGTCGCGCAGGCGCGCGGCCTCCTCGAATTCGAGATTGCCGGCCGCCTCCTTCATCCGCTTTTCCAGATCCGCGAGGGTCGCCTGGAAATTGTGCCCGATTGCGGCCTCGCGCCCGGCCAGGCCCTTGTCGACCGTCACATGGTCGCCCTCGTACACGGAATCGAGGATGTCCTGGATGCCGCGGCGGATCGTCGCCGGCGTGATTCCGTTCTCCAGGTTGTAAGCCTCCTGCTTGTCGCGGCGCCGGCTGGTCTCTTCCATGGCGCGCTGCATCGAGCCGGTGACCACGTCGGCGTAGAGCAGCACCTTGCCGTCGACGTTGCGCGCGGCGCGGCCGATCGTCTGCACCAGCGAAGTCTCCGACCGCAGGAAGCCCTCCTTGTCCGCATCGAGGATGGCCACCAGCGCGCATTCGGGAATATCGAGACCCTCGCGCAGCAGGTTGATGCCCACCAGCACATCGAAGGCGCCGAGCCGCAGGTCGCGGATGATCTCGATGCGCTCGAGCGTGTCGATGTCCGAATGCATGTAGCGCACGCGCACGCCGTTCTCGTGCAGATATTCGGTCAGGTCCTCGGCCATGCGCTTGGTCAGCGTCGTCACCAGGGTGCGATAGCCGCGCAGGGCGACGGCCTTCACTTCACTGAGGAGATCGTCGACCTGGGAGCGCGCGGAACGGACCTCCACCGGCGGATCGATCAACCCGGTCGGGCGGATCACCTGCTCGACGAACACGCCGCCGGTCTGCTCCATCTCCCATCTGCCGGGGGTGGCGGAGACGTGCACGCTCTGCGGCCGCATGGCGTCCCATTCCTCGAACCGCAGCGGCCGGTTGTCCATGCACGAAGGCAGGCGGAAGCCGTATTCGGCCAGCGTCGCCTTGCGGCGATAGTCGCCTTTGTACATCGCGCCGATCTGCGGGATCGTCACATGGCTTTCGTCGGCGAACACCAGCGCATTGTCCGGCAGATATTCGAACAAGGTCGGCGGCGGCTCGCCGGGCCGGCGGCCGGTCAGATAGCGCGAGTAATTCTCGATGCCGGCGCAGGAGCCGGTCGCCTCGAGCATTTCAAGATCGAACAAGGTGCGCTGCTCGAGCCGCTGCGCCTCCAACAGCCGGCCGTGCACGTGCAGGAAATCGAGCCGAACCTTCAGCTCGTCCTTGATCGACTTGGTCGATTGAAGCAGCGTCGGACGCGGCGTCACGTAATGGCTGTTGGCGTAGACTTTGACGAACTCGAGGTCCTGCGTCTTCTGGCCGGTCAGCGGATCGAACTCGACGATCTGCTCGATCTCGTCGCCGAAGAAGCCGATGCGCCAGGCGCGATCCTCGTAGTGGGCGGGAAACAGTTCGATCGTGTCGCCGCGCACGCGGAAGACGCCGCGCGCAAAGTCGCCGAGCGAGCGCTTGTATTGCAGCGCGACGAGGTCGGCGATGATCTGCCGCTGGTCCACCTTGTCGCCGACGGCGAGCGAGAACGTCATCGCGGTGTAGGTCTCGACCGAGCCGATGCCGTAGATGCACGAGACGGAGGCGACGATGACGACGTCGTCGCGCTCCAGCAAAGAGCGCGTCGCCGCGTGGCGCATGCGGTCGATCTGCTCGTTGATCGAGGATTCCTTCTCGATGTAGGTGTCGGTGCGCGGCACGTAGGCTTCGGGCTGATAGTAATCGTAATACGAAACGAAATACTCGACCGCATTGTCGGGTAGGAAGCTCCGGAATTCGCCATAGAGCTGGGCCGCCAGCGTCTTGTTGGGCGCGAGAATCAGCGCCGGACGCTGCGTCGCCTCGATCACCTTGGCCATGGTGAAGGTCTTGCCCGAGCCGGTGACGCCGAGCAGCACCTGGTCGCGCTCCGCCGCCTGGACGCCGGCGACGAGCTGGCGAATCGCCTCGGGCTGATCGCCCTTCGGCTCAAACTCCGAGACGACCTTGAACTGGCGCCCGCCTTCCGATTTCTCAGGCCGCGCCGGGCGGTGAGGCGCCCACGGCGGCCGGTCGCGCAGGTTGGGGTCGCCCTGCTCCAGCAGCGCCTTCAGCGATTCGGCGGTCGCCGCCGCGCCCGTCATGCCGCGCGGATGAGAGTCGGCCACGTAGGACGGCTGCGGCGCCTCCGCGACGGTCTTGGGCTTCTCGATCAGCGCCGGATTGAGGAGCGCCGCGAGATGTTCGTCGAGCGGATGAACCTCGGGCTTGGCGGCTTTGGCGCGCGACGGCCGCGCGGCGGACTTAGCGGGTTTCGGCATGGCGTCAATATGGGGCGAAAGCGGCGCCGAGGGAAGGCGGCGCCTAGTCTCCAATACCGCTCCAGGTATTGCGGGGTCATACTAAATCCGTAAATGTAGACTATTCGACCAATCGATAGAAAGTCCGGCCGAAACTGATCAAAACGCTTGTTGTGATCGATAGAAGCGTATATCGAAAATCGAATCGACAACCATCGAGCTCATGTCATGCCTCTATCTTCCGCCGAATCCGACGAAGCCATCGCATTGACGGGCGAAATTGTATCCGCTTTCGTCTCGTACAATTCTTTGCGATCGGCCGAGCTGCCGGCGCTCATCCAGGCTGTGCACGAGGGCCTGGTGAAGTTGATGACCGGCGGCGCAGCGCCCGCCGCCCCGGAGCCCGAGCCTCAGGTCCCCGCGGTGCCGATCCGCAAGTCTATTACGCCGGATTACTTGGTCTGCCTGGACGACGGCCTCAAGTTCAAGTCCCTGCGCCGCCATCTCTCGGTGCTCGGCATGACGCCGGAGCAGTACCGCGCCAAGTGGAAGCTGCCCGCCGACTATCCGATGGTCGCCGCCAACTACGCGGCCCAGCGCTCGGCGCTCGCCAAGAAGATCGGCCTCGGCCAGACTCGCACCATCGAAAAGCCAAAGCCCGGTCGCGCCCGCAAAGGCTGACGGACCTCGCGCGTTCTGAAGCGCTGGCGCTCTAGGCGCTCACCGGCTTCGAGCGCGCCCCGTGCGCGGCGACGAGCAGTCCGCTGCCGATGATGACCGCGTTGCCGACCACGATGGGCCACGTCGGCGCGTCGCGCCAGACGATCCATCCCATGATCGAGGCCCAGACGATCGCCGAATACTGCAGCGGCGCGAGGACGGCCGCCCTGGTCATCGCCAGAGCGCGGGTGATGAAGACGAAACACCCCATCGAGACGGCGCCGACCAGAAACATCAGCATCAGATCGAAGCCGGTCGGCGTGCGCCACGCCAAGGGCGTGGCCACCGCGCCGATGGCGCCCGAGCCGACGAATTGCCAGGCGACCAGCGGCAGCCAATGGGTGCGCCGAAGCCTGCGCGTGACGGTCTGACCGAGCGCGAACATCAAGGCGCCGAACAGTGCGAGCATCGACAACCAGGAAAACACCTGCGACGAGGGCCGCAGCGCGATGACGACGCCGACGAAACCGACGCCAACCGCGACCCAGCGGAAACGCTCGACCTTCTCGCCGAGCAGCGGCGCCGACAGCGCCGTGACGAGCAGCGGCGACGCCATATAGAACGTCATCACGTCGGCAAGCGGCATGTAGCGCGTCGCGTAGTAGAACGAGAACGTGTCCGCGGTCGTGAAGAGGATGCGCAAGCCCTGCAGAGGCGCCTGACTGAAGTCGAGCACATTGACGCGCAGCGAGGCGACCATCGGCGCCAGGACCAGCACCGCGCCGATCGAGCGCAGCATCATCAGTTGCCCCACCCCGTAGTCGGCGACGAGCCACTTGCCCAGCGCGTCGTTGAGCGCGAACAGGAAGACGCCGACCAGATAGAAGGCGACGCCGAGGGCCGGGCCGGCAAGTTTGGGGAAAGACATGCGGTCGTTCTCTTAGCAAAGGATTGGAGATACGGCCACATGCCGCTGATTCGCTTGCGCTTGCGGCGCAAAGCGAAGAATTTCCCGCCATGCGTTCTTCCGAATCGCCGCGCGCCAGCGCCCGCCTGACGAACTTGCGCGTGACAGCGCGGCCCGGCGGACGCGCGAAAGGCTGGCTCGTCGCGGGGCCGTTCCGAATCGCCTGCGCGCTCGGGCCGGCGGGCGTCGTCCGCGACAAGCGTGAAGGCGACGGCGGCACGCCGGCCGGACGCTTCCCGCTTCTGTGGGGTTACTACCGTCCCGACCGGCCCCGCCCGGCCGCCGGCGCGATCCCTTTGCGGCCGCTGCGGCGCGATTCAGGCTGGTGCGAAGCGCCGACGAGCCCGCGCTACAATCGCCCGGTCCGGCTGCCCGCCGCCGACTGCACCGACAGAATGTGGCGCGAAGATCGGCTCTACGACCTCGTCTTCGTGCTCGACCAGAATTTCAGCCGGCGCGCCAAGGGGCGCGGCAGCGCGATCTTCTTCCATCTTGCGCGCCCCGGCCTGACGCCCACAGCCGGCTGCGTCGCGATCGCCGCCGCCGACATGCGCAAGCTTGCGCCGCGTCTGGCGCGCCGCGCGGTGATGCACATCGGCTGAAACCTTCATCGTGCGGGCCGCGTGAGTCAGCAGCCCATCAGCGCGCCGACGTGAGCGGCGACGGAACGGCCGAGCGCGTCGAGATCGTAGCCGCCTTCGAGCAGCGAGACGACGCGGCCGCCGCAGCGCCGTTGCGCAATGTCCACCAGCCGGCGCGTCACCCAGGCGAAATCGGCTTCGGTGAGATTGAGACCGCCGAGCGGGTCGCGCATATGCGCGTCGAAGCCGGCGGAGATGATCAGGAGATCCGGACCGAAGGCGTCGATGCGGGGAAGAATCGTCTGTGTGAACGCCTCGCGGAACGCTTCGCCCCCGTCGCCCGCGCGCAAGGGAGCGTTGAGGATCTGATCGTGGTCCCCTGTTTCGCCGCGCGCGCCGGTGCCGGGATAGAGCGGCATCTGATGCGTCGAAGCGTAGAGCACGTTCGCGTCGCTCCAGAAAATATGCTGCGTGCCATTGCCGTGGTGCACGTCGAAATCGACGATTGCGACGCGCTCGACGCCATGAACGGCCTGCGCGTGGCGCGCCGCGACCGCCGCATTGTTGAAGAAGCAGAAGCCCATCGGCGTCGCGGTTTCGGCGTGGTGTCCGGGCGGCCGCGTCGCGACGAAAGCGTTGTCGACGCGCTTGCCCAATACTTCGTCGACCGCGAAGACGGCGCCGCCGGCCGCGCGCAGCGCCGCCTCGAGCGTGCCAGGGCACATGGCGGTGTCCGGATCGAGCTGGATGAGGCCGCGGTTCGGCGCCGCGGTCTCGATCGCGCCGACATATTCGGCGGGATGAACCCGCTCCAGGTCCTCGGCTGACGCGAGCGGAGCGTTGTCGCGCAGCAAGAGCTGGAACGCCTCGCTCTCCAGCGCCCGATCGACCGCGCGCATGCGATCCGGCCGCTCGGGATGGCCCTCGCCCATGTTGTGGCCGATGCAGGCCGAATGCGTCACCAGTAACGTCGTCACCGAGAGCCTCCCGCCAAGCACTCCGCCCCCAGCCGGAATCATCCCCCCGTTGGGGGGCAAAGTCCACTCTCCTCGCCGTTACCTCGGGAGGGGCTCTGGCGCGCAGCTCAGGCCTTCCGTCTGCTCCTGCGCCGCGTCGTAGAGGCTCGGCAGTTCGCTGAAGGCGCGCATCAGCACAAAGCCCTGGTTGGTCGGAGAGACGATCCGCAAGTCTTGCGAGGGATTGTCCTCGTCGTCGTGCGCCACGAAGTCGCGCATCTGCGCCGGCGTGGCGACGACCGCCTCCATCAGCCCGTGCGTCGCGGCGCGATCGGTCAGCGCGTAGAGCACGGCGCCGCGCTTCGTGTGGAACGACAGCGAGGCGAAGCCGGCGCGCCCGACCGGCGCCTTCACGCGGATCGGCCCATTCGACAGATCGTAGCGGCAGAAGGCGCTGGCCAGGGCCGGATCGCCGAAGGGAAGCCGCGTCTCGCTCGGGCTCGGCCGCTGCAACGCGATCGTGGCGCCGACGGGCCCGAGGCCGGCGAGGCGCGCATAGGCGTCGCGCGTCGCGACGAGAGGAATGACGAGGATGACGATGAGATGCACGAGCGCCGCGACGATCAGGACGACCGCCAGATAGGCCACCGCGCTCGCAAGGCGTTCGCCGAGCCTCATGCGCAGCCGACCCGTTCGATTGACGGCGCCGAACTCTTCTCGATGCCGCCCGCCGTCGCGCTCAGCGGCGAATCGTAAAGCCGCAGCACGAGGAGAAACGGCCTCACGGCGCCGATCGGCAGCCAGTTTCCCCAATGCGCGCTCGCGGAGACGAAGATCGAAAACGCGCCGTCGCCCTCGCGCAGGATCTCGCTCGAGCGGAAGCCGTAGCGTCCAGCGGCGTTCTCGATCGGGAAGCCGTTCCGATCGACGAGGCTCAGCGTCCAATAGCGCGCGGCCGGCGTGCGTGGGCCGACGCGATAGGTGCAGTGAGGATTGAGAAGTCGGCCGGCGTCGTCGACGCGCGCGACGAGTTGGAGGCCCTCGCCGAGCGCCAGCGGGATCTCGCCGCTCCGCTCGAGTTCGGCGCGCGTATAGGGATCAGCCTCGAGGGATCCCGCCGTGACCGCAACCCTCCAGGGTCCGATGTCGACGACGCCGAACGGTGCGCCGTAGGCGAGAATGGCGCGGCTCGCCCAGAGCCCGAGCGCAAGGCCGAGCGCGCAGGCGAGACTGGCTTTCACGAAGGTCGTCACGCAGAGCCTCGATCAGGGCGACAAGACGCCGCCGCGCACCACCGAAATTTGCGAACCCGCCTCTGCGGCGTAGGCGGGCGCCGGCTCGATGCCGGCATGTTTCTGCGCCCTGCGCGCGATATCGCCGATCTCGAGGATGATCTTCGCCGAGTGCTGGGAAAGGCCGACCAGGCGCGGCGCTTCGACAATGGCGGCGCCCCCCTTGACGACCTGCGCCGCGGCGATCTGCCCGGAGGGCGCAGCCGCGCCGGGCGCGAGGCCGTAGGGCGGCCTCGCCTCGATGCCTTCATGCGCATAGGCCATGACGTCATGCCAAGTCTGCGCCGGCAGCGTGCCGCCCGTCATGTTCGCGGTGGGTGAATTGTCGTCATTGCCGAACCAGACGCTGCCGACGAAATTGCCGGTGAAGCCGTTGAACCAGGCGTTGGTCGAATTGTTGGTGGTGCCGGTCTTGCCCGCTATGACGAGGCCGGGGATCTGCGCCGCGCGGCCTGTCCCCTCCGTCACGACATGGGTCATGATCGCGTTCATCTCGGCGACCTTGTCGGCCGGGACGACCTGGACGGGCGGCGGTCCGTTGGCGG
Source organism: Roseiarcus sp. (assembly GCA_036488815.1). Classification (GTDB taxonomy): domain Bacteria; phylum Pseudomonadota; class Alphaproteobacteria; order Rhizobiales; family Beijerinckiaceae; genus Roseiarcus. The sequence goes on from DASXGX010000137.1 coordinate 26,514, forward strand.
CGTGCGTGTAGATCACGGCGCCGCTCGAATTGCGGATCTCGATGGCGGCGTACGGCGTCGCCCGCTTGCCCCCGTTGGCGAGCGTCGCGTTGGCCCCGACCATATCGATCATCTTGACCTCGTCCGCGCCGACCGGCAGCGACACCGTATCGGCGAGCGGCGTCGTCAACCCGAGGGCGCGCGCCACTTCGACGATCTTCGAGCGCCCGAGCGCGGCGATCTTGGCGAGGTGATACGGCTTGCCCGCCGGCCAATAGGCTTCGCCGATCTTGACGGACATGCGGATCGCCGCCGTGTTCAGCGATTCCGCCAGGGCCCGGTAGAGCGGCAGGCGGCCGGCGCTCTCGCCCTCGTAATTGTGCACGCAATAGTCGCCGATGCAGATGCTCGACGCGTCGATGACCGTGTCCTTGTGGTACTTGCCGGTCAGCAAGGCCGCTAGATAGACGAAAATCTTGAACGAAGAGCCCGGCTGGCGCAGCGCCTCGGTCGCTCGGTTGAATTGGCTCGCGCCATAGTCGCGGCCGCCGACCATCGCGCGAACGAGACCGTCGGTGTCGGCGATGACCGCCGCGGCCTGATGTGCGTGGTAGGCCGGCGCGTTGACGCGCAGCATGTCCTCGATCACGCTCTCGGTCTTCGTCTGCAGATTGCTGTCGAGCCCGGTGCGGACCACCAGCACCCGTTCGTTGCCGAGCTTCCCGCTGTCGGCGAGCGCCTTGACCTCGTCGTAGGCGAAGTCGAGATACCAGTCGGGACTGGACCGGCCGTTCTGGGTCACCGGCGTCGCCGGATTGCGCCGCGCGGCGTAGACCTGTCCCTCGGTCATGAAGCCCGCGTCGACGAGATTGCTCAGGACGTCGTTGGCGCGCGCGCGGGCGGCGGGCAGGTTGACGTTGGGCGAATATTTGGTCGGCGCCTTGAAGAGGCCGGCGAGCATCGCCGCCTCCGCGAGATTGATGTCGCGCGCCGACTTGCCGAAGTAGTATTGCGCGGCCGCCTGCACGCCGAACGCGCCGCCGCCCATATAGGCGCGGTCGAGGTACAGGCTGAGGATCTGCTTCTTCGTCAGATGGTGCTCGAGCCACAGCGCGAGATAGGCTTCGTTGATCTTGCGCGAGATCGAGCGCTCGTTGCTGAGAAAGAGGTTCTTGGCGAGCTGCTGGGTGATCGACGAGCCGCCCTGCACGACGCCGCCTGCGTGGGCGTTGACGGTGAGCGCGCGCAGCGTCCCGATCACGTCGATGCCGAAATGATCGAAGAAGCGGCGATCCTCGGTGGCGAGCACCGCCTTGATGAAATGATCGGGCAGTTCGTCGAACGGGATCGCGTCGTCGTGCTTGATGCCGCGCCGGCCGACCTCGACGCCGTAGCGGTCGAGGAACGTCACAGCGAGATCGGCGCGCTTCAGCCAATCCTCGTCGCTCGTCTCGCGAAACGCGGGCTGGGCGAACGTCAGCACGACGATCAGGCCGACGACGGCGAGGTTGCACCCCTCGCAGGCAAGGTCGATCACGAGCTTGCGCGCGCCGGCGACATGCAAGCGGTCCGACATCGCCGCGAACGCCTGCAGCACGCGAATCGAGCGCCGACCCGCGTCGTAGAGCGAGGAATCCACCCAGGCGTCGAACGCAAGCGAGGCCCGCGCGACGGATTTCCTGAAGCGGGACAGTTTCTCAGAGCTCGGCAAGGCTCCTCCGATGCGGGCGCTCGGACCGCCCGCGCCATGCTTAACACAATCCGACGCGTTTTGAACGGCTTGACGTCGGACGCAGGCCGCGCCATGGCCAAGCCGGACGCGACTGCGTTGGAGCGAAATGCGACGCCGCCGACGTCTCCGTCGGCCATTTCAAATTTCGCGCCGCGCGCCCATGTTCACTTTGACGCGCCCCGCGCCGGGCCGGCGCACCGGGCCGAGGACCTTCGCCATGTCCGATTCCTGCAACGACAAACCTTCTCAGGGCGATCCGCCCTTCTGGCGCTTCAAGACGCTGGACGAGATGACGACGCCGGAGTGGGAAAGCCTTTGCGACGGCTGCGCGCGCTGCTGTCTCGTCAAGCTCGAGGACGAGGATACGGGCGACATCCATTTCACGGACCTCGGCTGCACGTTGCTCGACGGCAAGACCTGTCGCTGCCGCGACTATCCCGGCCGGCAGCGGAAGGTGCCGGATTGCGTCAAGCTGACCCCGAAGGCCGTTCGCTCGTTGAGCTGGCTTCCCGTCACCTGCGCCTATCGCGTTCTTGCCGAGGGCGGCGATCTTGCCTGGTGGCATCCCCTGGTTTCCGGCTCGCCGGACACGGTTCACGAGGCGGGCGTCTCGGTGCGTGGGCGCCTCGCGGCGAGCGAGGACGACGTGCCGACGGAAGCCTGGCTCGATCACATCGTCCGCTGGCCCAACCGGCCGCCGCGCCGCGCGCGGAAGGAGCGGAGTTAGGCTAGAGCGCGCGGCGAAAAAGTGGACGCCGGTTTTTCGCCAAAAGCGCGCGGCAATTGAGGAATCTAGACCGTGCGGCGATTCAATCGAATCGCCGCACGGTCTAGAGTCCCCAGCGCGCCAGCGTCGCGTCGATCCAGGCCCGTTGCGGCGCGATCAGGGGTCCTTGCGTCAAAGTCCCGCAGCGGCCGCCGTGCGAGCCGCTCGTCCAGGCGACCACGGCGAGGACCGTTTCGCCATCGCCGGAGAAGAGCGGGCCGCCGGAATCGCCCGAGCAGGCGCCCGCGCCGGCTTGATCGCCGTCCGCCGCCCATAAGAGAATGCGGGAGAGAGGAGCCTGCACGCGCAGCGCCGCGCTGCGCAGGGCGCCCCCGCTCTTGGGTTCGCCTTCACGCGCCACGCCGTAGCCGGCGAGGATCGCCGCGTCCCCAACCGCCGGCTCGTCTCCCGAGGCGAGCCGCGCCGCCGTGAAGCGGTCCGGGAGCGGCGTCTGAGTCTCCACGAGGCCGAGGTCGATCGACACCACCCGCTTGGCGATCGCATCCGCCCGGTAAAGCGGGTGGGTCGCAGCGGCCTGCACCGGGACGAGGACCGGGCGCCCCTTCTCGTCCCGAAAATGGACGGCCATGTCGTGGATGGGTCGCAGGCAATGGGCGGCGGTCAGCACCACGCGGGGCGCAATGACGACGCCGGTGCAAAAGCCGGCCTTGTCGCCGCCGCGCGTCAAAACCATCACCACCTTGTTGGCGAAACGCCCGTCTTCTCCTGCGCCGCCGACGACGGCGCCGGCAGGCGCGGCGCAAGCGAGAGCGGCGACGAGGGCGGCGAATCGAACGGCGAGGCGCATCGTCAGCATCATGGCTCCCGGGCCGGCTAAGGGGCAAGCGCGGCTTGGCGGCGAGTGGTCTTGCCCGCCTCGCTCGGCTATGTTCATTCCCTATTCAGACGAAGGGGGAAAGGCTGCGATATGACGCTAAAGTCAAATGTCGCTGTCCTCCTCGCGCTCGGCGCGGTCTTCACCACGACGCCCTTGCCGGCGCAGGCGAGCGAGCCGGAGACGCATGTCGCGATCAAGCGGCCGTGCCTGCCACCCGCCGAGAGCCGCGAGGAGATCAAATTGCGGCATTTCGTCGAGCCTTTCACCGTTCTGAAGTCCGCATCGGCGCAGTTCAAGGCGGAAGCGCTGTCGGCCAAGCTCTGCCATCTCGGCGACGAATACGTTTATGAGATAACGCTGCTGCATCGCGACGGCCGGCTCGTGCACGCCGTCATGAACGCGGCGAGCGGCAAGCTCCTCGGCGCTCGCAATGCGCGCGAGCCAATGCCGAAAATGTGATCGGGGGACCCACAGGATCCATGCGCCTTCTCGTTGTCGAAGACGATCGCGACCTCAACCGTCAAATCGCCACCGCGCTCGAGGCCGCGGGCTACGCCATCGACCGTGCCTACGACGGCGAAGAGGGTTGGTTTCTCGGCGATACCGAACCTTACGACGCGATCGTGCTCGACATCGGCCTGCCGAAGCGCGACGGCGTCTCGGTGCTGGAAGCCTGGCGCAAGAGCGGCCGGACGATGCCGGTGCTGATTCTGACCGCCCGCGACCGCTGGAGCGACAAGGTGCAGGGCTTCGACGCGGGCGCCGACGACTACGTCGGCAAGCCTTTCCACATGGAGGAAGTGCTGGCGCGCCTGCGGGCGCTGTTGCGCCGCGCCGCCGGCCACGCCTCGAGCGAACTCGTCGCCGGTCCGGTGCGGCTCGATGCGCGCACTGGACGCGTCACCGTCAACGGCGCCGCGATCAAGCTGACCAGCCACGAATACCGGCTGCTGTCCTATCTGATGCACCATTCCGGCCGCATCGTCTCGCGCAGCGAGATCGTCGATCATCTCTACGACCAGGATTTCGACCGCGATTCCAACACGATCGAGGTCTTCGTCGGCCGTCTGCGCAAAAAGCTCGGCGTCGATGTGATCCAGACCGCGCGCGGGCTCGGCTATATCGTCGAGACCGAGGGCGATTCGGGCGGCGCCGCGGCGAAGCGCAAGACCGCCCGCTGAGATAAGCGCCGGCCGTTCGGCCCGCGGGAGGCGGATCAGGATCATGTTCAAAGCGCTGAGCGCGCGGTCAATCGCCTCCCGCCTGTTCATCTCCGCCGCGTTTTGGAGCGCGACGATCCTGTTCATCGCCGGGCTCGGCCTCTCCGCGCTCAATGCGCGCTGGAGCGAGGCGAACTTCGACGAGCAGCTCGGCGTGTATCTCAAGGCCCTGGTCGCCAACCTCGCGGTAAGCGGCGACGAGACGCGCGCCGGCGCCTCGTCGGTGATCGACCCACAATTCGAACTCGCCTTCTCCGGCTGGTATTGGCAGATCACGCGCCTCGACGTCACGCCGCCGGAAATCCGGACGTCGCGCTCGTTGTTCGCCACCCAACTGCCGAGCCTCAGCGACTCCGACAAGCCCGACCGACTCGGCGTCCGGCGCGGCTACGTCGACGGGCCGGACAATCGTCCGCTACGCGTGATCGCCCGCGAGATCGACGCCGGCGACGAGGGACGCTTTCTCGTGCAGGTCGCCGCAAACGCCGACGTGATCCAACAGCAGATCAACCGCTTCGAATATTCGCTCGCCGCGACGTTCCTCATTCTCGCGGTCGCGCTGATCGGCTCGACCGCCCTTGCGGTGCGCTACGGCCTGCGCCCGCTCAGGGTGCTGCAGGAGGGGCTCGCCGCCGTCCGCCGCGGCGAAGCCGAGCGGATCAGCGGCGAGTTTCCTCACGACGTCGCCCCGCTCGCGGCCGAGGTCAATCTGCTGCTCGACGTGAACCGCGGCGTCGTCGAGCGGGCGCGCACCCAGGTCGGCAATCTCGCCCATGCGCTGAAGACGCCGCTCAGCGTGATCGTCAACGAAGCCGATTCGAACAGTCCGACCCTAGCCGAGAAGGTGCTGGACCAGGCGGGGGTGATGCGCCGCCAGGTGAGCTTCTATCTCGATCGCGCGCGGGCGGCGGCGCGCGCCAGCGCCCCCGGCGCAGCGACCGACGTGAGGCACGTGATCGACGGGCTCGTGCGCACCTTCGAGAAAGTCTATCGCGACCGGGCGCTCGTGTTTACGGTCGAAGCGCCGGACGGCCTGCGCTTTCGCGGCGAAGCTCAGGATCTGACCGACCTGATCGGCAACCTCCTCGATAATGCAGGCAAGTGGGCGCATGAGCGCATCGTCATTCACGCGGAGCGCGACCCCCTGCCCGACGCCGCCGGACGGTTCTACTTCACCGCCTGGATCGACGACGACGGCCCCGGCCTCGACCCCGACGAGCGCGCCGCCGCGCTGGTGCGCGGGCAGAAGCTCGACGAGTCGCGCCCGGGCTCCGGCCTCGGCCTCTCGATCGTCGCCGATCTCGCCACGGTGTACGGCGGCGCGCTGCATCTCGAGGAGAACCCGCTCGGCGGCCTCAGGGCGCGGCTGCGGCTGCCGCGATTTTGACCGCAGCAGAAAGACCCTATCGCCTGTTTTCGGTCGCCGAAATGCTTTAAGACCCACCCGAACCGCTGGGCTCTGCGCGCTTGCGCGCATCGCGGCGGGCGGCCGCTCCCCTGCCGCAGAAGAGGCTGCTTTGACGCTGTGGATCGTCCTTGCCGGAATGACGGGCCTCGCCGTGTTGTGCGCCCTGTGGCCGCTGGCCTTCCGCGCCAACCAAAGCCCTGCTCCGGCGAGCGACGTCGCCTTCTACAAGGGGCAGATCGGCGAAATCGAGCGCGACGTGGAGCGCGGCCAACTCCCCCCTGGTGAGGCCGCGGCGGCGCGCGCGGAGGCGGTGCGCCGTCTCCTCGCGGCGAGCGCCGCCGAAACGGCCGCGAGCCGGCCCCGCGAGGCGCTTGCCCTGCGCCGCGCCGCCGCGGTTCTCATTCTGATCGCCGTCCCGCTGGTCGCGCTCGGTCTCTACGCGCGCCTCGGCCGTCCGGAACTGCCCGACGAGCCGTTGGCGAGCCGGGCGCCGGACCTGAAGACGCCGGAGGGCGTCGAGGCGGCGATCGCGCGCATCGAGTCGCATCTCGTGGCCTCGCCCGACGACGCCAAGGGATGGGCGGTGATCGCGCCCGTCTATATGCGCCTCGGGCGCTTCAGCGACGCGGTCAACGCTTATCAACAATTGCTTCGCCTCAAAGGCGAGAGCGCGATGCTGCGCGCGAGCTACGGCGAGGCGCTGGTGGGCGCCGCGAACGGCCTCGTCACGGCCGACGCGCGCGCCGCCTTCGACAAGGCGCTGGGCGAAGAGCCGGGTCTGCCCGCCGCGCGCTTTTATCGCGCCCTCGCCGCCGAGCAGGACGGCGACAAGACGAAGGCGATCGACATGTATCAGGCGCTGCTGAAAGACGCGCCGAAAGGCGCGGTCTGGCGCCAAGCCTTGTCGGCGCGGCTGGCGGCGCTCCAGAACACGGCACCTGCGGAGCAGCCGGGAGGCGCGACGGAGACGAACACGCAGGCCGTCACAAGCGATCCCCAGCAGCAGCAAATGATCCACGGCATGGTCGAAAGCCTGGCGACTCGCCTCGCGCAGAGCGGCGGCGACGCGAGCGAGTGGGCGCGGCTCGTCCGTTCCTACATCGTGCTGCATGAGCCCGACAAAGCGCGCGACGCGCTCGCTTCGGCGCGTAAGGCGCTGGCGGCCGATCCGGCGAGCGCGGGCCAACTCGACCTGCTCGCGCGCGAACTCGGACTCGGGGGCTGAGCGATGACGCGCAAAGGCCGCCGCCTCGCCCTGATCGGAGCCGCTCTCACCGTCGTCGCCGGCGCGGCGGGCCTCGCGCTTTATGCGCTGAGCGACAGCATCGTGTTCTTCTACAGCCCGAGCGAAATCCTGCAAAAGAAGGTCGAGGCGGGCGCGCGCGTCAGGGTCGGCGGCCTCGTCGAAGCAGGCTCGGTCGTCAAATCGGCCGGCGAGAAGCTCGACTTTTCGATCACCGACGGCGCCAACACGATCAAGGTGGACTATCAGGGTCTGCCGCCCGATCTTTTCCGCGAGGGACAGGGGGTGGTCGCCGAAGGCGTTCTGGAGCGCTCCGGGATCGTGCGCGCCGAGACCATTCTGGCCAAGCACGACGAACGCTACATGCCGCGCGAGGTCGTCGACTCGCTGAAGAAACAGGGCCGTTGGCAAGAAGGGAGCGCCAATCCGTGATCGTCGAGGTCGGCCACTACGCTTTGGCTCTGGCGCTCGCCTTGGCGCTCGTTCAGGCAATCCCGCCGCTGATCGGCGCGTGGCGCGGCGACCGCGCGCTGATGGGGATCGCCTCGAGCGCGGCGCTCGGACAATTCGTCCTGCTCGCCGTCTCCTTCGCCGCGCTCGGCTATGCGCATCTGACCTCGGACTTCTCGGTGCTCAACGTCGCCGAGAATTCGCACAGCGCCGTGCCCGGCATCTACAAATTCTCGGGGATCTGGGGCAACCACGAAGGCTCGATGTTGCTCTGGGTGCTGATCCTCGGCGCCTTCGGCGCGCTCGTCGCGACCTTCGGGCGGAGCCTGCCCGTGAAGCTGCGCGCCAACGCGCTCGCCGTGCAGGGGCTGATCGGCGCCGCCTTCCTCATCTTCATCCTGTTGACCTCGAACCCGTTCGAGCGCCTGTCGCCCGCGCCCTTCGAGGGACGCGACCTCAACCCGGTGCTGCAAGACCCCGGCCTCGCGATCCATCCGCCGTTGCTCTATCTCGGCTATGTCGGCTTCTCGATCGTCTTCTCTTTCGCCGCCGCGGCGCTGATCGAGGGCCGCATCGACGCCGCCTGGGCGCGCTTCGTGCGGCCGTTCGCGCTCGTCGCCTGGTGCTTCCTGACGCTCGGCATCGCGATGGGCTCCTACTGGGCCTATTACACGCTCGGCTGGGGCGGCTTCTGGTTCTGGGACCCGGTCGAGAACGCCTCGCTGATGCCCTGGCTCGCCGGAACGGCCTTCGTCCATTCGGTCGCGGTGATGGAAAAGCGCGACGCGCTGAAGGTGTGGACGATCTTCCTCGCCATTCTCGCCTTTTCCTTCTCGCTGCTCGGCACGTTCCTGGTGCGCTCGGGCGTGCTGACCTCGGTGCACGCTTTCGCCAACGATCCCCGGCGCGGCGTCTTCATTCTCGCCATCCTCGCCGTCTTCATCGCCGGTTCGCTGAGCCTGTTCGCCTGGCGCGCCCCGACGCTCAAGCAGGGCGGCATCTTCGCGCCGATCTCGCGCGAGGGCGCGCTGGTGCTCAATAACCTGCTGCTGACGACCGCCGCCGCGACGGTGTTCTTCGGCACGCTCTACCCGCTGGCGCTCGAGCAACTGACGGGCGAGAAGATCACCGTCGGCGCGCCCTTCTTCAACCTGACGGTCGGCGCGCTGCTGCTCGTCCTTTGCTTCGTGACGCCGTTCGGCTTCTCGATGGCGTGGAAGCGCGGCGACCTGCTCGGCGTCGCGCAGCGCCTGTTGGTCGCGCTGGCCGCGGGGTTCGTCGTCTTCGTCGCGCTGCTCGCCGCGCTTCGCGGCGGCCCGGTGCTGGCGCCGATCGCGGCCGGCCTGGCGATCTTCATCGTCGCCGGAACCTTCGTCGAAATCGCCTCGCGCCTCTGGCGACGCGGCGGCTCGCTCGCGCTGGCGCTCAATCGGGCGCTCGGGCTGCCGCTCTCGTTCTGGGGCGGCGCGCTCGCCCATATGGGCGCCGGCGTCCTGCTGCTCGGTCTCGCCTCGACCGGCTTCGGCGCCGAGACGATCGCGACGATGCGGGTCGGCGCGCCGCAGAACGTCGGGCCTTACGAAGTCGTCGTCGACACGGTCGGCACCCGCGACGGTCCCAACTATCGCGAGACGGTCGCGCCGATGTCGATCCGCTCCGGCGGCGTCGTCGTCGCCCTGGTGGAGCCGGCGCGCCGTCAGTTCGCGACGCGGCAGATGGCGACGACGCAGGCCGGCATCGCGACGTTGAACTTCGGGCAGGTCTACATTTCGATCGGCGACCCCGCCGCAGATGGATCCGTCCCGGCGCGCCTCTACTGGAAGCCGCTGGTGACCCTGATCTGGCTCGGGGCTTGTGTGATGGCGTTCGGCGGCGCCGTGTCGCTCGCCGACCGGCGCCTGCGGTTCGGCGCGCCGGTCCGCGCCAAATCGGCCGCTGCGGCGGTTGCGGCGGAATGACGATGAAAGCGCTCCGCGCCGCCCTCGCCGCCGCGCTCCTGCTCGCCGCCGGCGCCGCCGGCGCAGTGGAGCCCGACGAGGTGATGAAGGACCCGGCGCTCGAAGCGCGCGCGCGAAACCTGTCGGCGGAGCTGCGCTGCATGGTCTGCCAGAACCAGTCGATCGACGATTCCGAGGCGCCGCTGGCGCACGACATCCGCGTCCTGATCCGCGAGCGCATCGCCAAGGGCGACAGCAACGCGGCGGTGCGCACCTTCCTCGTCTCGCGCTACGGCGACTTCATTCTCCTGAAGCCGCCCTTCAAGCTGGATACGCTGCTGCTGTGGCTCTCCGCGCCGCTGACCCTGGCGCTCGGCGCGCTCGGGATTTGGAGCGCGACGCGCCGCCGGCGCGAGGCGACGCCGGCGCTGAGCGCCGAAGAGGAAGCGCGCCTCGCGGCGTTGTCCGGCGACGGCGAGGGACGCTAGAACCCTCTGCATTTTCGTAGAAGCAGACCTTCCGGAGTCCACTTGTCATGCCCGCGAAAGCGGGCATCCAGGAGTCAAGGGCGAAGGCCTGCGGGTTGTCTGGACCCCCGCTTTTCGTGGGGGTGACAGGCTGCGTGCGTCCCCAAAAAGCAAAGCGCTCTAAAACATCCCGTGCGAGCGTGAATCCCGGCGCCTCGTCGAGCCTTACGCCAAATCTCCGCATGCTTTCGTCAAGCGGAGTCAAATTATGTCAAGCCGCGTCAAGGTTTCGCTTGACGCTCGCCCCTGCAATGTCAGCGGCTTAAGCCGCCGTGCCTTGACGAACGCCGCCTCGGCGCGAATGCCTTGACGCCGCGGCCTCGCTCGTTGCGGCGAACGATGGGCAAGGATAGCTGTCGTTTGGCGAATCGGGAAGGAATTGTCGGGCGGCGGCTTTGCGGAGCGGGCCGCGACGGCCATCGTAGACGGGCTTCGCGCCTTTACAGCCGCTAGGCTAACCGCGACGCCATCAAAGCCTGGGAACCAAGGAGGAGAAACGCATGAAGACGAGTGCGCCGCAGGACGGCAAGTCTCCTTCCCAGCTGATCGACGAGAGGATCGAGGCGCTCGGCGACTGGCGCGGCAGGATGCTCGGCCGGCTGCGCGCCTTGGTGAAGGAAGCCGACCCCGAAGTCGTCGAGGAGTGGAAGTGGCGAGGGGTTCCGGTCTGGGCGCACGACGGACTGATCTGCACCGGCGAGACGTACAAGAACATCGTGAAGATGACTTTCGCCAAGGGCGCGGCGCTGCAGGATCCTTCCGGCCTTTTCAACTCGAGCCTTGACGGCAACACAAGGCGCGCCATCGATTTCCACGAGGGCGAGGAGATCGACGAGGAGGCGCTAAAGACTCTCGTCCGCGCCGCCGTGACGCTGAACACGTCCAGAGGCAAGAGCTAACGCGCTTTGCTTTTGGTTGATCCGCGGCGGTCATCCCAGCGAAAACTACCGCCGCAGGCCTTCGCCCTTTGACCCTGGATGCCCGCTTTTCGCGGGCATGACAGGTCCCGCTTAGGTTGCGTCGATCAAAACGCAGCGCGCTCCAACCAAACGCAGACTGCTCTCCCCGGATCGCCCTTTGGCGGCCTGCAAATGCACGCCGCGCCGGCGGCCCAGCCGCACGCGCGAAACCGCGTTCGATCCCGCCCCTTGCCCGGCGGCGCGCGTGGCGCCAAAAGAACGCAACGCCCAGGGAGCCCCGCTCATGCTGCATGTCGTCCCCGCCTTCTCGCGCATCGGCGAGGAGAACGCTTTCGCCGTCCTCGCCAAAGCGGCGGAGCTGCAGCGTCAAGGGCGCGACATCATCAACCTCGGCATCGGCCAGCCCGATTTCAAAACGCCGCCGCATATCGTCGAGGCGGCCATCAAGGCGCTGCGCGACGGCGAGCACGGCTACACCGCGGCGACCGGCATCCTGCCGCTGCGTGAGGCGGTGGCGGCCGATCTCCATCGCCGCTTCGGCGTCGAGGTCTCGCCGGATCTCGTGATGATCGTGCCGGGCGGCAAGGTCACGATGCACATGGCGATCCTGATGTTCGGCGCGCCGGGGGTCGACATCCTCTATCCCGACCCGGGCTTTCCGATTTATCGCTCGATGATCGAGTTCACCGGCGCGCGCGCCGTGCCGATCCCGATGCGCGAGGAAAACGGCTTCGCCTTCTCCGCCGAGGAAACGCTGGCGCTGATGACGCCGCAGACGCGGCTGATCATCCTCAATTCGCCCGCCAACCCAACCGGCGGCGTGACGCCGCGCGAAGAGATCGACAAGCTCGTCGCCGGCCTTGCGCGCTGGCCCGACGTCGCGATCCTCTCCGACGAGATCTACGGCCAGATGGCCTACGACAATCACCAGCATCAGTCCTTGCTGGCCTATCCCGAAATCCGCGACCGGCTGATCCTGCTCGACGGCTGGTCGAAGACCTATGCGATGACCGGCTGGCGGCTCGGCTTCTCCGTCTGGCCGAAAGGCCTGTACGAAAGCGCGCGCAAGCTCGCGGTCAATTCCTTCTCCTGCGTGAATTCCGCGGCGCAGTTCGCCGGCCTCGCGGCGCTCACCGGCCCGCAGGATGCGGTGGCGGCGATGGTGGCCGAGTTCGACGCCCGCCGGAAAATCGTCGTCGAGGGGCTCAACGCGCTGCCGGGCGTTCGTTCGGCGATCCCGAAAGGCGCCTTCTACGCCTTCCCCAATATCTCGGCGACCGGCTGGAAAGCCAAGCCGCTCGCGGCGGCGCTGCTCGAAGAGGTCGGCGTCGCGACGCTCGGCGGCCCCGACTTCGGCGTCCACGGAGAGGGCTACCTTCGCCTGTCCTACGCGAATTCTCGCGAGAACATCGTCAAGGCGCTCGGCCGCATCGGCGAGTTCCTACAAAACCGGGCGCCGCCCGCCCCCTGATGCAGGATTGAGACGGCGCCGCCGATTCGTATCGCTCGCGAGCGGCGGGCCGCATTTCCCGATGCATGGCAGGCGAAACCCGTTTATGTCGTGACGGGGTCATCTTGCTCGTGGATCGTCCGATCATGCGAATTCTTCTTCTCGTCGCCGCTCTCGCCGTCTCGACGACGGTCGCCGCAGCCGCCGAAGAAACGCGCCCCTCGCAAGCGGCGTGCGACCCCAGGAAGATCGGCGCCCGGGAGCTCGCCGACTGCCTGCGGTCGAACGCCGACAAGGCGGACAAGGATCTCAACGCGAGCGTCGACGCCGCCATCAAGAGCATCGACGGGCGAGCCGGCGTGATGTCGTCGCAGAAGGCGCGCTGGAAGCGTTCGCTCAACGACGCCGAGGCGCAATGGCTCGGCTGGCGCGACACCGAATGCCAGGACGTCGCCCCGTTCGAAGCCGGCATGAGCGCCAAGGGCGGCGACCCGCGCCTCGCCTGCATCATCGACCGCGACGCCCAGCGCACCGCCGACATCAAATCGCGCTATCCGTGAGCAAGCTGTAGCGACGGGCGCATTCCGCATTTTTGGTAGAAGCAGCCTCTCCGGATTCCACTTGTCATGCCCGCGAAAGCGGGCATCCAGGAGTCAAGGGCGAAGGCCTGCGGCGGCTATCTGGACCCTCGCTTTCGCGAGGGTGACAGGCCATGCACGTCAACCAAAAAGCAAAGCGCTCTGGTCTAAAATTCGGCGATCGAGCTCGGATCGGCCAGCTTGTGCAGGCGGTCGGCGGCCGCCTGGGCGAAGCGGAGCATGACTGCGCGGCGGGTCGCCGGCGCGATCGCGCGCGGCGGCGCTTCGCGCAGGATCTCGGCGCCGTAGGCGTCCGCGACGATCAGGCCGGTCTCCTCGGGGATGATCTCGGCCGGCATTTCCGCAGGGATTGCGAAATAGAGGCGGTCGCAATGGGCGGCGTAATCGCGCCACTTGCGATCGGCGCGAAAGTCGGCGACCGACGATTTGATCTCGACGATCAGCAACACGCCGTCGCCGTTGAGCGCGACGACGTCGGCGCGGCGGCCGTGGAGCAAGGGCAGTTCCGTCACCGTCGAATAGCCGCGCGCTCGCAACAGCCGGCGGACGCCGCGCGCAATGACGAGCGCGGTCTCGGATTGGCGGCCGTCGGACAAGACGCTCGGCGGCCCGATGGGCATCTCAGCGCCCCCTCGTATCGGCCAGAATCATCGCCGCCGCCTTTTCGGCGATCATCAGGGTGGGCGAATTGGTGTTGCCGGAGGTGATGCGCGGCATCGCCGAGGCGTCGGCGACGCGCAAGCCTTCGAGGCCGCGCACCCGCAGCCGCGCGTCGACGACCGCGGCCGGATCGTCCTCGCGGCCCATTTTGGCGGTGCCGACGGGGTGGAAGATGGTCGTGCCGATCTCCCCCGCCGCCTTCGCGAGCTCGGCCTCGCTCTGCGCCGCAACTCCCGGTCGCAGCTCGTCCGGCCGATAGCGGGCGAGCGCCGGCGCCGCGGCGATGCGGCGGGCGAGCCGGATCGAATCCGCCGCCACGCGAAGGTCCTGTTCCGACGAGAGATAATTCGGCTGGATGACCGGCGCGAGGCGGGGATCTGGGCTCGCGGCGTGGATCGATCCACAACTCGTCGGCCGCAAGTTGCACACGCTGAGGGTCATGGCGGGAAATGGGTGCAGCGGCTCGCCGAACTTCTCGAGGGAAAGCGGCTGGACGTGGAACTCGACATTGGCGGTCGCGAAGTCCGGCGAGGTCCTGGCGAAGATGCCGAGCTGCGAGGGCGCCATGGTCATCGGGCCGCGCCGCCGCACGGCATAGTCGAGCGCCATGCCGGCGCGGCGCCAGAGCGAGCGATGGTCGGCGTTGAGGGTGCGTGCGCCCGAGATGCGAAAAATGGTGCGCAGTTGCAGGTGATCCTGCAGGTTCTCGCCGACCCCTGGCAGCGCATGGATGATCTCCCGCCCGAGCCGGCCGACGACGTCGGGACGGCCGACGCCCGAGAGTTCGAGCAGATGGGGCGTGCCGATCGCCCCGGCGGCGAGCACGACCTCGCCGCGGGCGCGCGCTTCGACGATGTCCCCGCCGTGCGCATAGCGCAGGCCGACCGCCCGCCGCCCCTCGAAGATGAGGCTCTCCGCATGGGCCTGCGTGACGAGGCGCAAATTGGGTCGATTGAGCGCCGGCTTCAGGAAGCCGCGCGCCGCGCTCCAACGGCGGCCGAGGCGCTGATTGACCTCGAAATAATCCGAGCCCTCGTTGTCGCCGCGGTTGAAGTCGTTCACCTTGGGAATGCCGATCTCGGCCGCGGCATCGCGCACCGCGTCGAGGATCGGCCAGGCGACGCGCGGGCGCTCGACCCGCCACTCGCCGCCCGCGCCGTGCAATTCGCTGGCGCCGCCGTGGTGGTCCTCGTGTTGCAGGAAGAACGGCAGCACGTCGTCCCAGCCCCAGCCCGCGAGGCCGAGCTGGCGCCAGCCGTCATAATCGGCGGCCTGGCCGCGCATGTAGATCATGCCGTTGATCGCCGACGAGCCGCCGATCACGCGGCCCCTGGGATAGGCGATCGAGCGGCCGTTGAGGCCGGGCTCGCTGGCGGTCGTGAAGCACCAGTCGGCGCGCGGATTGCCGATCGCGTAGAGATAGCCGACCGGGATGTGCAGCCAGATCCAATTGTCGCGGCGGCCGGCCTCGATGAGCAGCACGCGATTGCGGGGATCGGCCGAGAGCCGGTTGGCGAGCAGACAGCCGGCCGAGCCGGCGCCGACGACGATGTAATCGTAAGTTTCGCTGGTCGTCATGGCGCGACCGCCCAGCAGGCGACGGCGCGCCCTTGCTTCGTCTCGAGCTGCGGCTCCTCGACCCGGCAGCGATCGAAGGCGAGCGGGCAGCGCGGGTGGAACGGGCAACCCGGCGGCGGCGCGATCGGGGACGGCGGCTCGCCCTTCAGGATGATGCGCTCGCGCTTGGCGGTCGGATCGGCG
Organism: Roseiarcus sp.; assembly: GCA_036488815.1. GTDB lineage: Bacteria > Pseudomonadota > Alphaproteobacteria > Rhizobiales > Beijerinckiaceae > Roseiarcus. Next base: position 42,004 of record DASXGX010000137.1, read on the forward strand.
ATGGGCGTCGCCGACAAGAGCGCGCGCGTATAGGGATGCTGCGGGCGGGCGAAGATCGCTTCGCGCGGCCCGATTTCGACGGCATGGCCGAGATAGATCACCATCACCTCATCAGCGATGTGGCGCACGACGGCGAGGTCGTGCGACACGAAAACATAGGCGAGCGTGAACGCCTCCTGCAACTCCGCGAGCAGATTGAGCACCTGCGCGCGGATCGAGACGTCGAGCGCGGACACCGGCTCGTCCAGCACGAGAATTTTCGGCCGCAGCACGAGGGCGCGGGCGATGGCGATGCGCTGGCGCTGGCCGCCCGAGAACATGTGGGGATAGCGATCGAAATATTCCGGCCGCAGCCCGACCTTCGCCATCATCGCGCGAACCGCGGCGTCGCGCTGGCCGGCGCTCATGTCAGTGTTGACCAGCAGCGGTTCTGCAAGCGCGTGGCCGATCTTCTGGCGCGGGTTGAGCGAACCGTAGGGATTCTGGAACACCATCTGGACGTCCTGCCGCAGCCGCCTGCGGCGGGCCTTGTCGGCTGCGGCGACGTCCTCGCCCTCGATGATGAGCGCGCCGGACGTCGGCGGCTCGATCAGCGTCAGCAGGCGGCCGAGCGTCGACTTGCCCGAGCCCGATTCCCCGACGACCGCCAGCGTGCGGCCGGAAAACAGCGAGAACGAGACGCCCGACAGCGCGCGCAAGGTCGCCGCGCGCCGGAACGCGCCGCGCGACACCGAATAGTGACGCGACAAGGCGCGCGCTTCGAGCAGCGGCGTCATGCCGAGGCCTCGCTGCCGACGGACACGGCGGTCGGCGCGCCGCGCAGCAGCGGCGTATAGCAGCGCGCGCGCCCGAGCTCCTTCGAGGCAGGCTGCGGCGGCGCAACGCGACACGCCGCGAAAGCGAACGCGCAGCGCGGCTCGAACAGGCATCCGCGCGGGCGATCGAACTGGCCGGGAACGACGCCGGGAATGGCGGGCAGCCGGCGCTGCGTCGCGCGCTCCGGCAAAGCGGCGAGCAACGCCGCCGTATAGGGATGATGCGGATCGGCGAAGAGTTCGCGCGTGCCGTTCGCCTCGACCTGCTGGCCGGCGTATTGGACGATGACGCGGTCGGCCGTCTCCGCCACGACGCCCATGTCGTGGGTGATCAGCACCAGCCCCATGCCGTTCTGCTTGCGCAGCGACATCAGGAGATCGAGGATCTGCGCCTGGATCGTCACGTCGAGCGCGGTCGTCGGCTCGTCGGCGATCAGCAGCTTGGGCCGGCACGCCAACGCCATCGCGATCATCACGCGCTGGCTCATGCCGCCCGAAAGCTGGTGGGGAAAGGCCGAGACGCGGCGGTGAGGATCGGGAATGCCGACCTCCTCGAGCAGTTCGACGACCCGTTTCGCCCGCGCGCGCCGATCGAGATGAAGATGGGTCTTCAGCGCCTCGCCGATCTGGAACCCGACCGTGAAGCTCGGATTGAGCGAGGACATCGGCTCCTGGAAGATCATCGCGAGATCGCGTCCGGCGATGCGGCGCCGCTCCTTCGGCCGCATCGTCAGCAAGTCGGCGCCGTCGAACGCCATCCGGTCGGCGCTGACGCGCGCCGTCGGCGGCAGCAGCCCCATCACCGCGAGCATCGCCACCGACTTGCCGGACCCCGATTCGCCCACGATCGCGAGCACTTCGTCACGATCGACCGTCACGTCGACCCGGTCGACGGCGGCGAAGGCGCCGCTGCGGGTCGCGAAGGTGACGGTGAGATTGCGGACCTCGAGCAGCGCCACGCTCAGCTCCTCCGCATCTTCGGATCGAGCGCGTCGCGCAGCCCGTCGCCGGTGAGGTTGATCGCGACGACGGTAATCAGGATCGCGAGGCCGGGAAGCGCGACGATCCAGGGATCGGAGCGGATGAACTCGCGCGCATCCGCCAGCATCGTGCCCCATTCCGGCGTCGGCGGCTGCGCGCCAAGGCCGAGAAACCCTAAGCCCGCCGCTTCGAGGATCGCATCCGACACGCCGAGCGCCGCCTGCACGATGAGCGGGGCGAGACAGTTCGGCAGCACGGTCGAAAACATCAGACGCAACGGCCCGACGCCGACGACCCGCGCCGCGGTCACGTAGTCCTTGCCGAGTTCGCCGAGCGCGGAGGCGCGCACGAGGCGCACGTAGCGCGGCAGATAGACGATCGTGACCGCGACGATCGTGTTGGCGAGGCTCGGACCGAGAATGGCGACGACGAGAATGGCGAGCACGAGGCTCGGCACGGCCATCACCAGATCCATCACGCGGGTGATCACGACGTCGGCGACCGGCCCCGCCATCGCGCTGACGAGGCCGAGCAGCACGCCCAGCACGAACGACACGCTCATCACCGAAAGGCCGATGAACAGGGAGACGCGCGCGCCATAGATCAGGCGCGAGAGAATGTCGTGGCCGTCGCCGTCCGTCCCGAGCGGAAAGCGCCAGGTCCCGCCGACGCGCCAGATGGGCGGCGCCCGGACGGCGTCGCGGAATTGCTCGATCGGCGAATGCGGCGCAATGAGATCCGCCGCCAGCGCCATGGCGAGGACGAGGATGACGACCGTCAATCCCAGAATCGCGCCGCGGTTCTCGCGGAACGCGGCCCAGAAGGCCCAGAGCGGAGAAGGCTGCGCGAGGACAGCCTCGGCCTCGTCGCGCACGGCGGGGAGAGCGGCGTCAGCGGGCATGGCGGATGCGCGGATTGATCGCGCCATAGATGAGATCGACGAGAAGATTGACCCCGATCACCACCGCCGAGATCAGCATCACCCCGCCCTGCAGCGCCGGATAGTCGCGCCGGCTGATCGACTCGATCAGCCATTTGCCGACGCCCGGCCAGGAGAAGATCGTCTCGGTCAGCACCGCGCCCGCCAGCAGGCTCGAGACGGACAGGCCGATCACCGTGACGACCGGCAGCAGCGCGTTGCGCAAGGCGTGGACGCCGACCACGCGGAACGGCGACAGGCCTTTCGCCCGCGCCGTGCGGACGTAGTCCTCGCTGAGCACTTCGAGCATGGAGGACCGCGTCATGCGGGCGATGACGCCGAGCGGCACGGTGCCGAGCACGATCGAGGGCAGGATGAGATGGCGCAGCGCGTCGAGGAATGCGCCGGGCTCATTGGAGAGCAGCGCGTCGATCGTCATGAAGCCGGTCGGCTGGTCGAAATCATATTTGATGAGATCGATGCGGCCGGAGACAGGGGTCAGGCCGAGTTGGACCGACATGAACATGATCAGCAGCAGGCCCCACCAGAAGATCGGCATCGAATAGCCGAACAGCGAGATCGTCATCAGCGCCTGGTCGAAGACGCCGCCGCGCTTGACGGCGGCGGTCGCGCCGGCGGGAACGCCGATCAGAATCGCGAACAGCATCGCGCAAATCGAAAGCTCCACGGTGGCGGGAAACAGGGTGAGGAATTCGGTCAGCACCTTCTGCTGGGTGGCGAGCGAGACGCCGAAATCGCCGTGCAGCAGGCGCCAGACATATTCGAGAAACTGGCGCCAGACCGGCTGGTCGAGGCCGAGCTCGTGGCGAAAGAACGCGAGGCGCTCCGGGCTCATGCCGTGTTCGCCTGTCCGGACCTCGACCGGATCGCCCGGCACGAGGCGGATGGCGGCGAAGGTGACGAACATCAGGGCGAAGAACGTCGGTATCGTGAGCGCCAGACGACGAAGGAAATAGCCCAGCATGCCAATCCCAAATTCAAGCGAGCTTCGCGGCGCGCCCTCTCCACTGTCACCGTGTCATGCCCGCGAAAGCGGGCATCCAGGAGTCAAAGGGCGAAGGCCAGCGGCGGTTGTCTGGACCCCCGCTTTCGCGGGGGTGACAGCAGAGAGGGGGCGCGCCGCGCGCTTCGACCAGGAAGCTTTACTTGACGTCGACGCCTTCGAAGGTGTGGGTGCCGAGCGGGCTCTGCTTATATCCCGTCACATTCGCGCGCGTCGCCTCATAGACGGTGGAGTGGGCGATCAGCAGCTCGGGCGCCTCGTCGTGCTCGATCTCCTGCATCCGATGGTAGAGCTTGGCGCGCTCGGCCTGATCGGACACGAGGCGCGCCTTCAGCAGCAGCTCGTCGAATTCGGCGTTGCACCATTTGGTCGGGTTGCTGTCGCCCGGCTTGCCCCCGGGACAGCCGCGCAGGAAGAAGAAGTTGTCGGGATCGCCGTTGTCGCCGGTCCAGCCGTACTGGCCCGTAATCTGCTCGCCGTTCGCCATGCGCTTGCGATATTCGCCCCATTCATAGGTGACGAGCTTGGCGTTGACGCCGATCTTGGCGAGGTCGGCCTGCATCATTTCGCCCATGCGCTTGCCGTTGGGATTGTAGGGGCGCGACACCGGCATGTACCAGAGGTCGATGTCGAGCGGCGTCTTCACGCCCGCCTCGGCGAGCATTTGCTTGGCTTTCTCGGGGTCGTAGGGCGTCTGCGGAATGGCGCTGTCAAAGGCCCACATCGTGCTCGGGATGAGCGTGCTCGCCTTCTCGCCGGCGCCGAGATAGACCTCCTTGAGGATCGCGTCGCGGTCGATCGCCATGCTGAGCGCCTGCCGCACCTCCTTCTTGTCGAACGGCGGCTTGGCCGCGTTGAAGGCCCAGTAGGCGATGTTGAGGCCTGGCATATTGATGACCTTCAACGAAGGATCCTTCTCCATCTCGTCGAGGTCGGCCGGCCGGGGGTAGGCGTTGATGTGGCATTCGCCCGCCTTCAGCTTGGCGTAGCGGGCCGTCGCGTCGGGCGTGATGGCATAGATCAGATCGTCGACCAGCGGCTTCTCGCCGTAAAAGTCCTTGTTCGCCTTGTAGCGGATGACCGAGTCCTTCTGGTAGGCGACGAACGAGAACGGCCCGGTGCCGACCGGAATCTGGTCGAACTGCTCGGGCGTTCCCTTCTTGATCAGGAAGTCGGCGTATTCTTTGGAGTCAATGGCGGCGAAGTCCATCGCGAGATTGGCGAGGATCGCGACGTTCGGCGTCTTCAGCTTGAAGACCACCGTGTAATCGTCCTTCTTCTCGATCGAATCGAGCAGCGCCGGCATGTCCATGTCGTTGAAGTAGTCGTATTTGCCGCCCGACACCTTGTAGTAGGGGTTGTCCGTCTTCCATTGCCGGTCGAACGAGAACAGCACGTCGTCGGCGTTGAAGTCGCGCGTCGGCTTGAAGTCCTTCACCGAATGGAACTTCACGCCCTTGCGCAGATGGAAGGTGATCGTCTTGCCGCCGTCGGCGATGTCCCAGCTCTCGGCGAGGCCGGGTACGACCTCGGTGGTGCCGCGCTTGAACTCCGTCAGGCGGCTATAGACCGGCCGCGCGGCGTCGAAGCTGGTGCCGGTCGTGTTCAGCGCCGGCTGGAAATTCTCCGGGCTTCCCTCGGAGCAGTAGACGAGCGTCTTCGCCGAAACGGCGGTCGATCCCAGAAGCAAAGCAGCCAGCGCGAGGCCGGCGAAGGCGATGGCTTTCATGCAAATCCCCATGCAATTCGCGCGGGCGAGCTTGCGGGGCGCCCTCTCGGGCGCTCCCGGCGCCTCCGCATGGGGCGTCATCGAAGCGCGTTTTCCGTTTCAACGCAATGGCGGCGGATTACAGCCGCTCGATATGTCCTCGCGCCGCCAGCTCCGCCAGCACGCGCTCGGCGAGGGCTTCAGGGGTCGAACCTTCGGTATGCAGCACGATCTCCGCCGCTTCCGGGGCCTCGTAGGGCTGGTCGACGCCGGTGAAGTTCTTGATCTGGCCGGCGAGCGCCCGTTTGTAGAGGCCCTTCGGATCGCGCGCGATCGCCGTCTCGAGCGGCGTCTCGACATAGATTTCGATGAATTCGCCCGCCGCCGCGAGTTCGCGCGCAAGCTGGCGCTCGGCGCGGAACGGCGAAATGAACGAGGTCAGCACGATCAGCCCGGCGTCGGTCATCAGGCGCGCGACTTCGGCGATGCGGCGGATGTTCTCCACCCGGTCCGCCGCGGTGAAGCCGAGATCCTTGTTGAGCCCGTGGCGCACGTTGTCGCCGTCGAGCAAGACGGTGTGCGCCCCGCGCGCGAGAAGCCGCGCCTCGACGAGGTTGGCGATGGTCGATTTGCCGGCGCCGGAGAGGCCGGTGAACCAGAGCACCGCCGGGCGTTGGTGCTTGATCGCCGCGCGCGCCTCGCGCGTCACGGTGAGATCCTGGTGATGGATGTTGGTCGCGCGCCGCAGGCCGTGCGCGATCATGCCCGCCGCCGCCGTCTCGTTGGTGACGCGGTCGATCAGGATGAAAGCGCCCGTGTCGCGATTGTCGGCATAGGCGTCGTAGGCGACCGGCATCGTCGTCGCGACGTTGCAGAGGCCGACCTCGTTGAGTTCGAGCGTCTTGGCGGCGAGCTTGTCGAGCGTGTTGACGTCGATGCGGTGCTTGAGCTCCGTCACCGAGGCCGGCGTCGTGCGCGAGCCGATCTTCAGGAGGTAGGAGCGGCCCGGCAGCAGCGGCTCGGCGCTCATCCAGATGAGATGCGCCGTGAACTGGTCGGCGACCTCGGGGCGGCTGTCGGGCCGCGTCAGAACGTCGCCGCGCGCGATGTCGATCTCGTCACGAAGCGTCAGCGTCACGGCTTCGCCCGCTTGCGCCTCATCGGTCTCGCGCCCCGCGGAGAGGATCTGCGTGACGACGCTCTGGCGGCCCGAATTGGCGACGACGATGGCCTCGCCCTTGCGGATCGCGCCGCTCGGGATCGTGCCGGCGAAGCCGCGGAAGTCGAGATGCGGGCGATTGACCCATTGCACCGGCAGGCGGAACGGCGCGCCGCGCCGATCCTCGTCGACTTCGACGCGCTCGAGATGATCGATCAGCGCGGGGCCGCCGTACCAGGGGGTGCGCGCGCTCGGGGACGAAACGTTGTCGCCCTCGCGGGCGGAGATCGGGATTGCGACGACCGACTGGAAATTCAGCGGCGCGGCGAAAGCCTCAAAATCGGCGACGATGCGCCGGAACGTCGCTTCGTCGTAGTCGACGAGATCGATCTTGTTGACCGCCAGCACGACGTGGCGAATGCCGAGCAGCGAGACGATGATCGCGTGGCGGTGCGTCTGGGTGAGCAGGCCCTTGCGCGCGTCGACCAGCAGGATCGCGACGTCGGCGTTGGAAGCGCCGGTCGCCATGTTGCGGGTATATTGCTCGTGGCCGGGCGTGTCGGCGACGATGAAGGAACGGCGCGGCGTCGCGAAATAGCGATAGGCGACGTCGATCGTGATGCCCTGCTCGCGCTCGGCTTCGAGACCGTCGACCAGCAGCGCGAAATCGATGTCGGCGCCGACGGTGCCGTGCTTTTTCGAGTCGCGTTCGAGCGCGGAGAGCTGATCGTCGAAGATGAGTTTCTGCTCATAGAGCAGGCGGCCGATCAGCGTCGATTTGCCGTCGTCGACCGAGCCGCAGGTCAGCATGCGCAGGGTCGGCAGAGCGCCTTCGCGCAACGGTGCGGTCATCAGAAATACCCCTCGCGCTTCTTCTTCTCCATCGAGCCGGATTCGTCCGAATCGATCAGGCGGCCTTGGCGCTCGGAGGTCGTCGAAGCGCGCATTTCCTCGATGATCGCATCGAGCGTGTCCGCCTCGGACTCGATGGCGCCGGTCAGCGGGTAGCAGCCGAGCGTGCGGAACCGGACGCGCCGCATCTGCGGCGTTTCGCCCGGCCGCAGCGGCAGGCGGTCGTCGTCGACCATGATGAGCGTGCCGTCGCGCTCGACGACCGGACGCTCCTTGGCGAAATAGAGGGGAACCACGGGGATGGATTCGGCGCGGATGTATTCCCAGACGTCGAGTTCGGTCCAGTTCGACAACGGGAAGACGCGCATCGACTCGCCCTCGCGAATGCGGGTGTTGTAGAGGCGCCAGAGTTCGGGACGCTGATTGCGGGGATCCCAGCTATGCGAGGCGGAGCGGTGCGAGAAGACGCGCTCCTTGGCTCGGCTCTTCTCCTCGTCGCGCCGCGCGCCGCCGAACGCCGCATCGAAGCGATACTTGTCGAGCGCCTGGCGCAGGCCCTCGGTCTTCATCACCTGGGTATGCACCTGGCTGCCGGAAGCGACCGGCGAAATGCCGCGCGCCACGCCCTCCTTGTTCACATGGACGCGCAGATCGAGCCCCAGGCGCTCCGCGGTCTGGTCGCGGAAGGCGATCATTTCGCGGAACTTCCAGGTCGTGTCGACATGCAGCAGCGGAAACGGCGGCAGGGCTGGATAGAACGCCTTCATCGCGACGTGCAGCATCGCGCTGGAGTCCTTGCCGATCGAATATAGCATGACAGGATTGCTAAATTCGGATACAACCTCGCGCATTATGTGAATTGCTTCCGCTTCAAGGCGCTTGAGGTGAAGGGGCAACGGATTGGCCATGGGGAAGCGTCTCGCAAGGACCTGCAGGCGCTCGCAATATAGGGATCGCAGGGGCTAATCAAGTTCGGCGGAGCGCCCGCCAGGCCTCAGAGCTTCGAGCCGCCGTCGACGCGGATCGTGTCGCCGGTGATCCACCGCGCGCCGTCCGAGGCGAGGAAGGCGACCGCCCCCGCGATGTCTTCGGGCTGTGCGATCCGCTTGAAGGCCTGCATGGCGAGGGTGAACTCCCGGCCGCCGTCCGTCTTGGCGAAGCTCGACATTTCGGTCTCGACGACGCCTGGCGCGACCGCGTTGACGCGGATCCCCCGCGAACCGAGCGCGAGTGCGAAGTGCTTCACCAGCGTGTCGACGGCGCCCTTCGTGGCCGAATAGGCGGCGAGCTGGCCGACCGCCGCACGCGCGCCGAGCGAAGAGACGAGAACGACGCTGCTTCCCTCGCCGAGAATCGGCAGCAATTGCTGCACGAGAAAGAACGGCGCGCGCACGTTGACCGCGAAGAGGCGGTCGAAATCAGCGACCGTCGTCTCCTCGATCGTCGCAGCCTTCGAGACGCCGGCATTGGCGACGAGGATGTCGAGCCGATCGCCGACGATGGCGCGAACCCGCGCGGCGAGCGCCTGCGGCGCGTCCGGCGACGAAAGATCGGCCGCCACCGCCTCCGCGCGGCCCCCGGCGTCGCGGATCGCCTTGACGACGGCCTCGGCCTCGGCGGCGCCGCGGCCGTAATGGACGATCACCTGCGCGCCCTCTTGGGCGAGCGCCAATGCGCTGGCGCGGCCGATGCCGCGCGATGCGCCGGTGACGAGAGCAGTTTTTCCTGAAAGCGTGGTCATGATCGAGCTCCTCTCACCAGGACCGTCCCCCGCGATTGGGGGGATGCCGGCGGTTCGATCCGTTTCGACGAGGTCGAGACCGCCAAGGCATGTGTTTACGCCTCACTGGCGCGGCGGAAAAAGTCTTTGTAGGATGGCCTCCATACTCCGCGGGCATGAGGTCGGTTATGGAGCTGCGCCATCTCCGCTATTTCGTCGCCGTCGCGGAGGCGGGCAGTTTGACGCTCGCGGCCGAGCAGCGCCTGCATACGGCGCAGCCCTCCTTGAGCCGACAGATTCGCGATCTCGAATACGAGGTGGGGGCGCAACTGCTCACCCGAAGCGCGCGCGGCGTCGAGGTGACGCCGGCCGGCCAGGCGTTCCTCGAACATGCGCGGCTGGCGCTCGCGCAGACGGAAGCCGCCGTCGAGGCGGCCCGGCGCGCCGCGCAGCCCGCCAAGCCCGTGTTCGCGCTGGGCTTCCTCACCGGCCAGGAGATGGATTGGCTGCCCGAGGCGATGCACACGCTGAGGGACGTTCTGCCGAATATCGAAGTTGCCGTCTCCAGCGACTATTCGCGCCCGCTGGCCGAGGCGCTGATGCGCGGCAAGCTCGACCTCGCCTTCCTCAGGCCGGAGCGCGGCATGCCCGATCTCGAATACCGGGTGGTGACCACAGAGCCGCTCCTCGTCGTCATGCCGAGCGATCATCCTCTCGCGGCGCGCGAGAGCGTCGCCGTCGCGGATCTCGACGGCGAGACCTTTCTCGGCATGTCCGATACGGCGCCGACGCTTCAGGCTGTGATCGAGGACTATTTGAAGCGATCGAACGTCGATCTCAAGCCGGCGCATAAGATCGACAATCTCGGCATGGCGATGTCGCTGGTCGCATCGACCCGCGGCGTCACGCTGCTGCCGGCCTATGCGAAGAACTTCCTGCCCTGGTCCGTGACCAGCCGGCCGCTGGCGGGGGAGACGCCGACGATCGACTTGGTCGTCGGCTTCAACAAGACGAACACGTCGACGACGCTGAAGCTATTCCTGTCGCGGCTCGACGCGTTGATCGCCCGGCGGCGCCCCGAAAAGGATGCTCACAGCCGCTTGCGAAACCAGTGATGGGCGTAGGGGTTGGCGCTGTAGCGTTCGGTCTCCTCGAAGCCGAGCTTGCGATAGAGCGCGTGGGCCTCCGTGAGCGCCTTGTTGGTGTCGAGCCGCAGCAGCGTCATGCCTTCCGAATGCGCCGTCTGCTCGATGGTCGCGATGATCCGCCGGGCGACGCCGAGGCCGCGGGCGAACGGCGCGGTCCACATCCGCTTGATCTCGCCGGTCGTCTGGTCGATGCGCAGCAGCGCGCCGCATCCCGCCGGCCTTCCCTGGAGCCGCGCGAGAAAGAACCATCCCGCCGGCGGCGTCATCTCGTCTTCGCGCACGTCGTTTCCCTGGGCCGGATCGAAGCCGGCCTCGAAGCGCCGCGCGAGCTCGCGGAAATATTCGGCAAGGCACCAGCGCGCGTCCGGCGAGCCGGCCGGCTCCTGCCGCACTTCGATGAGCTGCGAAATCGCGCCGGGTTCCATGCCGCGAGCTTAGTCCCGCGGCGCGGCCGCGCAAGCGCTCGCAAAGATCGCGCAAATTCGACATAAAACCGCGCCCGTCGCCCGATATCGAGGCGCAGCCCATTGGAAGCTTGCCTTGCCCCGTCCGCTCGCCCATTTCGCCTTTGCTCTTCTGCTCGCCTTCGGGGCGAACGCCGCGCGCGCGGCCGACAGCGGGCAGGACGCGCCGTGCCTCTATTCGCCAGCGCCGCCCCAGTCGCTCGCGAGCGTCGACGCCGTCACCGACTACACGTCGGTGCTGCGGAGCTGCCACGCCGCGGACGGACGCGAGAGCCTCGCCATCCGCACGATGAGCGTCGGCGGAACGCCGCTTCTGCTGCTGGCCGATCCGCAGAAGCTCTCGACCCGCCTCGAGCGCGCGGCCTGCTGGACTTGCGAAGATACCAGCGAGGACGCGCTCGCGGGGACGCGCATGATGCGGGCGGTCGCGCAATCGGCTCAAGCGCCCGGCCTCGTCCATCGCGGCTTCCTGCAGAACGCCGGCCTCACCCATGGCGCCGCGCCTGGGGCCTTCGTAACCGGGGACCTCTGCCCGAGCCGCCGACCGCTCGACCGCGCCTTTTTCGACGATCTCGCCGCCAAGGGGCCGCATACGCCGGTGGCGTTGTCGATCTCCGGCCTCTGGCTGCTGCATCATTTCGAGGATTATCGCTGGCTGCTCGACCGGCAGGCGCAGGGCGCGCTCGACATCCTCTGGGTCGATCACACGTTCCACCACCCCTATCGTCGCGGCGTGCCGTACGAGCGCAACTTCCTGCTCACCCACGGCGTCGATCCCGACGCGGAGATTCTCGACACGGAGCGCCTGCTGATCGCCAACGGCCAGACGCCGTCGCTGTTCTTTCGCTTCCCCGGCCTGATCTCGAGTTCGCCGCTGATGCAGGCGGTGCGCCGCCACCATCTCGTCTCGCTCGGCGCCGACGCCTGGCTGGCGCAAGGCGAGAAGCCGGTCGACGGCTCGATCATCCTCGTGCATCCCAACGGCAACGAGGAGGTCGGCCTGGCGATGTTCGACCGCGACCTCTCGCGCGGCGCCATCGCGCAACCCTTCGAGCCGCTCGTCGCCGCGCCGGAGTAAGCGGACCGCGCCGCTGTGTCACACCCGCGAAAGCGGGTGTCCAGATAGCCGCCACAGGCCTTCGCCCTTTGACTCCTGGATACCCGCGTGCGCGGGCATGACAATGAAGGCCGCGTGTCATCCCGGCCCTTTTCAAGCCGCTCGACGCCATGCAAACTTTGTACATGTTCGAGCGGCGATACTCCGTTTACATCATGGCGAGCCGACGAAACGGAACGCTATACATCGGGGTGACCAACCATCTCCCCGCCCGCGCGTTCCAGCATCGCGGCGGCGGCGGCTCGAAATTCACCGCCCGATACGGCGTGAAGACCCTCGTCTGGTACGAACACTATTCGGATGTGAACGAGGCGATTGCTCGGGAAAAGCAGCTCAAAAAATGGGAGCGGCGCTGGAAGCTCGAGCTGATCGAGCGCTTCAACCCTCAATGGGTCGACCTCTACGAGAGCCTGAATGCTTAGCAGCCGCCTGATGTTGTCATGCCCGCGCAAAGCGGGCATCCAGGGGTGAAGAGGAAAGAGCTCACGGGCTTAGGGCGCACAAACAAGCGCCTCAACGCGCGCCGCCAGCGGCGGTGATCTGGATGCCCGCTTTGCGCGGGCATGACAGACCAGACGCTCAGCCCCGCCCGACGAACGGCATCGTCGTCGCCATTCAAAAAATGGGAGCGGCGCTGAATGCTTAGCAGCCAGCTGATGTTGTCATTCCCGCGCAAAGCGGGCATCCAGGGGTGAAGAGGAAAAGGCTCACGGGCTTAGGGCGCACAAACAAGCGCCTCAACGCTCGCCGCCAGCGGCGGTGATCTGGATGCCTGCTTTGCGCGGGCATGACAGACCAGATGCTCAGCCCCGCCCGACGAACGGCATCTTCGTCGCCATGATCGTCAGCGACAGGATGTTCGAGGAGAGCGGCAGGCTCGCCATGTGGACGACCGCGTCGCCGACCTCGACAGGGTCGATGGTGGGCTCGACGGCGATGCGCCCGTCCGCCTGGGGGACGCCGAGGGTCATCTTGAAGGCCATTTCGGTCAGCGCATTGCCGATGTCGATCTGGCCGCAGGCGATGTCGTCGGCGCGCCCGTCGAGCGCGATCGACTTGGTGAGGCCGGTGATGGCGTGCTTGGTGGCCGTATAGGGAGCGCTGAACGGGCGCGGCGCGTAGGCGGAAATCGATCCGTTGTTGATGATGCGGCCGCCGCGCGGAGTCTGCCGCTTCATGATCTGCATCGCCGCCTGCGCGCAGAGGAACGAGCCGGTCAGGTTCACGTCGACGACCGTTCGCCACTGCTCGAAGCTCAGTTCGTCGATCGGAACGGCGGGCGCGCCGGCGCCGGCGTTGTTGAACAGGAGATCGAGGCGGCCGAAGGCCCGCTCCACGTCGGCGAACAGCGCCTTGACCGCGTTCGGGTCGCCGACGTCGCAGCTCCTGGCGAGAGCGCGGCGGCCCAGCGCCTCGACCCCTTGCGCGACGGCGGCGAGCGCCTCGGCGCCGCGGCCGGTGAGCGCGACGTTCCAGCCGGCTTTCGCCAGCGCCAACGCCGCCGCCTTGCCGATGCCCCGGCCGGCCCCCGTCACCAATGCGAATTTTTCCACGGCTGTCTCGCCTCCGATTGCTTTTGCTCGATCCTACAGGGGCCAGGAGGCGCTCGTCACGTCCTTCGCGCGCGGCTCGCCGGCGATCTCGGGGATTACGCGCCAAATGACGGCGCCGATGACGAAGGCGCCGCCGATCAGCGTCGCCCGTCCCGGGTTCTCGCCGAAGGCGAGAAAGACCCAGAGCGGCCCCAGCGCCACGTCCAACATGCTGACGAGGCCCGCCTCGGCCGAGGGCACGAATTTCGCGCCCTCCATGAACATGACGAAGGCGACGCAGACCGTCGTGAGGCCGAACAGGAAAAGTATGATCAGATCGCGCAGGTCGAGCGCGGGATGCGCGGACATCGTGTAGCCGAAGGTCGCCGCGAGGAAGGCGGCCGCGGCGTTGATCGAGGTCATCGACATGGCGGGATCGCGCCGCTGCAACACGACCATCAGCGCGAAGGTCACCGTCATCAGCATCGACAGGGCCTGACCGAGCAACCGCCCGGAGCCGAGCCCGCTCGCCACCATGATGACGACGCCGACGGTCGCAACGCACGCCGAGATGAGCGTGCGGCGCGAGACGCGCTCCTTGTTGATGAGGAAGGACAGCCCGGCGGCGACAAACGGCAGGGTGGCGTAGATGACCAGCACATCCGCCACCGTCGTCGTCATCACCGCCGCGATGTAGGACGAGATCGCCGTCGCCGAGAGCAGGACGATCAGCGGCGAGAGCGGCCCGAAGCCGAAGCGCGGGCCGAGCACGCCGCGCCGATGTTCGAACACCGCCCAGGCCGAAATGCAGAGGCCGCCGAATCCGGCGCGCGCGAACAGCACCGTGCCGACATCGAGATGACCGATGAGACGGGCGAAATAGCCCGCCAGACTCCAAAGGACCGTCCCCCCGAGCACGAGCAACAGCCCCCTGCGTCGCGCGGCGCGTTGGGCCGGCATGGTCGTCTCCAAATCCCATTGATTCGCGTGGACTTTAGAGCCAATCGGCCGGCGACGCGTCAACACAATCCTTGGCGCCCCGGCGAATAATCCGATGGCCTCCGCGCGCGGCGCCTAAGAAATCTACCCGCGCGAGCCTTGGACGTCGGCGGCGGCCCCCTCCCCGCTCGGCGCGAGCGGATGGGCCGCTTTCGCCACGCGCTCGCCGAGCCGCACGAACGGGGTCGCGAGGCTGCGGGTCATCGTGCTGAAGTCGCCTTCGTCGGGGGCGACCCCGAAATGCGGAACCTCGGGCTCCTTGCCCGGGACATAAAGCGTGCCGAAGACCCAATCCCACAGCGCGAGCGCGAAGCCGAGGTTCTTGTCCCAATGCTTGGGAAGGGTCGAATGATGGATTTGATGATGCGCGGGGCTTTGCAGCAACCTGCCGACGAGGCCGGTGAAGGCGATCCACATATGACTGTGGCGCAGATGGCCGTAGGTGACGAGGAAGGCCATCAGCAGGATGTTGCCGTTCAGTAGCGTGAACGGCCGCACGCCGGGCCCGAACATGTAGGTCATCACGCCGAACACCGTCCCCGTCGCGATCGCGATGAGGTTCATGAAGGCGAGGATCTCGACCGGATGCTGGCGCAGCTCGGTGAAGGCGGTCATCACCTCCGCCGAATGGTGCACCTTGTGGAACTCCCACAACGCCGGGATGCGGTGGAAGAGGTAATGCGCGAACCAATAGGCGAGCTCATAGGCCAGCAGTTCGAACACCGTCGCCGTCGAGAGAATGGCCCAGACCGGCCAGGCGGTCGCCGCATGGGAGCCGAGGGCGCGCGTCAGCCCGGCGACGACGAGGTCGCGGCAGAAGAAATTGCCGACCGCAAGGCAGCCGTACCCCG
This sequence comes from Roseiarcus sp., assembly GCA_036488815.1. Lineage (GTDB taxonomy): Bacteria > Pseudomonadota > Alphaproteobacteria > Rhizobiales > Beijerinckiaceae > Roseiarcus. Next base: position 57,293 of record DASXGX010000137.1, read on the forward strand.
AGGCGAGCACGAGCCCGTTGAGAACCCACAAACGCATGTCGACCAGCGAGGAGCTGGCCCACAGGATGCGACCGGCGAAGATCGAACGGACGAAGCCGCGCAGGCTCACCGGGCGGCCGCGCGCGCGCCGGCGGGTTACGTAGTAGAGAACGGAAAACAGCGAGGCGCCCGCCAGAGCCGGAGCGCCATAGGCTGCGGTCGGTCCGAACGTGAGCTGCAACCGTTCGAGCGCGCCGACCCAGAGCCATTGCAGCAAGGCGACGACCTGAAGACCCACGACGCACACTCCATGACGACTGTGCGAAGGCTAGGACGTCGATTTCAAGGAAGCGTTAAGTCGTCCCCTGGGAATCCGGCTATCCGGCCTGCCGCGTCGCTTTCTCCGCGGCGTAGAGGGCGCGGAAACGCCGCAGCCGCGGGGCGTGGAGCGCCGCGCGCGACGGGTCGGGGACGAATTGCCGCTGAATGGGCGGGCGCCGGCAAACCGCCGCTTCGTCGCCCACGCCGGCCGCCAGCATGCCGAGCCGAGCCGCGCCGAGCGCCGCGCCGGCTTCGGCTCCGATCGCGAGATCGATCGTCAGTCCCGTGACGTCGGCGATCATCTGGCCCCAGTAAGCCGAGCGGGCGCCGCCGCCGACCAGCATGGCGGCGTTCGGCCGCGCGCCCGCCTCGGCCAGCACGTCGACTCCGTCGGCGAAAGCGAAGGCGACCCCTTCGAGCACGGCGTAGACGAGCGCGTCCCCGCCGTGCTCGGCGCGCAGGCCCGCGAACATGCCGGTAGCCTCCGCGTCGTTGTGCGGGGTGCGTTCGCCGCTGAGGTAGGGCAGGAACAGCGGAGCGTTCGCCGCCGCCCGAGGCGAACGGGCGAAGGCTTCGGCCGCTTCGACGCAGCCGCCGACATCGTCCGCGCGCCCGATCGCAGCGGCGATCCATGACAGCGCGGCGGCGGCGGAAAGCATGACCGCCATGCCATGCCAGCGTCCCGGCAGCGCATGGCAGAATGCGTGCAGGGTGCGTTCCGGCAGGCTGATGAACCGATCGGTCGCCGAGAAGACGACGCCGGACGTGCCGAGCGAAACGAAGCCCTGCCCCGCCTCGGTCGCCCCGACGCCGACCGCCGAGGCGGCGTTGTCGCCGGCGCCGCCGGCGATCGGAATGCGCCGGCCGTGAAGGCCCCAAGCGCCGGCGACGTCAGGCGAAAGAAAACCGGAGACCGCCGAGCCCTCGACGAGCGCGGGCATGTGGGCGGCGGTGAGGCCGGTCGCGGCGAGCAGGTCGTCGTCCCAGCGCCGCCGTGCGATGTCCAGCCAAAGCGTGCCGGACGCGTCGGACATGTCGGAGACCGCTTCGCCCGACAGGCGAAGGCGGACGAAATCCTTGGGCAGCAGGATGCGCGCCGTTTTGGCGAAAACCTCCGGCTCGTGGGCGGCGACCCAGAGGACCTTGGGCGCTGTGAATCCCGGCATCGCGATGTTGCCGGCGCGCCGGGCGAAATCGGGAACACGGCGTTCGAGCTCGGCGCATTCGGCGAACGAGCGGCCGTCATTCCATAAAATCGCTGGCCGGAGCGGCGAGCCGGCTGCATCGAGGAAGGTCGCCCCATGCATCTGGCCGGAGAGGCCGACGCCTGAAAGGCGCGCGAACGGCTCTGGAGCGTGTCGGCGCGCCGCGGCGACCGCAGCCTCGACGCCTTCGGCCCAATCCCAGGGATTCTGCTCGCTCCAGAGCGGATGCGGCCGGGATAGCGAGAGGGGGACCGATATCTCGGCAAGCGTGCGCTGTTCGGCGTCGATCAGCAGAGCCTTGATCGACGACGTGCCGATGTCCAGGCCGAGAAAAGTCTCGCCGTCGCGGGCGGCGTTGGCCATCAGAGATCCTCCCCCTCAGCGGCGCGCGCCGCTTTGAAAGGGAGCACAATAGGCGAAAGCCCCGGCGTTGTCGCCGGGGCTCGCGGCCGCCCCTATCGGACGGCGGAAAACGTCAAGCGACGCTGAGATTTCCGGCGGAGGATTTGCCGGTGCGCTTGTCGGCTACGATCTCGTAGGTGACCTTCTGCCCCTCGGCGAGATCGCGCAACCCGGCCCGTTCGACCGCGCTGATGTGAACGAAGACGTCTTTTCCGCCGTCGTCAGGTTGAATGAACCCATACCCCTTTGTGGCGTTGAACCACTTCACCGTACCCGTAGCCATCGGAGAGTTCCGTAATTGAGAGAGACACGACACGCTGTGGCGCGCCGCACCGGCGCGAATATCGATGTAGGAAGGTTCGTCGGCACGTATCAAGAGATACAGGGCCAAGTCGTCGGCCGATAATCGATCTCGAATCGAATATCGGAACATAGGGGTCAAATCAAGGCGTCCTGACAAATTGCCGCAATTGCGCCTGCAGGGTTCCTCTCGAATGTTCGCCGCCCAGGCACGCAAGGAGATGCAATGCCGGCGTCAGGGACATGGCAAATCTGGTTACAAAACAACGAGGAGAACACCCAACCAATTGTGTGCGCGCCGCCAGCCCGGCGCCCCGGCGCCCTATCGAACACTTGCTGATACGACAGTATCATTCTGTTTTACATAACACAATTTGGCCCGAGTATGTCCGGACCGCCAGGAGTCCTGACAGTGTGCGCAGCGGCTCGCGCCGAAGCAAGATGTTCTCGAGATAGACGAGCCGTTGGACGCCTCGTTTGTGGACGGCCCGGCCCGCAAGCATAAGACCGGCAGGCCTCGACTTAAGCCGAAAGGATTACTCCTTTCGCTCATCTCCGTTCGAGGATCGTATTCTTTCCGCTGGGCTGTCATGCCAGCGAATCGGCACGGCGCCCGCGGCTCCGCGTCCTTGCCTTGGGCGCGCGGCGAGCCTAAGTCAGCCCGAGGCGCCGCCCCTCGGCTCGCCGCAAGGGGGAAATTCATGCTGCTGCAGACTCTGCTCGCCGAGGGCCGTCCGTTGCTGGCGGACGGCGCGACGGGAACCAATCTGTTCGACGCCGGCCTCACCTCGGGGGACAGTCCCGAGCTGTGGAACGCGACCCGCTCCGACGCCATCCGCGCCTTGCATCGCAGTTTCGCCGACGCCGGCGCCGACATCCTTCTCACCAACAGTTTCGGCGCCAACCGCAGACGGCTCGCCTTGCATGGGCTGGAAGGGCGCGTGCGCGAGTTGAACCGGCTTGCGGCCGAGAACGCGCGCGCCGCCGCCGCCGAGGCCGGGCGTCCGATCGTCGTCGCCGGTTCGGTCGGGCCGACCGGAGACCTTCTCGCGCCGCTCGGCCCATTGAGCGAAGAGGAGGCTGTCGACGTCTTCGCCGAACAGATCGAGGGCCTGCGCGAGGGCGGCGCGGACGTCGTCTGGATCGAAACCATGTCCGCGGCTGAGGAAATCCGCGCCGCCGCGCATGCCGCCGCCCGCCTCGGGATGCCCTATACGATCACGGCGAGCTTCGACACCGCCGGAAAGACGATGATGGGCCTCGCGCCGGCGACCTTCGCCGACCTCGCCGCCGGCTTCGCCACGGCGCCGCTCGCGCTCGGCGCCAACTGCGGCGTCGGCGCCGCCGATCTGCTGGTCTCGATTCTCGGCATGACGGAGGCGCGGCCCGATGCGACCGTCATCGCCAAGGCCAATGCCGGCGTGCCGCAATGGCATGGCGCCCATATCCACTATTCCGGTTCGCCCGAGCTGATGGGCGTCTACGCCGCTTTGGCGGTCGACGCCGGCGCGCGCATCGTCGGCGGCTGCTGCGGCACGACGCCGGTCCATCTCGCCGCAATGCGGCGGGCGGTCGACGCGCATCGGCCCGGACGGCGCCCGGACGTCGAGACGATCGTCGCCGCGCTCGGCGCGCTGGTTTCGGCGCCCGCCGCCGAAGCCGCGCCAAGAACGCGCCGGCGTGGCCAAGAGCGCGCGGCGCAGGAGCGGGTGTGAACGCCAAGGCGAAGGCGCGCGCCGCCCGCGGCGGCGTCGATCGACCGGCGCCTGTCGCGCCGGAGCCTCAACCGGCCCCGCTGGCCCCGCTCGTCGCAGCCGAAGGCCGGCTCGACTTCGAGATCGGCCCCGAGGCCGCGGGTGAACGGCTCGACCGCTTTCTCGGCGCGGCGGCGGCCGAGCGCCGCCTCGCGCTCTCGCGCACCCGGCTCAAGGTCCTGATTGAAACGGGCCTCGTCACGGTGGACGGCGTCGAGGCGCGCGATCCCTCGCGAAAGCTCGCCGCTGGCGCCCGCGTGGCCGTGATCGCCCCCCCGGCCGAGGAGACCGACGTCGCCGGCGAGGATATGCCGCTCGCCGTCGTGTTCGAGGACGAGCACCTCCTCATTCTCGACAAGCCCGCCGGCCTCGTCGTCCACCCCGCGCCCGGCCACTCCTCCGGCACCCTCGTCAATGCGCTGATCCGCCATTGCGGGGCGAGCCTCTCCGGCATCGGCGGCGTGAAGCGGCCCGGCATCGTGCACCGTCTCGACAAGGACACGTCCGGTCTGATCGTCGTCGCCAAGACCGACGCCGCCCACCAAGGCCTTGCCGCTCTGTTCGCCGATCACGGCCGCACGGGCTCGCTGGTGCGGGAGTATCGCGCCCTCGTATGGGGCGCGCTGGACGCGCGGGCGGGAAGCATCGACGCGCCGCTCGGCCGGAGCCCGCGGAACCGGGAAAAGATGGCCGTCGTCGAAACGGGGCGCGAGGCGACGACGCACTGGCGGGTCCTGGAAACGCTCGGGCCGGCGAGCCTGATCGCCTGCCGCCTCGAGACCGGACGGACCCATCAAATCCGCGTCCATCTCGCCCATATCGGGCATCCGCTGCTCGGTGATTCGGTCTATGGAGCGGGCTTCAAGACCAAGGCGACCCAGCTCTCCCCCGACGCTCGCGCCGCGCTGGAGACCCTCGGACGCCAGGCGCTCCACGCCGCGACGCTCGGCTTCGAGCACCCGATAACCGGCGAACCGCTGTCGTTCGACAGCGAGCCGCCCGACGATTTTTTGCGTCTTCTCAGAGCCTTACACGGGGAAGTCGGCGTGCGGTAGGGAAAGACAGGTTAACTCAGGGATTACCAAATTGTCATTCGCCGCCGAAACGGGGAACCAGTTTCGCCCTCTTTCAGCCACGGTGAACCGCGCTATATTGTGCACCGCGGCGCATTGATTGGCCGCCGGAGTTCATCGCCCTGCGACGCTCCGAAAGGAGGACCTCATGGCCGCCGCCCTGCCTATCATCGCCGGAGAATCCGGCCTTACGCGCTATCTCTCCGAAATCAAGCGGTTCCCGATGCTGGAGCCGCAAGAGGAATACATGCTCGCCAAGCGGTGGCGTGAGCATGGCGACCGCGAGGCCGCGCACAAGCTCGTCACGTCGCACCTGCGCCTCGTGGCGAAGATCGCCATGGGCTACCGCGGTTATGGCCTGCCGATCGGCGAGGTCATCTCCGAGGGCAATGTCGGTCTCATGCAGGCCGTCCGCCGTTTCGAGCCCGACAAGGGCTTCAAGCTCGCGACCTACGCGATGTGGTGGATCCGCGCTTCGATACAAGAATATATTTTGCGCTCGTGGTCGCTCGTCAAGATGGGCACCACCGCGAGCCAGAAGAAGCTCTTCTTCAACCTGCGCAAGGCCAAGAGCCGCATATCGGCGCTCGACGAAGGCGATCTGCGCGACGACCAGGTCGCGACCATCGCCAAGCGCCTGGGGGTCGCCGCTCAGGACGTCGTCGAGATGAATCGCCGCCTCGGCGGCGACGCGTCGCTCAACGCCCCGTTGCGCGAAGAGGGCGAGGGCGAGTGGCAGGATTGGCTGGTCGACGAGAGCGCCAGCCAGGAGTCGGTGCTCGCCGACCGCGAGGAGAGCGACGCTCGCCTTCACGCGCTGAAGGACGCGCTGAGGGTGTTGAACCCGCGCGAACGGCGCATCTTCGAGGCGCGCCGGCTCGCCGACGAACCGGTCACGCTCGAAGAGCTTTCCGCGGAGTTCGGCGTCTCACGCGAGCGGGTGCGCCAGATCGAAGTGCGGGCCTTCGAGAAGGTGCAGGCGGCGGTGAAATCCGGCGTCGCGCTGGCGCAGCTCCCCGGCAAGCGGGCGACCGCGGCTTTACCAGTCGCGTGAGCCTTCAGACGGCCGTATCGTAAGAATTGTAACGTTAACTTGCGAAGGGGCGCCCCCCGCGCGACGGCGCCCACGATTTCCGTTACAGTTCGGGCGCGGGGGCGCCCCCCGCCCTCCGCGACCAAGGACGCCGACATGCCATTTCGCCCGTTTCCCTCGCGCGCTTGGCTCGCCGGCGTCGCGCTATGCGCGCTGAATGCCGGCGCGGCGGCGGCCAAGGACCTGCCCGCAACGCCGGAAGGGGCGCAAAAGCTCACCGCCTTCTTTGCGACCTACCTCGGCGCTCCCCGCCCGGGCGCCCCGCCGGCCTACAAGGTCACGCCCGAGGGGTCGGACTACCTCGTCTCGTTCGACCTCGCCGCCGTGGCCGGCCCGCTCGCGGCCGCGGGCTTCGCCTACGACTCGGCGACCTTCACCGCCAAGCTGATCGAGCAGGACGACGGCGCTTGGCGCGTCGAGAGCGGCGACACTCCCCCCGTATCCGCCCATACGCCGCACGGCTCGTCGACGGTCGCCATGACCGGCTACAAGAGCGAACTCGTGGTCGACCCCGCGACCGCCTGGTTTCGAACCGCCTCCGGCGGCGCGGACAAAGCCACCCTCCACAGCCGCACCGACAATGGGATCGACGAAACCATCGAGACCGGGGCGTTCCAATACACCGGCACGGGCGGGGCGACGGCGGCAGGCGCGGTCTCCTCGACCATTCGGGAGAGCGCCGCCGGCGTCGGCGCGACGATCGCGACCAAGACGGACAAGCCCGGCGGCGACCCGAAGACCAGCAGTGCGTCCGCCCGGATCGACAATCTCGCCATCAACGCCAATCTCGACGGGTTGAAGTCGCGCGCGGCGCTCGATCTGTGGGCGTTCCTGGTCGCGCATCCGTCGCGCCCCGAACTCGCCGCCAACGAGGCGGCGCTCAAGCAGCTCATCGGCGCGGCGACCGGCAGCCCGCTGAAACTCAACGACGCGATCGAATTCCATAAATTCTCGGCGCAAACCGCGCAGGGCCCAATCCTGATGGACAACGCGAAACTGGGCGTGAAAGCCGATACGGCGGCGCCCGGAGCGCTCGAAGAGCATATCGCGTTCGACGGCCTGTCGCTCCCCGCGACCTTGGCGCCGGCGCCCTACCGCGACTTTGCGCCGACCTCGATCGACCTCGACGTCAAGGCGACCGGCTTCGACGTCGCCGCGGCGAGCGCCGAGGCGATCGCCGATCTGCATCTGACAGGCGATGGGCCGCCGCTATCCCCCGAAGATCGAACCAAGATCTGGACGAAGCTGATCGGCGCCGGCCCGGTGACGATCGAGGTTCCGCCGTCGCACATCGTTGCGCCGCGGCTCGATCTCTCGCTGGAAGGCCAGATGATCTACAAGGGCGGCCGGCCGACCGGCACCTTCACGCTGCGGATGCGCAACTTCGACAACACGCTCGCCGCGCTCAAGACGCTCGACCCGGATACCGAGCGCAAGCTCATCCCCGCCTTGGCGATGGCCAAGGGGCTCGCCAAGACGGAAGGCGACGGCGTGCTGACCTGGGTCGGCGAAATCGGACCGGACGGCTCGATGAAGGTCAACGGACTGCCGCTCGGCAAGGCTCCGCTATAGAGCGATTTGCAGATGGGTTGACGCACACCGTCATGGCCGGGCTTGTCCCGGCCACCCACGCGGCGCCGTCACATAGACCCTATGACGTTAGAATCGTCGGCTCGGCGTGCCGACGATTGCTTTGCAATCGCCTTGGGATGCCCGGCACAAGGCCGGGCAAGACGAAAAGAGCTGCTTGGCGCGTCCACCAGAATGCAGAGGGCGCTAGGCGGGAGGAACCCTTTCTCCCTCTGGGGTAGCGGACAGGCGGCCGGGTGAAGCCGGACGCGGACGAACGCTGCGCATTGCTTCGCCCCCCAAAAGGGGTAAGGGCTCCCGTTTGACAAGTCGAGGCCCCGCGCGGCAATAACCTGCCCTTGAGAAGCGAGCATTACGTCAGCCGCGGGTAGGAGCTCTCGATGAACGCTGAGCTGCGCGACAGGGAAGCTCCTTCGGGAGCCGAAGCACGGACGCTGCCGTTGATCGTCGACATGGACGGCACGCTTCTTCGCACCGACACGCTCTACGAATGTTTCGCCGCGGCGATCTTCCGCCGGCCCGCGGACGCCGCCATGGCGACCGCGCGTTTGTTCGCCGACGGCCGCGCCGCTTACAAGCAGCGCCTTGCCGCGCTTGCGGAGATCGATTGCGCGACCCTCCCCCTCAATGAGCCGCTGGTCGAATATCTCCGCTCCGAAGCGGCGCGGGGCCGCGAGGTCCATCTCGCCACGGCGGCCGATCGCTCGCTCGCCGAGGCTGTCGCGCAGCGGCTCGATCTGTTCGCGTCCGTCCATGCGAGCGAAGACGGTCACAATCTGAAGGGAGCTCGCAAGGGCGAACGGCTCCAGGAAGCCTTCCCCGACGGCTTCGTCTACGCCGGCGACTGCGCCGCCGATATCCCCGTCTGGCGGCGGGCCGCGGGCGCGATCGTGGTTTCCGGCGACGCCGGTCTCGCCCGCCGGGTCGGCGACATCGGCGTCCCGCTCGAGCAGGTGTTCACGCCGCCGACAGGGGGATGGCGCGCCTGGATGAAAGCGGCGCGGCCGCACCAATGGGCGAAGAACGCGCTGGTGATGGTTCCCGTCGTGCTCGGCTTCCATCTGCTGACGCGGCGCGACGCGTTGGCGGCGGTCGCGGCGATGGCGCTGCTGTGCGCGCTGGCGTCGCTGACCTACATGCTCAACGACATCGCCGACCTCGCCGCCGACCGCCGCCACTGGACCAAGTCGAGACGGCCCTTCGCCAGCGGCGCGCTGCCGGTGGAAAGAGGACTCGTCGTTGCGGCGATCGGCATTCCCGTGCTGCTCGGGCTCGGCTTCTGGGTCAGCGTCGGTACGGGCGTGTGCCTCACCGCCTATCTCGCGCTGACGCTGGCCTATTCCCTAGGGTTGAAGCGCGTGCCGATGCTGGACGTCACCGTCATTGCGACGCTGTTCACGCTTCGCTTGGCGCTCGGGATGACGGCGGCGGGGCAGATCTGGTCGCCATGGCTGCTGACCTTCTCGATGTTCTTCTTCTTCTCGCTCGCCATCGCCAAGCGCCACACCGAGCTGCTGCGCGCGGCCGCTTCCGGCTCGGGCCATACGCAAGACGGCATGGTCCACGGGCGCGGCTTTCATGTCGAGGACAACGACGTGACGATGACCTTCGGCGTCGGCGCGGCGATCGCCTCCATCGTGATCCTGGTGCTCTATCTCACCGAGGAAGTGTTCGTGCATGCGCAATACGCACATCCGCAATGGCTGTGGCTCGCGCCGATGGTGGTGTTCCTGTGGACGGCGCGCGTCTGGCTGCTTTCGCATCGCGGCCAAATGACCGACGACCCCGTGATCTTCGCGCTGCGTGACCGGATCAGCCTCGCCCTCGGGGCCGTCTTGGCCGTCGCTTTCGCGGTCGCCGCCGTTTGATGCGCCTTGCTCCCGGCTCCTCCGCCCGGAGCGTCGTGGGCGCGGCGCCGCCGTCCTCAAATCCGCTCAAGGGTCCATGAAGACAATCGTCGTCACCGGGGCCGCCGGGCTTGTCGGCCAGAATCTCGTGCCGCGCCTCACCGCGCGCGGCTATCGCGTCGTCGGCGTCGACAAGCATCCGACCAACACCGCGCGCCTGCGCGCGCTGCATCCAGAGATCGAAGTCATCGAAGCGGATCTGAGCGTCCCCGGCGCCTGGATGGACGCTTTCGCCGGCGCCGACGCCGTCGTCGTCAACCAGGCGCAGATCGGCGGGCTCGACCGCGCGCAATTCATAGCCAACAACGTCACCGCGACGGCGCGGATCGTCGAGGCGATGCGCGCGCACAAGGTTCCCTATTTCGTCCACATCTCCTCGTCGGTCGTCAATTCCGAGGCGCAGGACTTCTATGTCGAGAGCAAGACGGCGCAGGAGCGCCTGATCGACACCGTCGAGATCCCGCATGTCGTATTGCGCCCGACGCTGATGTTCGGCTGGTTCGACCGCAAGCATCTCGGGTGGCTCCGGCGCTTCATGGACCGCACGCCGGTCTTTCCCGTGCCGGGCGACGGCAAGTTCCGCCGCCAGCCGCTTTATGCGGGCGATTTCGCCGCCATCATCGCCGCCGCCGTCGAGCGCCGCACGACCGGGACCTACGACATCAGCGGCCGCGCCGAGATCGACTACATCGACATCATCCGGCTCATCAAGTCGATCACCGGCGCCAAGGCGCGCATCGTCAACATTCCCTACGGCGCCTTCTATGCGCTGCTGTGGCTCTATGCGAAGTTCGACCGCGACCCGCCCTTCACGGTCAACCAGCTCGAGGCGCTGGTGATCCCGGAAGTTTTCCCGGTGATCGATTGGCCGGCGATCTTCGGCGTCGCCGAGACGCCCTTGAAGCAAGCGCTCGAGGAGACCTACCGCGATCCGCGCTACGCTCAGATCGTGCTGGACTTCTGACCAAGGGGGAGCACCGGGATGGTGAGGACAGTCGTCATCGGGGCCGGCGCGATGGGGCTCGCCGCCGCCCACTATGCCCTCGATCTCGGCCATGAGGTCGACGTCGTCGAGGCCGACGCGCAAGCGGGGGGCATGGCGGCGCATTTCGACTTCGACGGCCTGTCGCTCGAGCGCTTCTACCACTTCGTCTGCAAGGCCGACGCAGCGACGTTCTCACTGATGAAGGAGCTCGGCATCGGCGACAAGATGCGCTGGCGCGGCACCTCGATGGCCTATTGGATCGACGGTCGCCTCTATCGCTGGGGCGACCCGATCTCGCTGCTCCGCTTTCCCAAGCTCGATCCGGTCTCGAAATTCCGCACCGGCTTGCAAATGTTTCTGACGACGCGGCGGCGCAGCTTCGACGACCTCGAAAACGTCTCAACGCGCCGCTGGATCGAAAGCGGCTCGGGCCAGCGGGTGTTCGATCTGCTGTGGCGCCGTCTGCTGAAGCTGAAGTTCTATCAATACGCCGACGATGTTTCCGCCGCCTGGATCGCGACGCGCATCAAGCGCATCGGCACGTCGCGGCGCTCGATGTTCCAGGAGGAGCTCGGCTACATCGACGGCGGTTCGGAGGCGCTCGTCTCGGCCCTCGTGCAATCCATCGCCAAACGCGGCGGGCGCATCCATCTCGCGACCCCTGCGCAGAAGGTGACGAGCGAGAACGGCCGCGTGACCGGCGTCGAAGCCGGCGGCAAGGTCTTTCCCGCCGAGGCGGTGATCTCGACCGTGCCGACGCCGTTCGTCAGCCGGCTCGTTCCCGACCTCCCCGATGCGGCGAAAAAAGCCTACGAGGCGATCCGCAACATCGGCGTCGTCTGCGTCGTCCACAAGCTCAAGCGCTCGGTGACGCCGCACTTCTGGCTCAACATCGTCGACGAGACGATCGAGATCCCCGGGCTGATCGAATTCTCGAACCTCAGGCCGACGCCGCAGACGATCGTCTACGTCCCCTATTACATGCCGACCGACAATCCGAAGTGGACGGCGCCGGACGCCGCCTTCGTCGACGAGAGCTTCGGCTACATCAAGCGCATCAACCCCGCGCTCGCCGACGCCGACCGCCTCGCCTCGAAGGTCGGCCGCCTGCGCTACGCCCAGCCGCTGTGCGAACCCGGCTTCGCCGCCAAGCTGCCGCCGATCCGCACGCCCATCGCCGGCTTGCAAATCGCCGACACCTGCTTCTATTACCCGGAAGACCGCGGCATTTCCGAAGGCGCGCGGCTGGCGAAAGAAATGGCGCAAGCCGTCGGAACGGACTATCAGCCGCGGCGGGAGCCGGTGTTCGGGAAATGAAGGGTGCGCCGATAGCATCTGATCGCTGGTTTGCGCGAAAGTATTCGCCGCTCGAGGTCGCCAGATGATCCGCTGCGATGTGGACAACCAAGCTACGTGGAGGTAGCGATCTGGCGTCCTGAGATCGGCTTTCGCTAAAGGTAGAACGACCTGGAGAGCGAATTTGACAGACGTTGCGACAATTTATCGGGATCGATTCGAAAACTCCGGCCTCGAGCGCCGCGACAAGGTCTGGAAGGTCCTCTGCCGGTATTTTTTCCAAGAGAGGATACCCGAGAACGCGACCGTTATCGATCTCGCCTGTGGATATGGCGAATTCATCAACAATATTCTGGCGGGACGCAAGTTTGCCGTCGATTTGAATCCTGACGCGGCGAGGTACTTGTCCCCGACCGTCATCCATAGGCAGTTGCGTGCGACTGAACTCGCATCCCTCGGCAGCGAGTTCGCCGACGTGGTCTTTACGTCAAACTTTCTCGAGCATCTTCAGAGTAAACAAGAATGCGACGTCGTTTTGGCGGCAGTGCGAAAAATACTGCGGCCGGGCGGGAAGTTCATAATCATGGGCCCCAATATTCGTTACGCTTCCCGGGAATATTGGGATTTTTACGATCACTACCTCCCTCTCAGCCACCTTTCGCTCGCTGAAGGATTGAGGCTGGCTGGGTTCCGAGTCACCGAGAACATTCCGCGGTTCATGCCTTACACGATGGCCAACGGCGCGCCCACGCATGATTTCCTGGTGCGCGCATATCTCGCAATCCCGCTCGCATGGCGGTTCCTCGGCAAGCAGTTCTTAGTCACCGCCGTCCGGTGATTTTATTGCGTCCCGACCGGCAGCCGCCTTCGTCGACGAGAGCGTCAATTGCCTCAAGCGCATCAACCGCGCGCTGACGGACGCAGACCGCCGGAGCCGGCGTTGGGGAAAGTGGGGCCACCGGAGGGGCCGAGCGGCCGGCGCCCCCTGATCGCTTCCGCTGAAGCATTGTGTGATCGTGGATTTTAGGGCCTGCGCCAAGGGTTGGCTCGGCGCAAGAGCGAAAAGGTGGGGCAATGCAAGCAATAACAGGGTTACGGCGGAGCAAGTTTCGTGGTCGCCTGCCTGTTCCTCAGCATACATTCGTTGCTACGGAAAACCCGGCGTTTGTGCGCCTAGCGCAGTCCGTCGTCGCAATCCTGTTGGCGGCTGCCTGCATTGCGGTCTTCGTCCCCTTTTCACCGGCGTTTCCCGGAGCCGGCTTAGACAGCGGCTGGGCTTTTGCGCTCAATGAAGCCGTCGAAAAGCACTTCGTGTTCGGGAAAGACATTGTCTTCACGTATGGCCCATATGCCGCGGCGCTCACCCGCCAGTACCACTTTGCGACGGACTCTCGCATGCTGTGGAGCAGCGCGATTCTGGCCGTCGCCCTCGCTTCAGGAATCTTTATTCTGGCGCGTGACCGCTTGAAACTCTCTGCCTTGCTGATTGTGCCGTTTCTAGCTTTCTTTCAAAGCGAGGCGTTGTTTTTTTGCATTCCGCTCGTCTTCGTGATGCTCATTGCTCGAATGACATTCCCGCCGGCGCATCAAGCGCATCTGCGGTCGTCGAACGCTGTCCTTTGCGCAGTGGCGGCTCTCGTCGTTTCGTCGAGTCTGCTTCCATTGATGAAAGGCAACTTCGCAGTCGCGACGACCGCCATCTTGATCATCAGTCTGTCGACCCTAGCGGTCGCGGGGCGATTTGTGCTCGCCGGCTGCCTGGCGCTGATTTTTATCGTCGGCGTCGCCGGGTTCTGGGTTGTCGCCGACCAACCTCTTGCATCCCTCCCAGCGTTTTTCGCCTCTCAAGTCGAGTTCATCGCCGGTTACAGCGATGCGATGTCGTCATCGGGTCCTGGAATTGAAATAGTCGCCTACATCGCCGCCTGCCTAGTCCTTGGAATTACAAACTATCATTGGTTGCGATCGTCGAACCGGCCCGGTTTCGCGCTGGGGCTGGGTGTGACCCTGTTGCTGTTCGTGGCGTTCAAGGAAGGATTTGTTCGTCACGATGGCCACGCTTTGATCGCCAGCGCCGCCGTCAGTCTTTTCGTCGTGATCTTGGCGGTCGGACTTCCTCTTCCGCGACTGCCCCTTGCGCTGGTGGCGTGCCTTGTTTGCGCAGGCGTGATCGAGTTTGATTACAACCGTCTGGAGCCATCGACCGTCGCAGGTGAAGTTATCTCTCCGTTTGTCGATGCGGCAACGGGACTCCTCAGTCGAGTTCAGGCCCCTGACGCGCTTCGCGAAGGTTTTGACGACCAGATTGCGTCGATACGTCGCCAAGCCCCGTTGCCGTCTCTTACAGGCGGGACGGACACCTACTCGTTCGGTCAGTCTCGGCTGTTGGCCAACGGCTTAGATTTTGACCCGCGCCCAGTATTTCAAAGCTATTCAGCGTATACACCCGCTTTGCTGGAGGCAAACGCCGCGCATCTCGTTGGAGATGCTGCGCCGCGCAATATCCTATTTGCCGTCCAACCGATTGACAGCCGGCTTCCGTCTCTCGACGACGGCGCAAGTTGGCCTTTGCTGCTCACCCGCTACGATCCGGTCGCATTGACTCCCGACGGCGTTGCAATTTTACGCCAAAGATCAGCGCCGACCACTGATCAGCCGTTGCCCGCTAGTCCAAATCACTGGGACCATTATCGCCTCAAGAGAACGATTCCATTGCCGGTGACCGACAGTCCGCTATGGGCGCAGATTGACGCCAAGCCGTCTGTACTGGGTCAGCTCGCCAAAATCATTTTTAAGCTGCCCAAACTCAAGATTGAGTTCAGGATGTCCGACGGGAGCGTCCGGAAGTATCGCTACATCGCGGACATCGGTGAACGAGGTTTCGTCGTATCGCCGCTCGTCAGTGATACGCGAGATTTTCTGGCGCTTGTCTTGCCAGGACGCACTGCATACTTTAGCCAAAGTCGCCCCGTGTCTATGTCGATCTACCCAGCGGGAGGGGTATTTGAACGGGCGTTTTGGGGTAAGGACATACGCGTCCAGTTCTCGGAACTGAACCTTCCCGCTCAGACGTCGGGAACGTCTGTGGTCTCGGACTTTTTTCAGCCCTTGAACGATGAACCCGATGCGCAAGACGCTGGTCTTGCGAAGACGCCTGATTGCTCCATCGATGGCGTCAACGGACAAAGTATCGATCAGCGCCCGCCCAATGTGCAAGGCCATTTGCATGTCTATGGCTGGGGCGTCGTGTCGATGAATGACAATCTAGCGCCCACCCAAACCAAGATTGTCCTGATCGGGGAGAAGGGCGACGTTCATGCGGCGGTTGCACGGTCGGTTCCAAGACCGGACGTAAACGCGCACTTTGGTCGACCGAAACTTGGCGACGTTGGATTCGACGCGTTCGTCGATGTGTCAAAACTCAATGGCCTGCATGATCTGAAAATTCGGGTGTCTGCGAACGGTGCCGCCCGCGAATGCGCCGCAAGCGCGAAAATATCCTTTGTTGGCCCATCAAGTGAGGCTCAATAACCATTGCGCCCCGGCCGCATCCCAGCGAGAGCTGAAAGCATCCCGCGCGGCGGGCCCGTACTGCCCGCCGCGATAAGGCCACTATACTCCATGGCGGTCCGCCGTTGTCAGCACAAAGACCACCCGGTAAAATCGCCGTGAGCAACCCATGGGCCCGAACTTGCAGCGCCTCGTCTCTTTTTATCTGACCGGCCAGTTCGGTAAGTTTCTGGTCGCAGGCGGTTTGGCGGCGGTGGCGAACTTCGCCAGCCGCTTCGCCTTCGAGCGTTCTTTTTCGTTCTGGGCGGCGGTGTCCCTGGCCTATCTGGTCGGGTTCGCGACGGCGTTCGCGCTCAATCGGCTGTTCGTCTTTCCTGCCTCAGACAAGCCGTTGCACCGCGAGATCGGCTGGTTCTTCCTCTTCAATCTGCTCGCCTTTCCGGTCGTCGTCGCCGCCGCCTTCGGCCTCGATGCGCTGTTCGAGCTCTTCGCGCCCCGCTTCTATGCGCAGGCGGCGGCGCATGGCGTCGCGATCATGCTGCCGGTCTTCGTCAATTTCGCCGCCCACAAATTCATCACCTTCGCACCCAGCGACGCCCCGCCGACTGTCCGTCCGGCGGAACAGCTCGTGAAATAGCGTGACGCCGACGCCGCGCCAGGGAACGCCGGCATGAGTTCGCCCGTTCCGTCCTGGAACCGCCTGCCGAAGGCCAATCCCGCCCACATCGTCGAGATCGCCGACCGCTTCACCGCGCGCTGCGACATGGGCGCGGGGACGCGCTGCATCGCCTATGGATCGGGTCGCAGCTACGGCGACGTCTGCCTCAACGACGGCGGAACCGTGCTTCGCACGCTGCGGCTCGACCATTTCATCGCCTTCGACCGCGCGACCGGTCGCCTCAAATGCGAAGCCGGCGTGCAACTGGCCGCGATCCTCGACCTCGTCGTTCCGATGGGCTGGTTCCTGCCGGTGACGCCGGGAACGCGCTTTGTGACCGTCGGCGGAGCCGTCGCCAACGACGTGCACGGCAAGAACCATCACGTCGCCGGCAGCTTCGGTCATCATGTGACGGCGCTGGAGCTGGTGCGCTCGAACGGCGAGCGCATCGTCTGTGGGCCGGATCGCGAGCCGGAATGGTTCGCCGCCACCGTCGGGGGGCTCGGCCTCACCGGCCTCATCACCTGGGTCGAACTCGCGCTGATTCCGATCAGCAACCCGTTCATGGTCACCGAGGCGCTGCGCTTCCGCAGCCTCGATGAATTCTGGGCCATGAACGGCGAAGCGGAGCGGGACTGGCCCTACACCGTGTCCTGGATCGACTGCACCTCGAAGCGCGGCAGGGGCATCCTCCACGTCGGACGCCATGCGCCGCCGCAGCCGGAGCTTCCGGTTTGGCGGGAAAGGCGCAAGAGTTTTCCGGTGGACCCGCCGGTCTCGCTCATCAACCGCTTGTCGCTGCGCGCCTTCAATACGCTCTACTACAATCGCCCGCTGCCGCGCGGGCGAACGCTCACGCACTACGTCCCCTATTTCTATCCGCTCGACGCGATGGAGAATTGGAACCGCATCTACGGCGCGCGCGGCTTCTTTCAGTACCAATGCGTACTGCCGCGCGCCGCAGCCGTGCCGGGCGTGGCGGCGATGCTGGAGAAAATCGCGCAAAGCGGCCTCGGCTCGTTCCTGGCGGTGCTCAAGACTTTCGGCGACCGGCCTTCCCTTGGCATGCTGTCCTTCCCGCGCGCCGGCGCGACGCTCGCGCTCGATTTCGCCAATGAGGGCGAAGCGACCGAGAAGCTGTTCGAGCGGCTCGACGCCATCGTGCGCGAGGCGGGCGGCGCGCTCTACCCCGGCAAGGACGCGCGAATGCCGCCGGCGATGTTCCGGGCGGGCTTTCCCGCCTCGGAGGCTTTCGGCTCCTACGTCGATCCGCAATTCTCTTCCGGGTTCTGGCGCCGCGTCACGGAGCACCCAACGACATGAGCAGAATCGCAATCTTTGGCGCGACGTCGGCCATCGCGACGGCCTGCGCGCGGCGATGGATCGCTGCGGGCGACAGCGTCTTCCTCATCGGTCGCAACCCCGACAAGCTGCGCGCGCTGGTCGAAGACCTCGGCGTGCGCAAGAGCGGCGAGCAGAAGGTCGCCTCCGCCGTCGCCGATCTCGACGAATTTGCGCAGCACGAAGCCCTGCTCGCCGAGGCGCAAACCGCGCTCGGCGGCCTCGACGTGGTGCTGATCGCTCACGGCTCGCTGCCGGATCAAAGGGATTGCGAGGCCTCGGTCGAGCGGACGATGGCCGAGATTCGCACCAACGCGCTGAGCGTCGTCTCGATCGCCACACTGGCGGCGAACCTGTTCGAGCGGGCGGGGCGCGGAACGATCGCGGTGATCGGCTCGGTCGCCGGCGACCGCGGCCGGCAGAGCAATTACGTCTATGGGGCGGCCAAGGGCATGGTCGCGGTGTTCCTCCAAGGCCTGCGCAACCGGCTCGCCCGGTCCGGCGTCGCCGTCGTGACGATCAAGCCGGGCTTCGTCGACACGCCGATGACCGCCAACATCGCCAAGAAGGGCCTCTTGTGGGCGCAGCCCGACGCCGTCGCGCGCGGCGTCGTCGGCGCGGTCGCGCGCGGCCGCGATGTCGTCTATCTCCCGGGCTTCTGGCGGCTCATCATGTTCGCCATCGTCCATATCCCGGAGCGGGTCTTCAAGCGGATGAAGCTTTAGAGCCAGCTCGGCTGGGCGCCCTTCTCCCCGCGCGCGGGGAGAAGGGATCCTCTGCGTCAGCCTAGAGCGCTTTGCTTTTTGGCTGACGCACACAGCCTGTCACCCCCGCGAAAGCGGGGGTCCAGAGAGCCGCCGCAGGCCTTCGCCCTTGACTCCTGGATGCCCGCGTTCGCGGGCATGACAAGTGCTGACGTCGTAGGGTCCATGTGACGGCGCCGCGTGGGTGGCCGGGACAAAGCCCGGCCATGACGGTCTGCCTCAACCCATTTGCAAATGGGTCTAGCACTGGGCTCGTACTCAGCCTCCAAGGACGGTCCTATCAGTCCCCCCTCTCAGTGCTTGGCGCGCCGAGCGACGCTTCGGCGCTCGCGATCCGATCGAGGTTTGCGATCAGGCGCGAGAGCAGGGCAATAAGCAGCCCGGCCTCCTCGTCCGTGAAGCCGCGCAGCGCCTCACGATTACCCCGGAGTAAGGTGGCGACCGCGTCCGGCAGGCGCGCTTCGGCGACCTCCGTCAGGGTGATGCGGCTGCTGCGCCCGTCGGCCGGGTCTGGGGCGCGCTGGATCAGCCCGTCTCGCTCCATGCGGGCGAGCATCTGCGCCATCGGCGGTTGCTCGATCTTGGCGAAGCGCGCGAGATCCCGCTGCGTGCTCGCCCGGCCATCCCGAAGCGCGACCAGGACCGGCAGATGTCCGACGCCAAAGCCAAGCGGCTTGAGGCGCGCTTCGCTCAGGCGGGCGAATCCGCGCGCCGCGAGACTGATCAGATGCCCAGGCGTCGAGAGCACATCTAGGTCCATCATACCTACCCCTTGCACCCACCGTCACGATAATGCATACGTGCATATGTAATGATACATGGCTTCCGACGCAACGCGGGCGTCATGCCAGGGAGAGAACCGATGGATGGCGATATCGAACTCCTCGAGCGCATCTACAATCGCTTTAACGCGCGGGACATTGACGGGGTGCTGGCCGCGCTCGCTGATGATGTCATCTGGGCTAACGGCATGGAGGGTGGCCACGTTCATGGACGTGAAGCCGTACGCGAGTACTGGACGCGACAGTGGACCATGGTCAGTCCGCACGTCGAGGCCGTGAGCTTTCATCGGACTGCGGATGGCGCGATCGTCGCAGAGGTCCGCCAGTCCGTCCGCGATCTCGAAGGCAAACCGCTCCAGGGGCAGGCGCACGGGCTTAAGGACAAGACGGTCGGACATGTTTTCCGTCTTCGAGCGGGCAAGGTGGCTCGCTTCGACATACAGGGTTAGCACGGCGCCCCAGATCCTTCGGCGGCCGCGATTCACCGGCGCTTCATCATTGCCGCCTAAAAACATCGCGCTGGCCGCGCGCCGCTGGATCTCGGCCGTCCACACCAAGGGCTCATCCGCCTGGATCGTTCGATGACGATTGCCGCCGATCCCCTGACGCCGTCACGCGCGGGCGGCCGCGCGAATCTGGCGCAGCGTCTCGCAGCAAGCCCTGTCGCCGCCTTTGTCCTCGTCTACGGCGCCGCACTCGCCTGGACGTTCGTGCTTCGGCTGCCGCTATGGCACATGGACGGCCTCGACGACGCTTTCTACGTCGAGGTCGCTCACCTCTGGAGCCAGGGCCATTTGCCCTACGCCGCGGCGTTCGACGTCAAGCCGCCCGGCTTGTTCGCGATCCTTGCGGTCGTCCAACACCTGCTCGGGCCGAGCATCGATTCCCTGCGCGCCGTAGCGGTCGTTTTCGACGCGCTCGCCGCGACGGGCCTGTTCTTTCTCGGCCGCCGTTTCGGCGCCCCCGCTGTCGGCGCCTTCGCCGCCATCCTCTATCCCATGCTCTCCGAATTGGTGACCAGCAACGACGCGTATTGCCCGCTCGGCGCGTTCACCGTCGCCGCGTTTCTCGCCGCGCTGTCGCGGTTTGATCTCGTTAAACGAGCGGCGTTGAGCGGCCTTCTCATCGGCGCGGCGGGGGTCGTCAAGCAGACAGCAGCCTTCGAGGCGATCGCGCTGCTGTCGATCCTGGTGGGCGCGCCGAGTTCCGCAGGCAGGCGCGCCGCGGTAGCCGCGGCGTTCTTAGCGGGGGCGGCGATCGCGCCGCTTGGCTTCGCGCTCGACTTTGCGGCGCACGGCGCCCTCGGACCGTTGATCGACGACGCCATTCTCGGGGCCTTGATCCGCCCTGCCAGCGCAGCGGAGGGGCTCACCCTGCTCGCCGGCGCCAGCCGCGCCGTCGTCCTGCAAAAGAGCGTCGTGGTCCTGTTCGGGCTTGCCTGTGTCGCCCTGCTGCGGAGACGCGCGCTCCGCGAGGCGCTCGGCGATGTCCCGCTTGGAGCGCTCGAGGTCTGGTTCGCGCTCGCCATGCTGTCGATCCTCGCCCAACGTGCGATCGCCATCACCTACCTCGGTCCGACGATTGCGCCGGGTCTGCTGCTGGCGGGCCTTTGCCTGACGCGGGCGGCGCCGGAATTGCGGCGCATTCCAGAGGCGGCCCGCCTCGCCGCTCTGGCCGTGGCGTCCGCCGCCATCGCCCTCGCCGTGCCCGGCAATGACATCTCCCGCCGTCAGGAGACCGCCGCGCTCGCCTCGGCCGCAACGGCGATCCGCGACAGTCGCCCGCGCGAGGGCGATACACTCTATGTCGTCAACCGAGGCGACTGGCTTTATAGCGCGGTCGATTTGCCGCCGGCGACCCGGTATTTCTACCCCGGCCACACGCTTTGCGACTTCTTCGCCGCGAAGGGTCCCGCCTTGTTGGCGGGCATTCTTGCAACCGAGCCGCGTTACGTCGTCGTCGCCGACCGCCGCATTCACTACGCATGCGAGCAAAAGAACCGTTGGCCTGTCGTCGACGCGGCCTTGCAGCGCTCCTATCGGCGCATTGCGCATGCGGCGGGTCATTCCGATTTCTACGATGTCTACGAATTGGCTGGCGCGGCGGAGCGCTGAGGCGCTTTGTCAATTCGGCACCCGCCGGAAAGCGGGGCCTAAGGCCGGCGCCAGTCATGACTTGATGACCGTGGATATTTCGGGCAACCTTTACGAATCGTTGAATAATGTCTTCAATGTACGCAAGACGATCCGCAACAACGGACCGACAGGCCGCAATCGCCACGTCACTCATTTGACATATTTTCTCCTGGGAAAATGCAGCGGCTTCCGCCGAGACCGCGTCAATTGACCCCAAAGTCATAGCCTGAGGAGGGCGGCGTTTGACATGGCGTCTTATTTTGGGCGAAAGAGGCGCCATGATGGGAGCTCATAAGCGCATCCTTGTGACCGGCGGCGCCGGCTTCATCGGCTCTGCAGTCGTGCGGTTCGCGCTGTCGCAGACGCCGCATCAGGTCTTGGTGTTCGACAAACTCACGTATGCCGGCAACCTGAGCTCGCTCGAGCCGGTGAGCGGCAGTCCGAACTATCGCTTCGTACAGGGCGACATCTGCGACGGCGCCGCCGTGCGCCGGGCGCTGGACGACTTCCGCCCCGACATCGTGATGCATCTCGCCGCCGAAAGTCACGTCGATCGGTCGATCGACGGTCCCGGCGCGTTCGTCGAGACGAATTTGGTCGGCACTTACACGATGCTGCAAACTTCGCTCGGGTATTGGCGAAGCCTGAGCGAGAACGCGAAGTCTTCCTTTCGTTTTCACCATATCTCGACTGACGAAGTCTTTGGCGCCCTTGGTCCGGAAGGTCTTTTCCGCGAGGACACGCCTTATGCGCCGAGCTCGCCCTATTCCGCCTCGAAGGCCGGCTCCGACCATCTCGCGCGGGCCTGGCGTCACACCTACGGCCTGCCGGTCGTCATCACGAACTGCTCGAACAACTACGGGCCGTATCACTTTCCGGAAAAACTCATCCCGCTGATGGTGCTCAACGCGCTGGAGGGCAAACCTCTGCCGGTCTACGGCAGAGGTGAGAACGTGCGCGACTGGCTATTCGTCGAGGACCACGCGGAGGCTCTGCTGCTCGTCGCGAGCCAAGGGGTTCCCGGCGAATGCTACAATATCGGCGGGCGCAGCGAGCGCCGGAACATCGATGTCGTGGAAGCGATCTGCGATCTCGTCGACGACTATGTCCCGCTCTCCCGCCCGGGCAGCCGGCGCGAACTCATCGCCTTCGTGCACGATCGGCCGGGCCATGACCTGCGCTACGCCATCGACGGCTCGAAGATCGAGCGCGAGCTCGGCTGGCGGCCCCGCGTCACGTTCGAGGACGGCCTGCGCAAGACCGTCGAATGGTATCTGGCCAATCGTCCATGGTGGGAGGCTATTCGCTCCGGCGCCTATCGCGGCGAGCGGCTCGGAATGACCGTCTGATTTTTTCTCACGATAGCCGATTCTCACGGAGAGAAAGGATTTCGACGTGCTCGTGGAAAACACCGCCATTCCCGAGGTCAAAATCATTACTGTGAAGAAGTTCGGCGACCATCGCGGCTTCTTTTCCGAGACGTACAACCGCCGGGCCGCGGCGGAGGCCGGAATCGACCTCGCCTTCGTGCAGGACAACCATTCTGGCTCGCCCGAGATCGGCACGGTGCGTGGCCTTCATTTCCAATCGCCGCCCTTCGCACAGGCCAAGCTGGTTCGCGTCACGCGCGGGCGCATTTTCGACGTCGCGGTGGATCTGCGCCGCTCGTCCCCCACGTTCGGGCGCCACGTCGCGATCGAACTGTCGGAGGAGAACTGGCGCCAGCTTCTCGTGCCGATCGGCTTTGCGCACGGCTTCTGCACGCTCGAGCCGGATACGGAGGTGCTGTACAAAGTGACGAACTATTATTCGCCGCAGCACGACCACGGCCTGGCGTTCGACGATCCCGCGCTGGAGATCGCCTGGCCCGTCGATCCGGCGCGAGCCGTTCTCTCCGACAAAGACCGGCGGCACCCGCGACTTGCGGAATGCCCGCATCTGTTCGACTAGGCGCCGCCATGCGCGTTCTCGTCACCGGGACACAGGGACAGGTCGCCCGCGCCCTCATCGAACGTGGCGCCGCCGAGGGCGTCGCGATCGAGGCGCTCGGCCGGCCCGAGTACGATCTGCTTCAGCCTGAGCGCCTCGCCGAGGCGATCGGCGCTTCGTCAGCCGACGTCGTCGTCAACGCCGCGGCCTACACCGCGGTCGACAAGGCGGAGGCCGAACCCGAGATCGCGATGGCGATCAACGGCGCAGCCGTCGGCGCGATCGCGCGCGCCGCCGCCCTGCGCGCGGCGCCGGTCATCCAGCTTTCGACCGACTACGTGTTCGATGGAACTGCGCCGAATCCCTATCGCGAGGATGACGCGCTTGCGCCGATCAACGCTTATGGGCGCTCCAAACTCGCCGGCGAGCTTGCCGTCGCCGAGGCGAACCCCGCTCATGTCGTGTTGCGCACCGCCTGGGTCTATTCGCCGTTCGGCGCGAATTTCGTGAAGACCATGCTGCGCCTCGGCGAGACGCGCGATACGATCCGCGTCGTCGCCGATCAGCGCGGCTCGCCCACGAGCGCCTTCGACATCGCCGACGCGATCCTCGCCATCGCGCGCCGCCTCGTCGCGGCCCCGGGCGACGCCGACTTGCACGGCGTCTTTCATCTCGTCGGATCGGGAGAAGCGACCTGGGCCGAGTTCGCCGGGGCCATCTTCGCCGAGGCGCAGCGTTTCGGTCGTTCGCCCGTGAGGGTGGAGCCGATCGCGACCGCGGAATATCCGACGCCGGCGCGGCGTCCCTTGAATTCGCGCCTCCACACCGAGAAGCTTCAAGCCGTCTATGCCGTCCGTCCGCCGCACTGGCGCGCCTCGCTTGCGTCCTGCGTCGAGCGGCTGATGGCGAGCGGTTAATTCATAGGGAGTATCGTCGATGCGGGGGATCATATTGGCGGGGGGCAGCGGGACGCGCCTGCATCCGATGACCTTGGCGATGTCGAAGCAGCTTTTGCCGGTCTACGACAAGCCGATGATCTACTACCCGCTGTCGACGCTGATGCTCGCCGGCGTGCGCGAGATCCTCATCATCTCGACCCCTCATGATCTGCCCAACTTCCAGCGCCTGCTCGGCGACGGCTCGCAGTGGGGGCTCTCGCTCTCCTACGCGGCGCAACCGCGGCCTGAGGGACTGGCGCAGGCTTACATCATCGGCGCCGATTTCGTGGCGGGCGGGGAATCCGCGCTCATTCTCGGCGACAACCTGTTCTACGGTCACGGCGTCTCCGACATGTTCCGCAGCGCGGGCGAGAAGAAGAGCGGCGCGACCGTCTTCGCCTATCACGTGCAGGATCCCGAGCGTTACGGCGTGGTGGAGTTCGACGCCGAAGGCCGCGCCCTGTCGATCGAGGAAAAGCCGCGCAAGCCCCGCTCGTCGTGGGCGGTCACGGGGCTCTATTTCTACGATTCGAAAGCGCCCGAGTTCGCCGCGTCCTTGAAGCCGTCCGCGCGCGGCGAATTGGAGATCACCGATCTCAACCGCCTCTATCTCGAGCGCGGCGAACTCGCCGTCGAGAAAATGGGCCGCGGCTTCGCCTGGCTCGACACCGGCACCCCGGATTCGCTGCTCGAAGCTTCCGAGTTCGTTCGCACGCTCGAGAAGCGCCAGGGGTTCCGCATCGCCTGCCTGGAAGAGATCGCATTCAACCAGAAGTGGATTTCCGCCGCCGAGCTGGAGAGAGCGGCCGAGGCGCTCGCCAAGAGCGCCTACGGACAATACCTCAGGAGCCTGTGAAGCCGTGACGGTTCGCCGCCAACACTCGGAGGCTGCATGAACGACGCCGACGAACGCGCCGAAATGCGCCTGCGCGACGCCGGAGGGGTCTTCGCCGTCGACTATCAGCGCCCATCGGGCGCCGATAGCCGCGAAGCGGAACTCGCCGCGGAATTGGCGCAGGCGCACGACGAAATCAAACGTCTCGTGGCGATTCGACGTCGCAACGCCCGCCTCGGACTTGCCTCGCGCAAGCGCCGCAGCGAGCTTGCGCGCCGCCTGAAGACTGTCGAAGCGCGCGCCGAACTGGCGGTGCGTAAGAAATCTTTCGAGGTTGCGCTCGGTCTCATGCGCCGGACGGCGCAGCTGCGACGAAAGCATGGCCGTCTTGCCAAGCTGTGGGCGCGTCTGCGCGCCCGCTTCAAGCCCGACAAGGCGAATATCGCGATGATCAAGAACTCCCTGTTCTTCGACAAGGAGTGGTACGCTTCCACATACCCCGAACTCGGCGCCGAAAATATCAAGGCCGCGTGGCACTATTACGCGCTGGGCGCGCGCGAGGGCCGCGACCCTGGCCCATTCTTTTCGACGCGCAGCTATCTCGCCAACAACCCGTCGGTCGCCCAAGCGGGGATCAATCCGCTTTTGCACTATGAGAAGTCGGGCTGGCGCGAGGGGCCCGTCCCCTTCGGCGACGAGTTGACCGAACTCGACCGCGCCGCCGTCCGGCGGCATATCGCTGACCTCGCGTCTACGCCGCTGATCTCGGTGGTGATGCCGGTCTACAATCCGCCGATTGCGTTCTTGCGGCAGGCGATCGAGTCGGTGATGGCGCAATCCTACGAGAATTGGGAGCTGTGCATCGCCAACGACGCCTCGCCCGATCCGGAGGTGGCGCGCACGCTCGACAAAATCGCCGCTGCGGACAAGCGGATCAAAGTCCTCCACCGCAAGAAGAACGGCAACATCTGCGCCGCCAGCAATTCGGCGCTAGAACTCGCGACCGGCGAGTTCGTCGCGCTGATGGATCACGACGACATTCTCCACGAGACCGCGCTTTACGAGATCGCCGTGGAGATCGACGCTCATCCCGACGTCGACGTGATCTATTCCGACGAAGACAAGATTTCCGAAAACGGGGTGCGACACAGTCCCTTCTTCAAACCGGACTTCAATCCGGACCTGCTGCTCGGCCAAAACACGATCAACCACCTCGCGGTCTACCGACGCGCTCTGATGGCCCGCATCGGCGGATTTCGACCGGGTTTCGAAGGCAGCCAGGATCACGACCTGATCCTCAGGGCCTGGGCGGCCTCGTCGAGCCACCGCATCCGCCACATTCCGGCGGCGCTCTACCACTGGCGCCAAGGCACTCAGGCGCCGAGCTTCTCGGAATCGCGGCTCGAGCAATGCACCCGGGCGGCGCGCCAAGCGATCCAGGACTTTCTCGACCGCGAAGGCGAGGGCGCGATCGTCGTCGCCGCGCCGAAGGCGAGCCGGTACTCTCGCGTGATCCGCAAGATCCCCGAGCCGAAGCCGCTTGTCTCGGTGATCGTCCTGACGAAAGATAGAGCAGACCTGCTGTCGGTCTGCGCCGACGGCGTCCTCAACAGGACCGACTACCCAAACATCGAGCTCTTGATTGTCGATCACCAGAGCAAGGAACAGGCGACGCGCGACCTGTTTGGGACGCTCGAGCGGGACCCGCGGGTAACCATTTTGCCCTATGCTGGCGAGTTCAATTTCTCCGCGATGAACAACATGGCTGTGTCGGCGGCTAAGGGTACGATTTTAGCGCTGCTCAACAACGATATCGAGGTCATGGAGCCGGGTTGGCTCGGCGAGATGGTCTCGCACGCCGTTCGCCCCGAGGTCGGCGCGGTCGGCGCGAAGCTCTACTACGCCGACGGCCGCTTGCAGCACGCCGGCGTGGTCATCGGCGTTGGCGGCGTCGCGGGCCATTCCTTCCTTTTCGAGGGCCGGGAAGCGCTCGGCTATTTCGGCCAGGCGACCCTGACGCGCGCCGTGTCCGCCGTGACCGGCGCCTGCTTGGTCGTGCGCAAGTCGGTGTTTCTCGAAGCGCGTGGCTTGGACGCGGAGGCTTTTCCCATCGCCTTCAACGACATCGACTTTTGCCTCAAAGTGCAATCGAAGGGCTATCGAAACGTCTGGACGCCGTTCGCTGAACTCGTTCATCACGAGTCGCTTTCGCGCGGCTACGAGGACACGCCGGAGAAGAAGGCCCGCTTCGCGCGCGAATGCGCCAATTTCCGCGACCGATGGGCGGCTGTGATCGAGAACGATCCGTATTACAATCCCAACTTGTCCCTCCGATCCTCGAAGTACGACGTAGCGGAGATCTCGCGCCGCTTGAAGCCTTGGTTCCGCTACCTGTGAGCGGCCGCCGTCAAAAACAGGGACGCCCGGAGCAAGGGGCAAGCCGCCTGCAGCGAGCGAGCGTGCTCGCTTTCTTCAATTCCCTTTACGCATTCGCGATCGTTCCTGACGCCGACGAGGATGTCGTTCCGATCCTGACGATCGGGTGGCGCCAGGGCGGCGCCGAGACCGCCAGCCATCTCCTCAATGTCGGCGGAACCGAGTTCATCCTCCTGCCGAAGTTGCGCGCCGCGCCGTTCCGTTTGTCTTCGTCGGGCGTGAAGACCGCCAAGTTGAGCTTGGCCGCCTCGCTGCGCGCGAGGCTGCGCGCTGGTTGGATCAAGAAGAAGAACGTCCTCGGCTATCCTGACTTCACAATCCAGATCGGCGGCGCCAAACGCTTCCGGCGCGTGCTGATTTCCGCAACCAAATACCTGCAGAAGCTCGGCACCCCCCTCAATGGCGCGACGATCCGCCAGCGTCCCGAGTTGCTCCTCGGGTGGGGGCCTGGCGCGGTCCCGCTGCCGCCGTTTCGCGGCGAGCCGCGTCGGACCGAGGCCAAGGTCGCCGTCGTCCTGCACCTCTACTACGCCGATCTGTGGCCGGAAATTAGCACGGTGCTCCAGAGCCTGCCGCTGGCCTTCGATCTGATCGTCACCACCGTGCCTGGCCGGGAAGCGCTGATCGACGCCGTCCGCGCCGATTTTCCCTCGGCGGCGATTCGGGTCGTCGAGAACCGCGGACGTGACGTGCGGCCGTTTCTCCTCCTGCTCGAGGAGGGCGCGCTC
Source organism: Roseiarcus sp. (assembly GCA_036488815.1). GTDB lineage: Bacteria > Pseudomonadota > Alphaproteobacteria > Rhizobiales > Beijerinckiaceae > Roseiarcus. Next base: position 85,254 of record DASXGX010000137.1, read on the forward strand.
GACGCCTACGATTGCGTCTGCAAAATCCACGGCAAGAAGTCGCTGCACGGGCTGAAGCGCAATCCCTACGGCGAAATCTGGCGCCGCCGCCTCCTGTTCGACCTCCTCTGCGCCGAGGGGGCGATGGCCGCCGCGGTCGAGCGCTTCGAGCGCGAGCCTCGGCTTGGATTGCTTGGCCCCGAGGCCTTCCGCGTCGCCGGCGCCGAGATCGCCGACTTCTACTGGCGCAAGAATCGGGAACGCCTCGCCTGGCTGCTGGAACGGCTGGGAATCGACGCCGCGCGCATCGAGCCGGACTTCTTCGCCGGCACGATGTTCTGGGTCCGCCCCAAAGCGCTTGGGCCGCTGCGCAAGCTCGTCCTCAGCCGGGATTTCGAGCCGGACCAAGGCAGGACGGACGGAGCGCTTGAACACGCAGTCGAACGCGTCCTCGCGATCGCGGTCAAGACGGCCGATTACGGAATTCAAGAAATCAATGGCTTACGTATCTGACTGGGGGCGCCTTTCCACCGTGGAGCGAACCGGACGGCGCCCCAGAATTGCCTCGGCTCCGGTTTTGCCGTATCGCAATCGCATGATCGCCGTGGCGGATGACCGGCCTATGCGCGTCTTCGACGTCGTTCGCGACGCAGGACGCCGACTATGTCCTGATCTCGAGCGACGGAACGCGCCCTGATGCCTTTGCCTGCATTCCTTTCTCGCTTGTCTCAGGCCAAAACCTCCGACGGCGCCGGTCCGGTTGCGCTGCTCGTTCGCCTGCTCACCGACCAGGGCGCCAAGCATTGGAAAGGCTACGCCTTCGCCATGGCGGCGACCGCCGTCGTCGCCGGCTCCACGACGATGTCGGCGTGGATCATCAAGGATGTGATCAACCAGATTTTCGTCGCCAAGAAGCTCTCGTCGGTCTGGGCGATCAGCGGGGTCATCGTGGCGATCTATACGGTCAAGGGCTTCTCCACCTACGCCCAGACCGTGGTGCTGGCCCGCGTCGCCAACAACATCGTCGCCGACGTGCAAAGCCGCATCTTTCGCAAAATGCTGGCGATGAGCCTCTCTTTCTACAATGTCCGCCACTCCACGGAATTCATAGCCCGTCAGGCGTTCATCTCGCAGGCGGCGAGCAGTACGCTCAACCTTCTCATCACCTCGCTCTCGCGCGACGTGCTCACGCTCATCGGCCTCGGCTGGGTCATGGTCGCGCAAGACCCGCTGATGTCGTCGATGGCGCTGGTCGTCACCCCCGGCGTCGTCGTCGGCATTCGCCGGCTCGGCGGGCGTATCAAGAAGGTGATGCTCAACGAGTTCTACGGCTTCGCGGTCATCCTCGAATCGTTGCAGGAAGCAGTTCAAGGCATCCGCGTCGTCAAGGCGTTCACGCTCGAGCCGTATATGGCCGAGCGTCAGAACACGGCGATCGCCAGCTTCGAGCGCGCGGCCAACCGGGTGTCGATGGTCGGCGCCCGGTCGAGCCCGCTCACCGAATCGCTCGGCGGCTTCGCCATCGCGATCATCGTCGTCTACGGCGGCCTCAAGGTCATCGAGGGCGGGCAGGCGCCCGGCAGCTTCTTCGCCTTCATCACCGCTTTGTTGCTGGCCTTCGAGCCGGCCAAGCGGATCGCGCGCATGCACATCGACCTCACCGCGGGTCTGATCGGCGTCGGCATCCTCTATGATTTTCTCGACGAACCGGGCGAAGAGCGCGAGAGCGGCGACGAGCCGGAGTTGCAGGTCGAGGAAGGCCGCATCGAATTCCGCGACGTCGAGTTCACTTATCGCAAGGGCGAACCGGTGCTGCGCGGCATGGACCTCGTCGCCGAGCCCGGCCAGATGACGGCGCTCGTCGGTCGCTCGGGCGGCGGCAAGACCACCGCCATGAACATGATCCTGCGCTTCTACGAACCGAAATCCGGCTCGATCGTGATCGACGGGCAGGAGATCGGCAAGGTGGCGCGCGCCTCGCTGCGCCGGCAGATCGCTTACGTCAGCCAGGAGACATTCCTCTTCAAAGGATCGATCGCCCAGAACATCGCCTTGGGCCGGGCCGGCGCGAGCCAGGAGGAGGTCGTCGAGGCGGCGAAGGCGGCGCATGCACATGAGTTCATCCTCGGTTTCGAGGGCGGATACGACAGCCCCTGCGGCGAGCACGGCATGCAGCTTTCCGGCGGCCAGCGCCAGCGCATCGCCATCGCGCGCGCCTTTCTCAGGAACGCTCCAATCATCCTGCTCGACGAAGCGACTTCCGCGCTCGATTCGGAATCCGAACGCGCGGTCCAGGACGCCCTGAGGACGCTCTGCGCCGGCCGCACCACTGTCGTGATCGCCCATCGCCTGAGCACGATCGTCAACGCCGACAAAATTTGCGTGATCGAAGACGGCCGGGTGAAGGAGACCGGCCGGCACGACGCATTGATGGCTCGGCGCGGCGTCTACTTCCAGTTGCACCAACAATTCGACCCGGATGTGGTCGGCGCGCAGGAGGTCATCGCGTAAGCCCAGCGGCGGCGGCCGGGGGGCCAGAATCGCTGCCGGGCGCCGTTGACATCGCGCCCCGGGCGGGCAAGAAATTCGCGTGGGGCGCCAACACAATCGCGCGAGCCGACGGATAGGGCGCAGGAGCTGCCCGGGACGCGGAACGCCTGCGGGGCAAGATCGTGGGGTCTGCTCTTTCGGACGGACCAACCAGACTAGGAACTCCCTTTGCGGAATGGAGACTCTCTTCCCCGCGTCACCTGCACGATCATCACTCTGAACGAAGTCGACCGAATCGAGCGTACGATCCGTTCGGTCGAGGGGATCGCGGACGAGGTTCTGGTGGTCGATTCGGGCTCGAGCGATGGAACGGTCGCGCTGGCTGAGCGCCTCGGGGCCAAGGTGATTCACAATCCCTGGCGAGGCTACGGACCTCAGAAGCGCTTCGCCGAGGATCAGGCGCAACACGACTGGATCCTCAATCTCGACGCCGACGAATGGCTTTCGGACGGCCTTCGAGCGGAGTTCAAGGCGCTGTTGTCGGCGAGCCCGCCGCCGCCGAGCCGGTCGTTTCGGATGCGGGTGCGGATCGTCTATCCGCGCCGCCAGACGCCGGCGCCGTTCGCCCATTTCCACACCTATGTGCGCTTCTACAATCGGGGCGCGACGCGCTTCGCCGAGTCCTTGGCGCATGACGAGGTGCCGCCGACCGCCGATGTCGTCGACCTTCGCTGCGAAGTGCTGCACAAGAGCTATCGCGACTTCGCCCATATCGTCACCAAGACGATCGGCTACTACGAATTGCAGAAGAAGGAGCGCAAGGCGCGTCGCGTGCGCTTGCCGCTGCGCGCGTTCGTCGAGCTGCCGTTTCAGTTCTTCAAATACTACATCATCCGCCGCCACGTCTTCGGCGGCGCGGACGGATTCGCCTACGCCGCCGCCCTCGCAATCGGACGTTGGTGCCGCGTCTTCATCCTCAACGGATGGTGAGATAGCGCGCCTGAGCGCGCTGCGAAAAGTGGACCCCGGTTTCACGCCAAAAGCGCGCAGCTGAGCCGTGCCGCGCCGCACGGCCTAGCCTAGCGCCTTCTGCATTCTGGTGAACGCGCCGAGCAGCTCTTTTCGTCATGCCCGGCCTTGTGCCGGGCGCCCACGCCGGGCCGACGATTCTAGCGTCATAGGGTCTATGTGACGGCGCCGCGTGGATGGCCGGGACGAGCCCGGCCAGTGTGCGTCAATCCATTTGCAAATGGCTCTGAGCGCTTTCCCGCCCCGTCCCCCTCGCCACGTTCCCTCAATCCCGCCCCGGGGCGCGCCGGCTTGACGTGACGCATATCGAGTGATAAAAATGACAAATCGTCAGTCGACAGAATTCACTCGTCAGGGGTTACATGAACGTCCCCGCCCGCCGCACCCGTGAGGAAACTCGCAGCGAGATCCTGGCCATCGCTTGGGATCTGTTTCGCGAACTCGGCTCACGCACCACGATCGCCGACATCGCGGACCGGCTCGGCATGTCGAGCGCCAACATCTATCGCTTCTTCCCCTCCAAGCAGGCGCTGGCGGAGGCGGTCTGCACCAACCAGCTCGGCGACCTGATCAAGGCGGCGCAAGCCGCAGCCGCCGGCCCCGGCTCCGCGTCCGAGCGCCTGCGCGCGATGCTGACGACGCTTCATCAACGCATGCGCGACCAGATGACCAATCAGTCGCGCGTGCACGAAATCGTCGACGTCGCGCTGCGGGAAAAATGGCCGTCGATCGAAACCTTTCACGCGGGCTGCGCCACGCTGGCGGCGGCCCTCGTCGCCGAAGGCCAGGCGAAGGGCGACTTCGGTCCGGGCGATCCGGCGGTGCTCGGCATGCAGACTCTGCTCGCCTGCGCGTCGATTTATCACCCGACGCTGATCGCCCAGTGCCCTGAGGAGGAGATGCCGGTCCGCACCGAGGAGATTATCGCCTTCGCGCTGCGCGCGCTCGCCAACCAGCATCCCCCTTCGGTCAACGAGGAGGCGCGGTCATGAAATCGCTTCCCTTGCTCGCCGCGCTCCTCGCGCTCAGTCTCGCCGGCTGCGACGCACCCAAGCAGGTGAGCAAGGACGCTCCGGCGCGCCCTGTCCTCGTCACGCAAATCCACTATGCCCCGCGCGAGCGCGCCGAGGCGCTGCCGGGCGTCGTCAAGGCGCGCATCGAAAGCGATCTCGGCTTTCGCGTCGCCGGCAAGATCGCGCAGCGCCTCGTTGACGCCGGCGCCGAGGTCAAGCGCGGCGATCCGCTCGCGCGCCTCGACGAGACGGACTTCCGCCTCCAGCTCGAACAGGCGGAAGCCGAGCGCCGCTCGGCGCAGGCCGCGCTCGATCAGGCCGCGGCCGAAGAGCGCCGCATGGAGACGCTGACGCATCAGGGTTGGGCCGCCAATTCCGACTTCGACCGCATCCACGCCGCCGCCGATCAGGCGCGCAACGCCGTCATGCGCGCGGACCGGGCGGTCACGCTGGCGCGCAACGCGCTCGACTATACGACCCTGACAGCCGACGCCGACGGCGTCGTCAGCTTGGTTTCGGCCGAACCCGGCCAGGTCGTCGCCGCCGGCGCGCCGGTCATTCGCCTTGCCCAAACGGGGGAGCGCGAGGCGGCCGTCTCCGTGCCGGAGACGCTCCTCGAGCGCGTGCGCAATCATCCGGCGCGGGTCGAGTTCTGGGCCTTGCCGGGCGTCTCGGTCGCGGCGCGCCTGCGCGAGCTCTCGCCCGCCGCCGATCCGGCGACGCGCACCTACCCCGTGCGCTTCAGCCTCGTCGACGCGCCCGAGAGCGCGCGGCTCGGCATGAGCGTCACCGTCGTCTTGTCTGCGGACGCCGCTCCTCAGGCGCGCGTGCCGGTTGGCGCGGTGTTCGATCGCGGCAACGGCCCACGCGTCTTCGCCGTCGATCGCACGACCGGCGCCTTGAAGGAGACGCCAGTCAGTGTCGCTGGAACCGATGCCGAATCCGCTTTCGTGACCGGCGGGGTCGCCGAGGGGGCCGAGATCGTCGCCCTCGGCGTCCATAAGCTCGATGCGAAAGAAAAGGTGCGTGTCGTCGAGACCCTTGCGGGGCTGTGATGAGCAAGTTCAATCCGTCGCTTTGGGCGATCCGACATCCGCAGTTGATCGCGTTCCTGATCCTCGTCATCGGGCTCGGCGGCGCGCTCGCCTATCAGCGGCTCGGACGCGCCGAGGATCCGGCCTTCACGATCAAGAACGCCATCGTCAGCGCGGTCTGGCCCGGCGCGACGACCGAGGAAATGCAGAATCAGGTCGCCGACCGCATCGAGAAGAAGCTGCAGGAGCTGCCCTGGGTCGACAAGATCGACACCTATTCCAAGCCGAGCTTCACGGCGATCTCGTTCCAGTTTCGCGATTCGACGCCGCCGCGCGACGTGCCGATGCTGTTCCTCGAGCTGCGCAAGAAGATGAGCGATCTGAAGCCCGATCTGCCCGCCGACGTGGACGGGCCGACGGTCAACGACGAGCTCGGCGACATCGATTCGGTGCTCTATACGATCACCGGCGACGGCGCCTCCTACGCGCAACTCAAGGTGGTCGCCGAGGCGCTTCGCAAACGCCTGCAGCGCGTGGCCGACGTCACCAAGGTCGATCTCTACGGCGAGCAGGCCGAGCGCATCTTCGTCGAGGCGAACACCGCCAAGCTCGCGACCCTCGGCGTTCCGCTGCAAGCGATGTTCGATTCGCTCGCCAAGCAGAACGCGCTGACCCCGGCGGGCGAATTCCAGACGGAGGCGCAGCGCGTGCCGCTGCGCGTCAGCGGCGCCCTGCAAGGCGTCGACGCGGTGGCCGAGACGCCGGTGTTCGCCAACGGCGAGACGTTCCGCCTCGGCGACATCGCCGACGTCTCGCACGGCTATGAGGATCCGCCGTCCTATCTCGTGCGCGCACAGGGGCGGCCAGCGCTCGAAATCGGCGTCGTCATGCAGAAAGGCGGCAACATTCTGGAACTCGGCAAGCGTCTCGACGCTGCGATCGCCGAGTTCGAGACCGAGTTGCCGCAAGGGATAACGATCGGGCGCATCGCCGACCAGCCGAAAGTCGTCGGCGCCGCGGTGTTCGAATTCACGCGCTCGTTCCTCGAAGCGCTGGCGATCGTGCTCGGCGTGAGTTTTCTCACCCTTGGCTGGCGCTCCGGCATCGTGGTCGCAACCTCGGTGCCGCTGGTGCTGGCGATCGTCTTCGTCGTCATGGCCTTCATCGGCCTCGATTTGCAACGCGTCACGCTCGGCGCGCTGATCATCGCGCTCGGGCTCCTGGTCGACGACGCGATCATCGCGGTCGAGATGATCGTCGTGAAGCTCGAGCAAGGGTGGGACCGCGAGCGCGCCGCCTCCTTCGCCTGGACCTCGACCGCCTTCCCGATGCTGACGGGCACACTGGTCACCGCCGCCGGCTTCCTGCCGATCGGCCTCGCCAATTCGACCGTCGGCGAATATACCGGCGGCATTTTCTGGGTCGTCGGCATCGCGCTCGTCGCCTCGTGGCTCGTCGCGGTGCTGTTCACGCCTTTCCTCGGCTACAAGCTGCTGCCCGCCACGCTGAATGCGCATTCGCGCGACGAGAACGCGATCTATTCGACCGCCTTCTACCGCGCCTTCCGTCGTGCGCTCGAATTCTGCGTCGCGCGGCCGCTCGTCATCGTTCTCGCCGCCGCGCTGGTGCTCGGCCTCGGGCTCACCCAGTTCAGCAGGGTCCAGCAGCAGTTCTTCCCGATCTCCGAACGGCCCGAGCTGTTCCTCGAAATGCGGCTCGCCGAGGGCAGCGCGATCCAGGCGACTGAGAAAGTCGCGAGCGAAGCCGAAGGCCTGCTCAAGGGCGACGCCGACATCGCTTCCTACACGACCTACATCGGCAAGAGTTCGCCGCGCTTCTGGCTCGGCTTGCAGCCGGTGCAGCCAAACGAATCCTTCGCGCAGATCGTCATCGTCGCCAAAGGCATCGAAGCGCGCGAACGCGTGAAGGCGCGCATCGAGACGGCGGTCGCCAACGGCGCCTTGAACGCCGCCCGAGTGCGCGTCGATCGTTTCAACTTCGGTCCGCCGGTCGGCTTCCCCGTGCAGTTCCGCGTCATTGGCCCGGACCCCGAGACCGTGCGCGCCATTGCGGGCCGCGTTCGCGACGCAATGCGCGGCGATCCGCGCGTCGTCGATCCCCACCTCAACTGGGGCGAGAAGATGCCCTCGCTGCATCTCGAGGTCGATCAGGCGCGCGCCCGTGCGCTCGGCCTGACGCCCCAGGACATCGCCCGTACGCTGCAAACCTTCGTCGGCGGCGCGACGGTGACGACGATCCGCGCCGGCGAGGAGCGCGTCGACGTCGTCGCGCGCGCGGCGCCGAGCGAACGCGCGGCGCTCGATCGGATCGAGGATGTCACCATTCTCTCGCGCAATGGCGCCGCGGTTCCCGTCGGCCAGGTGGCGCATGTCGTGCGCACGACCGAGGAGCCGATCATCTGGCGCAAGGACCGCGAACTCGTCATCACCGCGCTCGCCGACGTCGTCAACGGCGCGCAACCGCCGGACGTCTCGATGGCGCTGTGGAAGACGCTGGCGCCGATTCGCGACAGTCTCGCGCCCGGCTATCGCATCGAAATGGGCGGCGCGATCGAGGAAGCGCAAAAGGGCAACGCCTCCATCTTCGCGCTGTTCCCGATCATGCTGATCGTAATGCTCACGCTCCTGATGGTGCAGATGCAGAGCTTCTCACGGCTCGCGATCGTGTTCTTCACCGCGCCGCTCGGCATCGTCGGGGCCTCGATCGCGCTGAGCCTCGCGCATCGCCCGTTCGGCTTCGTCGCGCTGCTCGGGCTCATCGCCCTCGCCGGCATGGACATGCGCAACACCGTGATCCTCGTCGACCAGATCGAAACGGACGTGCGCGAGCGAGGCCTCTCCAGGCGCGAAGCGATCGTCTTCGCGACCATGCGGCGCGCGCGCCCCGTCGCGCTGACCGCCGCGGCGGCGATCCTCGCGATGATCCCGCTCTCGGAGAGCGCCTTCTGGGGGCCGATGGCGTTCACGATCATGGGCGGCCTGTCGGTCGCGACCTTCCTGACGCTGTTCCTGCTGCCGTCGATCTATGCGCTATGGTTCTGCAAGTCGCTCGGACCGGCGCCGACGCGGGCCGGCGCTCAAGCGGCGCCGGAAAGCGCGCCGGTCGGACTGCCGTCGCCCGCGCTTTGATGCGATCCGGGAGGGTTCGGTCATGCTGCTCGATTGGGCTCTCGCCAGCGCCCATCACCTCGCGATCTTCGCGCTCGCGGCGATCCTCGCTTTCGAAGTGGCGCTGACGGCGAGCGAGATCGACGGGCGAGCGGTCCTGCGCCTCGCAAGGATTGACGCCTGGTACGGCGTGATGGCCGCGGTCGTGCTGGCGGCTGGCGCCGCGCGGGTGGTCTTCGGCGCCAAGGGGCCCGAGTACTACATGATCAACGCCTTCTTCTGGACGAAGATGGCGCTGTTCGCCGCCGTCGGCGTGACCTCGATTGCGCCGACCCTGCGCTATTTCGCCTGGCGCCGCGCCGTGCGGGCCGATCCGGATTTCCGCCCTGACGCCGAGGGGATCCGGTTCGTACGCCGTGCGCTTTGGACCGAGGTCGTTCTCTTCGCGGGCCTGCCGCTCTGCGCGGCGGCGATGGCGCGCGGCTTCGGGATGTAGCGGCGCGGGCGCCAGTTCCAGCGCCGGCATGCCCTTGCCCCGTTCGCCTCAGCCGAATAGCTTCCGCGCCATCGGAATGGGGCGGGTTATGGGCGAGGCGAGGCCGCGGGGTTCGGCGAGCGAGGTGTTCCTCGTCTTTCTCAAACTCGGCGTTTCCTCTTTTGGCGGGCCGATCGCTCATCTCGGCTACTTCCGCGCCGAGTTCGTCGAGCGGCGGCGTTGGCTTTCCGAGCGCGCCTATGTCGATCTCGTCGCGTTGTCGCAATTCCTGCCGGGGCCGGCGTCGAGTCAGACGGGCTTTGCGATCGGGCTGATGCGCGGCGGCGCGCTCGGCGGCCTCGCCGCCTGGGCCGGATTCACCCTGCCCTCCGCCGCGCTGCTGCTCGCCTTCGCCTTTGGGTCCAGTCAGATCGGCGAGGCGCCCTGGGGCGCGGGGCTGCTGCACGGGCTCAAGCTCGTCGCCGTCGCCATCGTCGCCCAGGCGGTGCTCGGCATGGCGCGAAGCCTCTGCCCGGATAAGGCGCGCGCCTCGATCGCGACAGCCGCGCTCGTGCTGCTGCTCCTCGCGCCCGGCTCGCTCGCCCAGATTGCCGCGATTGCGCTCGGCGCCGCGGCGGGACTGGTCTTGCCGGGGGAAAGCGGTTCCCCGGCGCCCGAAAGCCTCGCCATGCCGATCTCCCGGTCGGCCGGACTTCTCTGTCTCACGGCCTATTTCGCGCTGCTGGCGCTGGCCTTCGTCCCGGCGGGCGGGCTCCTGGCGCTATTCGCCGCATTTTACCGCTCGGGCGCGCTCGTGTTCGGCGGCGGCCATGTCGTGCTGCCGCTGCTGCGCGATGCGGTGGTCGCGCCGGGCTGGGTCTCGGACAGCGCCTTTCTCGCCGGCTACGGCGCCGCGCAAGCGATCCCCGGACCGCTGTTCACTTTTGCGGCCTATCTCGGCGCGATCGCGGGCCAGCCCCCGGCGGGGATTGCGGGCGCTCTCGTCGCCCTCGTCGCGATCTTTCTGCCGGGGCTCCTCGCGCTGACGGGCGCGCTGCCGTTCTGGCATGCTTTGCGCGCCAATTCGCGGGCGCAGGCGGCGATGCGCGGCGTCAATGCAGCGGTGGTCGGGCTGCTCGGCGCGGCGCTTTACAGCCCCGTATGGACCAGCGCAGTCCTGGCGCCGGCCGATTTCGCCATCGCCGCGGCCGGCTTCGTCCTGCTGGCGGCGTGGCGTGCGCCCCCGCTCGTCGTCGTGGCGCTGTCGGCCGCCGCAGGGATCGCGCTCGCAGCGTGAGCGAAGGCGTCAGTCCGCGCTCTTGAGTTCCTTCAGCTTGCCGAACACGGCGTCGACGTCGATCTTCTCTTCGCTCGGCTTCGACTTGGGCGTGGACGAGCCGAAGACGTCGGCCTCGCTGACCGGTTCCGGCTTGGCGGTCGTGATCTCGGCGGAGACGAGGGTCTGGCTGCGATCCTCCTCGACCTTCGGACGGTCCTTGGCGGCGCGATTGACTTCAAAGTCGAGATCGATCTGCGAGCAGAGGCCGAGCGTGACCGGATCCATCGGTTGGAGATTGGCCGAATTCCAATGGCTGCGTTCGCGAATGGCCTCGAGCGTATGCTTTGTCGTGCCGACGAGGCGCATGATCTGCGCGTCCTTCAGCTCGGCATGGTTGCGCAGCAGCCAAAGAATGGCGTTCGGCCGATCCTGCCGCCGCGACAGCGGGGTATAGCGCGCGCCGCGCGGCTTCTTGAATTCAGGTACGCGCACCTTGCTCGTCGCGAGCTGAAGGCGCTTGGAGGGATTTCTCTCCGCAGCCGCGATCTCCTCGCGGCTGAGCTGGCCGGTCGAAATCGGATCGTAGCCCTTGATGCCGGTGGCGACCTCGCCGTCGGCGATCCCCTTGACCTCCAGCGGATGCAGTTTGCAGAACTCCGCGATCTGATCGAACGTCAGCGACGTGTTTTCCACCAGCCAGACGGCGGTGGCCTTGGGCATCAACGGCGCTTCGCTCATGACGGAACTCCTTGCGTGTTCGGGGGCGCACGCTCCGCCGGTCTTCAGGGGCGAGGCGCAGCCTCAATTCAACAATTTCGAGGGGATTGGGCTTTTATAGGTGCGAAGCGGCAAAATTGCAATTGGCGCGTCGCAAACTCTTTGCTTGCGTCCAGCAGGTTGCGTCGCCAAATCCTTTCATGACCCGTTCTTTCGACGGATTACAAAAGGGAGCGCTTCATGATCTTGAAACATCGCTACGTCGCCGCGGCCATCCTTGCGGCGGCCCTCGCGCCTGCGATCTCCGCCGGCCCCGCCGAGGCCAAGGGCTGCCTAAAGGGCGCCGTGGTCGGCGGCATCGCCGGCCATTACGCTGGCCATCACGCCGTCGCCGGGGCGATCGGCGGCTGCGTCATCGGCCATCACATGGCCACCGAGGAGAGGAAGAGGCGGGACGCGGCGGCGGCCGCCGCCCACAATGGCGAGCCGGCGCCGCAGGGCGCGCCCCACAACACCTACTGATGGGTCACGCCTTGCCGTTGAGCGACCGCTCGACCTTCGGGTCGAGCGGCCAGCGGGGGCGCGCGGGCGCGGCGAGCGTGTCGGTGAGGCCTTTGCGCAGCCGCTCGATCCCCGCCCAGGCGATCATGGCGCCGTTGTCGGTGCAGAGCTTCTGCGGCGGCGCCACCATCGGCAGACCGGCTTGCGCGCAAAAGCGCGTCAGGGCGTCGCGTATCGCGCCGTTGGCGGCGACGCCGCCTGCGACGACGACCGCCTGAGCCGGCCCGATCCGCTCACGGAACAGCCTGAGCCCGACCCGCATCCGGTCCTCGATGACGTCGACGACCGCCGCCTGGAACGAGGCGCAGAGGTCGGCGACGTCGCGCTGGCGCAGCGGCGCGATCGACTGGGCCGCGAGACGGGTCGCGGTCTTCAAGCCGGACAGGGAGAAATCTGCGGTCGGACGGCCCAGCAGCGGCCGCGGCAGCGCGAAGCGCGCGGCGTCGCCGTCCCGCGCCGCCGCTTCGACCGCCGGGCCGCCGGGATACGGCAGCCCGAGCAGCTTGGCCGTCTTGTCGAAGGCCTCGCCGATCGCGTCGTCCATCGTCGCGCCGAGGCGATCGTAGTCGCCGACGCCCTTGACCGCGAGAATCTGGGTGTGGCCGCCCGAGGCGAGCAGCAGCAAGTAGGGAAAGGCGAGGCGGCCGTTGAGACGCGCCACCAGCGCATGGGCTTCGAGATGATTGACGGCGAGGAAAGGCTTGCCGGCCGCGAGCGCGATTCCTTTGCCCGTCATCAGGCCGACCAATACGCCGCCGATCAGGCCGGGGCCCGCGGCGGCGGCGACGCCGTCGAGGTCTTGCGCACGCGCTTTGGCGCGCTGCAGCGCCCGTTCCACCAGCCCGTCGATGATCTCGACATGGGCGCGCGCGGCGATCTCCGGCACGACGCCGCCATAGGGCGAGTGGGCTGCAATCTGGCTCATCACCTCATCGGCGAGAATGTCGCCAGAGCCGTCCGGGCGCAGGCGCACCACCGCCGCCGCCGTCTCGTCGCAGGTCGTTTCGATTCCCAGCACCAGCATGGTCGAGAGAGCATCCTAAAGGCTGAGCGCTTCCGTCGCGCGGGGGATCCCGTCTCTATACGCTTGGCCGCGCGCTGCACAGCGCATAGTGAAAGACGGAGAGCAAGGAGCGTCGTGACGTATGGGCAATAGGATCGCCCTCTTCCGAGCGCGCGAGGACGCCGATCGAAGCGCCGCAGAGTTGCGCTCGCGCGGCTTCGAAGTCGTCCTTGCGCCCGTCCTGCGCATGACGGCGACCGGCGCCGCGCCGCCGCGCGGACGTTTCGACGCCGTCGTCGCGACCAGCGTCAACGCGATCGCGCTGCTCGCGCCCGCCCCGCGCGGCGCGATCGCCGGCCTGCCGATCTATGTCGTCGGACGGCGCGCCGCCGACGCTGCGGCTGAAGCCGGGCTCGCGCTGGCGCTGCAGCCGGCCGCCGACGTCGCCGCTCTGGCAGCGGCGCTCGGCGAGCGCCTCGCTGCGCGAGCGCAGGTCCTCTATCTCGCGGGCCGCGATCGCAAGAGCGCGCTCGAAGAGGCGCTGCGCGCGATCGGCGCCGACACGACCGTGCTCGAAATTTACGTCGCCGAGGCGCGCCAGGGGTGGAGCGAAGAAGAGACCACGGATCTGCGGCGTTGCGCCGCTGCGTTGCACTATTCGCGCCGCTCCGCCGCGCTCGCGGCCGCTTTGGCGGCGCGCGCCGGCCTGGCGGAGCACTTCGCCGGAATGCGGCATGTCTGCCTCTCCCCTGATGTCGCCGAGCCCTTGCGCGAGGCCGGCTGGGCGCGGGTCGCCAGCGCCGACGCGCCCGACGAGGCGCATCTCCTGGCGGCGCTCGAACGGGCCTTCGGATCTTGAGGCCGCGACAGGCCCGCGACGCCGGCTCGGGTTTCCAACCGGGGGCGGCTCGCCTATAGAGAGCGCGCAAGCGCGAGCAGGACCCATGGTCGACGAGACGAGCCCGAAATCCGAACCCGAGATCGTCTCGCCGACGCCCGGTCCGCTGCCGAGCCGCGAGCCCCGCCACGACCCCGGCGTAATCGACGGCGAGGCGACCGAAATTCACGCTTCTCAACCCGCGCCGCCCGAAACGGACGAAGTCACGCCGGACGCTGAGGAGCCCGCGGCCGACCCCGCGCCCGAAAGACCGCCCAGCGCGGCGCGGCCGTTCCTCGCCGCGCTCGCGGGCGCGCTGATCGGCGGCGCCGCGGCCTTCACGGCGGTGTGGTTCCTCGATCCGCGCGCCGGCGAGTTCGAACCGGTGATGGCGCGCCTGGCGGCTCTCGAGCATCAGGCCGATGCCGACAAGGAGGGCGCCGCCGCGCTCGACAAGCGCCTGCGCGCGCTCGAGGCCAATGAGGCTGCGACCGCGAAGGCCTCGACGCTCGACGCGCTCGCCAAGCGCGTCGCCGGGCTCGAAAGCGCTGCGGGCAAGAACGAAGCCGCCCAGACCGCGCTCAGCGAAGCGCGCGCCGCCCGCGCCGACGCGGCCAAGGCGCTCGCGCTCGCTGGGCAAGCCGGCGCCAGGCCGGCGCCGCAAGACGGCCAGCCCTCGGCGTCGCAAGCGAACGCGCTCGAAGCGCGCCTCGCCAAGCTTGAAAGCGAAATTTCCGCCCTCGAGCCCGCCGCGGCCGATCTTGGGCCGATCAAGGATCGCCTGAGCAGGGTCGAGGCGGCGCTCGCCGCTCCCAAGAGCGAAACCCGAGTTTCGCCCTCGGAGGACGCGGCCGGGGGCGGCGCGACGGCGGCGGTCCTTGCGACTTCGCTGGTCGATCGCCTCGACGCGGGCGCCCCTTACGCCCAGGAACTGGCGGCCTTGACCCGGCTCGGGGCGGACGGCGCGAAGCTTGCAGCGCTAAAGCCCTATGCCGAGAGCGGCGCGCCGACCCTGGCGTCGCTGCGCGCCGATTTCCTCAAACGCGCGCCCGCCGTCGCCGCGGCGGCGACCCCGCCGGAGGAAGGCGGCGTGATGGACCGGCTGATCGACCACATGCGCAAGCTCGTCAGGGTGCACAACGTCGGCGAGCCTGCGACGAACGATCCTGAGGCGTTGACGTCGCGCATCGCGGCGGCGCTGGCGCGCGGCGACCTTGCGGCGGCGCTCGAAGCCTATCGGCGCCTGCCCGAGCCGGCTCAGCGCGCCGCGGCGGACTGGGCGAAGAGCGCTGAGGCGCGCCAGGGCGCGGGCGAGGCGGCGCTCGCGCTTCGCGCCGACGCGGTCAGCCGGCTGGCTGCGGCGAAACATTGACCTGAGAGGGGCGTTTTTTACGCGGGGCGTTTGGCTATCGTCCGGCGCCCCAAGTTGTCTTGAGTGCGGAGACGTCATGGTTCGCCTGCTGCTGTTTCTCGTCGCGCTGGCCCTCGCGGGTTACGGCCTCACCTGGCTGGCCGAGAACCCCGGCGAGGTCGCGCTGACGTGGCGCGGCGTCGAATACGACGTTTCGCTGATCGTCGCGCTCGGCGTCGTCGTCGCGCTGGCCGTCGTTCTGGCGGTCGTCTGGGGCGTCATCCGGTTCGTCTTCCGCATTCCCTCGCTCGTGTCGCTGGCGGCGCGGGCGCGCAAGCGCGAAAAGGGCCTTGCCGCCCTCACCCGCGGCATGATCGCGGTCGGCTCGGGCGACGTGCGCACGGCGAGCCGCGACGCCGCCGAGGCGCGCAAGCATCTCCGCGACGCGCCGCTGGCGAAGCTGCTGCGCGCCCAGGCCGCCCAGCTCGCCGGAGACCGGCCCGGCGCCGCGGCCGCTTTCAAGGACATGCTCGAACATCCGCAGACTCACGCGCTTGGGCTGCGCGGCCTGCACATCGAGGCGCGCCGGAGCGGCGACCACGCCGCCGCCCTCGAATACGCCGCGCGCGCCCACAAGCACGCCGCTCTGCCTTGGGCGGCGCAGGCGGTTCTCGACGATCGCGCCGCGCATGACGATTGGGCGGGCGCGCTGGCGATCGTCGAATCCAACGCCGCCGCGAAGCTGATCGACAAGCCGACCGCCAACCGCTGGCGCGCCGTGCTCAAGACGGCATTGGCCCAGGAGATCGCCGACCGTGACCCCCACAGGGCGCTCTCCCTCGCCCAGGAGGCGAATGCGCTCGCCCCCAGCCTCGTGCCGGCGGCCGCGCTCGCCGGCCGGCTCCACGGCGCCAACGGCGACTATCGCCGCGCCGCCAAGATCCTGGAGGCCGCCTATCGCCAGACCCCGCATCCCGATCTTGCCGCCGTCTACCTCCGGATGCGTCGCGGCGATTCGGCGAACGACCGGCTCGCGCGCGCAAAAGCGCTCGCCCGCCTCGCCCCGTCGGATCCCGAAAGCCTCGTCACGGTCGGCCGCGCGGCGCTCGATGCACGCGATCTCGACGCGGCGCGCGCCGCCGTCGCCCCCCTGCTCGCGCCGGGCGCCCGCCCGACCGCGCGCGTCTGTCTGCTCATGGCCGACATCGAGGACGCCGCCGGCGCGGCCGGCGCGGCGCGCGAATGGCTCGCCCGCGCCGCCCGCGCGCCGCGCGACCGCGCCTGGGTCGCCGAGGGCGTGATCAGCGACCGCTGGGCCCCCGTCTCGCCATCGGGCGTGCTGGACGCTTTCGTCTGGCGAACCCCCGAGGAACGGCTGACCGCCCCCGAGCCGGCGCCCGCCGCCGCGCCGCCGACCGCGAACGCAGCCCCCGAGGCGGCGGAGCCGCTGCCCACGCCCACGGCCGCTCTGCCCGCTGCGCCGCCCGCGCCAGCGCCGGCGGCCGCCCCGCCGAAGTCCGAAGCCCCGCGCGCCGCGACCGTCATGATGCTGCCGACCACCGCGCCCGACGACCCGGGGCCGCAGGACGAAGGCGGCCAAAAAAGCTTCCGCCTGTTCGCCCGCGAGTGAGACGCAGCGTGGGGCGACGGGCTCGCATCGTCGCAAGATCGCGATCGCGCCGATCGTCGCTTACTCCCGCGAAAACGCGCCGCCTTGAGGTTTCCATCCACGCGCCGCGGCGCGTTTTTCCCTTCGCGGCGTCCTTGCCAATCCCGGGCGATCTCGATAAGAAAAACGCCGTCCGCCGGAGCAAAGCGATTCCCGCCTCGCCGCCGCGCGCGCCGCAATAGCTCAGCTGGTAGAGCACCTCATTC
>DASXGX010000028.1:0-99410 GCA_036488815.1 Roseiarcus sp.
CGCCAAGGGCTATTTTGGCCGCCGCAAGAACACCATTCGCGCCGCCAAGCAGGCGGTCGAAAAGGCGATGCAGTACTCGTATCGCGACCGCAAGAACCGCAAGCGCGAGTTCCGCGCGCTGTGGATCCAGCGCATCAACGCAGCGGTCCGCGAGCACGGCCTCACCTATAGCCGGTTCATCTCCGGCCTCATCACCGCCGGCGTCGAAGTCGACCGCAAGGTTCTTTCCGAGCTCGCCATCACCGAGCCCGCCGCGTTCGCGGCGATCGTCGAGAAGGCCAAGGGACACCTTCCCAAGGCGGCGTAGCCGCCGCGTCCCCTCTCCCGCTTTGCGGGAGAGGGCCAGGGTGAGGGCGGGGCCGCCGCCCCAAACTTGCCCTCGACAGCCCTCATCCGGCGCTGCGCGCCACCTTCTCCCGCGGACGGGAGAAGGGGATCGGCGGCGCCGCTTGTTTCCCACAGGCTCGCCATGACCGACCTTTCCGCCCTGCAACAGCAAACGCTCGCCGCCATCGCCGAGTCCCGTGACGAAGCGGCGCTCGAAGCCGTGCGCGTCGCCGCGCTCGGCAAGAAGGGGACGATCTCCGCTCTCCTCGCCACGCTCGGCAAGATGTCGCCGGACGAGCGCAAGACGGCGGGCGCGACGATCAACGCGCTGAAGGACGAAGTCACCGAGGCCCTGGCCGCGCGCCGCGCCATCGTGAAGGCCGCGGCGCTCGAGGCCCAGCTCCAGCGCGAAGCCGTCGACGTTACGCTGCCGGTTCGCCGGGCCGGGATCGAGTCCGGGCGCATCCATCCGATCAGCCAGGTGTTCGACGAAATCACCGCGATCTTCGCCGACATGGGCTTCTCGATCGCCGAAGGCCCGGACATCGAGACCGACGACTACAATTTCACCAAGCTCAACTTCCCGCCGGGTCATCCCGCGCGCGAGATGCACGACACGTTCTTTTTCGCGCCTGACGAGAAAGGCGAGCGCAAGCTGCTGCGCACCCACACGAGCCCGGTACAGGTGCGCACGATGCTGAGCCAGAAGCCGCCGATCCGCGTCATCTGCCCCGGCCGCACCTATCGCACCGACTTCGACCAGACCCATACGCCGATGTTCCATCAGGTCGAAGGGCTGGTCGTCGATCGCTCGTCGACGCTGGCGAATCTCAAGTGGATTCTGGCCGAGTTCTGCAAGGCGTTCTTCGAAGTGCCGAACGTCAACATGCGCTTCCGCCCGAGCTTCTTTCCGTTCACCTCGCCCTCGATGGAGGTCGACATTCAATGCCGGCGCTCGGGCGGGGAGATCCGTTTCGGCGAGGGCGAGGATTGGCTGGAGATTCTTGGTTGCGGCATGGTCCACGCCAACGTGCTCAGGAACTGCGGCATCGATCCCGATGAGTTTCAGGGCTTCGCCTGGGGCATGGGCATCGACCGCATTGCAATGCTCAAATACGGCCTGCCGGACCTGCGCGACTTCTTCGATTCCGACCTGCGCTGGATCGACCATTACGGCTTCAGGCCGCTCGACATTCCCTCGCTTGCGGGGGGCTTGAGCGGGTGAGACGATGACTGCGACGCGATCAAAGTCAGGACCGTCATGGCCGGGCTTGTCCCGGCCATCCACGCGCCGCGGCTCGGGTCCGTCCCGCGTCGCCATGGAGATGCGACAGGATCGAGATGGCCGGGACAAGCCCGGCCATGACGCGAGAAAGACCGCGGCGCCGGCCGCTTGCTGGGACCGTCCATGAAATTCACCCTCTCCTGGCTCAAAGACCACCTCGAAACGACGGCCGCGCTGAGCGAGATCGTCGACGCTCTGACGCGCATCGGCCTCGAGGTCGAGGGCGTCGAGGACCCCAGCGCGAAGTACAAAGGCTTCTTCGTCGCGCGCGTGATCGAGGCCAAGCCCCATCCCAACGCCGACCGCCTGCGCGTCTGCACGGTCGACGCGGGGGGCGAGCCGATCCAGGTCGTCTGCGGCGCGCCCAATGCGCGCACCGGGATGAAGAGCGTCTTCTCGCCGGTCGGAACGTACATCCCCGGCAAAGCCATCACGCTCGCCAAGGGCGTCATCCGCGGCGTCGAGTCGAACGGGATGCTGTGCTCGGCCGCCGAGTTGGAGCTCTCCAACGACCATGACGGCATCATCGAACTGGCGGACGACGCGCCGGTCGGCGAGACCTATGCGGCCTATGCCGGTCTCGACGACCCCGTCATCGACATCAATCTGACGCCCAACCGCCCCGACGCGACGGGGGTCGCGGGCATCGCGCGGGACCTGGCCGCCGCGGGCCTCGGCGCGCTGAAGACCCCGGCGCCGAAGCCGGTCGAGGGGCGTTTCGACTGCCCGACCTCAGTCACGCTCGATTTCGCGCCTGGCGACGCGCATCTTTGCCCGGCCTTCGCGCTGCGCCTCGTGCGCGGCGTCAGCAACGGACCTTCCCCCGAGTGGATGCAGAAGCGCCTGCGCGCAATTGGTCTCAGGCCGATCAACGCGCTCGTCGACATCACCAACTACATCACCTTCGACCGCGGCCGTCCGCTGCACGTGTTCGACTTCGCCAAGGTGCAGGGCGCGCTCCACGTGCGACGCGCCCGCGCCGGCGAAACCGTGCTGGCGCTCGACGGCAAGACCTACACGCTCGACGACAGCATGGTGGCGATCGCCGACGGCGCCGGCGTCGAATCGATCGCCGGCGTGATGGGCGGCGAGCATTCCGGCTGCGACGAAACGACGCGCGACGTGCTGATCGAAAGTGCGCTGTGGGACGCCGCGAACATCGCCCAGACGGGACGCAAGCTCGGCATCGTCACCGACGCGCGCTATCGCTTCGAGCGCGGCGTCGATCCCGACTTCTGCATCCCCGGCGCGGAACTCGCGACGCAGATGGTGCTCGACCTCTGCGGCGGCGAACCGTCGCGCCTTCTCGTCGCCGGCGATCCCGCGAAACCGCGGCGCGCCGTTCCGTTCCCCTACAGCGAAGTCAAACGTCTCGTCGGCCTCGACATTCCCGAGAGCGAGGGGTTGGCGATCCTGGCCCGCCTCGGCTTCGTGGTCGAGGACGGCAAGGCGATCGTTCCCAACTGGCGCCCGGACATCGACGGCAAGGCGGACATCGTCGAGCAGATCGTGCGCATCGCCGGCCTCGAGCGGGTGCCCGCGACGCCGCTGCCGCGTCTCGAGGACGGCGTGCCGAAGGCCGTCTTGACGCCGCTGCAGAAGCGCACCCGCCTCGCCAAGCGCACCCTCGCCGCGCTCGGGCTGCGGGAGGCCGTCACCTGGTCGTTCATCGCCAAGCCGAAGGCCGAAATGTTCGGCGGCGGCAGTCCGGCGCTGGCGCTCGCCAATCCGATCGCCGCCGACCTCTCGGACATGCGGCCGAGCCTGGCGCCCGGCTTGATCGAGGCGGCCGAACGCAATTCGCGCCGCGGCCTCAAGGATGTCGCTGTGTTCGAGGTCGGCCAGATCTTCCTCGGCCCCGGCGAGAACGATCAGCGCATCGCCGCCGCGGCGGTGCGGCGCGGCATGGCGAAGGCGGACGGCGAAGGACGGCATTGGTCGGGCGGCGGCTCGGTCGACGTGTTCGACGCCAAGCGGGACGCGCTGGCTCTGCTCGCCTCGCTCGGCGTCGCCGCCGGCGCGGTGCAGATCGTGCCTGGCGGTCCTTCGTTTCTCCACCCCGGCCGTTCTGCGACGCTGCAGTTCGGGCCCAAGAACGTCGCCGGCTGGTTCGGCGAACTGCATCCGAGCGCCTGCGAGGCGCTTGACGTCGAGGGGCCGATTGCCGCCTTCGAGATCATCCTCGACGCGCTTCCGGGCGCCAAGGCGCGCCCGACCAAGGCCAAGCCGAAGCTCGACCGTTCCGAATTCATGCCGGTGGAGCGCGACCTCGCCTTCGTCGTCGCCGAGAACGCGCGCGCCGCGGAGATCGTCAAGGCGGCCCTGGGCGCCGACCGCGCGCTCATCGCGAGCGCCGACGTGTTCGACGTCTATCGCGGCGCCGGCGTGACCGAGGGCCATAAATCGGTCGCGATAACAGTGACATTGCAACCGCGCGAGCGCACCCTGACGGATGCGGAGATCGAGGCGGTGGTCGTCAAGATCGTCGCCGAGGTCGCGAAGAAAACGGGCGCGACGCTGCGATTGTAAGGAACACGATAATGCGGAAGGCCCTCGTAGCGGCGCTGGCGGTCGGCGTCGCGTTCTCGTGCGCAGACGCGAGCGCGCAAGACAATCCACGCTGCGCCAAGTTCGAGGAGCCGCTCGCCTACAACGCGTGCCTGGCCCGCCTCGGCCCTCCCGCGCATGGCGTGCGCGCCCTGCCCGACCCGGAAGGCGGCGCGAGCGCCGATTCGGCCGCGCCCTTCCGCGGGGGCCCCGTTGTTTCCCATATGCGGCGCGGACGCGCGCGCCTCGAGTTCGACGTCGGACAAGCCGGCGGGCGCCGGCAGTAGCCGCTCGCAAACGAAAAAGGCCGCCGGGTTGGGGCGGCCTTTTGCTTTGCGAGTGCTGGCGCCTTCTGCATTCTGGTGGACGCAGCTCTTTCTCTTGCCGGGCATCCCAAGGCGATTGCAAAGCAATCGTCCGCACGCCGCCCCGACGATTCTAACGTCATAAGGTCCATGTGACGGCGCCGCATGGATGGCCGGGACAAGCCCGGCCAGGACGATGTGCGTCAGCCCATTTGCGAATGGCGCAAGGGAAGATCAGGGCTGCTTCGGCGCGCCCGCATCGGCGCCATGCGCCCCTCCGCCAGCGCCGCCCGCTCCGCCCGGGGGATTGGCAGGCAGTTTCACCGTACCGCCAGGCCCATTCACCGTGTGGCCGCCGCCGTGCGTCTCCATGTTGCCCTGCATGTTCATGTTGCCATGCATGTTGCCATGCATATTGCCCTGCTGTCCCGGCGCGGGGCGCATATTGCCCTGCTGTCCCGGGGCGGGGCGCATGTTGCCTTGCCCACCTTGGCTAGGATGCATGTTGCCCTGCTGGAGACGCATAGCGCCAGGGCCGCCCATATGTTCGCCGCCCCTCATATGCTCGCGCTCGCCGTATCGATAATTGTGTCCGCGCATGCCCCAGCCGTTCCAACCCCAGCCGCCGCCCCAGCCGTAACCACGCCGCCAGGCGTAGCCGCACCAATAGTAGCCTGGTCCGCGCCAGCCCGAGCTGTACCAGCAGTAGTTCCGGCCGCCGAAAACAAACTGCACGTTCTCGACCGGCGCGATCGGCGCCGATTGCGCCGCAACGCTCGCAGCGCCGCCGCCGATAGCCGCATGAGCGGACGTGGCCAGCACGAGCGCGGTCCCGACCGCAAGAAGAGACGGGACGATAGATTTACTGGGCATGGATGTATTCCTTCCCGATTGGTTGCAACCCTTTGATCACACAATGTCCAGTCGTCGATTTTGTTCCCCTTCAGCCGAATTGCGGCCGCAAAAGAGCCCTGCGCGCGCTCTTTTTCGCCACGCTCGAGCGGGCTATGGTTTGATGACCGAACGCGCGCAATGCGCGAATCGAATATGGAGGAAAGCCTTTTGTCGTCCGCCCGTTATCCCAGTCTCAGCGGTACAATTGTGCTCGTCACGGGCGGCGCCTCCGGCATCGGCGAAGTGATGGTCCGCGCCTTCGCCGCCCAAGGGTCCCGCGTCGGCTTCGTCGACCTCGACCAGTCGCGCGGCCGCGCGCTTGCGCAGGAACTCTCCGAGGGAGGCTCGGCGATCCGCTTCGAGCCCTGCGATCTGCGCGACATCGACGCGCTGCGCGCCGCCTTCGCCGGCATCAAGGACGCGCTCGGCCCGGTCGGCGTCCTCGTCAACAACGCCGCGCGCGACGACCGGCACGCTTGGGAGGAAGTCACGCCCGCCTATTACGACGAGCGCATGGCGACCAACCTGCGCCATATGTTCTTCGCCATCCAGGCCGTCGCTCCCGGCATGATCGCCGCCGGCAAGGGCTCGATCATCAACTTCGGCTCCAACTCATGGTTCGAAGCGGTCGGCGGGCTGCCGGTCTACGCCACCGCGAAATCGGCCGTGCACGGCATGACGCGCTCGTTCGCGCGCGAACTCGGCAAGCACCGCATCCGCGTCAACACGATCGTGCCCGGCTGGGTGATGACGGAGCGGCAGAAGACCCTTTGGGCCAAGCCGGACGCCATCGCGCGCCAGCTTCAGCGCCAATGCCTGCCTGATCTCATCGACCCCGTCTATCTCGCCAACATGGCGCTGTTCCTCGCCTCCGACGATTCGGCGATGTGCACCGCCAACAACTACATGGTCGAGGCTGGGTCGATTTAAGAGGGACCTCCGTCATCGCAATCATGAATATTGTTCGCTATCAGCGAACATTTTCCTTGACCAATCGCTGCGAATCACGCAGAGATCACAATGTCGATACGGAAAAAGGGATGTGCCTATCACTCGTCGAAGCGCTGCGAGGCGCTTTGTGGAAGGTGAAAACCTTCTAACTTCCGGCCGGTTCATGCGCGGCGTGACGGCGCGGGCGAGCGCCCAAAGGCTGGGCGCTCGCCCGTACATGCAGGGTTAACTGTTCCCGACCTGCCTCTTCACCACGAAGGCAACCAGGCATCTAAGCATGGTTGGTGAAGGAGGATCATCCGATGGAAACACCGGACCATATCGATGGGGAACAGCGGCGGGCCAAACGGCGTTTGTGGTGGAAGCTTGTCTTCCGCCCTCAGACGTTGAAGGTGCTGCTGGCGGTATTGCCGCTGCTGACCAAACTGGTTCAGCTCGGCATCGTCGTCAGCAAGATTTTCAGGGAGTAGCCCGCCGCCCTGTATTGTATCAAAGGTTGGTAGAAATGCTGCATGAGGCGCTTCGGCTCATACGTGTGTATCACGACATGAAGCAAGCGGAGCTTGCCGCCCAGCTCGGCATATCGAAGTCATACATGTCCGAAATCGAAAAAGGCGTTAAATCGCCTTCTGTCGAACTGATTAATAAGTACGCCGAG
Source organism: Roseiarcus sp. (assembly GCA_036488815.1). Taxonomy (GTDB): domain Bacteria; phylum Pseudomonadota; class Alphaproteobacteria; order Rhizobiales; family Beijerinckiaceae; genus Roseiarcus. The sequence goes on from DASXGX010000028.1 coordinate 6,968, forward strand.
ATTTTCGGGATACCTGCGTCATCCATTCTGTTTTTCTCTGAGAACATGGATAAGCCGATGGCGGAGACCACTGTACGGCAGGCGCGCACGTTTGTAGCTACCAAAATCATCAAACTCCTTCAATTCCTTGAGGAGCGTTCCGGGCATGCGCATATTGGCTAACAAGCGGGAGAAGTACCCGCTCCATCAATCGCCATTTTATCGCCTATGCAACCGACGCAAGCTTGCGCTTCTGCTTGGCATATCAGCAGGCGAACTGCGGCAACTCGGAAAAAGGAATCCTGCGCTCTATTCTGAGTTTTCCGTTCCGAAAAAGAACGGCGGCACGCGCGGTGTTGAGAACCCCCGTCGCGATCTTAAGCTCGTTCAGGCGCGTATCGCGCGCCTTCTATGCCGCGTTGTTCCGCCGGATTACCTTTTCTGCCCCGTCAAAAAGCGATGCTATGTCACGAATGCCGCTAAGCATCGTCACCAGCGCATTGTCCATTGTCTAGATGTAAAGAAATATTATCCGAGTACTTCGTCTCGCCGAGTGTACTGGTTCTTTAATTCAGTAATGAAGTGCACACCGGATATCGCGGGATTGCTGACCAGCGTTGCGACGTACAAGGATCACTTACCGACGGGCAGTCCGCTAAGCCCGATCCTCGCCTACTTCGCCTTCCATGATCTTTGGGAGGACATTGCCCGACGATGCAAAGAGCAAAGATGCCGTCTGACCGTTTACATTGATGACGTGACCCTGTCAGGGTCGACGATGCCTGCAGAGTTTATTTGGAGCATCCGGCAAGCCATTCATCGCGCAGGTCTGCGCTACCACAAAGAGAAGCATTATGTCGGAAGGCCGGCCGAGATAACCGGCGTCATTGTAGACGGCGGGAGGTTGGCCGTTCCGCATCGCCAACTCAAGAAACTTCACGCGACTCGCCAGGAACTCGCATCTGCGAAAAGCAATGCTCTTACGCGGCAGCTTGAAGGCAAGGTTGCCGGGATGCTTGGACAGATAAAGCAAATCAACAGCGCCCAGCGTCAGTTTGGACACATTGGGCACCCCTAGTTGGCGATCGCCCGCCCACGTGCCGCAGAGAGCGCTCACCGATCGCCGGCGCGACCGCGCGTCCCGACCAGCGTCCGCGCCGGTAGCCATCCGTGTCGCAGCAATCGGGTGGCCCCCCGACTTCGGTGGGCCGATAGGTCACGCGCAATCTTTCCAAGCGCGGAGCCCATCCCATGCCCTCTTCCCGGCCACGCCTCTCCGCCACCTTCGCCCGTCTCGCCTGGTCGAACCTTTCGGCGCAAGGTTCCGAGCAGATGGCGCTCGCGGCCGGGACGATCGTCGCGGTGCTGGCGCTCGGGGCGGACGGCGCCGAGACCGGTTTGCTGCAGACCGCGCAGACGCTTCCCTTCCTGTTGCTCGCCCTGCCCGCCGGCATCCTTGCCGACCGGGTCTCGCGCCGCGGCCTGATGGTCTGCGCCGAGGCGACGCGGGCGCTCTCGCTGGCGCTCATCCTGGCGCTGATCGTCAGCGCCAGGCTCAATCTCGCGCTGCTCGCCGCGCTCGGCTTTCTCGGCGCGGCGGGCACGGTCGCCTACAGCGTCGCAGCGCCGGCGATGGTTCCCCTCCTCGCGCCGCGCGAATTGCTGACGTCAGCCAATCGTTGGATCGAGTTGGCGCGCAGCGGCGCTTTCGCGGCCGGACCGGCGATCGGCGGCGCGCTCGTCGGCTGGTCGGGCGCCCCGGCGGCGTTCGTCGTCGCGACCGCCCTGTCGCTGTTCGCCGTCTCGCTGCTGATGCGCCTGCCCGATGCGAAGGCGAACCGGGCCGCGCAACGGCGTCATCCGATCCATGAATTGCAGGAGGGCCTGCGCTTCGTCGTCGGGCATAGTCTGCTGCGGCCATTGCTGATCGTGGCCGTCATCTTCAACCTCTCGTGGTTCGTGCTGCAGGCGGTCTACGCGCCCTACGCCGTTCGCCACATGGGGCTCGGCGCCACGGGCCTCGGCGCGACGCTCGGCGCCTATGGAGCCGGGATGATCGTCGGCGCCCTCGGCGCGCCCGCTCTCGAGCGGTTTCTCAGCTTCGGCGCGATGATCGTCGTCGGGCCGCTCTGCGGCTTCCTCGCCTCGCTCCTGATGGCGGCGACCATCACGGCGCCGTCGCCCTGGCTCGCTGGCCTCAGCTTCTTTCTGTTCGGCATGGGGCCGATCGTCTGGGTCATCACGACGACCGCCTTGCGCCAGACGGTGACGCCCAACGCGATGCTCGGCCGCGTCTCGGCGATCATCGTCACCGCGACGTTCGGCGCCCGCCCCGCCGGCGCGGCGATCGGCGCGGCGATCAGCGCCGGGTTCGGCGTCGAGGCCTGCCTTGTCGTTTCGGCGGTTGGGTTCTTCCTTCAGTTCGCAGCCATTCTCGGCTCGGCGCCGCCCCGGCTCAGGGCCCTGCCGGCCGAGTGAGGCATTCCGGCAAGCACGGATCTCGGGGATGACAATCCCACGGATCGCCGTTCGGTTCGTCGCGCCGTAGCCGCCCGTCGCAGGGCGCGGCGGCGCGCTGTCGCAAGCGGCGTCCGACGTTCTCGTAAAGACGCCGCGCGTCCTCCTGCGACACGCCATCGCGACCCATCAGCAAGACGACGATGGGATCGGCGAGGAGTTCGTCAAGGGAGGCGTCAGAGCGGAAGACCATAGCGTTCCTCCTTGCCGGCCCTCCTTGCCGGCGCCGCCCCGCGCCCGCCGTGCGGCGCGGGGGTAAGCAACGCGGATCGTCGGCGCTTACACCGCGCCGCCGACCTTGCCCGCTTTGACGGGCGGCCTGGCGGCGGAGATTTCTACCGGCTTCAGCCCCTCCTTCGCGAGGTCGGCGTAGAGCTGACCGATCTTGGACGTTTGAGCGATCAGGGACTCGTGCGCTGATTTGGCGTAGCTCGACTGTAAGCGGACCGCCTCTTCGAGGGTCTTTACGCTGAACATGTCCTGGACGAGGCCCAATGACGCGCTCGCGGAATCGCGGGAATAGCTGGTCACCTCGACGGCGATCTGCTGCAAACCGCTCAAAATATTGGCGGTCGCCGCAGTGGCGGCCTCGAATCGCTCCTTGCCGGCCGCCTGGATATCTTCGAAATTCTTGAATATCGACATGGCTTTTCCCCGCTGCGCGGCGCCGCTAAATCAGCCTGCCGAGTTCGGCTCGACAGCATGAAGGCGCCTAAAAAAAGTATGACTTAGGCGCGAGCAGCCGGCGAGCCGTCAAATTTGACGGGTCAAAGGCTGATGAGGCCCAACAGAAGAGCCCGAACCGCTGTCTGGGTCTTCGTCACGCAGTCCAGCTTTTGCCGGGCGCTATCGAGGTAGCCGCGCACGACCCGTTCGGATAGCGACAGGATCGCGGCCGTGTCCTCAATGGTCTTTCCGGTCGCCGCCCACCTTAGGCACTCGCTTTCGCGCGGAGAGAGAGGCGCAAAACGAGAGACCGACGTGGCGCCCGCCAGGGCAAGAAATCGCTCGTGCGCGGAGAGAGCGACGAGTTGCACGTCTCGCATGTATGAGCGTTTCAGCAGACCCCAGTCCCGTTCGTCCATATCCGAGGAAACCGAGAGCAGGGCGCTGTCGCCGTTTGCGCCGCGCATCGGCGCCGAAATGGCGTTGCGACCAATGCCGGCGCTTCGCCCCTCCCCTCGGATGCGACAAATATTCGGCGCGCTGTGGTCAAGCTCAGCCCAATCGAACGGCGCCAAGCGGCTCTTCGCAGCCAACATGACCGGGTCTATCTCACAATAACGTTGCTTTATATAATGCTGTATGAAGTCAACAGGAAGCGTCGACAGAAGAATATCGTTGCTAATTCCGAGCACCGGAATATTCGCGGCAAAATACGTCATGGACTCGAAACCATGACTTTCGCAAAATTGCCGCAGGGCTAACCAAAGTTCATCGATATCATTTGCACTCTCGATGCGTTCAATCGTCGCTTCCAGACGCGAATCCGTCAATGCTGTCACTGCATCTCCACGGAATTTGGACCGTAAGTGTCTATTGCATTGCAACGGAAAGGTATAGAGGATCTATGACACTAATTTATATCCACGCGCTTCTCGGGATAACTCGCCTCAGCACCGATAGTCAAGAATTGTGCCAACACCAGGGTTCGCGCATCAGGCTGGAGTCTAGACGGCGGAAAATCGGGTCGCAAGTCCCTGACATCGCTAGGGCCGCGCCGGAAAATGCGCCTCACAGCCCCTTCGCCCGCTCCGCCAGCGCACGCCACCACGTCTCGTCCCAATTCCAATTGGCGGTCGGCGAGGGCGAGGGCAACACCCAGAGGCGGGTCTCGCCGATCATCTCCTGCTGCTCGCCAAAGCCCGCCTCGCGCCGGAGGTAGCGCCGCCCTGCGGTCAGGCTCGTGAAGGCGAGGATGGCGGGTGCGGCCGCATGAATCTTCGCCCGCAGTTCGTTGCAAGCTGCCTCGCCGAGGGCGGCGGGCGGCAGTTGCTTGTCCATGCCGCTCACATGCTTGGCGATGTCGGTGACGCCGATGCCGTAGCGCGGCAATTCCCCGTATTCCGCGGGAGCGAGCAGCCGCGGCGTCAGGCCGCTCGCGTGCAACGCCCGCCAAAACTTGTTCTGGGGATGCGCGTAGTACCAGCCGCGCGCCGCCGAGACCGTGCCCGCCGCGGTGCCGCAGAACACGATTCTGAGGCCCGGCCGCAGGACGTCGGGCAGGACGTGCGCCGCGGGCTCAGATGGTTTGGTTGTAAGCGCCAACTTCCGGGTTCTCGCGCAGCACCGCATCGACAGCGTGGAACATCTCCCGCATCCGCGCCTCCGAGACGGGGCTCTCCACGACGACCACGAGTTCCGGCTTGTTCGAGGAGGCGCGCACCAGGCCCCATGTGCCATCCTCGACCGTGACGCGCACGCCGTTGACCGTGACGACGTCGCGGATCGCCTGCCCCGTCAGCGTCTCGCCCTTCGCCCGCATCGCCTCGAAGCGCGCGACGACGCGGTCGGCGACCATGTATTTCACCTCGTCGGCGCAATGCGGCGACATGGTCGGCGAGCCCCAGGTCTTCGGGAGGTCGCGGTAGAGGTCGGCCATCGACTTCCCGGGATTGCGCTCGAGCATGTCGAGCGCGGCGATCGCGGTGACGAAGCCGTCGTCGTAGCCGCGCCCGACCGGCGCGTTGAAGAAGAAATGCCCCGACTTCTCGAAGCCGGCGAGCGCGTTCAAATCGCGCACGCGCCGCTTGATGTGGGAGTGGCCGGTCTTCCAGTAATCAGCCTTGACGCCGCGCGCCAAAAGCTCGGGATCGGTCGCGAACAGGCCGGTCGACTTCACGTCGACGACGAAGGTCGCGTTCGGATGCAGCTTGGACAGATCGCGCGCCAGCATCACGCCGATCTTGTCGGCGAAGATCTCGTTCCCTTCGTTGTCGACGATGCCGCAGCGGTCGCCGTCGCCGTCGAAGCCGAGCGCAACGTCGGCGCCGCTCTCGCGCACCGCCGCCGCCATCGCGTGCAGCATGTGCAAGTCCTCGGGGTTCGGATTGTAGCGCGGGAAGGTGAAATCGAGATCGCAGTCGAGCGGAACGACTTCGCAGCCGAGCGCCTCGAGCAACTGGGGCGCGAAGGCGCCCGCCGTGCCGTTGCCACAGGCGGCGACGACCTTCAGCTTGCGCGTGAACCTGGGCCGCGCCGTCAGGTCGGCGATGTAGCGAGCCGGGAAGTCCTCGACGAATTCGTAAGCGCCGCCTTCGCGTGGCTGGAATTCGCCTTTCAGCACGATGTCGCGCAGCCGGCCCATCTCCTCCGGGCCGAACGTCACCGGCCGCGCGGCGCCCATCTTCACCCCGGTCCAGCCGTTGTCGTTGTGCGAGGCGGTGACCATCGCCACGGCGGGAACGTCGAGCGCGAATTGCGCGAAATAGGCCATCGGCGTGATCGCGAGGCCGATGTCGCGCACCCTGACGCCGGCCGCCGTAAGGCCGGAGATCAGCGCATATTTGATCGCGCTCGAATAGGAGCGGAAGTCGTGCCCGACCACGATCTCCTTGCGAACGCCAAGCTCATCGAGGAGGGCGCCGAGCCCCATGCCGAGCGCCTGCACGCCCATCAGATTGATCTCGCGCTCGAACAGCCAGCGCGCGTCATATTCGCGAAAGCCGGTCGGCTTCACCATCGGCCGCGATTCGTAGGCGTAGGTGTTGGGGCGAAGGTGAGCTTGCGGCTGGGGAAACAAGGCGGCCTCGCGCGCGAAATGAGCGGAGCCCCTGCCTAGCCGATCGCGGCGGCAAGCAAAAGGCCCCGCCGGGCTACTGCTTGAGCAGCAGCACGCCGTCGCGCTGTTCGACGCTGGCGAGCCGCTTGAGGAAGCTCGCGCCGAGAAGGTCGATCGTCCCCGCTTCCCGCGGCATCACGACCGCCTGCACGTCGGTCATCTCGATCGATCCGACGGTGAGGCGCCTGAGAACGACCGGCGAGGCGAACGACACGCCGTTGGCGGTCGACATCCGCCATTTCGCCGCTCCCGGGTCAGGGAAGACGCCGAGGCGGGCGGCGGTTGCGGCGGAGATGGCGACGACGGTCGCGCCGGTGTCGACCATCATCTCGACCGTCTGTCCCTCGATCAGCGCGCTCGCATGGAACTGCCCACCCGCGTCGGCGGCGAGGGAGGCTTCGCGAAAGCCGGAATCGAGCCTGTCGGCCTGGAGTTGCGGCGCGGGCGCGGGCGCCGCGGGCGCGCCGGCGGTGGACCGCGGCGTCGCGCCGGGGGCGAAAAAACTGGCGCCGTCTGACAGCAGCATCGGGGCGGACAGCCCGACGACGAGGGCCGCCAGCGCGAAAAACAGGGCGTATTTGAGCACGACTCCCCTCCCGCGGACGGACGTCTGCCTAAGCGCGGAATGGCGACAGCTTGCCCTGGCCCCGCAAAGATTCGGTAAAAGGCGATCGAGCGACTGAGTTAACGAAGCCGATTAGGGGCGATCCAGAGGGCTCGCGTATCGTGGCCGCACGCGCTTCGGTTCGGCGCTCGCCTGCCCTGCCGGCGCGCCCGCCTGGGCGGCAAAGCGTTCGAGGCAAGCGATCGACGCGGCGGAAAGGCCCCACTCGCGCGCCGCAGCGAGCACGCCGGCGATATAGTCGGGGCGCGCGACCCCAGGCCCCGCGTTGGCGCCGAAATAGACGAGCGCGCGCTTGGCGCCGCCGGCGACCATGACCGGCTGCGCGGCCTTTACGTAAAGACCTTCGCTCAACCCTTCGTAGCGGTCGAGCGCTCGCATGTCGGCGAGCGCGACGTCCCACAGCACGCCCTCGACGGTCGCGCCAGCGTCGCGCGTCGCAGTCAGCCAGCCCTCGCGCATGATGGCGAGCCGATGGCGCATCAGACGGGCGAGACCGAGCGGGCGCGAGCGAGGGCAACGGCCCCCCATCGCCGCGACGTCCATGTTCGATCCATAGGCGAAACAGAGCGGCACGACTTCCCCTCAGCCGCTCAGCCGTTCGACCTTGCTGACGACGCTCTTGTCGCGCAATTGGATGAGGATCGCATTGAGGTGCTGGATGTCGGAGACCTCGAGGTCGAAACGCACTTCGCGGAAGTCGGGGCCGGTCGGGTTGAAGACGACGTTGTCGATGTTGGCGCCCGCCTCGCCGATCGTCGTCGCGATGATCCCGAGGGCGCCCGGCTCGTTGAGCGTCGTCACCAGAATCTGCGTCGGATAGAGCTGCTTGTTCGCCGTATCGAGATCCCAGCGCACGTCGAGCCATAGTTCCGGCTGGTCGTCGTAGGCCACCAGCGCCGGCGAATGGATGGGATAGATCGTGATCCCCTCCCCCGGCGTGCGAATGCCGACGATGCGCTCGCCGGGCACCGCGCCGCCCTTCGGCGCGAAGCGAACGGGCGTATCCCACTCGATGCCGCGCAGCGGCAAAGCGTCGCGCTCCTGCCCCTGGCCCGGCACGCGAAAAACCAGGTTCGCCGCCTTGGCGAGGCCGAACCAGCCGCTTTCTCCCGGCGCGACGGCAGGCCCTGCCTTTCGCTCCTCCTTGAAGTCGGGATAGATCGCGCGCACGACGTCAGCCGAATAGAGTTCGCCGCGCCCGACGCTGATGAAAACGTCGTCGACCGATGCACGGGCGAGACGCGAGAGCGCGCTCTTCAGCTTGGCTTCGGTGAATTTTCGGTCGGCGCGGGCGAAGGCGCGCTCGATGATCTGCCGCCCGAGGCCGCCGTACTGCGCCTTGGCCGCCTCGCGCGTCGCGCGCCGGATCGCCGCGCGGGCCCGGCCCGTGACGACGATGCTGTCCCAGGCGGCCGGCGGCGTGCGGCGCTCCGAGCGCATGATCGTAACCTCGTCGCCGTTGCGGAGCGTCGAGATCAGCGGCGCGATGCGGCCGTTGATCTTGGCGCCGACCGCCGAATTGCCGACGTCGGTATGGACCGCATAGGCGAAGTCGATCGCCGTCGCCCCGCGCGGAAGCGCGATCAGGCGTCCCTTGGGCGTGAAGCAGAACACCTGGTCCTGGAACAACTCGAGCTTCGTATGCTCGAGAAACTTTTCCGAATCGTCGCTCGCCAGCGCTTCGATCGTCTGCCGCAATCCCCGATAGGCGCGACTCTCGCCGGCGTCGATCGGATCGGTGCGCTCCCGGTCCTTGTAGAGGGCGTGCGCGGCGATGCCGTATTCGGCGATCTCGTGCATGTCGTGGGTGCGGATTTGCAGTTCGACGCGCTGGCTGCCGGGGCCGATCACCGTCGTGTGGATCGAGCGGTAATCGTTCTGCTTGGGCGTCGAAATGTAGTCCTTGAAGCGCCCGGGCACGCTCGGCCAGGTCGTGTGCGCGACGCCGACGGCGGCGTAGCAATCGGCGACGGTGTCGACGAGAATGCGGAAGCCGTAGATGTCCGAGAGTTGTTCAAAAGAGATGGAGTTGCGCTCCATCTTGCGCCAGATCGAATAGGCCTGCTTCTGGCGCCCCTTGACCTCGACCCTGATGCCGCGCCGCACGAACTGATCGGTGAGTTCGGCCGCGATGCGCGCGATCAGTGCGCCGTTCTTGGCCTTGAGATCGTCGAGCCGCGCCATGATCAGCGTGTAGGCGTCCGGCATCAAATAGCGGAACGCGAGATCCTCGAGCTCGCCGCGCATGCCCTGCATGCCCATGCGGCCGGCGAGCGGCGCGTAGATGTCCAGCGTGTCCTGAGCGATCCGCGCCCGCTTGCCCTCCGGCATGTAGTGCAGCGTGCGCATGTTGTGCAGCCGGTCGGCGAGCTTGATCAGGAGCACGCGCGCGTCGTCGGCGATGGCGAGCAACAGCTTGCGGAAACTCTCGGCCTGCTGGGCGTGTTTGGAGGCGAAGTCGAGCTTGTTGAGCTTGGTCAGGCCATCGACGAGGCCGCCGATCTCGACGCCGAACATCCCGTCGATCTCGTCGCGGGTGGTCGCGGTGTCCTCGATGGTGTCGTGAAGGACGGCGGAAACAATGGTCGCGTCGTCGAGCTTGAGATCCGTCAGGATCGCGGCGACTTCGAGCGGGTGGGAAAAAAACGGATCGCCGGACGCGCGCTTTTGCGCGCCATGCGCCTTCATGGCGAAAACATAGGCGCGGTTCAGCAGATCTTCGTTCGTATCGGGATTGTAGCGGCGGACCCGCTCAACCAATTCATACTGCCGCATCATTTGGCGGGCCGACCCCATTGCGTGCCGATCGAAGATAAGCGTTCGTCTCGTCACTATCGAGGCCCGCGAGGCCCCGCGCAAGCGAAAGCGTAAGCCGCCGACGCAACAAAAAACCCCGGAGCTTTCGCTCCGGGGCCGATTGTCGGACTTGCGATCTCGCGATCAGAAGTCGCGGGTGACCATGAAGCGGCCTTCGAGGCCGTCCGTGTTCGCGTGCCACGGCAGACCGGCGTTGTTGGTGGCCAGGTAGGCCGCAGGCGTCGACTGGTGGGTGGTCTGGTAGAGCAGCTCGAGGTTGAAGTCGAGGTGCGCGACCGGATCCCAGTGGAACACCGCGCCGCCGATCCAGCTCTGCTGGCTGGTAGAGATCAGGCCGGTGTTGACGCCTGTCCAGTTGATCCCGAGATAGGAGATTTCCGGATCGATCGCGAAGTTCGGGCCGATGTGGAATTCGCTGATCGCGGTGAGCGAATAGGCGTCGGGGGTCGCCCAGGTGCCGTTGCCGTTCGCGAACGCGTCGGTCACCGGCATCGCAATGCCGTTGCCTTGATTGACGGCGCCCTGCTCGCCCCACATTCCGTCGGAAACGCCCGAGTACCAGATCGCGTTTTCCGAGTAGACGCCCTGCAGCTGGATGTTGTCGCCAGCGCCGAGCGTCGGCAGGTTGAACTTCAGGCCGCCGTCGATCGCCCAACCCCAGGTGTCGATCGTGCTGTTGTCGGCGAGCAGGCTCTGCTGACGCACGTTGTGCGCAACGCCAGCGATGTGCGCGCCGCCCCAACCCTGCTGCAGGTCGAGAGACGCGACGATGTCGGGCGCTTGCATGCCGAGGACGGTCGAGTTGCCGGCGAAGAACTCGTCGGTGCCGGCGAGGGTCTCGCCCGACGACGGGCCGGTGAGCATCGGGTCTTCCAACGAGATCGTCGCCGAGAAGCCGCCGCCGAAGGTCGCGGTGTAGGCGAGCAAGAGAGGCTGGTTATAGCCCTGACGATCGGGAGAGAAGATGTTCGCCCAGCCTTCGCCGCCGCCGAAGAACGAGAAGAACGAATTCGCCTTACCGATGGTGAGGCCCGCCCAGTTCACGAAGCCGTGGTTGATGAACGCGGTGTTCTGGCTCTCGGAGTCGAAGCCGCTGCCGTAGTCGAACTGGGTGTCGATGTCCGCGGTCAACACGCCATAGGCGGTGTTGGTCTTGGTGATGAACTCGAGTTCGGCGCGGGCGGTGTAGCCGATGTCATTGCGCGTATTTGTCGCAACAGGGGTATAGCGCAACTGGCTACCAGTAGTGTATGCATACCCCTGGCTGAGGGTGCCGGCCTCGACCTGGCCGGTCATGTACCCGGTGATCTTCAAGCAGTGGGTCCCTCGACGCCGTGAGGGTTGTGAAAGATCGTTTTTGCTTGGCGGCCTGTCGTTGGCGGCGCTCGAAAGTCGCCTACGACGTCGTTCGCCGGACCTTTGAAGGACCTTTGCAGAGCAAGCCGAAACCGCCCCGGGCGCTCGCTCGGGCGCGGGGTCGGCGTGGTGATTTCGGCTTAGGTTCTGGCGCCGGCGCGATAGGAGCCCGCCCTCGGCTCGCGCTCTGGGCGCGGCCTCGGGACGACGGGCGCGGCCGCGCCGGAGGTGTCGCGGCCTTCCACGATGTCGACGACGCGCCGGCCCCAGGCGGCGAGAGCCGCCCGCTTTTCGTCGGCGTAATCATAGCGCTGGTAGACGCCGACGATGCCGGCGCGACTGCCCGAGACGTGGTTCAGCACGGCCTCGGTGACCTCGAGACGAACGCCGAGCTTTTGCAGCCCCGTCGCGACCGTGCGCCGCAGATCGTGCAAGCGCCAGGCCGGGAGGGCGCATTCCTCGTCCAGAGCGGCTTTGGCCTTGCCGAAGCCGTTGAAAATTCCGTTCATTCCGGGAAAGACGAGCCGCTCGCCGGTCCGCTTCGGCGCAGCTTTCAAAAGCGCCTGCGCCTGCGGCGAAAGGGGCACGACATGGGCGACGCCGTTCTTGGCGCGCGCGGCCGGAATGGTCCAGGCGGACAGGTCCTGGTCGAGTTCGCTCCACGCCATGCCCGCGACCTCGCCGCGCCGCTGACCGGTCAGGATCAGCATCCGGACGATGCGGTCGAAGGCTCCCGGGCCGTTTGCGGCCCGCCACACGGCGGCGAGTTCCGCTTCCGCCAGCACGCGATCGCGCTTGGCCACCGGCGCCAGCGGCATATTGGTGAACGGGTTGGCGTCGAGCGCGCCGCGCTTGACCGCCCAATGGTAGCAACTGCGGCCGTAGGCGGCCGTGCGCGCGGCCATCGCGATCTTGCCGGCTCGGGCGAGGTCGTCGAGCACGGCCACCACGCTGGCCCGGCTGAGATCGGCGGCCGGTAGGCCCAAATGCTTGGGGAACGCCCGCCGAATGGCTCGCACCGCCTCGAGGGCGTAGGATTGCCGGCGATGGGCGAGCCGCAGGGCGCCCCACTGCTCGAGCAGGACATCGAGCGTGAGGGCGTCGTTGGCCTCGGTGCGCTTGGCCTCGGCCGCCGCGCGCTTGCGCTCGACCGCGGGGTCGAGGCCCTTGGCGACGTCGCCCATGATCGCTCGGGTCGCCTCGCGCGCCTGGTCGAGCGAGATCGCCGTGCAGGAGGCGAGAGGGATCCGCCGCTTGACCCCGTTGCGGGTGTACTGGGCGAGGTACGTCCTGCCGCCGCTCGCCGTCACCCGGACGCCGAGGCCGCTCTGCTTGGAATCGAACACCATCATGTCGCGCCGGCCAGCCGGACACGCGAGCGACTGAATGACGCGTTCGGTGAGCTTCATGAGCCCGTTCCCACCCCCGCGCGCGGCCGGAAAAGCGTCAGTTTTGCGGACCCGTAACGGACCTCGTCGGCGCCGCCCGCTAGCCTCGAAGCTCTCCGATGATCGGCGAATGGGCGGTAAGTTCGTCTCAAGACTTTGATCCTGTTTCGTTTTCCGTATTTGTCCGGCTGCGCCTCACCTGAGCCGGGCGGAGCCGGACGCACTGACTTTCGTGGGCGCGCAAAGGCGCCTTTCGCGCCCCCGTGAAGGGGGCTCGACGCATGGCTGAACACGGGCTCTTTGAATGCTTGCGGGCCGCGGAGGGCCCTGCGGATTTATAGAGTTATCAACTCATTAACGGCCCTCCAGACACGCGGACGGGCCGCCCGGACACACGCTTTCGTGACCTTTCTGCAACATCAGCCTGGGAAACGCGCAATTGGGCCGAAATCCGGCATTTTCGAGTTTGAGCCGGGGCCGGACGCTTGTATGTTTTCCCTTGTGAACGGGAGCTTCCCGGTCGCGAGTCGGACTGACGGCGTCGTTTGCTGGGGGACCAGCGCAAAGCGCCCGACGTTCGCAGGAACGGGAAGAGGGGCGCTTAATACCTTTGACACGGCACGCGTTTCTGGTCGGCGACATAAGGTTCAAGGTTTCAACCAACTCCCAAACATAAATGCACTGGAGGTCACAAATGACGCTCATGAAGAGCCTTCTGCTCGGTTCCGCGGCGACCTTGGTCGTCGTGGCGGGCGCGCAGGCCGCCGATCTTCCCACCCGGAAGGGCGCCCCCGCGGCCGAATACGTTAAGGTCTGCCACATCGACGGCATCGCTGGTTTCGTCATTCCTGGTTCCGACACCTGCTTGAAGATCACCGGGTACCTGACGGCTCAGATCGAGGGCGGCAACCTCGACCAGGGTTACGCCTACACGAGCGGCAGCCAGCTGTTTTACGTTCCGTCGAACCCGAACCCCCGTGGCGTCCAGGTCGGCAATCCCATCGGCAATGGAACGTCCGGCCGGAACGAAATCGGCTACACCACCCGCGCCGAGCTCGAGTTCATCACCAAGACCAACACCGCCTACGGCGTGTTGACCTCGGATATCGACACGCAGTTCAACTACGGCAGCGGCTTCGATAACACAGGCGCTGGTAACGGCTTCATCAATCACGGCTTTTTGAACTGGGCGGGCATCACGGCCGGTAAGGCGAACTCGTTCTTCTCCTTCTTCGGCGGCGGCGAAGGTTGGGCGAACGTCTTCTCCCCCGACCAGCAGGGCTACAACCAGCCTCTCTTGCTGGCTTACACGGCGACCTTCGGCGGCGGCTTCTCGGCGACGATCTCGATCCAAGACCCGATCCTCACCGGCCCGTCCTCGGGCGCGACCCTCGCCGGCACGGACGAGTTCTTCTTCGGCAACTCGGAAGTCCTCGGACTGCGCTCGCCCGACATCGTCGGGTCGATCGACCTCAAGCAGGGCTGGGGCGGCGCGCACATCGCCGGCGTTGCGCACAACGTGCGTCAGCAGAGCCTGCTCGACAACAGCACGATCGACATCTGGGGCTGGGCGATCGACGGCGGCCTGAAGTTCGACCTGTCGTCCTTCGGCGCTGGCGACAACATCCAGCTGCAGGGCGTCTACTCGGAAAACGCGATCTGGTACTCGGGCGTTTCCGACGCGATGTGGGGTGAGAACGGCGCCACCAACGGCAACGGCATTGCCATGCCGGTGACCGACGCCTTCTCGAACGGCAACGGCACCTGGGCTACCCCGGACGCCTGGTCGCTCACCGCGCTCGGCGAGTTCCACCTCGGCCCGACCTGGTCGATCGATCCGGAAATCTCCTACCTCCAGATCAACTGGTCCGGCGTCAACACCGGCCTGATCTCGCCCAACCAGGAGAGCTGGATCGGCGGCGGCGTCATCCACTGGGATCCGGTCCCGCACCTCGACTTCAACCTCGAGCTGCTCTACCAGACCACCCACCAGTCGATGCCTGCGGCCTACTCCGCTGTCGCCAACGGCGGTCTGCCGTGGCACGCGAACACGGACGGCCTCGAAGGCCGCTTCGAAATCACCCGCGACTTCTGATCGCGCGATCGAAGTGCGACAATCGACCCCGGAGCGAAAGCTCCGGGGTTTTTTGTTGCGCCGGCGCGCTCGTGGGAGCGCTCCAGGCTGGCGAAGAACGCGGGAAAAAGTCGACTTGATCTTGGGAGCATTATCGGCGACCCAGGCCGCTCGATCGCCGCCCCACCCGACTGGAGCCAGCTTCGCGCATGAGCACGGCCGAACGCCTTTTTCAGAACGCGATGCAAGCCCTCAACGGCCGCAACCTCCCCGAGGCGGCGCACCTCTTCAAGCAGTTCCTGCAAGGCGACCCCTCGCATTTCGGCGCGCTCAACCTAATGACGGTCGTGCTCACCGCGATGGGGCGCTACGCCGACGCCGAGCCCTATATCGCCCGGGCGGTGACGGTGGACGACACGTCGGACGCCTCGTTTTACAATTACGGCGTCGTCCTCAGGGCTTTGGGAAAACGTCAGCAGGCGTTGACGCAATTCGAGCGCGCGCTCCGCTTGAATCCTCGACACGTCAAGGCCCTGAATAACCGCGGCGTCACCTTCAACGAGCTCGGGGAGCCCGAAAGAGCGCTGGCGGAATTCGACAAGGCGCTGGCGCTCGACCCCAATTCGATCGAGGCGCTCTACAACAAGGGCAACGCGCTGGGCGAGGGCGGGCGGAACGAGGAAGCCCTCGCCGCCTATGGCAAAGCGCTGGCGATCCAGCCGGGCTTTCCCGAAGGCCACAACAATCGCGGCCGCGCGCTCCAACATCTCGGGCGCCTGGAGGAGGCCGTCGCCGCCTTCGACCGAGCGGTCGCGCTGAGGTCGCTCTACGTGGAGGCGCTGTTCAATCGCGGCGTCGCGCTCGCCGGGCTCAAACGTCCGGCCGAGGCGCTCTCGAGCTACGACAGGGCTATCGCGGCGAAGCCCGACCACGCGGAAGCCCACGCCAGCCGTGGCAATGTCTTGATGGAGCTGAGGCGGCCCGCGGAGGCTGCCGCCAGCTACGAGCGCGCCGTCACGCTGAAGCCGGATTTCGCAGAGGCCCACAACAACCGCGGCAATGCGCTCAAGGAGCTGAAACGCCTCGAGGACGCCATCGCCAGCTACGACGCGACGATTGCGATCCGCCCCGACTTCGCCGAAGCCTTCACCAATCGCGGCAACGCCCTTCGCGATCTCAAACGGCTCGAGGAGGCGTCGGCGAGCTACGAGGCCGCGATCGCGCTCAATCCCGATCTCGATTTCCTCCTAGGCGAGGCCTTCCACACCCGCATGCACGCCTGCGATTGGCGCGGCTATGACCGGGACCTCGCCCGGCTCGAGGCGCGCGTCGCCGCGAACGAGCGCGCCGCCTCGCCGTTCATAGCCCTGTCGAGTTTCGATTCCTGCGAGCTCCAACTCGCCGCCTCGAGAAGCTGGGTCGAGGCCAAGCATGCGGACATCGTCCCGGCGCCCTTCCCGCCAGCCGACGCGGCGGCGCGCAAAATCCGCATCGGCTATTATTCCTCCGATCTGCGCACCCATCCGATGTCGTTCCTCATGCAGGGCGTCTTTCGCGCGCACGACCGCGAGCGCTTCGAGACGTTTGCCTTCTCGTTCGACAATCCGCCGGGAGACGCGCTCAACGCCGAGCTTCGCGCCTCGTTCGACGCCTTCCTCGACGTCGCGAAGCTCTCCGACCAGGACGTCGCCAATTTGTCGCGCGAGCAGTCGATCGATATCGCGATCGATCTCGCCGGCTTCACCGCCGGCCGCCGCACAGGCGTCTTCGCCCGCCGGGCGGCGCCGATCCAGGTCAATTTCCTCGGCTTCCCCGGGACGATGGCGGCGCCGTTCATCGACTACATCCTGGCCGACGCAACCGTCGTCGACGCGCCGGCGCGCCGCTCCTTCACCGAGAAGATCGCGGCGTTGCCTGACGCCTATTATCCCACCAGCTACGGCGGCGGCTTCTTCGCCACCGAGCGGCGGTTCAACCGGTCCGACCTCGGCTTGCCCGAGGAGGCGTTCGTCTTCTGCTGCTTCAACAACAACTACAAGATCACGCCTCCCGTGTTCGACACCTGGATGCGGATCCTGCGCCGCGTCGAGGGCGCCGTCCTATGGCTGTTCGAGGACAACCCGATCGCCGTCGCAAATTTGCGCGCGGAAGCGAAGGCGCGCGGCATCGACGAGCGGCGGCTTATCTTCGCTCAACGGATGCCGGTCGCCGAGCATTTGCAGCGCGTGCGGAGCGCCGATCTCTTTCTCGACACCTACCCCTACAATGCCCATACGACCGCGACCGACGCCTTGTGGATGGGCGTCCCCGTCGTGACCCGAATTGGGACGACCTTCCCGTCGCGCGTCGCCGCAAGCGTGCTGCAAGCCGTCGGAGCGCCGGAGCTGATCACCACGAACGTCGAGGACTACGAGGCCCTCGCGATCGACTTGGCGACCGACAAGGAGCGTCTCGCCGCCCTCAAGCGCAAGCTCGTCGGCAATCGCGCGACAGCGCCGCTGTTCGACAGCGCGCGCTACACGAAAAATCTCGAGGCCGCCTATGCGGCGATGCACGCCCGCCGCGTCCAGGGTCTCGCCCCGGAGGACATCGCGGCCCGGCCTTGACCCTCACCCCAAACCCTTCTCCCGCTCGCGGGAGCGGACGAATGCTGCGCATTCGCCTAGAGAAGGTGGCGTGGCGCGAAGCGCCGGATGAGGGTCCGTTTCCAACTACCCCCGCAGCGTCAGCGCGCCTCGATCACGACGAAGGCCTGGGCGATCGGCTCCTCGTCCGTGATGGTGAGATGGATGAACGCCTCGGCGCCGGCTGGCGTGATGGCGGCGAGGCGCTCGGCCGCGCCGCCCGTCAAGCGCATCGTCGGCTGGCCGGAGGGCAGATTGACGACTCCCATGTCGCGCCAGAACACGCCCGCCCGGATGCCGGTGCCCAACGCCTTGGCGCAGGCCTCCTTGGCGGCGAAACGCTTGGCGTAGGAGGCGGCGCGGCCCGCCCTTCGCTCCGAGCGCCGGCGCTCGATGTCGGTGAAGCAGCGGGCTATGAACCGCTCGCCGAACCGCTCGAGCGTCTCCTCGATGCGGCGGATGTCGCAAAGATCGCTGCCGATACCGAGGATCATGCCGCCCCCGCGGCGGCGCGCCCCGCGTTCATCGCCGCGCGAATCCGGCGCACGGTCTCGGCGAGACCAACGAAGATCGCCTCCCCGATCAGGAAGTGCCCGATGTTGAGTTCGACAATCTCAGGCAAGGCGGCGATCGTCCTCGCCGTCTCGTAATTGAGGCCGTGCCCGGCGTGGCATTCGAGCCCCAAGGCGGCGGTTTGCGCCGCCGCGGCCTTGAGGCGCGTAAATTCTCGCTCCGCTCGCTCGCGATCCGACCGGTCCAGCGCGTCGCACCAGGCGCCGGTATGCAGTTCGACGACCGGCGCCCCGAGCGACGCGCTCGCTTCCAGCGCTTCGGACGAGGGCTCGATGAACATCGAGACCCGAATGCCGGCGCGCGTCAGCTCGGCGACGAAGGGCTTGAGCGCGTCATGCCCGTTGACGACGTCGAGACCGCCCTCGGTGGTGCGTTCGGTGCGCTTTTCCGGCACGAGACAGCAAGCGTGCGGGCGAATGCGCAGCGCGATATCGAGCATCTGCGGCGTCGCAGCCATTTCGAAATTGAGCGGCGCGGCGATCATCGCCTTCAGTCGCGCCATGTCGTCGTCGTGGATGTGGCGGCGATCTTCGCGCAGATGCGCCGTGATGCCGTCCGCGCCGGCTTCGATCGCGAGCAGCGCCGCGCGAACCGGATCGGGGCCGGCGCCGCCGCGCGCGTTGCGCACGGTTGCGACGTGGTCGACGTTGACCCCAAGACGCAGCAGGGTCATGGGCAAGGCCTTTCCTATTGGGCTGCGGACGCGAGGCCGCGGCTTCCTGGCTTGACCGCCGGCAGGACGGCGAGTTCCGGCGGCAACGCGTCGGCGGGATAAGCGGGAATGTCGAGCGTGGCGAGGGAGACGCGGGGAACGCCGATCTCCGCTTTGCCGCCCGAGCGGTCGATGAGGCAGGCCGCGCCGACGAGGACGCCTGGATGCTGGCGAAGCGCCTCCAGGCATTCGCGCGACGAAAGCCCTGTCGTAATGATGTCTTCCACCATCAGCACGCGCGCTCCCGGTGCGATGGAAAAACCGCGCCGCAGCGAGAAGACGCCGTTCTCGCGCTCGACGAAAATCGCCTTGGCGCCGAGCCAACGCGCGGTCTCGTAGCCCGGCACGATGCCGCCGACCGCGGGCGAAGCGACGACGTCGATTTGGCCGAAGGCGGCGCGCGCCTTTTCGGCCAGCGCGCGGCACAGGCGCTCGGTGCGCGCCGGGTCCTGGAAGACGAACATCTTCTGCAGGAAGATGGGCGAACGCAGGCCCGACGAGAGGATGAAGTGTCCTTCGAGGAGGGCACCGGCGGCGCGGAATTCGTCGAGCGCCTGTTCGGCGGTGAGGTCGTGGGTCGCGGTCATGGGCGCTTTCATAGCAGCCGGCGGCCAGGGCGCAAAAGGCTTTGTCGGCGCCCCCGCCCTTGCGCGCTGTGCGCGCCGCGCGCCAAAATCAGAGCCGAACGGAGCTTTTTAGATGCGCGCCTTTGAGACCAAGACCCTCGGCCCCGTCCCGGACGCCGTCGCGCACGACGGGACGGCGGTGCGCCTGCTGCTTGCGCTTTCCGGCGGCAGCTTCGCCCATTTCGAATTGCCCGCCGGCGCCATTTCGCATGCGGTCGCGCATCGCACGGTCGAGGAAATCTGGTACTTCGTCGCCGGCAAGGGCCGATTGTGGCGTCGCACGGGGGAGACGCAGAGCGTCGTCGAGGTCGAACCCGGTGTTTGCGTCACGATCCCGCTCGGCGCCCATTTCCAATTCCGCGCCGGCGCGCACGCGCCGCTCGCCTTCGTCGCGGTCACCATGCCGCCCTGGCCGGGAGCGGAGGAAGCCTTCGTCGTCTCCGGTCCATGGACGCCGACAGTCGAATAATTCCAGGCTTGCCTGCCCGCGCGCGCGCTGGTAGCGATCAGTCGTGTCCTGCGCCGCCATGGCGAGCCGGTTTAGCTCAGTTGGTAGAGCAGCGGTTTTGTAAACCGTTGGTCGCGGGTTCAAGTCCTGCAACCGGCACCAATTCCAAGTTCGCCAATGTTCGCAGCGGTCCGTCGACGTCCATAAATCGCCTATTAAATCAACGCACTGACGCAAGGTTGCCGCCCTCGCCATTCGCTGCCGTTCGCGTCCGTCAAGGGGAGCCGGCGACACGCATTGCTATGGAATGCTGGCCTGACCTTCGTCCGGCCGGGCGAATTGAGGCACGCCGAATGGTCGGAGTTTGACCTTGACGCTCGGGTTTGGGCCATCCCGGCGGGCAAAATGAAGATGCGGCGAGACCATTTCAGTCCTGTCGCACCGCAAACTGTCGCGCTGTTGCGCCAATTGCGCGCGCTCGGCTTGCGCGGCCAATACCTTTTCCCCGGTCGAACCGTGACGCGGTGCATGTCCGAAAACACAATCACCGCCGCGCTTCGCCGCATGGGCTTCGCCAGCGAAGAAATGTCAGGTCATGGCTTCCGCGCCAGCGCGTCGACTCTGCTCAACGCCAGCGGCCATTGGAACGCCGACGCGATCGAAGCGCAGCTTGCGCATGTCGACAACGACAAAGTCCGCCGTGCGTATAACCCGCGCCGCCTATTGGGATGAACGGGTCCGCATGATGCAGTGGTGGGCGGACCACCTTGATAGGCTCAAGACCGGGGGAGAAGTTATCCCGCTACGTGCGGGCTGAGGGGGCGACCAGTCCACGACCCGCTTGATCTCTGGGTCGCGTCGCTGTGCCGTGGTCAACGCCGATTTGCGGATCGACGAAGGCCCACATGGTCGCCGGCGGAGAGCCATGCATCAACAACGCGAGCTTCGACGCATCAACTCTTCGCTCAACACCCGCGCGGTGCGCCAGGCCTGGGCGGCCGCGATGACGAAATAGCCTTCTCGCTGGAGCCGCCCCACCAGCGACCGCAGGGCCGGCCTCTTGTCGGCGCCTGCCGTGCCCTCGAGGAACGCGAGCATTGTTGGCTGGGCCAGAACTTGGACAGCCTCGCGCTGCTCGCTCGATACGCCTGTCGCGCGGCCCCCGGCGGTCAATGTTTCCCGAATACAGTGACGGGGTGGGCGTCGAGCCGGTCGAGCTGGCGCCACTCTCTCGCGGGCTGAAAGTGATTCAAATGGGAACCAAAGGTAACACTTGTATATGACGCAGAGATAGGAAATATTCGATTAACTAACGCTGCGTTGATAATGTCGGCGACAAAGGGAACAATCGAAAACATTCTGGCCTCGGCGTATCGGTCGTTCGATGGAAATGGCTTCAGTATTGCGGGTTGCAAATAACAAAGCGCGATAGAGTCGTCGGAATGTAGCGGACCAGCTGACGGGGGAAGTGATCGGATGTCGGATCTCGTCGGTAGGCGACAGGTCGTCTTCATCGATTCCAAAATGCCGGACATTCCAGAACTGGAATGCCGGACATTCCAGAACTGGTCGATGGCCTAGCGCGAGGCGCCCAGACTTCTCTGCTCGATCCGTCGAGCGAGGAAATTTTGGAGGGAGAAGCTTTTGGGCGCTCTAGGCCTGTTGATTGAGGACTGCGCATCGGCCAGCCGATCTTTGGCGTGTCCGTCGCGACGCGGGGTCGCTCGCGATGCTTGAGAAGGCGAACAACGGAATCGATTGCGACGCAGGGTTCGTCGAGGCGCTCGTCAAGATTCAGTCGACCCTGGCGGTCACGACCGTGCCAGGCGGCTTGTTTCTGATCGGCGTGGAGCCCGACCAGGTGAATCCGTATTTTGACTTGTTTCCGCTGAACGCCGCTTGGGGGCTCGCGGCATTGAACCAAAGGCTCGCCGTCGCGACTTTCCGTGAAGTCGTCGTTTTTTCAGATTCACCCAAGTTGGCGCCTGCACATCCCGATCGGCCGGGATATTATGACGCATTTTATACGCCGCGCATGACTTTCTTCACTGGCGAGTGTTCGATCCACGACCTGTCGATCACGCGCCGGGGTTTGCTTGGCGTCAATACTAGATTTTCGAACGTCTGTCTGATCGACGGCCAGTACAGTTTCGACCCCGTGTGGCAGCCGCCGTTCATCTCGTCTCTGACGCCGGATGACCGTTGTCATCTCAATGGCGTCGCGACCGACGAGCATCGCGTGTTGTATGCAACGGCGTTCGGCTCCTTCGACGAGCCGCAGGGCTGGCGAGCGCACGAGCCGAGCTCTGGGATCCTGATCGACGCTGCGACCAATGATGTGCTTTGCCGAGGCCTTTGTCTGCCTCATTCCCCTCGGCTCGTCGATCGTCGACTATTCGTGCTGGAAAGCGGCAAGGGGCGCGTGCTGACGATCGATCGGCAAAGTGGGCAGGCCGACCTTGTCGCCGAATTGCCTGGCTTCGTGCGTGGCTTGGCCGATCGGGGCAGGATTTTATTCGTCGGCTTGTCCAATGTGCGCCATACCGAACGAGGCTCCTCGCTCCCTATCGCTCAAAATCCGTCCCTGGTGACGGGCGTCGCCGCCATCGACGCCATCACGGGTCGAGTGCTCGGCACGATGCGATTCTCCGGAGAACCGCGCGAGGTCTTCGCGCTCGCTGTGATCCCGTCAGTCCGCCGGGCTGGCATATCCAATGGTGTCCAAGCCAACCAATATTATGCCGTCGACGGACGGGTCGTATCCTATTGGCTTCGAGTAGGCGCCGGCGATCTACACCGTGAACATCGCGAAATGAGGAATTAACATGTCCCTGAACCCGACGCCCTCGTATAGTTTCACGATAAAAGCGACTAGCCAAACATCATTCTCTTTTTCTCCATACGGGGACCAGGCGGTCGGGGAGGCGAATAATAGCGTCGACGTGCTCCTGTCGACCTCGCCATACACTGGTGATTACTTAATAAATAATTACTCAACTAGCGGAACTTTGAACTACTCAATAAATCTCGGCACCTTGCTCAATGGCACAAGTCATAAGCTTCAGGAGCCTTCAGACGAAGTCCATCTCCTCGCGCTCTCAAACGGAGACACTGTCGTTGCCTATGGCAATGGGGACAGCAGCCAGACCAGTTACGGGATGAACGCCTATTTCATTGTGCTCGACTCGTCCGGCAACATGATCACGGGTCCAACTCAAATCAATACGCTGACTGGATCAACGCAAACGCGAAACATTTCGATCGCGGAATTGAGCAACGGCAATATCGTATTCGGCTATCAACGCTCGGACAACGGCTCACTTGGGACTCAGGTCTTCACGGTCGCTGGTGCAGCGGTCGGCACCGAACAAGTCATAGCCAGCACCGGTACAGCTTATGATATCGATGTCGCCGCAAGTTCGAGCGGCGGCTACATGGTCGCTTATGCTCCGACGAATAGCGATAATAATTCCGATTATAAAATTTTTAACAATAGCAACGTCCTGCAAAGCAGCGGGACTGCTTTCACCGATACGGACAACGGGGCCGATCCCGAAGTCGTCGCCTTATCCAACGGCGATTATCTTTACATAGACGGCGATAACGCGTTCAACGGCAATTCGCTGTCTGGCAAGATATACACGCCAGCCGGCGCCGTCGTCGGTTCGGTTACCCTCCCGGCCTATTCGTTCGGGCAAATCGTCGGGCTCAATGGAGCCTCCGACCCCTCCTTCGTCGCACCAGTTCCAAGCAGCACTTATGACGCGGCGATATCAGGAACTTCGAATTTCAGCAACGTCCCCGATAATCTCGCGGTCGAGAGTTATACGGGCACGGGAACAGACTCGGGTCCAACGCAAATCGACACGGGTACGGCCAAGGGCATTTACAACTCGACATCCTCTTATTTCACGACTGATACGGCGCCGACGTACTCGTTGTCGTCCGGGCTCAACGGCGGCTTGATCGAAGTCGATAGCGCTCCGGATCAGAACACCGGCTCCACTTCGACCATAACCGTCAGGTTGTTCGATTGGCCAGGCGCCGCGCAGACGCTGCCCCCAACCGTCACCGCAGCGAATATCAGCCTGTCCGGCGGCACGGGCGCGGGCGGCGACTACAGGATCGGCGATACCGTGACCGCCACTTGGAACGACAGCGCCAGCGGCGACAACAATAGCGCGTCGATCACCGGCGTGACCTTCGATTTCTCGCAGTTCGGCGGCGGGACGGCCGTCGTCGCGAGCGACAGCGGCGGCGTCTGGACCGCGACCTACACGATCACCGCGGGATCGATCGATGCGGCCAATCGCAACGTCGTTGTCACGGCGACTGACAGCGCCGGTTCGACCACCACCAGCGGCGCCACCAACGTCACCGTCGACGACAAGCAGCCTATCGTCACCGCAGCGCAAATCAGCCTGGCCGGCGCTTCGGGCACAGGCGGCGCGTTCAAGATTGGCGACACGGTCACCGCCACCTGGAACGACAGCGGAACTGGCGACAACAACACCGACACGATCAACGCCGGCGGCGTGACCTTCAACTTCTCGCAGTTCGGCGGCGGCTCGGCGGTCGTCGCGAGCAACAGCGGCGGCGTCTGGACCGCGACCTATACAATCGCCGCCGGCGCCATCGACACGAGCGCCGCTCATGTCGCGGTGACAGCAACCGACCACGCCGGCAACGCGACAACCACCAGCGGCGGCGCCGTCACCGTCGACGACAAGCAGCCGGTCGTCACCACAGCGCACATCAGCGTGACCGGCGGCTCGGGCGCGGGTGGCGCGTTCAAGATCGGCGACACCGTCACCGCCAGCTGGAACGACAGCGGAACCGGCGACAACAACACCGATGCGATCAACGCGGGCGGCGTGACCTTCAATTTCTCGCAGTTCGGCGGTGGGGCGGCGGTCGTCGCCAGCAACAGCGGCGGCGTCTGGACTGCGACCTATACAATAGCGACCGGCGGCGTCGACACGAGCGCCGCCCATGTCGCGGTGACCGCAACCGACCACGTCGGCAACGCGACCACCACCAGTGGCGGCGCCGTCACCGTCGACGACAAACAGCCGGTCGTCACCGCAGCGAACATCAGCGTGACCGGCGCGTCGGGCGCGGGCGGCGCGTTCAAGATTGGCGACACGGTCACCGCCACCTGGAACGACAGCGGCACCGGCGACAACAACACCGACACGATCAACGCAGGCGGCGTGACCTTCAACTTCTCGCAGTTCGGCGGCGGGGCGGCGGTCGTCGCCAGCAACAGCGGCGGCGTCTGGACCGCGACGTATACAATCGCCGCTGGCGGCATCGACACGAACGCCGCCCAGGTCGCGGTGACCGCAACCGACCACGTCGGCAACGCGACCACCGCCAGCGGCGGCGCCGCCGCCGTCGACGACGAGCGGCCTATCGTCACCGCAGCGAACATCAGCGTGTCGGGCGGCTCGGGAGCGGGCGGCGCGTTTAAGATCGGCGATGTCGTCACCGCCACCTGGAATGACAGCGGAACAGGCGACAACAACACCGACACAATCAACGCCGGCGGCGTGACCTTCAATTTCTCCCAGTTCGGCGGTGGGGCGGCGGTCGTCGCGAGCGATAGCGGCGGCGTGTGGACCGCGACCTATACGATCGCCGCCGGCGGGATCGACGCGAGCACCGCCCAGGTCGCGGTGACCGCAACCGACCACGCGGGCAATGCGACCACCATCAGCGGCGGCGCCGTCGCCGTCGACGACGAGCAGCCTATCGTCACCGCGGCGAACATCAGCGTGAGCGGCGGCTCGGGCGTAAGCGGCGCCTTCAAGATCGGCGACACCGTCACCGCCAGCTGGAACGACAGCGGAACCGGCGACAACAACACCGACACCATCGACGCCGGCGGCGTGACCTTCGACTTCTCGCAGTTCGGCGGCGGCTCGGCCGTCGTCGCGAGCGACAGCGGCGGCGTCTGGACCGCGACCTATACGATCGCCGCCGGCAGCGTCGACACGAGCGCCGCCCAGGTCGCGGTGACCGCAACCGACCATGCCGGCAACGCGACCACCATCGCTGGGGGCGCCGTCACCGTCGACGACGAGCAGCCGGTCGTCACCGCAGCGAACATCGGCGTGACGGGCGGCTCGGGGACGGGCGGCGCGTTCAAGATCGGCGACACCGTGACCGCCAGCTGGAACGACAGCGGAACCGGCGACAACAATACCGATACGATCGATGCTGGCGGCGTGACCTTCGACTTCTCGCAGTTCGGCGGCGGCTCGGCCGTCGTCGCGAGCGACAACGGCGGCGTCTGGACCGCGACCTACACGATCGCCGTCGGCGGCGTCGACACGAGCGCCGCCCATGTCGCGGTGACCGCAACCGACCACGCCGGCAACGCGACCACCACTGCCAGCGGCGTCGCCGTCGCTGTCGACGACGAGCAACCTATCGTCACCGCGGCCAACATCAGCGTGACCGGCGGCTCGGGCGCGGGCGGCGCGTTCAGGATCGGCGACACCGTCACCGCCACGTGGAACGACAGCGGAACCGGCGACAACAATACCGATACGATCGATGCTGGCGGCGTGACCTTCGACTTCTCGCAGTTCGGCGGCGGCTCGGCCGTCGTCGCCAGGGACAGCGGCGGCGATTGGACCGCAACCTACACGATCGCCGCCGGCGCGATCGACACCGCCACCGCCCACATCGAGGTGACCGCAACCGACGCCGCGGGCAACGTGACCACGACCGCCGGCGGCCCCGTCGCCGTCGACGACGTCGCGGTCGCCCCGACGATAACAGGCGTGGTCGCGGGCCAAACGACGACTTCGGAAGCCGCGCTGAACCCGTTTGCGAACGTGAGCATCGGCGACGACAATCCCGGCGCGACCGAGACGCTGACGATCTCGCTGTCGGGGTCGGGCGGAACGCTCAGCGGCGCCGGCCTCAGCGGCGGGAGCGGCAGCTACACGCTCTCCGGCTCGGCCGCGGCCGTCACCACCGAACTCGACGCGCTCTCATTCACCGCGACGGCCGGCGCGCCAGGGACCAGCGGGACGACGACCTTCACGCTGTCCGATGCATCGAGCGACTTTGCGACGCCTACGGTCAATTTCGCCACAACGGTGACCGACGTCGATCCGACCGGCACGGGTTGGGGCGACGTCCACATGGTGACGTTCCAGGGTCTGCACTACGACTTCCAGGCTGTCGGCGATTTTACCCTGGTCAAAGGAACGACGTCAGCGGATCCGTTCGACGTGGAGATCAGGACCTCGCCCTGGGCCTCGATGATCAGCGTGACGACGGAGATCGCCGCTCAAGTCGGCGGCAACGCCGTGCAGTTCGACCTCGACGGAACGGTCAAGCTCAACGGCGCCGTCGATACGTCGCTGGGGTCGGTCAACGCGGTCCAGGCGATCGATGGCGGTACGATCACACGGACCGCGGCGGACTCCTATGTGGTCGATTGGGCCAGCGGCGAGAGCCTCAACGTGACCAACGCAGGCCCCTATTTCAACGAGACGGTGACGCTGAGCGCCAAGGACGGCCCGGGCTCGGTGCAAGGCCTGCTCGGCTCCAATACGAGCCAGGCGACCGATATTCAGCTCGCCAACGGTACAGTGCTCGATGCGCCGACCGACAGCCAGTTGCTCGGCGTCTACGCCGAGAGTTGGTCGGTCGCCGACAGCGCGTCGCTGCTCAACGACAACACCAGCCTGCCGCTTGCGATGTCGAACGACGGCAATGCGGCGACGCCATTCAACGGCCGGTCCTTCATGGATCTCGCCGGTCTCAGCGCCGCCAGCGCCACGCTCTCCTTCCACGAGAACGCCTCCGGCGCCTTCGGCACGCTCAGCGTCCAGAGCGGCGCCCAGCAGACCGCTATCACCCTCCTCGGCCAATATGCCGCGGCCGGCTTCGGGGTCGTGAGCGATGGCCACGGCGGAACGATTGTCGA
Organism: Roseiarcus sp.; assembly: GCA_036488815.1. Lineage (GTDB taxonomy): Bacteria > Pseudomonadota > Alphaproteobacteria > Rhizobiales > Beijerinckiaceae > Roseiarcus. The sequence continues at coordinate 34,436 of DASXGX010000028.1, forward strand.
CTACGCGCCGCCCAAACTGACGATGCTCGGATGAGGGCCCGCCCGTGGCGCTAGACACCAATATCGGCGACGCGGAAGCGTCCGCGCGCCAGAGCACGAAACGTTGGGGAGACCCGGAGGCGGCGGATCGGACCGGACACACATCGCAGAACGGGACCCCGGAACAGGACGACGGGCGAGCGAGCGACGAGGCGCCGGTCGATACGGGCTCCCTCGCTCTCGTCTTTGCCCTGAAAATTCTGGGGGTGCCGGCGGACGCCGCGCAGATCAGGCATTCGCTCGGCGTAACACAGACGATGTCCGAGTCCGATATGTTGCGCGCCGCGCGGCGCATCCCAGTCAAGGCGCGGATCGTAACATCGCAGTTCGATCGGCTAGCATCGACGCCGATGCCGGCGCTCGCTTTGATGCGCGACGGCGCCTGGATCGTCGTCGGCCGTGCGGACGCCGCCCAGGCGCTGGTGCAGCATCCCTTGAAACCCAGGCCGGAACTGCTCGACCGCGCAACGTTTGAAGCGGCCTGGAGCGGTCGATTGATGCTTCTGACCCGGCGCGCCTCGGGACTTGGGGTGGCGCAACGCTTCGGCCTCGGCTGGTTCATCCCGGCGATCGGCAAATACAAGAAACCCCTTACCGAGGTCCTGGCGGCTTCGTTCTTCCTGCAAATCTTCGGGCTTCTGACGCCCTTGTTCTTCCAAGTCGTGGTCGACAAGGTGCTCGTGCATCGCGGCCTCTCGACGCTCGAGGTGCTCGCTGCCGGCCTCATGTTGCTTTCGCTTTTCGAGGTGACGCTGACCGGCATCCGCACCTGGCTGTTTGCCCATACCGCCAACCGGATCGATGTCGAACTCGGCGCACGGCTGTTCCGTCATCTGTTCTCGCTCCCGATGGCCTACTTCGGCGCCCGCCGCGTCGGCGATACGGTTGCTCGCGTTCGCGAACTGGAGACGATCCGCCAGTTCCTGACCTCGTCGGCCTTGACGCTGGTGATCGATCTCTTCTTCGCCATCGTGTTCCTCGGCGTCCTCGTCCTCTATTCGCCCACCCTTACGCTGATCGTCGCCAGCGCAATTCCGATCTATGTCCTCATCTCAGTCATCGCGAGCCCGGTCTTCAAACGCCGCATCGACGAGAAATTCCGCCGCGGAGCGGAGAACCAGTCATTCCTCGTCGAAAGCGTCTCGGCCGTCGAAACCGCGAAATCGATGGCGCTCGAACCGATCCTGCAACGGCGTTGGGAAGAGCAGCTCGCTGGCTATGTCACAGCGTCCTTCGGTGTCGTCGGCGTCTCGACATGGGCGCAGCAGTCCGTCCAGGCCGTCTCGAAAATCGTGACGGTGATGATCCTTTTCTTTGGCGCCCGCGCCGTCATCAACGGCGATCTGACGATCGGCGAACTCGTCGCCTTCAACATGCTCGCGGGCCAGGTGTCGCAGCCGGTCCTCCGACTGGCCCAATTGTGGCAGGGCTTCCAACAGACGCGCGTCTCGATCGATCGCCTCGGCGACATCCTGAATTCGCCGGCCGAGCCCTCGGCGGGCGGCCAGGCGAGCCTGCCGCCGATCCGCGGCGCCATCCGCTTCGAGCACCTGACGTTTCGCTACCGCCTCGACGCGCCGGCGATCCTGTCGGACGTCAACCTGGAGATCGCCGCGGGCGAAGTCATCGGCATTGTCGGCGCATCGGGCTCGGGCAAGTCGACGCTCGTCAAGCTCGTGCAGCGGCTGTTCACTCCCGAGACCGGCCGCGTGCTGGTCGACGGCACGGATCTGTCGCTTGCCGATCCCGCCTGGCTCAGACGTCAGTTGGGTGTTGTCCTGCAGGAGAACATCCTGTTCAACCGGTCGGTTCGCGAGAATATCGCGATCGCCGATCCGGCGATGGACATGACCCGGGTGATCGCGGCGGCGCGACTGGCTGGCGCGCACGAGTTCATCCTCGGCCTGCCGGAGGGCTACGAGACGATCATCGGCGAGCGCGGCGCCTCGCTCTCGGGCGGGCAGCGCCAGCGCATCGCGATTGCGCGCGCCCTCGTCACCGGCCCGCGCATCCTGATCTTCGATGAAGCAACGTCTGCGCTCGACTATGAGAGCGAGGCGGCGATCCTGCGCAACATGGCTGCAATCGCTGAAGGCCGCACCGTTCTCATCGTCGCGCATCGCCTCTCGACCGTCCGCATGGCGCATCGCATCATCGTCATGGAAGAGGGTCGGATCGTCGAGGAAGGCGCGCACGAGCAGCTTCTGAAGCTCAATCGCCGCTACGCGAAACTGTGGCGCATCCAGTCGGACGGCCCGGGTTCGCTGCAAGAGGTGCGGAAATGACCGAGCCGCGGAGGCGCCTATGAGCGCCGAGATCATTCCCGTCCCGCGCCGTATCCAGGCCCCGACGGCGGTCGAGCGCGCATTCCTGCCGGCGGCGCTCGAGATCGTCGAGACACCGGCGTCGCCCAGCATCCGTCTCACCGGCTTCGTCATCTGCGCGTTTCTCGTCGCAGCCGCGACCTGGGGCTCCTTTGGTCGGGTCGACCTGATCGCGACGGCGCCCGGCAAGGTCGTTCCTGTCGGCCGCACCAAGGAGGTGCAGGCGTTCGAAACCGGCTCCGTCCATAAGATCCTCGTCGACGACGGGGCTGAGGTGAAGGCCGGCCAAACGCTAATTCTGCTCGATCCGACCCTTGCGACGGCCGATCGCGACCGCTATCGCGACCAGCTCATGCGCGCGGAACTCGACGTTGCCCGACTGGCCGCGCTGATCACGCCGCCGGCGGCTGGCGCCGACCCTTTTGCAGGGATCGCCGCATCGCGTGAAGCCATCTCCGAGGCGCGCGGACAGCTCGCAGTGGATCGCGCCGAGCGTGACGCCAAGCTCGCGGCGGCGGACCAGGAAATCGCCTCCAAGCGCGCCGATCGGGCCGGATTGGAGGCCCAGATCGCCAAGATCGACGCCGCGTTGCCGATGGTCCAGCAGCGCACCGAGATCCGCAAGGCCGGACTCGACAGGGGATGGGGCACCCGCCTCGACTACCTGACCGCGGCGCAAACCGAAGTGGAGTTGGTCAACGACCGCAAAGTCACGGTCGAGAAGCTGAATGCCGCTGCGGCCGCTGTCCAGGCGCAGATCGCCGATCGCGAGCGCATCGCCGCCGAGACCGCGCGCGACTGGCGATCGGACCTCGAGAAGGCCGCCCGCGATCGGTCGGAGGCGCAAAGCGAGCTCGCCAAGGCCGAGCGCCGCACCGGGCTGACCTCGGTCACCGCGCCCGTCGAGGGCATCGTCCAGGATCTCTCGGTTCACACCGAAGGCGGCGTCGTTCAGGCCGGCCAGCAATTGCTGAAGGTCGTGCCGTCAAAGGGCGCGGTCGCCATCGAGGCCATCATCGACAACAAGGATGTCGGCTTCGTCCATGTCGGCCAGGAGGTCGAGATCAAGGTCGACGCCTTCCCCTACACGCACTACGGCCTGATCAAGGGCCACGTCGCCCAAATCGACCGCGACGCCGAACCCGACCCGGAAATCCAGCAACAGGCCCGCACCGGCACGCAGGCCCTCGGCGACAGCGCGACCGAGATCCGCCGCTCCGGCGCCCTTGTCTACGTCGCCCGCGTCACGATGGACGACCCGAGCCTCATGGTCGACGGCGTCAGGACGCCGATCGACCCCGGCATGGCGGTGACGGCCGAAATCAAGACCGGCCGCAGGACAGTCATCGACTATATTCTCTCGCCCATCGTCCAGCGCACGCACGACGCATTGCGAGAGAGGTGAGAGACGAAATATATAGTGATTAGGTGTTCGCAGTTTTGTCCTGAGCGGCGCGCCAACAAAATCGGCCTCGAGGGCTGTTCGTCGCACTCCGGCCGGTGCAGCTTCATCACCGTCGCCGCGCGCAACATCCACAAATCCGGATGCAGCCTGCGCGATGTCCAGCTTCTCGCGGGGCGCCGGTCCATCGAGACGACCAAGGGCTAGATCGAGGGCCACACATGTGCGCAGCGGCGATTGGTGGGCTTCGTGTAGGCCCCGTCACTTGCAAGCGTCGTCAGCGCCAAGGCGAGCATGTTTGGCATCGCGTACCTATCCCCGGCGACGCTGGTGCGCAACGCGGTTTCGAGCACTGACGGCGTTTTCGGATGCGGGTGTTCCCTGCGCGCTAGTGGCGATCTCCTTCGTCGTCAATTTCGAAGAGGGCGCAGCAATCCCGCTTACAGCGCAGCGAAAGCCGGATTGCTGCAATTCACCCGCCAATTGGCGACGGACTATGGTCCCTACGGCATCCGTTCGAACGTGGTTCTGCCAGCTACGATCAACACCGCTGGCACTTGGGACTGGCGCATGAAAGAGCGGCCCGAAGTTCTCGCCACGTTGCGGAAGTGGTATCCCCTCGGCCGGATTGCCGAACCTGAGGAAATCACTTCCGCCATCGTCCTTCTAGCGAGCGCGGACGCATCGTTCGTCAATGGGACAAGTCTCGTCGTCGATGGCGGCCTCACGGCGGGAAACGCCCAGATGTCGCGCGACATCAGCGGCCGCGAGGTTTGACGTGGCAGGTCAGAATCGGCTTGCGAGGACTTCATCCCGATCGACGCGCCCATTGAAAGGACTGGCACGATCGGGATTTGCTCTGCGCGCGGGTTCTCAATTTGAACCCTGCCTTTTGGCATTCTTTCAGTCACCACCACGAGGACGACCTCAGCGTGAGCAAGAGAATTACGGCGGGACGATATCCATGACCGGGGCGGCGACCGGCGGCATTGTGAGGGTTCGGCATTAAAGACGCAGACCTGGAGATCAGCGCGATTTCGTTTCGCCAACTAGCGAGTGCGCAACTTTCGCCGACCGATCTGGTCGAGGTAGCCGCAAAAATTCATGAACTTGCCGATTCCGGCGTCTGATATTACTCCGCGCGAACCAGCGCCGCGGACCGGGCGAACCGATCAGCATGAATCCTTGCAGGACCGTCGACCGGACCGCTGAGCCCAGAGGAGGCGTAGCCCTCCAGACCCCCTTGGCGGTGATCTCCGTCGCCGCAAGCCCAAGGGCATTGTTCCTGGCTGTCGACGCCGCGCCGCTCCGCAGTTCCCTTCCCACTACGCAATCGCGATATTCTCGATCCACGTCCAACCGCCATCTTGCGTGCACTCCAAGATTGCATCGTAGAGGTCGCGCGGCTCGTCGGCTGGCGCATTGTTGATGTAGGTTATCGAAGCCTCGGTAAGCATGCGAAGGATCTTGTGGACTTGGTCGGAACTCAAGGTCGCGCCGAGGCGATCCAAAAAGACGAACTGCGGCGATGCAAGAAGAATATGAGCAACGGCGAGGCGTTGCTGCTCATTGAGCGAAAGCAGCGTTCCCCAATCCCTTTCCGTGTCGAGTCCGCCGGCCTGGTTCACGACCAGTTCCAGGTTCAGGTCGCTCAGCAGCTCGAGGATCCGGCCATCAGAAATCTTGTCTGCGTGCTCGGCACGATCGAGGACTTGTCGCAAACTACTTGGCGGCAGGTAGGGCCGCTGGGCGAGCAGGCTAATGTGACCTGAGCCAGGACGAAAGATGCGGCCCGACCCTGGAGTCGAGACGCCGGCCGTCGCCCGACACAACGCCGCTCCCGCAGCCTCATTCGGCCCCGTGATCAAAACGCGGGTCCCGACCGAAATCGTTAGCGAGAAGTCCTTGAGCAGGGGGCCGGCGTTCGCCGACGACAGTAAGGTCAACCGTTCGTACGCTAGACGTCCGTCCGCCTCAACGACTTCAATGGCGGAGCCCGTAGGCGTTTGCGTCCGCTCGATTGTATCGATCATGGAGCTAAGCCGGCCGACCACGGCGGCGAAGGTCGAAAGCGACTGGAACTGGGTGACAATCAACGAGAACGCGGCCACAAGCGACGAGAAGGCCATAGCAGACTGAGTAATCGCGCCGAAGTCGATTTCCCCCCTTATGAACGCCGGAGCGATGACTAGGGCGGGTATGATCTGGATGAGCCAGTTATAGCCGGTGGTGAAGAATCCCACGTTGCGATTGACGGAAGTCATCTGGCGATAATTGGCGACCAATGCCCCGAGTCGATCCAGCAATCGCGCCGTTTGTCGCTCCTCGCGCTGCGCCAGCATAATCGACTCGGCGTTTTGCCGAACATGAATGAGCGCGGAGCGGAAGCTCGCCTCCCGATCCAGTTGATCGTGGTTCAGTTTGATCAGCGGACGCCCGAGGACAATCGTCACGAACGAGCCGCAAGCTGCATACACGACGACCAAGATGAACAGCAGAGGGCTGATGGACCACAAGACGCCGGAAAAAGCGACGATCGTGAAGCTGCTATTGAGGAGCATCAGGACGAAGGAGAGAGTGGTGACCGTGAAGGCGCGAACGTCCTCGGCGATCCGCTGGTCCGGGTTGGCGAGTTCACCGGCGACGTCCAAGTGGTAGTATGTCTTGTTGGCGAGATACAGTTTGACGGCTCGCTGGGTCAGGGATTCGCGCCAGAGAAGGCCAAGGCGTTCCTCGGCAAACCGCGAGACGACGGCGACGACTGTGGAGCCTGCGAAGACGCCCACGTAGAAGATCGCCTGCCGCATGAATTCGGCTTTGTCGCGATCCGCGATGGCGGTCATGAAATTGCGGCCGACGAAGCTATTGAGAACGTTCAAGCCGTTGGCGCCGCAAAGCAGCGCCACGAGCGCAGCGAATATTAACTTAGCTTTCCAACCGACCTCGGAGTCCGCAAAGTTTCTGACCGCTCCGACAAAACGCGCTAGAGTTGTTTTGTGTGGAACTTCTTGCGCGTCCATTTCTGACCCACCCCTCTGAGTGGTCCGATCTGTATGCTAGACAACGTGAGGCGGACCCCGGCATTCTGTCTCCGGTCGTCGGCGGCATACCTCAGCTCGAACCCATCGCACGCTTCGCGCCGCATCGACGGGCGCATGGCGCGAAGCCGTCGCGGGCATCGCTTGCTCTCCTCTCCACGACGACTTCGGTGCTCAGCGGTTTCCTCGCATGCAGTGAGCGGCGATATGTCAATGCGCGCGTGAACTCTGGCGGGACGCCGCTCCTGATCACGCGCTACGAGGTCAAACGTTGTCCGCTTCCGTCGAACCCGGCGCCCCTTTGAGGGTGGCTTCACGCCCCCAACGCCAGCCGGTGATTTCCGGCATGTCGTCCCCGTACCTGCAGATATACTGCTTATGCTGAATGAGCTTGTCGCGGATCGCTTGCTTGGCGTAAGCGGCCCGCGCTCCCAGCTTCGGCACCCGGTCGATGACGTCGCTCACCAGATGGAAGCGATCAAGATCGTTCAGCACGCACATATCGAACGGCGTCGTCGTCGTGCCCTCTTCCTTGTAGCCGCGCACATGAATGTTGTCGTGGCCGTTGCGCCGGTACGTGAGTCGGTGGATGAGCCAGGGATAGCCATGGAAGGCGAAGATGACCGGCTTGTCGGTGGTGAACAGCACGTCGAACTCGGCGTCCGAGAGGCCGTGCGGGTGCTCCCGCGCCGGCTGCAGCTTCATCAGGTTGACGACATTGATGACCCGCACCTTCAGCTCCGGGGCGGCATGGCGAAGCAGGTCGACCGCCGCCAGAGTCTCCAAGGTCGGCACGTCGCCGCAACAGGCCATCACGACATCCGGCTCGCCGCCCCGGTCGTTGCTCGCCCACTCCCAGATCCCGAGCCCTGCCTCGCAGTGCCTGAGCGCCTCATCCATCGTCAGCCATTGCGGCGCCGGCTGCTTGCCGGCGACCACGAGGTTGACGTAATTCCTGCTGCGCAGGCAATGATCGGTTACTGAGAGCAGACAATTGGCGTCCGGCGGCAGGTAGACGCGAACGATCTCGGCCTTCTTGTTGATGACGTGGTCGATGAACCCGGGGTCTTGATGGCTGAAGCCATTGTGATCCTGTCGCCAAACGTGGCTCGACAGCAAATAGTTCAGCGAAGCGATAGGCCGCCGCCACGGGATTCCGTTGCAGACCTTCAGCCACTTCGCATGCTGGTTGAACATCGCGTCGATGATATGGATGAACGCCTCATAGCATGAGAAGAAGCCGTGTCGGCCGGTCAGGAGATAGCCCTCCAGCCAGCCCTGGCACTGATGTTCGCTCAGCATTTCCATCACGCGCCCATCGGAAGCGAGATGGTCGTCCCATGGCAGCGTCTCCGCGTTCCAGGCGCGATTGGTCACTTCGAGCACATCCTGCCAACGGTTCGAGTTGCTCTCGTCAGGGCTGAAGAGCCGGAAGTTCCTGGAATCCAGGTTCATCTTCATCACATCGCGCAGAAAGCGACCCATCACACGGGTGGACTCGGCCGTAGTCGTCCCGGGGGCTGGCACGTCCACGGCGTAGTCGCGGAAGTTCGGAAGGAGGAGTTCGCGCAGCAGCAGACCGCCGTTTGCGTGCGGGTTGGCGCTCATGCGTCGATCGCCTCGCGGCGCCAGTTCGGCCAGCTCAGGCAGGAGGCGGCCGCCGTCGTCGAAGAGTTCCTGGGGCCGGTAGCTCTTCATCCAATCCTCAAGGATGCGCACGTGACCGGGATTCTCGTGCATCTGCCCCATGGGCACCTGATGGGATCGCCAGTAGTCCTCGGTGCGCTTCCCGTCGATTTCTTTCGGGCAGGTCCAGCCCTTCGGTGTGCGGAGCACGATCATCGGCCAAAGCGGCCGTTCCGAGGAATCACCCCGGCTCGCGCGAGCCTTGATGCGTTGGATGTCGTTGATCGCCTTGTCGAGCGCGCCGGCCATCAACTCGTGCATCGTCTGCGGCTCATGCCCTTCGACGAAGATGGGCGTGTAGCCATAGCCGCGGAACAGATGATCGAGTTCCTCGTGGCTGATCCGCGCGAGGACGCAAGGGTTGGCGATCTTGTAGCCATTGAGGTGCAGGATCGGAAGAACGACCCCGTCCTTCGCGGGATTGAGGAACTTGTTGGAATGCCAGCTTGTCGCGAGCGGTCCCGTCTCCGCCTCGCCGTCGCCGACCACGCAGGCGACGATCAGGTCAGGGTTGTCGAAGGCGGCTCCATAGGCATGAGAGAGGGCGTAACCGAGTTCGCCGCCTTCGTGGATCGAACCGGGCGTTTCCGGCGCCACATGGCTCGGGATGCCGCCGGGAAACGAGAACTGAGTGAAGAGGCGCTTCATGCCGTCTTCGTCGGGAGAGATCTGCGGATAGACTTCGCTGTACGTTCCCTCGAGATAGGCGTTCGCGACCAACGCGGGGCCCCCATGACCGGGGCCGGTGACGTAGATCATGTCGAGGTCATGCTTTTTGATCAGTCGGTTCAGGTGAACGTAGATAAAGTTCAAACCCGGCGTGGTCCCCCAGTGGCCCAGGAGCCGCGGCTTTATGTGCTCCTTTGTCAGAGACTCCTTCAGCAGCGGGTTGTCGTAGAGATAGATCTGGCCGATCGAAAGGTAGTTGGCGGCTCGCCAATACGCGTCCATCGATTCTCGTTCCTTATCGGACAGCACGCTCTCCATTGTCGCCTCCTGCTTGTCCTGCGCCAGTCGCTTGGGCCTAGCGCGCGTCCCGCCTCGCTGCGGTTCCTCGGATCAGCGCCGCCTTCGCCCCGCTGCGCTCGATTGCCGCCCCGTCGGCGACGCCAAGACAAGCGGAGCGGTTAGCGGCGTTCGTTGTCGGCGTCTTCGACGACATCCGCCGTGTAGGTTGCGGCGTAGGCGTCGACTGCGGCGCCGATCGTCGCGAAGAAGTACGCTTCGCCGATTTCCTCGAACAAGCCGAATCGCTTGAGCTTGTCCTTCACCGGGTCTTTGAGCTCGGCGAAGCACAGTTTCGTTCCTTGATTGCGGAGAGCTTTATCGAGATCGAACAGGGAATCGGCGGCGGTCACGTCCACGCTCGTCACCGGCTCCGCGGTGACGACGAGCCATTTCACCTTGGCAGGCGCGCGCGCCGCCGCCTCGAGGACCCGCTCGCGAAAGAATTCGGCGTTCGCAAAGAAGAGCGGCGCGTCCCAGCGAAACAGCAACAGACCGGGTGTCTGCCGCGCCTGCGGATAGCGAGCGATGTCGTGGTACCCTCTCACGCCCTCGACTTTGCCGAGCACCGCCGAGTGTGGACGCCAACCGTCCCACAGGAATTCGATCACCGCGACTCCGACCGAGAGGCCGATGCCGGGGATCGCGCCGAACATCGTGACGCCGACAAAACATAGAATCGAGAGCCAAAATTCCCAACGCTGGATCCGGTAAAGACGCCTCACGCCCTGAACCTCGATCAGGCCGATCGCGGAAGCGATCACCACCGCGGCGAGCGCCGCCGTCGGCAAATTCTCGAGAAGCCGCGGCGCGGCGAGCAGGAGGAACGCAACGGCGAGGGCGCCGACGACGCCGGTCAACTGGGTGCGCGCGCCGGCGGCTTCCGCGACGGGGGTGCGCGACGAACTGCTGCTGATCGGGAACCCTTGGAAGAATCCGGCGGCGAGGTTCGCCGCGCCGAGTCCGACCATTTCTCGATTGGGATCGACGGAGGCGCCGAGGCGCGCAGCGTAGGCGCGCGAGAGGACGCTCGAGTCGGCGAAGGACATCAGGGCGGCGGCGATGCCTCCAGCCGCCACCGCCGTCAAATCCTGGACCCCGACCGCCGGAATTGAGAAGGCCGGAAGGCCGGGGGGAAGCGGCCCGAGTGTCGAGACATTCGCGAGCGTCCGCAAATCGAACGCCTGAGCGATCGCGGTGGCGCCGACGACGGCGAAAAGAATGCCGGACATCCCCTTGAACGACCGGATCGAGAGGATCGTCGCGAGCGTTACGATCCCGAGCGCCAGCTCGACCCAGTTCGTTCGACCGGCAAGAAGCTCGACGACAATCGACCCGAGGTCCCGGATCTCGCCCGCGGGATTGATCTTCACGCCCAGAAGCTTCGGCGCCTGGCTCGCGATGACCGCCAGCGCGATCCCGTTCATGTAGCCGTAGCGAATAGGCTTCGAGAGAAGCTCGGTGACGAAGCCCAGCCCGGCGACGCCGGCGACGATGCAGGCCGCCCCGGATACGATCGCCATCATTCCGGCGAGCGCGACGGCGCGATCGGCGTCTCCGGCGGCAAGCGGCGCCGTCACGCCGAGAATCACGGCCGCAAGCGACGAATCGGGGCCAAGGACCAGGATGCGGCTCGGGCCGAAAACTGCATAAGCGAGCAGGGGGATTATTGTCGCGTAAAGTCCGCAGACGCCCGGCAGGCCGGAGGCGACGGCGTAGGCGATCCCGACGGGCGCCAAGGCGGTCGTGAGGACCAGACCGGCCCCGAGGTCATGAACGAGCCATGCGGGGTCGTAGGCCCGCAGCGTCTGCAGACCGGGAAGCCAGCGGATCCAGTCCGGCTGGGTCGTGCTCTGCGGGCCGGCGTCCGTCGACACGTTTGCGCCCCGTCGTTTCTCTGCGGCTCGCAAGAGAAGAGCCGCGGCCGCTACGAACTTTATCCGAACAGCTAGAGAGAGCATCCGATCCGCCATCGCTCTCGCTTCGCGCGGGCGGCCTTATGCCCTCGCCGGCCAACTCGCGCCGAGCGCGGATGCGCCCGCGCCGCATCGCCTGAGGCAATTGAGTGCAGCGACCAGCTTGATCCCGGCAGGTCGAACGTCTTCCGTCGAAAAGAAAAAGACCGCCCCCGAATGTGGGTTCGGCGCGCCGGGGACAAAGATCGAGACAAGCGCGTCGCTCACCGCTTCGGTCTGGACGCCGAGCTGCCATCCCCCTTCCATGCGCACGAACACCACGGGGAGTTCCGCGGTCCCGGCGACGCCCAGCGCGCTTGCGCTCTCCTGCTTCAGATAATCGTAGGCGGGAATCTTCGACAGCACCGAAGACTCCAACGCGTCGACAACGCGCTGCGCGGTAACCGTGCGCGCGACGAGGCCGGCGAGAAAGCAGACGAGGCCGATAAGCGCGACCGACAGCACCGTCGCCGCGCCAGCGCTCAACTCGGACGCGGCTGGAATGTGAACAAGAACGGCATTAAGGCCCTTCTTCGCGAAGTCGAACGCCTTCGCGACGATGACGGTCAGCACAACGATCGGCGCCAGGAGAAAGAGGCCGCCGATAATCGTCGTCCGCACGAATTGAGCGATCGCTCTCATGGATGATGTTCCTCCCGGCGCCGCCCGTATTCCGTCGGACGAGGCTTTGCAGGCGCAGATCCTTCCCGTGAAAGTCCCAACCGCGCAGGCGAACAACCAGTTGCATCGACGAGGCGCTACATTGCGCCACCAACAATCAACACGCGGTCAGCCGCCGAAGATTACGCGGCGGAAGCGCCGCATCGCGACCGCGAAATAGACCGCGCCGATGATCAGCATCGCCACGAGTGGCTTCCATACCAGGGTGATGTCAGCGCCGCGGAAGAGCACGGCCTGGGCGAACGCGACGAAATGCGGCGTCGGGCTGATCGTCTGCATCATATACTGCAGCCAGACCGGCATGCTTTCCATTGGGGTGCTACTGCCGGAGAGCAATTGCGTGACCATCAGCACAGGCATCGCGAGCAACCCGAACTGCCCCATCGTCGTCGCCAGCGTGCCGAGCATGATGCCGAGCGCCGCCACGACAAGAGCGTAGATCCCGGCGCCGAGCAGGAACAGCAGCAAAGAACCGTTGATTGGCGAGCCGATCCACCAGTGCACGACGAACTGCAGCGACAGCATCGCCGCGACCAGGATGACGAGGCCGTTGGCGATCATCTTCGCCAGCATGATCTCGGATGGCACGACCGGCATGACGAGCAGGTGCTCGACGGTGCCCTGCTCGCGCTCGCGAATGAGCGCGGCGCCCGTCAGAATGACGGTCAACAGCGTGATCTGATTGACGACCTGCGTCATCGCCGAGAACCAGGCCGTCTTCAGATTCGGGTTGAACGCCGCGCGCACGACCAGATTGATGGGCGCGCCGCTGGAGTCTTCCCTCCCGGAAATGAACCTCTGGATTTCGTTGGCGATGGCGGTCCTCAAGTAGCTCGCGCCGTTGCCGGCCTGGGCGACCGCCGTCGCGTCCGCATTGATCTGGACACCCGTCTTTCGTTGGGCCCGAATGTCGGATTCGAAGCTGGGCGGAATTTCGACGACGAACAAGAGTTCGCCCTTATCCATCTTGGAGTCGATCTCGGACGCGCTGATCAGCACAGGCGGCTGGAAGGTGGGGCGCCTGAGCCCCTCGGCGATCCGCCGCGAAAGATCCGAGCCGTCCTCGTCGACGATTCCGACCGAGAGATTGGTCGCCTCGGTCACCGCGCCGGTCGCGACGGTGTTCACCGAGATGCTGAAGGCGTAAGCGACCAGAACCAGCATGGTCGGATCCGCCCGAATGCTTCTGAGCTCCTTGATCACGAGGCGGAAGACGTTGACGACATGGCCGCTGAACGTCATCGGTTTCGCTTCTGCGAGACGCGGCGTCGCGGCGGAAGGAAGCGACGTCATCTCACGCCTCCTGCTTGCGGAGCAGGAGAAGCGAAAGCGCCAGAAACGCGAGCGCGATAATCGTGATCGCGGCGACATTGCGCCAAAGGTCGAGCATCCCCAGCGCCTTGGCGAACACGCCCACGGTGATCGGCTGATACCAGGCGGAAGGGAATGACAGCCCGAGGATCCTCGCTGTTCCCGACAGGGACGACACCGGCGCGAAAAGTCCGGAAAAGTTCACCGCCGGAACGATCGAGAGAATCGCCGTCGCGAACACCGCCGCGACCTGGGTGCGCACGAACGAGGAAATGAGCTGCCCGAATCCGGTCGTGGCGAAGACATAGACGATGGTGCCGATGAGCAGGGTCAGGAACGGCCCCTTGATCGGCACTTTGAAGATGAAGATCGCCATCAGGAACAGGAAGACGAAGTTCACCATCGCCACCGCGACATAGGGGAGCTGCTTGCCGATGAGGAACTCGAACTTGGTGATCGGCGTCGAGCGGAAGTTGGCGATCGAGCCGGTCTCCTTCTCGCGCACGACCGCGATCGCGGACATGATCGCGGGGATCAAGCACAGCATCAGCATGAACACGCTCGGCACCATCGCGTTGACGCTGAGGAAGGCCTGGTTGTAGCGGAAGCGCGTCTCGATGTTGTCTTCGTTCCATGCGTTCGGCGCGCCGGGGCGGCGCACTTCGCGCTGAAGCTCCTCGCCCTGCTTGCGCGTCACTCCGTTGACGTAGTTCTTCGCCGTCTCGCCGCGGAACGTCATCGCGCCGTCGACCGTCGCGTCGACCCCGGGCTTGCGGCCGTTCGTGAGGTCGCGGCCGAATCCAGACGGCACCTCGACGACAATCTGGGTGTTTCCGCTTCTGAGGCGCCGGTCCGTCTCCGCGGCTGATGTAATCGGCGGCTGCATCGAAAAGTAGCGGGAGCCCTCAAAGCCCTGAAGCAGCTCGCGGCTTTGCGGCGTGTCGTCCTGATCGAACGCCGCCGTCTGCAGATTTTCGATATCGAACGAAATCCCGTAGCCGAACGCGAACATCAAGATGATCGGGCCGAAGATGGCGAAGCCCATTCGGATCGGGTCACGCAATAGCTCAACCGTCTCGCGGCGAGCGTAGGCCCACAGACGCGCCAGATCGAAGTGCTTCGGAGGCAGGAGGGGCTCCGTCTCCACCGTTTCGGCGCCGGGCTGGGGAGCCTCGATCTTCTTCGACCGATCGATCCCGGCCGCCTCCGCGAGGTACCCGACGAATGTATCCTCGAGCGAACCGCCGCCGCGCTGCTCAACCAATTCGAAAGGGGCGCCGACCGCAAGAACCTTGCCCGCATGCATGAGCGAGATACGGTCGCAGCGTTCCGCCTCGTTCATGAAATGGGTCGTCACGAAAATCGTTACGCCGTCGTCGCGCGAGAGATCGATCAGCGTGCGCCAGAACGCGTCGCGCGCGATGGGATCGACGCCCGACGTCGGCTCGTCGAGGATAAGAATGGCGGGCTCGTGCAGCACCGCGACGGCGAGCTGGAGACGCTGCTTGATGCCGAGCGGCAGGCTGTCCGGCCGCACGTTGACGGCCGACTTCAGATCGTAGCGCTCAAGCAACTCCTCGAGCCGTCCCGCGATCTTTTCCGGCGGCAGGTGATAGAGCTGCGCATGCAATTCGAGATTCTGCCCGACCGTCAGTTCGCCGTAGAGCGAGAACGCCTGCGTCATGTAGCCGACATTTCGCCGCGCCTCCATGTCGCTCGAACCCATGGGCTGGCCGAAGAGTTTGCACCAACCGCTGGTCGCCGGCAGGAACCCCGTCAGCATCTTCATCGTGGTCGACTTGCCGCAGCCGTTGGAGCCGAGAAAGCCGAAGATCTCGCCGCGAGGAATTTTGAAACTGACGTGATCGACGGCGATGAAGTCGCCGAACTGGCGCGTCAGTCCCTCGGCCTCGATTGCGGGCGTCTCGTCCGGCGAGGCCACGCGAGGACGCACGACGACCTTCTTGTGCAGGGCCCGCTTGGCCTCGGGCATCATCGCGATAAACGCTTCGTCGAGGTTGGGCTCGCCGGTCTTGGCAAGCAGCTCCTTCAGTGTGCCGGTGGCGATGATCTTGCCGTCGTCCATCGCCATCAGCCAATCGAAGCGTTGCGCCTCGTCCATGTACGCGGTCGCAACGATGACGCTCATTTGCGGACGCCGCGCGCGAATGGAATTGATCAGGTCCCAAAACTGGCCCCGCGACAGCGGATCGACGCCGGTGGTCGGCTCGTCGAGAATGAGAAGGTCTGGATCGTTGATGAGCGCGCAGCAGAGGCTCAGCTTCTGTTTCATGCCGCCCGAGAGCTTGCCGGCGGGGCGAGCCTCGAACTTTTCCATTGCGGTCGCGGTCAGAAGCTCCGTGATGCGCGCTCGCCGCTCCGCCGCGTCCTGACCGAACAGGCGCCCGAAGAAATCGATGTTCTCGAACACGCTCAGGGTCGGGTATAGGTTGCGTCCGAGTCCCTGCGGCATATAGGCGATGCGGCCGCGGATTTCCCTCAAGTTGCGGGGATTGCCGACGTCCTTGTCGAAGACGGCGACCTCGCCCTGCTGAATCTTTCGCACCCCCGCGATGAGCGCGAGCAAGGTGGACTTGCCCACGCCGTCCGGCCCGATGACGCCGACCATGATGCGCGCGGGAATGTCGATGCTGACGTCATTGAGCGCAACGGTGGCGCCGTACCGGTGCGATGCGTTCGTAACCCGTGCGATGGGTTCGTCGGTCATTTGGCGTCGGGCGTTTTCGTTTCAGATGCTTTGTTGTCCGGCGCCTTGTCTGTGGGCGCTGCGGCCTGCGGCGTCGCCGCGGCGGGAGCCTTGGCTTCGGGCGGCGTCGGAAGCTTGACCTGAAGGTCGGCGGGCCACTCCACGTCGGCCTTGGTCCGCACGAAGCCCAATCCGCGTACGCCCGTCTTCACACGGGTGTAAAACTGCTCAAGAACCTTTGGATCGACCTTGAGCTTGATGCGAAACATCAGTTTCGCCCGCTCGTCCTTGGTTTCGACGGTTTTGGGCGTGAACTGCGCATCGGCGGCGACGAAGCTCACCGACGCGGGAACGACGTAATCGGGGACGGGATCGAGGATGATGCGGGCCTCGTCGCCCATGGCGACTCTGCCCGCGTCCGCTGCGGGCAGGAAGATCGTCATATAGACATCAGTGAGGTCGAGGATCGTGACGATCGGCGCTCCCGCGGCGACGACCTCGCCTGCGCGAGCGAGCTGGTATTGCACCCTTCCGAGTCGTGGCGAGACCAAGGTCAGATCATTGATGATCGATTGGATGCGATCGACTTCCCCCTCCGAGTTCTTGATCTTGGAGAGCGCCTGATCCCGCTGGGCGATGACGGATTTGACCGCTGCATCCGCCGCATCGTAGTTCCGCTTACGCTGCTCGTACGTCTGCTTTGTGATTGTTCCAGTCTTCAGCAGCTCCGCCCCACGCTCAAAATCCGATTTGGCGAATTCGAGCGCGCTCTGGCGAGAGGCGATCTCCGACTCGGCTGCCGTCAAAGCGTCCTTGGCGTGTTGCACATTGGCCTGCGCAGATCGTAATTGCGCTTCGTATTCCGGAGAGGTAATGCGCGCGATCTCCTCTCCAAGCGTCACGTTGGAGCCTTCCTCCACCGTCACCTTGGCGAGCCGTCCAGGATATTTGGAGGAGACGTCGACTTGCGTCGCCTCAAGGCGTCCGTTCGACTTGACGATGCCTGTCGGCATGGTCTCGCCGCGCAACCGCGCGATCAAATCGCGAATCATCGATTGCGCATTCGCCTCGGAGATGAAGCCGGCGCCATTCCAGGGGATCGATTGCCCCGACGGGGTAATCGCGGCGCCGACGGCGAGCAGCGCGGTTAGGAGATGGGGCCTCCCAATGCGGAGTGTCATGCGAAACTCCCTCCCGTCGAAGGAAGCATACAACCACCCCTTTACGGCAAAAAATCGCCCGTCCGATTGATCCGCAACTATTTTCAATTTGACGACTGGCGAACAATTACAATCTATCCAAGACCAGCCAGACGTTGCGCTATTCGGGCATGCTCACAAATGAGATGCAAGGCGACCGTTAGTAGGATGCGCTGTCGCGTCCCGCGTGACTGCTTTGACGACCCATCCCAATTTGCTGCCGCACGTGAGTGGGAGTAGATTTCGACGGCTGGGAGACAAATCGAGGCCAAGCAGGGAGGAGCCGGCAATGGACGTCGCGCCCCTTGACGTACAGCTCAAGCGCAAGCCCTACGAGCGCGAGCTGGCCAAATTGCATGCCGAACTGGTCAAGCTGCAGCTTTGGGTCGTGAAGAACGGCTTGAAGGTCTGCGTCGTCTTCGAGGGCCGGGACGGCGCGGGTAAGGGCGGGGTCATCAAGGCGATTATGGAACGCGTGAGCCCGCGTGTCTTTCGCGTGGTTGCGCTTCCCGCGCCGACCGAGCGCGAGAAATCGCAAATGTACCTGCAACGCTACATGCGCCATCTCCCGGCCGCAGGCGAAATCGTGATCTTCGATCGCAGTTGGTACAATCGCGCCGGCGTCGAGCGGATAATGGGCTTCTGTTCGATGGATGCGGTGAAACGCTTTCTTGCCATGACGCCCCTGGTCGAGAAGGCGTTCGCCGAATCCGGCATCATTCTCGTGAAATACTGGCTGGAAGTGAGCCAGGACGAGCAACAGCGTCGATTGGAGTCGCGAATCAACGACGAACGGAAGACCTGGAAATTGTCGCCGATGGACCTGAAGTCGTACCAACATTGGTACGACTACTCGCGCGCCCGCGACGAAATGTTCGCGGCTACGGATTCCTCATGGGCGCCGTGGTTCGTGGTGCGATCCGACGACAAGAGGCGCGCGAGGCTGAACGTCATCTCCCACCTCCTGAGCAAAATCCCATACGAAGACCCTCCGCCCGATAAGACGAAACTGCCGAAGCGGCAGAAGGCCGAGGGCTACAAGGACCCGGACTACCCCTATAAGTACGTGCCCGAAAAAGACTGGGATTCCGAATGAGAGGCCGGCGGTCGCGGCGGGGCAGCGCAGAACGAACGCCCGTGACGCGCGCGGTAGCGGCGCGTCGCCAGATGTCCTGGCCGGAACGGGGGTGAGAGGGGACTTTCGGGGCAGCTCGGTCGCCTGGCGCTCGGATATTCAGACGACCAGCTCCAATGTGCGGCGGGCGATGAGCCGCTCCTCGTCGGTTGGGATGGCCCAAATCGAGACAGCCGAGTCATCCGCGCTGATCCGGTTGTCGCCCCTGGCGTTTCGTTCGGGATCGAGGACGGCGCCTAGCCATCGCGAACCTTCGACGACCTCCGCGCGAGTCCTCGAATCATGTTCGCCGATTCCGCCCGAGAAGACCAGCGCGTCGATCCCGCCCAACGCAGAGGCAAGCGATCCCAGTTCCCGCACGACGCGATAGACGAACAGCGCGACCGCTTCACGAGCGGCGGGCTCCGCCGAAGCGCGCAACGCCCGCATGTCCGAGGATGTTCCGGAGACGCCAAGCAGGCCCGACTGACGATAGATGAGGTCTTCGATCGCCGCAGCGTCCATGCCATGTTCGCGGATCATATAAAGGATGACGCCGGGGTCTAACGCCCCGCAACGCGTGCCCATCATGAGCCCGTCGACTGCGGTGAATCCCATCGTGCTCGCGACGCTCCGACCGTTCTTGATGGCGCACAAACTGGCGCCGTTGCCAAGATGGGCGATCACAACTCTCGCCTCGGCAAGCTCGGGGCTCAATTCGCGTAGCCGCGCAGCGAGATACTCGTACGACAGTCCATGGAAGCCGTACCGCCGAACGCCTTCGGCGGCGAACCTCCGCGGCAGGGCGAAAGCCTGCGCCAGCCCTGACTGGGACCGATGGAAAGCCGTGTCGAAACACGCAACCTGGGGCATCTCGGGCAGTGCGTTCATGATGGCGCGCATCGGGGCGAGATTGTGGGGCTGGTGCAGCGGGGCCAACGGCTCGAGCTTCGACAGTTCGGCCAGCACCTCCTGCGTCACGCGGACGGGCCGATCATAGTGCATGCCGCCGTGGACCACGCGGTGTCCAATGCCGACGACGGCGGTCCCGGGGATCAGCGCCCGGACGCGGACGAGGATCTCATGCATGGCCTGCGCATGATCAAAACCCTGCGCCGGCCAGGTCTCGCTTCCAATGATATTCCCCCGCGCATCGACGATCTTCAGGCGCGGCGCGACGCCGATGCCGTCGATCTGCCCGCGGAGCGAGATCGGGGCCTCGCTCGTCGCGCCGTAAACGGCGAACTTGACGCTGGACGACCCTGCGTTGATCACGGCGATGCACTTGGTCACGCGCGACCTCCGGGAGTGAAAACCTCTGCGTTCGTCTGGGCGGGGACACGCCGGCTTCTGACGTCGCCGCTCACGCGACGAGATTGACTCCGCCGTCGACGTAAACCGTACCGCCGGTAATGCGTCTTGCGAGCGGCGTCGCCAGATACGCGCAGGCGTAGCCGACATCCATGATGTCGACCAGCTCCCCGAGAGGCGCCTTGTGGGCGGCTTCGTTCAGCATAAGCTCGAAATCCTTCAGGCCCGACGCCGCCCTTGTTTTCAAAGGGCCGGGAGAAATTGCGTGCACACGGATTTTTTTCGGGCCGAGCTCGTACGCCAGATATCGGCAAGCGGCCTCCAAAGCCGCCTTGACCGGCCCCATGACATTGTAGTTCGCAACCACGCGGTTGGCGCCGAGGTAGCTCATCGCGAACATCGTTCCGCCGTCGGTCATCAGCGGCGCCGCCAACTTCGCCATTCTCACGAACGAGTGGCAAGAAATATCCATCGCCTTCGCGAAGCCTTCGGCGGAGCAGTCCAAAAGGCCGCCTTGCAGATCATGCTTCGGGGCGAACGCGATCGAATGGACGAGGATATCCAACCGCCCCCATGTCTTACGGATCAAGTCGAACATGGCCTCCAACTCGCCGGGAACGGAAACGTCCACCGCACCGGTGATCGAAGCATTGAGTTCCTCCGCCAGCGGCTCGACATGGCGCCTCGCCTTTTCGTTCAGCCACGTCATCGCGAGCTCGGCGCCGACCTCGCGAAAGGCCTGCGCGCATCCGTAGGCTATGGAATCGCTATTCGCTACGCCGATGACGAGGGCCTTTTGACCGGCAAGGACCGGTCGAATGTTCTCGGTATTCATGGCGTGCGCTTTCAAGAAATCGCCGCCGACGCAGACTTGCGCCTGGCAGCCGCGAACAGGACCGCGACGGCGCAAGACGCGAGGCGACTGAGAAGGGAGTCCGCGCGGCTGGTCAGAATGATCGGAACCCGCGCGCCGAGCACGATTCCCGCCGCATCGGCCCGCGCCAGAAACGACAGGCTCTTGGCGAGCATATTGCCCGCTTCGAGATCGGGAACGACAAGGACGCTCGCGCGCCCCGCGACGGGCGAATGGATTTTCTTGATCGCCGCCGCCTCTGGACTGATTGCGTTATCGAGAGCGAGCGGACCGTCGAGTAGGGCGCCGGTGATCTGGCCGCGCTCCGCCATTTTGCATAGCGCCGCTGCTTCGATCGTTGACGGCACCTTCGCTGTCACCGTCTCCACGGCGCTGAGGATCGCCACGCGCACCTCCGATAAGCCCATCGCGTGGGCCAGATCGATCGCGTTCTGAACAATGTCCACTTTGGCGTCCAGATCAGGCCCGATATTGACCGCCGCGTCGGTGATGATCAGCGGATCGGGGTGGCCCGGCACGTCCATGATGAAGCAGTGGCTGATGCGGCGACTGGTTCGGATTCCGGTGTTTTTTGAAACAACCGCGCCCATCAACTCGTCGGTATGTAAGCTGCCCTTCATGAGGGCTTCAGCGCGGCCGGCGGCGACCAGTTCCACTGCCTTGGCCGCCGAGTCCTGGCTGTATTTGGACGCGACCACCTCCATCGCGCCGAGTTCGACGCCCGCCTTCGCTGCAGCCGACTGGAGGCGCGCGGTCGGACCGACCAAAATGGGCTCGATAAGGCCGAGCTTGACGGCCTCGAACGTTCCGCGAAGCGACACGTCGTCGCAAGGATGCGCGACCGCGACCTTGATCGTCGCTTCCTTCTGCGCGGCTGCGATCAGGCGATCGTACTTCTCGTGCGAAAGCGTGGCGGCTCGATCCATCGCTTCAACCCCTCCCAACTGCGCGACTGCCGATTGCCGACGTCTCGGCGCCGAGCAGCGCTTCGATGCGCGCCAAGCGCGCCTTGCTCTGCCCCTCCAGCGAACCCCGCGCAGACAACAGCTGACGAAGCGTTTTCAATGCCGTCGCCGCCTCCGGCCTCTTGGGATTCAGCAGCCTGGGCAGCGCGTTGATGGCGCGCTCCTCGTCGAGCAGGACGAGCTGCAGTTGCTCTCTCGCCATGGCTTTGAAACGCGGCAGGCTGATCCGATCGCTCGCCGCGCGGGCGTCGCGCATGATCCGGAGCATCCGAAATCCGCGCTCGTCGATGGCGCCTTCCGGCAGGCGAACGTAAATCAGCGCCCGCAATGTCGCCTCCGCCGCGTCGCCGTTCTCGAACCGCTGCTCCAGATTCGACCGGAGTTCCGCCGCCGCCGTCTCCCGAGCGAGATTACGCTCGATGCGACGCGGGGATCCCTGTTCGCCGAGACCGACCATAGCCTGCAGCAAAGGCGATCCATAGCTGCTCAGAAAGAACGCCTCCGTCATGCCGTCATGGATTTCGCCCCAGGTCCGCAACCAGGTCGTGATCCAAGACGACGCGGCCTGTTCGATTGCTCGGAAAGGATTTTCCTTGCTCATCGGCATGCGGTGCGCGCGAACGGCCTCGGCGAGCGGCTTTATCGGCGCTATCATAGGGTTGTGATCGGACAGCGAACCAAACCGCAGCCTGTGGGGATGAAGGGCGCGCATCGCGTCGGCGATGGGTTCGGTCACGATGGAGCGGACGGCGGGTTGCACGAGCGCGCGATAGAGGCCGAGATTGACGTCGGAAACGCGCGCTGCAGTCGCAAAGCGCGCGTCGTCGGCGGCGTCGTTGCCGCCGAGCGCCCGGATGTCGGCCAGGGTGCGACTTTCCAGACGGAAGAGATATTTTCCGCCAGCCAAATCAGGGTTCACGGTATTGCCGTCGACGTCCGAAATGATCGCTTCGTAAAGGCCGGGCGGTGTGACGTCGATCAAGTCCATGCACGAGACGAACTCGCCATGCTCCTTCGCCGCGACCTTCCCCGAAACAAAGATGCCGAGATGGCCGATGCTCTCATGCATCGTGTAGATGATCGTCTGGCCATCAGCGACGATCTCATTCACGTCGTCGTAGAGATCGAGGATCCAGTCCAGAGCCTGCTGCGGCGGCGTGATGTTGTCGCCCCAGGAGCAGAACACGATGATCGGCGATTTGATGTTGCGCAAGTCGATCCGTATGCCGTCGGATGTGCGGATCTGGCCGGTGGACAGCTTGTCGCCGACAAACAGATTGTCGGCGATCCATTGCATCTCTGCGGCGTTCAGCAGCACTGGGCTGCCCCACCAGGTTTCGAACTCGAGGAAGCGGTCCACCTCGGTATCGACTTTGGAATAGACGTTGTAGGGCTTGGTCCAATAGGTGTTCGCCGGATTGAGCGACTCGAAGTTCGCAACCAAATGCGCGCCATCGAATACGCCATGGCCAAGATCGCCCGCCAGCGCCGTCATCCACGTCCCGCCGAGGACGCCGCCCGTATAGCGCATCGGGTTCTTGCCGCGGACCCCCGCCCAATACGACAACGGCGAGCCGGCGAGCATGATCGGACCCGCGAGGTCGGGGTTGATCGCGGCCATGATCATGGTCTGCCATCCCGCCTGACAATTGGCGATGATGATTGGCTTTCCCTCGGCATCCAGATGCCGTGCGGCGACTTCGGCGATGAAAATCGCCTCGGCGCGACAGACGTCCTCTATCGTCTGACCGGGCATCGGATTGGGTAGGAACCCGATGAAATAGCAAGCGTGACCCGCCTTCAGCGCCTCGCCGATCTCGCTTTCCGACTTCATCCCGCCAATGCCCGGCCCGTGTCCGGCGCGCGGATCGACGACCACGACGGGCGGCTTGACGGGATCCGTCTTGACCCCAACAGGCGAAAGGATCCGCACGAGCAGATAATTGACCGGACGCTCCAGAGTCCGGCCGTCGCGGATCAGTTCAGCAGGAAAGCTGAGAACGTGCGGCGCCTCTTGGGAGGAGCGCTCGATGTACTTGTCGCCTCGTTCGCGCAAGGTGTCGAGAAGCAGGATCGAGCGTTGCCACGCGTCCAGACCGTATTCTTGAAGTGCGCTGAACCCCGGCGCTATTTCGCCCATGGCTATCCCCCGTCCGAGAGAGCCCAGGAAGGTCGCCGATCACGAGCCGACAATAGTATATTATTACACCCGCGGGCGACTCGACACTTGACTTGGATCAAGCATGCAAGAGTACTTCTCTGTTTAGCTTTCCATTGTCGTGTGTCGCAAAGAAGGCGCCTCTCGCATGAAAGGATGGAGCGGGTCGCGCATCGTCGTTGCGACCCCGTGGCGCTGCTTTGGCGCGATGCAAGAGTTTCAAGCTGGAACTACGGTTGAATGAGCGCGCCAACGCATCGCGCGATCCGGAAGCGCCAGGAAATCTTTGCTCGAACAGGGAGGTCGGACCTTGAACGAACTCACTCAGTTTTCGGCTACAGAAACCCTGCGGGATGGACGCCAGGTGGAGATTCGCGCACAGCGGCCCGACGACCGAGACGGTCTCCAGGCAGCAATCCGCCGGATCAGCTCCCAGTCTCTGTATCGCAGATTTTTTGGCGTGAGACGCGAGTTTTCCGACAAGGAGGCGTCGAGCTTCCTCGATATCGACTTCGTCAACCAGGTCGCACTCGTTGTCGTCGCCCCGGAAGACAGCGGTCCGAACATTATCGGCGGCGGCCGCTATGTCGTCGTGAATCCCGGCCAGGCCGAAGTCGCGTTCGCGGTCGTCGACGAATACCAAGGCCAGGGCCTAGGCGGCGCATTGATGCGGCATCTGACGACGATCGCGCGAGCGGCCGGATTGAAGGAACTTATCGCCGAGGTTCTGGCGGAAAACGCGCCGATGCTGAAGGTGTTTGAAAAGTGCGGACTGCCGATGCGTATGCAACGCGAGCACGACGTCGTCCATGTTGTGATGGATCTCGCGTAGCGCTGCGGTCTTCACCCGTCCAGTGTCGCCGGCGTTTGACAAGAGCCCTCGAAGGTGATCGCCTTTAGCTTGGCAATATCGTCGTCCTGCGGATCCCAACTGAACTGGAGGGGCGGCATGGTTCGTCGATGGAAAGTTGCTCTGGGCGCGTGCGGAGCGTTCATCCTCGCGACGTCAAGCGCCGCGTCCGCGTTCCAAATCAATCCGCGATGTCAGCACTTAGGCGACAACAGTAGAGCCAATCAGATCGCGTGTACTTGCGCCGTGCAGAATGGCGGAATCGTTAAGCATTGGCACGGGCGGTATGTGTGGTCTCTCCAAGTTCGGGCGGCGGCGGTGCCCCCTGAATTCAGGGAGTGCATCAAAGCCAATGGCGGTCATTATTAGAGTCGGGACTCATAGCATGGCCGCCGTCAGGCCGATGACGACGGCGACGGGGAGGTACCCCGAAATGGTTGGCTCTCTACCACGTTCGGGTTGCTTTGGCAGACCTCGGATCACGCCATGAAATCGCTTGGGACCTATGTTCTACATTGGCATTGGGACCAGGCGTTGGCGTTGTGTTTAGTTCACGCCGCACGTCTCGATCGGGCAGATTGTTCCCAGCCGGTGGCGAGACGGCTCCAACAGGGAGGTTAGTCATGATTAAGACTGGTCATCTCCGGAACGCGATACTTGCGCTGGCGCTCACGAGCCTGATCCTGCCCGAGGAGGCGGTCGCCATCGAGATTTTCACGGGGCCAGGACCCGCGATGGGGACGCACATGGACGATGGATTGCTCACACAGGTTCGTCGAGGCGGCGGAATGCGCCACGGCGGGGGTGGGCGCGGCGGCGGCGCGCGCTTTAGCGGCGGCGGCATGCACCGCGGCGGCGGCGCACGATTTGGTGGCGGAGGGTATCATGGCGGCGGCGCGCGCTTCGCGGGCGGAGCCCATCGGGGCGGCGGGCGCTATGCCGGTGGAGCGTATCGAGGCGGTGGCGCGCGCGTCGCCGGCGGCGCGTATCGCGGCGGAGCCTATCGCGGCGGAGCGTATCGCGGTGGAGCGTACCGCGGCGGCGCGCGCGTCGCTGGCGGCGCGTATCGCGGCGGGGTTTGGGCTGGGCGTCCAGGCTGGTATCGCTGGCCAGCTGGCGGGGCTATCGCCGCCGGCGCCGCGCTCGGGTGGGTCTCGGCGGCGACTGCCTCTTCCTGGGCCGGCTATCCTCCGCAGGAAGGCTTGTGCTGGTACTACACCGATGCGACCCGGCACCAGGGCTTCTGGGACGTCTGCCAGTAGGGGCGATTCGCCGGCGCTCTGCTTCCCTGCTGCGCTGGCGACTTGCGACAGACCGGATGTTTGCCTCCGCGAACAGTATCCGCGAGGGCGTTGGGCGGACTATTCGCGCCCCGCTCGCCAGCCCTCGCTCTGATAACGATCCGTCAGTCCAAACTCTCTTTTCAAGGCCGCGAACAATCTCAACAGAGTGCTCTCGTCTTCCACGGAATGCGACCGACGTGTGAGTTTAGCATCGGCGGCGCTTTGAAACGCGGCGACAGCCAGCGAATAAAATTCTCCGCTGCGCAGGAAATGTGCGCTCGCTATCTCGCCCGCGCGCTGTCCCACTTGATCGGCCGGTAGGTCGCCATCGAAATACCGATTGAGGAGTCCAGCCAACAGTCGCTTCGTGCGGGTCAGACTTCGCCGGTAGGTGAAGTAAATGCCTAGGAAGATCGCTAGGAGAATTGCTCCGCCGAGACCAATTGTCGTGTCGGCCATGAGTCAACCTCCATTCCCTCCGTCGGAGGGGACCGGAGGCTACGCCTCCGGTCAGTGCATTGTTCATCGTGTTGAGTTTGCGCGAGGGATCAGGCCGCGTCGCGTTCCCGCCCTCCCTCACGAACGAGCTGGGAGAGGAGCGCGCGGCGCATGCGGCGCCGGCGCAGGAGGCGGCTCCCAACCAGGGCGCGCACGATTCTGCGATCCCTGCTGCCCGCCTCCGTTTCGGACTCCCCGCCCTCGTCCTCGTCGTCTTCTTCATCCGCCTCGGCGCGTTCGTGCATGAGATGCGCGGCGAGCGCCCGACGGACACGGCGACGGCGGAGAAGACCGCCGGCGACAAGCAACCGAAGCAGGCGACGAGATTCGTCGTCTCCGCCCTCCTCCTCGCCCTCGTCCTCGTCCTCATCCTCATCTGTCTCGGCGCGTTCACGCAGGAGGTGAGCGACGAGCAGTTGCCGCATGCGGCGCCGTCGGAGCAGCCCCCTGGCGATCAACAGTTTCGCGATCCGACGCTCTTCCTCGCCGCCCTCTTCGCCTTCCTCACCTTCGGAGTCCTCGCTCTCCTCTTCATGACTTTCACGCAACAGGTGCGCAAGCAGCAGGCGCTGGATCCGACGCCGACGCAGCAGCCCGCGCGCGATCAAGAGTTTCAGAACGCGACGTTCCTCGTCGCCTCCTTCCTCTTCGTCTTCCTCCTCGGAGCCGTGGAGATCTTGGCCGTTGCCGTGTCGGCGATCACGCATCAGCTCGCTGAGAAGCATGCTTCTGGCGCGACGTCGGCGCATCATGCCGCGACCCATAAGGGCGCGTTCGAGTTCACTGTCACGCTCGCTCAAGGCCATTTTCAACCTCCTCTATCTGCTAGGACGCAGCCTTCGAAGTCGCTCGGTCCGCCTCCGGCCCCCCGCCGGCGGCGATGTCTTCAATCAAGCTTCGAACTATAGCTTTGCGAATGGATGCACGACGGGCGTCGCGAGCCGCGAACGTCTCTTCCAACAACGGCTCTAAGAGGATGCGTCGAACGCTCGCCTCATCGTCTGTCTCGTCGCGCTCTTCTTTTGCTCCGTCGCCATCAAGCAACGCGGCGACGCCGGCTTCGAACGCGCGCTCCAAAAGCGCATCCACGCCGCCACGGAAATTCCTCGCCAATTCGAGGCGCTCGGCCTTTGTGATTTCTCGGGGCCCGTGAGTTGCGTCGACGACTTCGAGCTTGAGCACGCCGCCAGTCGCAGTATCCAGCGTAAAAACAATGCTTTCAGGCAGCGCCGCGGCGTCGCCCGCCACAGATTCCTGCGGTTCGGCCATTTGAGCGTCTCCTTCGCCAGCACAAATGACAGCCAAGTCCCCTGGCCGCGAACGATTGGCGGCCCACGCCTCGGCTCGCTCGCGCGCGAATAGCTTGGCTCCAGAATGGAGGTCACGCCGAATGAAACTATGTGCCGATCGTTCCCCCGGGAACGCACATTTTGCCGTTCGACCTTCCTGAGCCGGCGTCGGCGCCGACTTTGGCGCGCCTCCGCTGTACTGCGGTAAGATCAGTCGAGTTGCAGAAGAACAAACAAGTTAGACGATTTTAGGACGTCTGGCCGACGATCGGCTGCGGTCTTCTGTTGATGAGGCTCAATGGGCACTCTACGAGCGGGTTTGGCGCGAGCCGGCAAGGGCGGCGCCTTTGGCGCCGAGTGACACCTTCGACGCGAAGGCGGCAGAGCGAACGCCGAGCCGAGTAGGCCGCTCACGCGACGTGACGGCGGGTTCACTCCGCTCGCGTCTAAGACACCGCGCACGGCTTTACGTCCCATATTTCCGAGGCGTACTCGGCAATGGTGCGGTCACTCGAAAATTGCCCAGAGCTGGCCACGTTCTTGATGACCTTGCTCGTCCAACCCTCAGGGTCGACGTACAACTCGAGCAATCGTCGGTCCGCGTCCAGATAGGCCGCGAGATCGGCGAGGTGCATGTAGTAGTCGCCATGGACGAGCAAGGCCTCGCGCAGGGGATTAAATGCGCCCGGTTCATGTCGGCTGAAATGATCCGAGACGATGAGATCCAGCGCCGCCCGCGTCTTCGGTTCATTGTCATAGTGCCACTGAGGGTTATACCAGCTGCGGCTGCCAGCTACCTGCTCAGTTGTCAGCCCAAACAGGAAAAGATTGTCCTCGCCTGCGGCCTCGGCCATTTCAATCGTTGCGCCGTCGCGCGTACCAATGGTGAGTGCGCCATTCATCATGAACTTCATGTTGCTGGTGCCGCTTGCCTCGTAACCTGCCGTCGATATCTGATTGGATACATCGCTGGCGGGGATCAGGCGCTCGGCGAGGGACACGGAATAGTCTGGCAGGAAAACGACCTTGAGCCGGCCGCGTACCGCCGGGTCGCCATCGATGGTGCGTGCGAGATTGTTGATGAATTTTATAATGATTTTGGCGAGATGATACGCGGGAGCCGCCTTGCCTGCGAAGAAGAAGACCCGCGGCGGCATTTCGAGGGCAGGGTTTTGCCGCAAGCTGTCGTACAGCGCCACGATGCGCAAGGCGTTCAGAAGCTGCCGCTTGTATTCGTGGATCCGCTTCGCCTGGCTATCAAAAATCGCATCCGGATCGACCGTCACGCCAGCGCTTGATTGCAACCAGCGCGCAAACCGTACTTTGGCGTCACGCTTGGCTTTGCGCACGGCCTCACGAAAGCCGCTGTCGGCGGCGAGGGGCCTGAGCTTTGTCAACTCGCCAAGATCGGTGACCCACCGATCGCCGATAGCCGCGGTGATCGCGCCGGCGAGAGCAGGATTCGCCAATAGCAACCAGCGGCGCGGCGTCACACCATTTGTCTTGTTGCTGAAGCGCTCGGGGTACGTCTCGGCGAGATCTTTGACAGTAACTGTGCGCAACAGGTGGGAATGGATAGCGGCAACCCCGTTTGTGCTGTGCGAGCCCACAATGGCAAGGTTGGCCATGCGGATCTTGGTTTGCTCGCCCTCCTCAACCAGGCTGATCCGGCTTAGGCGCTGTTCGTCGTCCGGGATCCGCGTTCGCGCTTCGGCGAGCAGCCTGCGGTTGATCTCGAGGATAATTTCCAGGTGACGCGGCAACAGCAGCTCGAACCAGCGGAGCGGCCATTTCTCCAACGCCTCCGGGAGGAGGGTATGATTGGTGTAAGCCAGCGTCCGGCGCGACAGGTCCCAGGCCTCGTCCCATCCGAGCCGGGCTTCGTCGAGCAGAATGCGCATCAGCTCAGGAACCGCGAGGCTGGGATGGGTGTCGTTGAGCTGGATGGCGACCTTGGCGGGAAGCGTAGCCCAATCGGAATTGCTGCGGCAGAACCGCCGCACGAGATCGGCCAGCGAGCAGGCAACGAGGAAATACTCCTGCACAAAGCGCAGGCCCTGGCCCATGCTCGTGGAGTCGTCGGGATAGAGCACCCTTGTCAGCGATTCCGCCGAAAGCCGTTCGGCAAGGGCGCCGACAAATTCACCGGCGCTGAATGCCTGGAAGTCGAACACGTCCGCGGCGGCGGCCGCCCACAACCGAAGCGTGTTGATGTTTTTTCCGCCGAACCCCACCACCGGCCGGTCGAACGGCAGGCCGATCAGGCTTGACGGCCGCCCGGCAACCACACCCAGCGTCCCGCCGCGGACGGCGAATGAGCAACCGAGCTTTACCTCCACGGCTTCTTGTGGCCGCGCGACCTCCCATGGATCGGGCCGGCGCAACCAATTGTCCGGCTGCTCGCTCTGCCAGCCGTCCTCAATGGTCTGGCGGAAAATGCCGTACTCGTAGCGGAGGCCATACCCCATTGCCGGAAGCTGCATGGTGGCCATGGAGTCGATGAAACATGCCGCGAGGCGGCCAAGCCCGCCGTTCCCAAGACCGGCATCCGGCTCCTCCTCAAGCAATGCGAGGAGATCAAACCCATGCTCGTCGGCAAGTTCCTTGCCGATTGGATCCAGGAGGAGGTTCATGATGTTATTGGCTAAAGAGCGCCCTATGAGGAACTCCATCGACAGATAGTAAACCCGCTTCGGGTTCTCGTGTTCGTACGTCTGCTCGGTGCGCAACCACCGCTGCGAGAGGACGTCCCGGACCGAACGGGCGATGGCTTCATAACGTTCACGAGGGCCCACCGCAGCCGCATCGACGACGTTGTCGAACGTGACATGACGCTCATAAAGGGCATCGGCTGCGCCCTTAAGCTTGATCGGGCCACACCCGTATTGCCGGAGCAGCGCCTCTTTAGGGGAGGCTGACCTTACGGCGCGCCCCGCCGTTTCGTCCGCGTCCATGTTCCTGCCCTCATCAGCCGGTGCTCTTGCTCGTCTGAGCAGCCTACCCGCGAATGCTATGTTCCTAGGCGGAACCTTGTGCCCCAGACATTATCCGACGGCGGTTCGGCGCGCAAAGATCGCGCCGGTGGGGTGGGCCGATCGCGCCCGAGCGCCGCAAGTTGCTATGGCGAACGCCGGCCCCGCTTCCCCTCGATTGTCCCGGCTTCGCCGCTCTCGAGCTGTGAGAGCTCGATGGCGGGGTTGCGTGCGCCCGCCGTCAAAAAAGGGTACGATAGCGGCGCTCTTTGAGAGGGCTTCCGGACCGGCTAGGAAGGGACCCCGCCCATGACCGACGGCACAAGCAAGGCCAAGCAGACCACGCTCAAGCAGGCTTCGCCGCAACACGAAACCCTCAAGCATCGCGCGCAGCACGAGTTGTGGCGGTTCGCAGCGATATTCGCCTATCTCTGGGCGATGTTTATCTTGTTCCAGATTCATGAATTCGTTGTGCTCGCACAACACGGAATTCCAGCCGAGAAGTTTGGCGCGGGCTTTGTAAACGCGCTCATCTTCGCCAAGGTGATGGTCGTGGCGGACAATCTTCCGGCGAACGCTTGGCTACGAACGAAGCCGCTCATCGTGCCGATCGTTGCTCGATCCGTCGGCTTCGCAGCGCTTTTGATTGTGGTCGACAGCATCGAGAAAATCCTTCTCGGCCTCATTCACCATAAGGCCGTCAACGCGAGTCTGCCGACCTACGGCGAAGGCGGGGTCGCGGGCATCGTTCTCGTCGCCATCATGATGGGATACGCGCTGGCGCCGTTTTTCGCGTTCGAGGAGATCGACCGGGTCATAGGCCCCGGCCGACTGGGCACAATCCTGTTCGGCATGGCGCCGCGGGGGGCCGAGGGACGCTGATCAAAGAGGAGAGAGTGCGCTCTCGACTGCGTTCGATTTGACGTGAGCCCTGTGCGGGAGCGGCGGCTCTTTTACACGACGTAATTCAACCACGCGTACATCCTCAAAATGATGCGGCGAATGATGGCGGTCCACCGCCAGTGCTCCGTGTAGACGGCAACCTGCGCAGTCGCGCCGGCCGGAAGCTGGTAGCCCGAGAGATCGTCGAGAATGTCGATGCGGGTCAGCGCCCGGGTGGGAGACTTATTGCGCTCTTCAGGATCCAAAAGCGCGCCTCCTGCTTGCACCTGGCCCTGCGCGATCGCATCGCTGACCAGCGTGACTCGCCCTGCGAATACGCGACCAGGAATGCCGTCGAAGACGATCTCGGCCTCGGCGCCTACGTTCAGTCGCTGAAGGACGTTCTGGGAGAAAGACGCCTTCAGCACATTGGCGTCGTTGTGAATGAAGACCATCGTCGGCGTCGACGGACTCGCAACCATCCCAGGCCGCAAAGAGAGTTGCGTCACATAGCCGTCGGTGGGCGCCTTGGCGGTGGTCGCATTCAGATCGATCTGGGCTCTCGTCAGGTCCGCTTCAGCCCGCGCGACCGAAGTGTTGACGCCGCCAATCTCCGATGCATAGGCGAGCCGCGCCCGGTCCGCCGCGGCTTCCGCGCCAGCAAGGTCCTGTACGGCTGTTTCGAGATTTCGCACGGCCGTGTCGAGCGTTGTCGCCGCAGCGGAATCCTTCGCGAACAATTCACGCTGGCGGTCATAGGTCTGTTGCGCCAACACTTGGTCGGCCTTGGACTTGTTCACGTCGGCGACCGCCTGATCGTAAGAGGCTTTCAACAACTGAACATTCTGTTCGGCCTCCGCGAGAAGCGCCTTCTTTTGGTCCACCACCGCGACATATGGACCCGGATCGAGCTTGAACAGCGGGTCGCCCTTCTTGAGGGGGGCGTTCGGCGTCACGGGAACCTCGATCACGATCCCCTGAATCGTAGGCGTTATCGGCGTGGTGAAGAAATAGAGGCGCGCATCGGGCGTGAAGGGTTGATTGTAGTCCATTCCCAGTAGGATTCCGCCGACCGCGACAACACCGCCGACGCAAGCCGTCGTCATCGTCCATTTGTTGACCGGAACGCGCAGGATCCGGAACACGACCACGCAAATCGCCGCATATCCGAGAAGAAGAATGCCGCCCATGCTGGCGCCTATCTTTGTTGCGGATGTTCCAACGCGGTGACGCGCGTCTCCAAACGCGCGATCGCCTCCGCCGAAGCGCCTGCGGCCGAACCGCTGCTTGAGCCCCAGCCGCGGTCAGGGCGGTAGGCCATCGCCCAAATCCAGAGGAACGGCCACAGCGCTCCGAGCGTGGCGAGGCTGACCCAAGTGGCGGCGCCGATCGCGTCCACGTGCGGATGATTTCGCGCCTTGGCGATCTCGTAGGGCATGGCCCATACGGCAACCATGCCGTAAACGACCAACGCAACGATCGCGATCAAGACGAAGAGAGCGGCGTAGTCGAGATCGAGCATCGAAGACTCCGTCCTTCGCCCCGCGCTGACCGCGGCGCAAATCTCTGCACCGCTAAGCTTCGCGCCGTGCGAGGCCGACCAGATCGATTGGAGTCATATGATCGTCCTCAAAGGCGCGACCAGGACAGGAAAAGTCGCGCAGGCGCCGCGCTGTTGTCAATGGCTCGAAACCTCTCATTTATTGCGCGTGACAATGCAGGACGAAATACTCTTGCTCACATTGACAGGATTGGCGGCCCGTGCCACGCTGAAAATAGTCAGAATTTGTCCCGTCATGATCAGAGCCGACATGAGCATGATCATCGACATGGTTGTTCGTGGGTGGGACAATTTTGTTGCGCGCCCGACAGGAAGTTTAAATCTGCGGTTCGTAATCCAGCCGTCGATCGCGACTCTATTCGCCGTGCGCGCGGGCTTGAGGGACGCCAGAGCGGGCCGGCCCGCATATCTCTGGGCCGCAGTTACGAATCCAGGTTATCGTTGGCAGTTGCTGCATGGCGGCTGGAAGGACATGCGGACGCCGTTTCTGGTCGCGGCGGCCCTTGATGTCGTCTACCAGCTGATCGTCCATAGGTTCGTCTATCCACTCGAACTGGTCTTTACGGCGACGCTGCTCGCACTCGTGCCGTATTTCATTTTGCGAGGGCCTGTGAATCGCATCGCGCGTCTCTTCCTTGGCGGCGTGAAGTCTCAAGGCCCGACATGAACGCCGGCACGTGTTCTCCTCTCACCAGCAGGAAAGGCGGTTGTCATGTCAGACGCGTCGAATCTGCAAGATGGCGCGAAGCCCTCGGCGATGGCGCTGCCTGAAGGCGGCTTCTTTAGGGATAAGGTGGAGCAGGGGCGCTACGGGCCCATCTTTCCCAAGACTCCTTCATGCTACGGCTTCTCGATCATCGCGAAGATCATCCCTGGACGAGAGCCGGTCTTTTACGAATATGCCCAGAAGATCGAGAAGACCGTGGCGGAACAACCCGACGCGCTCGCCGTGCTCAAGCTGCACTACCTTCGATGGAATCTTTTCGATATCAAGGGCGAAACGTACTTCCAGTACATGGGAATCTTCGACACCGATTTTGATAAATACACTGAGGACGCCGTCGCGCTTTTCGCGGCCACGGGAATCGACACCGTCTTCGAGAATTTGGAGGGTTTCCCGAGGGACTGGAAGACGAACGCGCCCGCGTTCATCAAATTTGTTCGCGATCATCACCGCCCGAGTTTTCTTGAATACGGCGAATATCCGTTCGTGAGCGCCGACGAGATCAAGAAGGCGCTCAGGCTCAAAGCTTCATTCTCGAAGATGCTCGATCAGATGCAGTGACTCGACGCGCTTCCGCCTTCGGGAGGTGCTTGCATCAACAGCAAACCTTATAGCTGTTGGTCTCAAGCCCGTTTCGGATCGACGCCATGCTCGAATTCGACGACATCCAGCACTTCCTGCTTGTACGGGCGCCTGCGCTCGCGGCGCGCTACGAGTTCCTATCGTTTCGTAACCCGAGAGGCGCAACCGCGTGGCTGTCGGCGATGCTCGACGCCGTGCAGTCCGCCGCCTCGACGAAGGCCTCGCTTGAACGGAAGCAACGCTGGGCGACGGTCGCCTTCACCTGGAACGGCTTGCGCGCGCTGGGCTTGGACGAGGCTTCTTTGGCGACGTTTCCCGACGAGTTCAAGCAGGGCATGGCCGCCCGCGCGGAGATTCTCGGCGACACCGGCGACAACCATCCCGACAATTGGGTGGGCGGGCTCGCCAGTCCGGACCTCCACGCGATCGCGATCCTGTTCGGCCGCGACGGCGCGGAAGTGCGCCGGGGCCAAGACGAGCACGAACGGCTCATCGCGCGATGCGAAGGCGTCGAGGTATTGTCGTCCCTGGATTTGGAGGCGATTCCGCCGTTCGACTACGCGCACGATCATTTCGGCTACCGCGATCGGCTCTCCGAGCCGGTCATAGAAGGCGCCGGCGCCGACCCGACGCCGGGATGGGGGCGGCCGCTCAAGCCAGGCGAGTTCATCCTCGGCTATCCCGATGAAAGCGGCCAACCCTATCCGATGCCGCAACCCGAGGCCTTGTCTCGCAACGGCAGCTACATAGCGTATCGCCGTCTGCAAGAGCATGTGGGCCGCTTTCGGGATTTCCTTCGCCAGCACGGCGAGACGCGGGAGGAGCAGGAGTTGGTCGCCGCGAAGCTGATGGGGCGTTGGCGCAGCGGCGCGCCGCTCGTTCTGGCGCCCGACAAGGACGATCCTGTGCTTGGCGCCGATCCGCAGCGCAACAACGATTTCAGCTACAAGGACATGGACCCGCATGGCTATGCGGTCCCTCTGGGCGCGCACATCCGCCGCATGAATCCTCGCGACACGGCGGCCAATGTGAACCGCCGCCGCATGATCCGGCGCGGCGCCACTTATGGTCCACCATTGCTTGACGACGCGCCGGAGGACGGCTTGGAGCGGGGGATCGCCGCATTCGTCGTCTGCGCAAGTCTGATCCGGCAATACGAGTTCGCTCAAAACGTTTGGATCAATGACCGGAATTTTCACGAACTCGGCAACGAGCGCGATCCCATCATCGGCAATCAGGACGGCACGCTGGAATATAAGATTCCAACCCGTCCGATCCGCAAGAAGATCACCGGTCTGCCGGCTTTCACGACCGTGAAGGGCGGCGCCTACTTCTTCCTCCCCGGCATCAGTGCGCTTCGGCGCCTCGCAACACTCGCGGACTCGCGCGGAGCGCGGGCTCCGCAAATCGGCGATGAAAGGAGACCGCCATGAGCGAACTCGCCGCGGCGCGCACCTACAACCAAGAACACGTCGCTCGGAAATACACCCCAGGCAAACGTCGCCTCAGTATCTATTGGACATGGAGTTATCCCTGGGAGTCTCAGCGCGACCCGGCGGCGATGGAGAATCGCTTTTCGACAATGACCGAAGTGCGCACCGTGCTGTGGCCCAACTACGAGACGCAGGAATACAGCGCCGCCCAATTCCTCCAAGGCATCGCCGGTACGCTGGAACTTTTCCATCGCTCCACGCTCAGCTTTCAAAAACTCGCTGGAGAGGCCACCGACCATCCTGTCGCTGTCTTTCAGCGCATCGACCAGGCCGGGTACAAGCTCCCAATCGACGAACGCATTCTCGCCGACACCGACACGCTCCTGGTGTTCGGTCTCGACCATCTGCTCTCCGAACAGGAGGCGGCGCCGGATGAAGTCGCGGCGATCCAGGAATGGCTGAAGCGCGAAGGGACGTGCCTCTTGCTCGCGCCGCACCATGATGTCGGCTTCACCGAAGATCTAAAGCAGCGCCAGATGGAATATCGTCATCACGGCGACGCGCTCGTGCCGCGCCAGCAGCGGTTTGGCCAGTACACCCGCTCGCTGATCAGCGCGCTCGGCGCGCCCGTTCACAATGCCTGGGGGCTTCGACCGGCGCTCGCAAAGGGCACGAAGGAGATCGCTCCGCTCACCGCCTTCCGCGATGTCGATGAGTTGGGCCTCTTGAAGGACGTGCCCACCTTGAACTTCCATCCGCACTTGCCGCACTACGAGATAACCGAAACGGACAGCAAGGCGATTCGCTTGCTGGCGCGCCAGCCCATCGACCCGGATCGCCCCCATCCGTTCACCGAGGCCGGCAACAAGGAATTCAATTGCCTGCTCTGGATGCCGCCCGACGGACAGCGGGCCGGCGACATCGTCTTTGTCGATTCGACGAACTTTACAACGCTCTTCGGGGGCGACGCCAGTCTGCAGAATTTCTGGCGCAATCTCGCGTTGATGAGGTAGCCGAATCACGGTATCGGCCGACGCTGCCGGCGCGGGAAGGTGCTTGCGTCGCTCACGGTGCAATCGCCGCCAGCGTCATGGAGCCGGGGCGCTCCACGGGCTTTCGAGTCGGTGGACGCGGCGGCGGTTTCCGCAGCGGCGGACGCGGGGGTGGGGGCGGCGGGCGACGGCGCTCCGATATGCGCCTCAAGCACGACATTGTGCTGCTCGGGCGCCTCGACGACGGCCTCGGCGCCAGCACCGACCGTAGCGCAGGGCGAAGATGCTCCTGCCGCGAAACAGTCGCTCTGCGCATTCAATCCAAGAGACCGCCTCTCGCCGCCGGCGGCCTCTACGAAGCACTCATTCGTCAGCCAATATTCCGTCCGGCCGCCATATTTGGCGCCATAACCCTTCGGCGCCCACCCGCACTTCTGCGCCGCGCTTACGGAGGTCACGGAAGCCGCCTTTCGATGTACCGCTTCAGACGATCGAAGGGCGATTGAGCCGGCACGGCAGTCTCAGCACCAGCGCCAGGATCTTGAAGCGGATCGCCACCCTCCACCTCGGGAGCGAGGGTTCACGTCCTGCAATCGGCGCCGCTGCGCAACCTCCGGCCCGTTCAAGAGCATCTCATACTTGAGACATCGCGCTTCGGGCCGAAGTGGGAACCTTTTGCGTTCTCTCACGTTTCCAAATTATCGCAGGAAACGGAGGACCCTTCATGTTCAAGCTCAAGAGTCTGATCGCCGCGGCTGCGCTCGGTGGAGCCGCGTTTGCCCTGTCGGGCGGCTCGGCGTCGGCCGCGATTGTCTGTTCCGGCGACGACTGCTGGCATACCCATGACACCTACACCTATCCGCCCGATGCGCGTGTCGAAATCCATCCCGACAATTGGCGATGGAAGGGCGAGGAACATCGTCACTGGCATGAGCATGCTGGCCGCGGCTACTGGATGCATAACGAGTGGCGTGAATTCTAGGCCGACGGTTCTTCCTCCGCCCGCGGCGTCCGCCGTGGGCCCCCCCATGCCGATTGTCTGAGCCCGTCACGTGCGCCGTCGCCCTCATGCTGAGCGACGCGGTGCGGCGGTAAATTGCGCGCTGGAGCGCTCCGTCGGCCTTGTGGAGGCCGGCGGGGCGCTGTCGCGCGCTCTCGATCGACTTGTCGCCTGCCGGGGCGATACGAGCGCAATTTGCCGTGGAAGCGGCGGCCGTCCCGCTTGCCGCTCGCCCCGGCTTTCGCCACTCTCGCCGTGCGCCCGAATCAATCCCAGGCTTCTCGATGAAGACCGCCGTCCTGATCCCTTGCCACAACGAGGCGGCGACGATTGCGCGCGTTGTCGCGGACTTCCGGGCGGCGTTGTGCCACGCCGACATCTACGTCTACGACAACAACTCGACCGACAGCACGGCGCAAACGGCCAGCGCCGCGGGGGCGGTGACCCGCCACGAGCCGCGGCAGGGCAAAGGCAATGTGGTGCGCCGCATGTTCGCCGACATCGAGGCCGACGTTTACGTGCTGGTCGACGGCGACGCGACTTACGACCCGGCGAGCGCGCCCGACATGGTCCACTGCCTGATCGAACAAAACCTCGACATGGTGGTCGGCAAGCGCCGCGCCGAAGGAACAGCCGGCGCCTATCGGGCGGGTCACGAATTCGGCAACCGCTTGCTCACCGCCGTCGTCGCCTGGACCTTCGGCGGACGATTCGAAGACATGCTCTCCGGCTACCGCGTTCTCTCACGCCGCTTCGTCAAATCGTTCCCCGCGCTCGCGACAGGCTTCGAGACCGAAACGGAGCTGACGGTCCATGCGCTGTCGCTGAAATTGCCGGTCGCCGAGGTGGAGACGGCCTATTTTGCCCGGCCGCTCGGCTCCAGCTCGAAATTGCAGACTTACCGCGACGGGGCGCGCATCTTGGCGACGATCGGCAAGCTGCTCAAGGAGGAGCGGCCGCTCGCCTTCTTCTCGGCGATCGCGGCGGTGGCGGCGACGTTCTCGATCCTGCTCTCCGTGCCGATCTTCGTCACTTACGCGAAAACGGGCCTCGTGCCGCGCTTTCCCACCGCAATCGCGGCGACCGGGGTCATGATACTCGCCTTCCTCAGCCTCGCCAGCGCCTTCATTCTCGACAGCGTCCGCCACGGGCGGCTCGAGACGCGAAGGCTTTTCTATTTGAGGCTTCCGGCGCCCGGGGAGCGGCGTTAGCGGCTTCGGGCTGAGACGAGAGCTCCGATCAGCGCGTCGAAGATGGCTGATTTCCCCCATTGCAGCCCCCTTCCCTTTGCCGTCAATTTCGTGTATTGCGCCGCACAAATCGGGAAGCGCGGCGTCGGTGCACGCGCTTCGTCGCACTCCCGTCATGTCTAGAGTCGAGGGATGCCGGCCGTCGGCCGCTTTTCCAATATGCGCCGCGCCAAAGCTGGATTTCCATGAATCTGAGAAACATCGCCATCATCGCCCACGTCGACCACGGCAAGACGACGCTGGTCGACCGCCTGCTGCAACAGTCCGGCGCATTCCGCGAGAACCAGCGCGTCGCTGAGCGCGTGATGGATTCCAACGATCTCGAGCGCGAGCGCGGCATCACCATTCTCGCCAAGGCGACGTCGGTCGTCTGGAAGGGTGTCCGCGTCAACATCGTCGACACCCCAGGCCACGCCGATTTCGGCGGCGAGGTGGAGCGCATCCTTTCGATGGTCGACGGCGCGATCGTGCTGGTCGACGCGGCCGAAGGGCCGATGCCGCAGACCAAGTTCGTGGTCGGCAAGGCGCTGAAGATCGGCCTGAAGCCGATCGTCTGCGTCAACAAGGTCGACAAGCCCGACGCACGGCCCAACGAGGTCGTCAACGAGTGCTTCGACCTGTTCGCCGCGCTCGACGCCACCGACGAGCAGCTCGACTTCCCCATCCTCTACGGTTCGGCCAAGCAGGGCTGGATGTCGGAATCGCCCGACGACGTCAAAGAAGACATGGCGGCGCTGTTCGACATGGTGCTGCGCCATGTCGAGTCGCCCAAGGTCGGCGCCGGCGGCTTCCGCATGCTCGGCACGCTTCTCGAGGCGAACCCCTATCTCGGCCGCATCGTCACCGGCCGCGTGTTCTCCGGCTCGATCAAGACCAACGCGCCGGTCAAGGTGCTCGACCGTGAGGGCGGTCTCGTCGAACAGGGGCGCGTTTCCCGCATTCTCGCCTTCCGCGGCATCGAGCGATCGCCGATCGAGGAGGCTGTCGCCGGCGACATCGTCGCCATCGCCGGCCTCGAGAAGTTCAACGTCGCCGACACCCTTTCCAGTCCCGAGGAAGTCGAGCCGCTGCACGCCCAGCCGATCGATCCGCCGACCCTGTCGATGACCTTCTCGGTCAACGACAGCCCGCTGGCGGGCACCGAGGGCGACAAGGTGACGAGCCGCGTGATCCGCGACCGCCTGTTCAAGGAAGCGGAGGGCAACGTCGCGTTGCGCGTCGACGCCGCTCCTAATTCCGACGCCTATGTCGTTTCCGGCCGCGGCGAATTGCAGCTCGCGATCCTGATCGAGACGATGCGCCGCGAAGGCTTCGAGCTCGGCGTCTCCCGCCCCAAGGTGCTGTTCAAGCGGGACGAGAGCGGCGAAATGCTCGAACCGATCGAGGAAGTCGTAATCGACGTCGACGAGGAGCATTCCGGCGTCGTCGTGCAGAAGATGTCCGAGCGCAAGGGCGAGATGGTCGAGATGCGCCCCTCGGGCGGCGGCCGCCTGCGCCTGGTCTTCCTCGCGCCGACGCGCGGCCTGATCGGCTATCTCGGCGAACTGCTCACCGATACGCGCGGCACCGCGATCATGAACCGCCTGTTCCATAACTGGGGCCAGTGGAAGGGCGAGATCGCTGGACGGCGCAACGGCGTGCTGATCTCCAACGAAGCCGGCGAATCGGTCGCCTATGCGATGTGGAACCTCGAAGACCGCGGCCCGATGATGATCGAGCCGGGCTGGAAGGTCTATCAGGGCATGATCGTCGGCCAGCACACGCGCGACAACGATCTCGAAGTGAACGTGCTGAAGGGCAAGAAGCTCACCAACATCCGCACGCATTCCAAGGACGAGGCCGTGCGCCTGACGCCGCCGATCCGTATGACGCTGGAGAAGGCGCTCGCCTATATCCAGGACGACGAACTCGTCGAGGTGACGCCGAAGTCGATCCGCCTGCGCAAGGCGCTGCTCGACCCCAACGACCGCAAGCGGGCGGAGCGCTCCTCGAAGGCGACCGAAGGGGCGGCGTAAGGCTAGGCGCCTTGCTTTTTGGTTGACTCACACAGCCTGTCACCCTCGCGAAAGCGAGGGTCCAGATAGCCGCCGCAGTCCTTCGCCCTTGACTCCTGGATGCCCGCTTTTCCGCGGGCATGACAAGTGGACTCCGGAGAGGCTCCTTCTACCAAAATGCAGAAGATTCTGGCTGCAGCAGCGTAATGCGGGCAGCGCCCTGACTCCTTCTCCCCTTGCGGGGGCGGACGAATGCTGCGCATTCGCCCTGAGAAGGTGGCCCGAGCGGCGTCGCTCGCAGGCGCCTAATGGCCGCAACCCCTCGTCCGACGCACCTACGGGGCGCCACCTTCTCCCGCAAGGGGAGAAGGGATAGAGCGGAGGCTCGTCAATAC
Organism: Roseiarcus sp.; assembly: GCA_036488815.1. Classification (GTDB taxonomy): domain Bacteria; phylum Pseudomonadota; class Alphaproteobacteria; order Rhizobiales; family Beijerinckiaceae; genus Roseiarcus. The sequence continues at coordinate 75,910 of DASXGX010000028.1, forward strand.
TCCTGCCGCGTCGGGCGGAACAGGATCTCGTTGACGTCGACGTCCTCCGGCTGGCTCATGGCGAAGGCCACCATGCTGGCGAAGGAATCGGCGGGGATGGCCCATTTGGCGTAGCGCTCGCGCACGTTCGCGGCGACGTCGGGCTCGGTCACGCTGTCCGGCAACTCGGATTCGACGGCGCCCGGCGAGATGATCGTGGTGCGGATGTTGTAGGGCTTCACCTCCTGCCGCAGGCCTTCTGAGATCACCCGAACGCCGTGCTTGGTGGCGGCATAGACGGCGCCTGCCGGCCCGACCTTGTGGCCGGCGACCGACGAGACGTTGATGAAGTGGCCGCTCTTCTGCGCCTTCATATGGGGCAGCGCGGCGCCGATGCCGTAGAGCACGCCCTTGAGGTTGACATCGATCATGCGATCCCAATCCTCGACCTTGCAGCGCTCGAGCGGCGAGTGCGGCATCAGGCCGGCGTTGTTGATCATCACGTCGATCCGGCCGTGCAGCTTCACCGCGTGGTCGACCAGCCGCTTGACCTCGTCGAACTTCGTCACGTCGGTCTGAACGGCCGCGTCGTCGCCAAGGGAAAATTCCTTGGCGAGGGCCTTAAGACGGTCGAGGCGACGCGCCCCGAGCACGAGCTTGGCGCCGTCTTTTGCCAGACGGCGCACCGCCGCCTCGCCGAGGCCGCTGCTCGCGCCGGTGATGACGACCACCTTGCCCTGAATTCCTGAAGTCATGGCGCTATTGCTCCTTTGTTGGATCAGCGACCTACCAAGCGCTCGAGATGCTCTGGGTAGCGCTCCCCTTCGACCTTGATGCTTGCGGCCGCGCTGTCGATCTCCTTGAGATCGGCGGGGGTCAGTTCGATCGCCGCGGCGGCGATGTTTTCCTCCACACGGCTGAGTTTGGTCGTGCCCGGAATCGGGACGATCCACGGCTTCTGGGCGATGAGCCAGGCGAGCGCGATCTGCGCCGGCGTCGCGCCCTTCTGCGTCGCGATCCGCTGCAGGAGAGCGACTAGCGCCTGGTTGGCCTTCCGGGCCTCGGGCGTGAAGCGCGGCAGCTTGCTGCGGAAGTCGGCGCTGTCGAAGGTCGTCGATTCGTCCATCTTGCCGGTCAGGAAGCCTCGACCGAGCGGGCTATAGGGGACGAGGCCGATGCCGAGTTCCTCCAGAACGGGGATCACCTCCGTCTCGGGCTCCCGCCACCACAGCGAATATTCGTTCTGCAGCGCGGCGACCGGCTGGACGGCGTGGGCGCGGCGGATCGTCTGCACGCCGGCCTCGGATAGGCCGAAGTGCTTCACCTTGCCTTGCCGGATGAGGTCCTTGACCGTGCCGGCGACGTCTTCGATCGGCACGTTCGGATCGACGCGATGCTGGTAGAAGAGATCAATGACGTCCGTCCTCAGCCGCTTGAGCGAGGCGTCCGCCACAGCTCTAATGTGCTCCGGCCGGCTGTCGACGCCACCCCTGCCCTGCGACCCGATCTCGAAGCCGAATTTGGTGGCGATCACCACGTTGCGACGCAGCGGCGCAAGCGCCTCCCCGACCAGTTCCTCGTTGGTGAACGGGCCGTAGACCTCCGCCGTGTCGAAAAAGGTGACGCCGCGTTCGACCGCCGCGCGCAACACCTTGATCATCTCGCCGCGGTCCGGCGCCGTTCCGTAGGCGTGGCTCATGCCCATGCAGCCCAGGCCGATGGCCGACGCCTCCAAACCGGTTTTGCCGATTTTACGCTTTTGCATTGTCAACTCCGCTCCCATCCTCAGCCCTGATATGGCGTTGGCTATTTAGGTCGTGCGGCGCTCGATATCAGACGACGAGATCGGCACAAACTCGTGAGCGGAACTCATGAAGCCGCGCGAGAGGTTCCGCGCTCCCCATCCTCAGCCCCGATATTGCTCGTCGCTCACCTTCTCCAACCAGTCGACGACCTTGCCGTCGAACGCCTCCTGGATCGCGATATGGGTCATCGCGGTCGTCGGCGCGGCGCCGTGCCAATGTTTCTCGCCCGGCAGGAACCAGACGATGTCGCCGGGCCGGATTTCCTCCACCGGCCCGCCCTCGCGCTGGGCGCGACCGACCCCGGCGGTGACGATCAGCGTCTGACCGAGCGGATGGGTATGCCAAGCGGTGCGGGCGCCCGGCTCGAACGTCACCACTGCGCCGGCCACGCGCGCGGGTTCGCCGCCCCGAAACGGCGCATCGAGACGCACCACGCCCGTGAAATATTCGGCGGATCCTCTCGTCGAGGGCTGCGAGCCATTCCGTTTGATCTCCATCGCTGGTCTCCTTGAAGTCGTCGGGCGGGCCCGCCCATTGCAATGGCGACTATGTACAGGACGACCGCGATTGCATTAAGACGGGAAAATCGGCATAGACTCATGAGGAGAGATCATCAATGCCGCGCGAGACGTTCAGCGACCTGCTCGCCTTCATCGCCGTCGCCAAGGAACGCAGCTTCACCAGGGCGGCCGCGCGGCTCGGCGTTTCGCAGTCCGCGCTGAGCCATACGATCCGGGGGCTCGAAGAGCGGCTCGGGCTCCAGTTGCTCACGCGCACCACCCGCAGCGTCGCGGCGACCGAAGCCGGAGAGCGCCTGCTCCTCGCCATCGGGCCGCGGTTCGACGAGATCGAGGCCGAGATCGCCGCGCTCGGCGACCTTCGCGACAAGCCTGCCGGCACGATCCGCATCTCGGCTGGCGAGCATGCGGCCAGCGCGGTCCTCTGGCCGGCGCTGCGAAAGCTTCTGCCCGACTACCCCGACATCAACATCGAGATCGTCGTCGACAATGGGATGACTGACATCGTCGCCGAGCGATGCGACGCTGGGGTGCGCATCGGCGAGCAGGTGGCCAAGGACATGATCGCGGCGCCGATCGGGCCGGCCATGCGCATGGCGGTCGTCGCGGCGCCGCAATATTTCGCCGACCGGCCCAAGCCGCTTGCGCCGCCCGATCTTACTGAGCACCTCTGCATCAATCTCCGCCTGCCGACCTACGGCGGTCTCTACGCATGGGAATTCGAGAAGGACGGACACGCGCTGAAAGTGCGCGTGGAAGGGCGCCTCGTCTTCAACACCGGCGCTCTGCGGCTGGACGCAGCCTTGGCGGGGCTGGGGCTGGCTTACATGCCCGAGGACGTGGCGCAGCCGCATCTCACGCAAGGCCGCCTGGTGCGCGTGCTCGCGGACTGGTGCCCGCCGTTCCCGGGCTATCACCTCTACTATCCGAGCCGCCGCCGATCCTCCGCAGCCTTCGGGGTCATCATCGAGGCGCTTCGCTACAGGGGCTGAAACCCTTGTCACCCCGCGAAGGCGGGGACAGGGGCCGCCATTTCCGCAGCATGACAGCTGCGGGTGCGACCGAACGGCAGCGCGTTCACAACGAGCGCCCTACCCCCGGAACCTCTGCCGGTAGTCGCTCGGCCCGGTTCCAATTCGCCTCAGGAAAGCGCGCCGCATCGTGTCCGGGCTTGCAAAGCCGCAGCGGGAGGCGACGCGCTGCAGCGGCGTATCGGAATCCTCGAGCAGGCGCCTGGCTGCGTCGACCCGCGCCATCTCGACGAACTCCGCCGGCGTGATCCCGGTCTCGCTCTGAAAGACGCGGGTGAAGTTCCTGACGCTCATCGCGGCGCGCCCCGCCAGCGTGCGCAGCGTGAGATCGAGCGAGAGATGGTCGAGGATCCAGTGTTGCACGGATTGGATGCGATCCTCGCTGGCGATCTGCGCCGCCAGATGGGCGCTGAACTGCGACTGTCCGCCCGGGCGCTTGAGAAACACCACCAGCCGCCGCGCCACCAGCAGGGCGAGCTCGCGGCCGTGATCGTCTTCGATCAGCTTGAGCGCAAGGTCGATGCCTGCCGTGACCCCGGCGGAGGTGTAGAGCGGTCCGTCCTCGACGTAGATCTGGTCGGGGACGACCTTTGCGGAGGGAAAGCGCTCGGCGAGTTCGGCGGCGTGCTGCCAGTGGGTGGTCGCCTGCAATCCGTCGAGCAAGCCGGCCGCCCCGAGGAAGAAGGCGCCCGTGCAGACGGAGCCGTATCGCCGGGTATGCGGCGCGCGGCGCCGCAGCCAGACGTGGAAGTCCGCGCTCGAATAGGCCTGCGCGTAGTCGGGCGTTCCCGCTACCAGAAGCGTGTCGATCGGCTGGTCCGCCTCGACGATGGATGCGTCGGCGAGCAGCGACATGCCCCCTGCCCTGACCTCACGGGCCGCGCCGGTCGAGAGCAAACGCACGCCGTAGGCGGCCTCGCTCGACTGCCGGTTCGCTTCCAGGAATGCGTCGAGCGGCCCCGAGACGTCGAGAGACTGGGCGTTCGGCGGCACGACGATGGCGACTGATTTCGACGGCGTTGGCATGCTTCGTTCGTCCCGGTTCTCGTCCAACCGCGTCGCGGCCCGATACGCCGCGCCTTTGGCCCGATTTGTCGGACATCAGACATTGAGGCCACGGTAGCACAGTCCTATTTTATTTCCAGTCCAGACAGGGACAGGAGATACAAAATGTACCAACTTCATTATTTCCCAGCCAACGCCAATGCAGCGCCCCATATGTTGCTTGAAGAAGTCGGGGCAAAATACGAACTTCGACTGGTCGACAGATCAAGTGAATCGCAAAAGTCGAAGGAATACTTGAAGATCAACCCGAACGGCCGTATTCCTACGCTGGTCGACGGCGACAACGTCGTCTTCGAAGCGGCTGCGATCGCCCTCCATATCGTCGATCGGCATCCGGAAGCCGGGCTTGCTCCGGCGGTCGGCACGCCGGAGCGCGCGAAGTTCTATCAATGGCTGGTCTTCCTGACGAACTCGCTTCAGGAGGAGTTGATGATCTGGCAATACCCGGAGCGTTTGGCGGGCGGCGACGCCGCGGCGAAAGAGGTCGTCAAGAAGGGGGCCGAAGCCCGCGCCAGCCGCTTCCTCGACGTGATCGAAGACCACCTCAAGGCGAACGGCCCCTTGTTTCTCGGCGACAAGCTCAGCGCGGCTGATTTCTACCTCGTGATGCTCGCCCGCTGGGCGCGCCCGATGAGCAAGCCGCCGCGTTCGCGTCCGCATGTCGCCCGCCTGCTCGACATGGTGACCGGCCTCCCCTCAGTCCGTCGCGCCTACGAGCGCGAAGGCATCGTCGACGAGATTTGCTGAAACCAACACCGGAATCGGTTCGGGGAGTTCCCTTCCCCGACCACGCTCAGGAAAGGATGCGTCATGACCAATCGCAACACCCCAAACCGGATGGATCTCCCCTTCGTCGGACTGACGACCTTCGCCCGCCAGCCCGCTTGCCCCGACTGGAACAAGCTCGACGGCGCCGACGTCGCAATTCTCGGCGTCCCGATCGACACCGCGTCGAGCTACCGCGTCGGAACGCGCTTCGGCCCTCGAGCGATCCGCGAAGTGTCGATGTTTCACGGCTTCGGCCCGGAAGGCGTGTTCGACTTCGAGGACGAGGTCACCTACCTCACCGCCGACGAGGTGAAGATCGTCGACGCCGGCGACAGCGACGTCATCTACGCCGACACCAAGCGCTCTCTCGCCAACGCCGAGCAGGCCGTTCGCGCGCTGCTCGACGCCAAGGTGATGCCATACATCCTCGGCGGCGATCACGCGATCACCATGGCGACGATTGCCGCCTTCTCCAAGGAGAAGCCGATCCACATCGTCCATCTCGACGCGCATTTCGACTTCATCGACGAGCGCAACGGCATCACCTGGGGCCACGGCAGCCCGATGCGGCGCGCCTCCGAAATGGCGCATGTGAAGGGCATCACCACGCTCGGGCCGCACAACATGGCCGCCGTCAGCCGCAAGGACTGGGAAGCCGCCAAGGCTTACGGCTCGCACGTCGTTTCGCTGCGCAAAGTGCGGGCGCAGGGCGCCGCCGCCTCGCTGGCGCATATTCCGGACGGCGAGCGTGTCTATGTCTCGATCGACATCGACAGCTTCGATCCCGGCATCGCGCCGGGCACGGCGACGATCAGCCACGGCGGCTTCTCCTACTACGAGGGCAAGGACATCCTGCGCGAAGTCGCCAAGCGGTTCGAGGTGGTCGGCGCCGACTTCGTCGAGGTGTCGCCGCCGTACGATCCCTCCGGCGTGACGTCCCTGCTCGCGGCCCGGACCAGCATCGATTTCATCGGATCGATCTTCCATGAACGCGCGAAGCGGCGCGCGTGACCGGCCTGGGGGCGGCCATCGCCGCCCCCCTTATCCCTCAGGTGCGGCAAGCGGCGGAATCGACACGATGGCCGGAATGGAGCATATCGGCCGCATCTCTCCCACAGGATTTGGACCCACCGTGGATAATCGCCCCCCCCTGCTCTCCCTGCCCAAGGACAAGATCCGCATTCTCCTCCTCGAAGGCGTGAATGACAGCGCCGTCGCGTTGATGAAGGCCGCCGGCTATACGAGCGTCGAGCGCCTGCCCAAAGCGCTCGACGGCGCCGCCCTCCTGGAAGCCGTCAAAGGCGTGCATGTGATCGGCATACGCTCGCGCACGCAGATCACCGAGGAGGTTCTCGAAGCTGCGGACCGTCTGATCGCGATCGGCTGTTTCAACGTCGGAACCAATCAGGTGGCGCTCGAGGCCGCCGCCCGCGTCGGCGTGCCGGTCTTCAACGCGCCGTTCTCCAACACCCGCAGCGTCGCCGAACTGGTGATCGGCGAGATCGTCATGCTGCTCCGCCGCGTCGTGCCGCGCTCGGTCGGCGCCCACGCCGGCAAATGGGACAAATCGGCGAACAACAGCCACGAGGTGCGCGGCAAGACGCTCGGCATCATCGGCTACGGCAATATCGGCTCGCAGCTCTCCTATCTCGCCGAAGCGATGGGCATGCGGGTGGTCTACCACGATCAAACCGACAAGCTGCGCCACGGCAACACCGAGCCGACCGACACCTTGCAGGACCTTCTGGCGCAAAGCGACGTCGTCAGCCTGCACGTGCCCGAGACGCCGGCGACGCACGGCATGATCGGCGTCGCCGAAATCGCGGCGATGAAGCCCGGCGCCTATCTGATCAACAACAGCCGCGGCACGGTGGTCGACCTCGACGCCCTCGCTGTCGCCTTGCGGGAGGGCCGGTTGCGCGGCGCGGCGATCGACGTGTTCCCGCGCGAGCCCGGCTCGAACGCGGAGCGGTTCAATTCCCCGTTGCAGGGTCTCGACAACGTGATCCTGACGCCGCACGTCGGCGGTTCGACCGAGGAGGCGCAGGAGCGCATCGGCGTCGAAGTCGCGCGCAAGCTCATCGACTACAGCGACGTCGGCTCGACGATGGGAGCCGTCAATTTCCCGCAGGTGCAATTGCCCACCCGCCCGGTCGGCACGCGCTTCATCCAGGTCCAGCGGAACATGCCCGGCATGCTGGTCAGGCTGAACGAGGTGCTTGCGCGCCATTCGGTCAACATCGCCGCGCAATACTACGAGACCCACAACGACATCGGCTATGTGGTGTTGGACGCGGACGCTTCGCCCGCCGACAGCCTGCGCATCCTCGCGGACATCCGCGCGCTGGAAGGCACCCTGCGCGCGCGACTGCTGTACGAAAATCGCGGCTGAGGCCGAACCGACCTCGTCGCAGCGAACAGCGTGGACGAAAGTCGCGCTGCTCTGGCTCTGCGGGGTCGGCACGGGGTTGCAGCCACGGGCGGGCTGCGCTTGGCGACAGGCGTCGCGGCGCTCGGCTCGGCCGGCCTCATGGCGCCGGCGTTTCTTTTCTCGGCGCGAATTTGCGCTGACCTATCTCGCCGCGCGAAGATTTGAACCTAGGCGGGCGGCGCGGAGTTGATCCGGGGTGGCCGCAGGTCTTGTGCTTCGGCGCCATCCTGCGTCATGATCGAACCGGGTGGGCTGACGCAGCCTTATGAAAGGCCGACCTATGTCCGCGCCGCCGCCCGATCTCGAGCGTCCCTACAGCAATGGCGAGCTCCTCGCCGACGGATTCATCCATGTCGCCGCGTTGATCGCCGGCCTCATCGGATTTTCGTTGTTCTTCTCCAAGACCCCGCTGCACGGCGGCTTCAGCGAACGCATCGCGATGATCGTCTACGCCGCCGCCTTCTTCGTGCTGTTCAGCTTCTCGTTCGCCTACAACATGGCGCCGGTGTCGAGGATGCGGATGAAGCGGTTCTTGGGGCGGTGCGATCGTTCCGCGATCTACCTGATGATCGCCGGGACCTACACCGCCCTGCTTTCGCAGGTCCACGGCAGCTTCTGGATCGCCGGGCTGGTCGGTTTCGTATGGACCGGCGCGATCGGCGGGGCGGCGCTCAACATCTTCGCTCCCAAGAGCATCGAGCGCATCGCCGTCGCGCTTTATCTCGCGCTCGGCTGGTCGGCGATCGTCGTCATCAAGCCGCTCGTCGCCGACCTGCCGGCGAACACGCTCGCCCTGGTCGTCGCCGGAGGTCTCCTCTATTCCGGGGGCGTCCCGTTCTATCTCTGGCGCAATCTAAAATTTCAAAACGCGATCTGGCACGGCTTCGTCACGATCGCCGCCGCGTGCCATTTCGCCGGCATTTTCACAGCGGTGACCCAGATCGGTTGAACGCGACCGGCCTCAAAAATGCTGCAAGGCGGTCCTAGCGTTAACGCGACGGCTGGAGGGTGCACTCAACGGAGGATCCGGATATGTGCGACTATTCCCTCGAGATGTACGGATCGCGCCCCGCCCGTGAGGGCGAGCTCTACGCAACGACGAGATTCCCGAGCGGCTCCATCGGCTTCACCGCCGCTGGCGACGCGAAGACCGTCGTGTGCCTGGAGTGCGAAACACCAATCGTGCTGACAGACATCCCGTCCGATCTGCAGACGCGCTTCGGCGTCGGCCAGCGCGCGCGGGCGACTTTCGCTCAGACCGATCGCGGCGCCTATCGCGATGGTCTGCGCCTGGCGAACGGCCGCTTCGTGTCGCTGCAAGAATTGCGGCCGGGCATCCGCGCTTACATTCCCTCGCTTGCCGAGTTGCGCGCGCAAGCGCTCGAGGCGACCGCAGCCGCCGCCGAAACCGTTTCGTGAAGGGCGACTGCCGAAGGACTTGAAGCGATTGGAGCGGGCGGCGATCGACCTCGCTAGCGAGGTCGATGTCGCCCGCCTCTTTGACGCCGCAGTCGCATGTTGGCATGATGGCGCGCGAAACGAAGACTTCGAAAGCGACCTTCATGCGACTGCTTCTCGCCGCCGTGCTGGCCGGCGCCGGCGCCTGTCCCGCCTTGGCGGCTGATCTTCCGACTCTCCCCTCGCTTGCCGCCGATCCTCAGACCCAGGCGCCGAACTGGAGCGGCTTCTATGTCGGCGCCGGCGTCGAGGGCGTATTCGCCAAAGGCGCAAAGAGCGCGTTCGGCGGCGACGTTTACGCCGGCTACGACCACGTCTTCGACAACAACGTCGTGCTCGGCGCGCGCTTTTCCACCGGCTTCAGCCCCTGGGCCGTGCCGGGCAGTCGGTTCCAAGGGTTCGACTTCGCCGAATCCAGCGTCACGATGGGCTACGAGATGGGCCGGCTGACGCCCTACGTGACGGCAGGCGTCGCGCTCGCCCGGCCTGCCTTTTCCGGCGGCGGCATCGCCGACATGAACGACTCTCTCAATGGCGTATTCGGCGGCCCCGGCGACCTCCAGGCGGCCGGCACGGCCGGCGTCGGCTTCGACTACGCCGTCACCAACAATCTGCATTTCGGGCTTGAAGCGACGGTCACGCACGGCCCCGGCGCTTTTGGCCCGTGATTTGAGCACTAACGCCTTCTGCGGAGCTATGTTGCGGTGCGGTTGCCTTCATCGGCGCCACAGGTTACGTCAAAGGTCCGCCACCAAGACACGGACCCCATGCAGACCTTGAATCGACGGGCGTTGCTCGTGAGCGTGATTGCCGCCTCGGGTGCGCGCCTCATGCCTCCCGCTCTCGCGCAGCAACAGCCGGTGACTGCCCCGACCGCCCCAACAACCCCCGCCTTTTCCTACGCCGACGTCGTCAGGCGCGCGCACGATCTCGCCGCTGCGCCGTACGACGGCGCGCTGCCGCAACTTCCCGACGGGCTCGGCAACCTGGACTTCGACGCTTGGCGCGACATCCGGTTCAGGTCCGATAAGCCGCTGCTCGGCCAGCCCAACTCGAATTTCCGGCTCGAACTGTTTCATCTCGGGCATCTCTACAAGCGCCCGGTCGTCGTCAACGTGCTGCGCGACGGCATTCCCTCGCCGGTGCCCTACGCGTCGAATCTCTTCGACTACGGCCACAACAAAATTCCGACCGGCCTGCCGGTCAACACGGGTTTCGCCGGATTTCGCTTGCGATTTCCGCTCAACGCGCCGCGCCTGATGGACGAGGTGATCGCCTTTCTGGGCGCGAGCTACTATCGCTTTCTCGGCCGCGGCCAGCGTTACGGCCTCTCGGCGCGCGGGCTCGGCATCGGCTCGGGCGCGCATGTCAACGAGGAGTTCCCCTTCTTCCGCGAATTCTGGATCGAGACGCCCGACCCGGCGGCGGATCACATCACGATTCACGCGCTGCTCGACGGCGAGTCGGCGACCGGCGCCTTCCGTTTCGACCTTGCGCCTTCGGTCGAGACCAGCGTCGACGTCACCGCGACCCTGTTCGCGCGGCGCACCGTCGCGAGCCTCGACATGGCGCCGCTATCGTCCATGTTCTTGCGGGGCAAGAACGACCACCGCATCGACGACGATTTCCGCAGCGAGTTGCACGATTCGGATGGTCTGCTGATGCACACCGGCGCCGGAGAGTGGATCTGGCGCCCGCTCAGCAACCCCGTCGAGCCGGCGATTTCCACCTTCATGGACAACAACGTGCGCGGCTTCGGCCTCGTCCAGCGCGACCGCGCGTTCGACCATTACCAAGACCTCGATCTCGCCTACGAACTGCGGCCGACCTACTGGATCGAACCGCGCGAGGGCTGGGGCGAAGGCGCCGTCCAGCTTGTGGAGCTGCCGACCGACAACGAGAGCAACGACAACATCGTCGCCGCCTGGACCCCTCGGGACGCCTTCGAGGCCGGCCGGTCGATGACCTACGGCTATCGCATCACCGCGCTGATAGAGGATTCACGCCTGACCCCCGGCGCGCGCGCCGTCAACACGTTCCGCACACAGGCGCGCGCCCTCGGCGCCCTGGAAGCGCCGCCGCCAGGCGCTACGCGCTTCCTGATCGACTTCAGCGGCGGTGACCTCAGCTACTACCTGATTGACCCGAGCCTCGTCGAAGTGGTGGCGACGACCTCGGCGGGCAGCGTTCTGCGCACCTTCCTCGCGCCGAATCCGCACATCTCAGGCTTTCGCGCCGGCCTCGACGTTGCGGTCGCCCCCGGCCAGAGCTGCGACGTGCGCGTCTTCCTGCGCGCCGCCAACAAGGCGCTGACGGAGACCTGGACCTTCCCCTGGCGGGCTTGAGACAAGCGCCGCCGCGAGTAGGCGGCGCCCGCGGCTTCAATAAACGGCGGCTCTCATTCAGCCGCCGTCATCCGCATCATCGGCAGGATCTCGTATTGAAACCCGCGTCCCGAAAGGATTGCGGGATCTCCATCGCGTAAGCCCTTGACCTCCGCCTCGCTCGAGACCCGAACGACGCCGACGCCCCAGGGTCCCTTCGGATCCAATACCGGCCCGAACAAGACAGCGGTTCCGCGCTGGAGAAGTTCGGTCCAATAGCCGGCGTGGTTCTTCATGACGTCTGCTTCCTCGGCGCTCATGTCCTGGACGAAGGTCGCCCGAGGAGGTAGGAGACGACACAAAAAGAAGCGCGGATCTGAAGGGGCGCAGTGGCGGGCGAGCCAGCCAAGCACCATTTCCCATCCCTCGCCATGGCCACGGCAGGATTCCGGGCGCCCCCCGAAGCCCTTGTGCCAGAGCGTCAGTCTTGTGCCGCCGTCAATTGGATCCAGCAGAAAGGTGAGCGTGGTGACATTGCCGCCGTCCCACTCCGCCTTCCATGTCTGCACGAGCTTTCGCCCCGGCGTGACCGCGATGAACTCGCCTTCGACGCTGAACGGCACGCCGTCCGCGCCGACGCCGCTGGCGCGCCACTGGCCGCCGGGCCGCACGTCGCCGATCCACTCGGTCGTCTGGTAGGCCTCGGTCGCCCCCCACCAGCGCGTGATCTCGTCTCCGGTGGTCAGGGCGTTGAAAACCGCCTCCGTCGGCGCCGCGATCTCCACCGTGGCGAGGATCGTGCCTTCCGTAAGATCGGCGACCGCGCGGGCTTTGCCTGACATGGTGTTCATTGTCCCTCCAGATGTCGTTTTAGGTTTGTAAGGCTGATTTGCCAGAAGGCTCGGTAGCCCTCGATCCATCCGACCACCTGCTGCAACGGCGCCGGTTGGAGTTGATAGAGCCGCTCTCTGCCTGAGCGCTGTTCCGTCACCAGGCGCGCCTGGCGCAGCACACGCAAATGCTTCGATATTGCGGGGCGGCTTTGAGCGAACTCATGCGACAGCGCATTCACCGCGGTTGGGCCGGCGCGCAGCCGATCGAGGATGGCCCGGCGAGTCGGGTCCGCGATGGCGCGATAGACGTCTGAATCCGCGCGGGCGCGATGCATTTGTATACCCGTTTGGTTACAGGTTAAGAACCCATGTGGCCACGCATTTTGGCGGCCATCGCCTAACACGTAACCAATTGGCTACCAGTAAATCGCGCGGCGGTCAATCGTCGAGGCAGATCGCGCGATGGCGCGTATGTCCGCTCGCAAGGGCGCAATCGCGGCGCGCGGCGACCAACCGCGTCAGCCGTGGCCCGCTGCTTGGAGGCTCGGATAAGCGGCGCCGCGTGGGTGGCCGGGTCAAGCCCCGGCCATGACGCGTAGCGCGCCCTACCCTCGCAGCGCCTGGTCGATGTCGCGCCAGAGATCCTCGACATCCTCGACGCCGGCCGACAGGCGCAACAAGTCGGTCGGGCACGGCGAGCCGGCGCCTTCGATCGAAGCGCGGTGCTCGAGCAGCGATTCGACGCCGCCGAGCGAGGTGGCTCGCTTCCAGAGCTTCACCCGCGCCGCCGCCCCGACCGCAGCCGCTTCTCCGCCGCGCGCGCGGATCGACAACATGCCGCCGAAACCGCCCGCCATCTGACGCTTCGCAACCTCGTGGCCGGGATGGCTGGGAAGGCCGGGGTAGAGAACCGCGGCGACGTCCCGGTGATTGGAAAGCCGGAGCGCGAGCTCCATCGCGTTGTCACTGGCGGCGCGCACCCTCAGATCGAGCGTGCGCATGCCGCGAATGAGGAGGAACGCCTCGAAGGGGCCGAGGATGAGCCCATGGCTCGCGCGGATTTTGCGGACGCGCGCGCTGCGCTCGTCCTCGCGCGCGAACGCCAGCGCGCCGGCGATCACGTCGGAATGGCCGTTGAGGTATTTGGTCGCGGAATGCATCACGACATCGCCGCCGAGCGACAGCGGCCGCGTGAAGACGGGCGTTGCGCAAGTCGAATCGACCGCGAGCGCCGCTCCCGCCGCGTGGGCGATCGCCGCCGCCCCCGCGATGTCGGTGACGCCCCATAGCGGATTGCTTGGCGTTTCGAGCCAGACGAGCCGGGTGCGCCCGGGGACGACCGCCGCTTTCAACGCCGTGAGATCCTCCGCGTCGCAGAACGAGACCTCGAGCCCATGAGCCGGCGCCTCGTTGGCGAGCCAATTGCGCAAGGCCCAATACATCACGCGCGGCGCAACGACATGGCCGGGCGCGACGCTTAAGAAGAGCGCAATCGCCGCCGACATCCCCGAGCCGAAAAACAACGCCGACACCGCGCCTTCGAGGGCTGCGACGATCTTTTCCCCTTCGCGCACCGTGGCGTTGTCGGGGCGCCCATATACGAAGCCGCTGGAATAAGCGTTGTCGGGGTCGCGAATGAAGGTCGTCGCGACGTGCAGCGGCGGGACGACGGCGCGCGTCGCCTCGTCGATCGCGCCCAGCGCCTGCACGGCCTTGGTGCGCGCGCTCCAGTCGTTCGTTCCGCTCATAGCCCCAATCCCCGCAACAGACGCGGCGCTCTGCCGCCGGCCCCCGCCGCCTCAGCCATAAAGAAAGACTTCAGCGCCGGCAGCCGATCGACCGCGCGCAGCCCGACGTCGCGCACGAAACGCAGCGGCGCGAAATCGTTGGAGAACAGCCGATTGAGCGCGTCCATGCCGAGGCTCGAAGAGACGACGTCGAACCGCCGGGCGCGCTGGTAGGCTTCGAGCGTGGCGCGATCGCCCGGATCGAGCCCCAGGCGCATACGCTCCACGACCGCTTCCGCCAAAGCGGCGACGTCGCGCAGGCCGAGGTTGAGCCCCTGCCCGGCCAAGGGATGAACGGTATGCGCCGCATCGCCGACCAGCGCGATCCGCTCGCCGACAAACCTGCGTGCGAAGCGGAAGTTCAGCGGAAACGCCTCCACCCGCGAGGCGAGGCGAATCGCGCCGAGCCGCGGCGAGAAACGCCTTTCGAGCTCGCGCAGCAAATCGTCGGCGTCGAGCGCAAGCAAGGTCTTGGCGTCGCCGTGGCGCTCGTTCCACACGATGCTCGATTGACGTCCCGGCAGGGGCAGGATGGCGAAGGGGCCGGCGGGCAGGAAATATTGTTCGGCCCACCCCGCGTGGTCGCGCTCATGCGCGACGGTCGCGACGATGCCGGACTGGCCCGTGTCCCATCCGGCGGTCTGGATCTCGGCGAGCGAGCGCATCTTCGAACGCCCGCCGTCCGCCGCGACAACGAGCCGGGCGCGCAAGGCGCCGCCGCTCGCCAGCTCGATCTCGGCGACGGTGCGGCCGGGGGCGAAGCCGGCGACCGCATCCGCGATCGTCTCGACCCCGAGCGCGGCGGCGGCCTTGCCGAGCGCCGCGCCGACATCGTCGTTGAACGCCATATGGGCCAGCGGTTGCCCCTCGCGCGCTTCAAAGCTCAGATGTTCGAGCCGCAGCGCATCGCTGACCGCGCCGTCGGCGATCGTCATGCGGAGGATCGGCTGCGCCAGCGGCTCCAATGTCTCCCAGGCGCCGACCCGCTCGAGAAGACGGCGCGGGCCTTCCGCCAGCGCCACCGCACGCAATCGCCCGTCGCCTCGGCCTGGACGAGGATCGACCACAGCAACCGACGCGCCACGCCCCATCGCCTGCTTGAGCGCGGCGGCGAGCGACAGCCCGGCGGGTCCGGCGCCGACCACGAGGATGTCGAAGACGCCCGCGTTCGAAGCGGCGGAACGAGATGGAAGCGTTGAATTCATTCGGGCATTGTCAGGCGCCGAGCGCCGCCGCGCAAGGATGCCGCGTGTCGCTCACTCTATCCAGCACGCTCAAACTTGGAGGGCGTGTCCCAATGGCCTTCCACCCGGAATAGGACAGCGATACTTTCTCTAGGGGATATGAGCCTCGGATGAGGTTGGAGCACCTTCACCAGCTCGATGTAGGGTTCGCTGTCACCCTCGAAAAACATCGGCTCTTTGTCTTCGACCTGAACGAACCCAAGGATGCGGCGCCACATCCTGGCGTAAGCCGGCTTCGCGTGAGTCATGAGCTGATCGTGACCCTTCCGAGCGACGTGATTAAAGACGAACTGTGAGAAGCGTTTGAGAAGTCGAGGATCTCGATGCCCAATTCTTACGCAAGTTCGCTCCATCTTCGCAAAGTCCCGGAACCAGCGAACACGAGCGGACGCGATCGGATCATCGTGGGCGTAGCCGACAAAGTGCGTCGCCTGATAGTCGTTCCCGTCGAAGGTCTGCGTCGCGGCCACGCCCTGCTCTTCCATGAAACAGATACGGCGGACATCCAAAGCGTGTTGCCTCTGCTCGTCTTTCGTAACGACTTCAACCCGAGTGTGTCTCAGTACATCTGCGTCAATTTCAGTTCCATAATTCATATTTAAGTCCTAAAGTCTTTTTGTGCGTTCAAGACATTCATAACGCATTGCAAAGTTGGCTTAGATTTTCATCACGGCTAAATTTGCATCAAGCGCGTGTGAATGTGACTCTTCCGTTACGCCGATTGGCAAATCGACGGGACAAGCCGGTCATGACCTGTCTCTTCGCGGCGTGTGACCATCAATTCGTCAAAACTCTGATTTTCGATGCCTTGGGGAAGCGAATCGCTTGCGGGAGGGCGCCGCGCGTCCCAGGGGAGATCTTTATCGTGGCGCAATGCGCGAGAGCGACGGGGTGAGAACGATGGTCGAATACGCCTCCCCGTCGGCGGGGCCGCCTGTCCATGCCGACGAAGAAAGCCAGGCGGAGATTTTCGCTTTCCTTGCCGATCCGCGCGCTTATGGCGCCGCCGGACCCGTCAAGCGGATCGACACCCAGAACGCCGTGGTGTTCCTCGCTGGGGACGACGCGTACAAGATCCGGCGCGCGGTCCGGCTGCCCTTCCTCGACTTCTCGACCCTGGAGAAGCGCCGCGCGGCATGCGAGGCGGAGATCGAGGTCAATCGCGACAACGCGCCGCAGATCTATCTCGACGTCGCGCCGATCACGCGCGGCGACGACGCGCTCGCGATCGGCGGCGCAGGCGTGGTCGTGGAATGGGCGACCCACATGCGGCGCTTCGACGAAAACGCGACGCTCGACAAGATCACGGAACGTGGCGAGCTGACCCCCGACATCGTGCGCAAGCTAGCGCGCGCCGTACGCCTGTCGCACGAGCGGGCGCCGAGCCGCGACGGCGAGCGAGCAACCCAGGCGCTGGCGACCTATCTCGACCAGAACGACGCGGTCTTCACCGCGCGCAGCGACCTCTTCGCCGCGGACGCCGCCGAACGCTTGAGCCACAAATCGCGCGCGGCGCTCGATGAGCTGCGCCCGCTCCTCCTCGTGCGCGGCGAACACGCCTACGTGCGCCGATGTCACGGCGACCTGCATCTGCGCAACATCGCGTTGATCGAAACGGAGCCGGTTCTGTTCGACGCGATCGAGTTCGATCCTGACGTCGCAACCGGCGACATTCTCTACGATCTCGCCTTCGCGCTGATGGATCTTTGGGAGCGCGACCTCCATCCCGCCGCCAATCTCCTTCTCTCGAGCTATCTGACGCTGAGCGACGAATCGCAGTTCGCCGGGCTCGCCGCGCTGCCGCTCTTCATGAGCCTTCGCGCGGCGATCCGCGCCAAGGTCGAAGCGGCGAACATCGAGCATCTCAGCGACGCAGAACAGTCGCGCGAGCGCGAGGCGGCGCAGCGCTATTTCACCTTCGCCGAGCGCTTTCTCGAGCCGTCGCCGCCGCGCCTCGTCGCCGTCGGCGGGCTCTCGGGAACCGGCAAGAGCACGCTCGCCGCCGCCCTCGCGCCCGAGATCGGCCGCGCGCCGGGCGCCGTCCTTCTGCGCAGCGACGTCGAGCGCAAGCACCTCTTCGCAGTCGAAGAGACGACGCGGCTTCCCGAGGAAGCCTACGGCGAATGGGCCTCGCGCGAGACCTACGCCCGGCTTGCGCGCAAGGCGGCGCTCGCGTTGCAGGCCGGCCAGAGCGTCGTGATCGACGCCGTCCATGCGCAGCCGCGCGAGCGCGAAGCAGCGGCGCGCCTCGCCGAGGAACTCGGCGTTCCCTTCACCGGTCTGTGGCTGGAAGCGCCGCTCGCTCTGCGCCTCAAGCGCGTGCGCACCAGAGCCGCCGACGCTTCGGACGCTAATGCGCGAATCGTCGCCACGCAGACAGCCGCGCCGCTCGACGAGGCAGGCTGGAGGGCGCTCGACGCCACCGGCGATCTCGCCGCGGCGATCGACAAGGCGCGGGGGCGATTGCAGCCGTAGAGCGCGCGGCAATTGGCGAAGCTAGACCATGCGGCGGTTCTATCGAATCGCCGCACGGTCTAGGGAGACGTCCGGTCCGCGAAGGCCGTAAAGGCAGGGGCGAAGGCGTCCGGCTGTTCGAGGAAGGGCGAATGACCACCCTCGAACATCGTGAGCTTGACGCCGGGAATGGCCTCGATGCCCGCCCGGCAGAGCGAAAGCGGCGCCGCGCAGTCTCGCCGCCCCCAGGCGACCCAGACAGGGATCCCCAGCGCCGCCGCCCTGGCGCGGATGTCGGCCTCGGGACGGGCGAAGCTCAGCCAGGCTTGGCGCGCGTGCTGCGCGGTGTCATAGGCGGCGGCGATGATCCGCGCCCGTTGGGCGCGCGCGGTGGGACTCGGCAGGACCAAGCGGTAGTAGAGCGCAAAGGCGGGGCCAAACCACCAGGCGCGTGCCTCGCCGGCCGCGAAAAAGCCCGCCATGATGCTGCAGATGCGCCGAACCGTCGCATCCACACGCACGAAACCGCCGCTGTCGCAGAGCGCCACCCCGGCCACCGGCCGCGCGGTCGCGATCAAGATCGCCGCCGCCCCGCCGATGGAATTGCCGATCAGCAAGGGGCGCTCCAGGCCGAGTTGGTCGAGCGCTGCGGCGACGAGCTCGGCATAGCGTTCCGCGGAGGCTGGGCGGGTGTCGGGTCCGGAGCGCCCGTGACCCGGCCATTCGATCCGGATGAACTCGAAACGGTCGCCGAGGCGATCGGCGAGGGCGTCGAAATCGTGGGCGTCGTGGCAGATCGAGCTCAGGCAGACCACCGGGCGGCCCTGGCCGACGCGATCCACCGCAAGCCGGACCCCATCGACGTCGAGGCGCAGGACGGTCACCCGGGGCCTCACGTGCGCACGCCAGCCGCCGCCAGGGCCGCCAGCGCGCCCGCGAGCGCCATATCCTTGAAGAACTGGGTGCGCTCTACGCGGTTGCCCAGCTGGTGATGGAACACCACCGCGGTCGCCACGCAGAACACCGAGAGCAGGCCCGCCGTGATCGGCGTGCGCCAGCCGATGAGGAGGGCCGCGCCTGCCCCCATCTCGAGCGCGATCACCGCCGGCAGCACGAGCCGCGGGACCCTGAACTGGTCCATGTGCGCCAGGAACGGCGCGGGACCGAGCAGCTTGGCGGCGCCGGCCAGGATGAACAGCGCCGCTAGCGTGGCGCGTCCGACGATCGCAATGATCAAAGTTATGGTCATGAACACCCCTGTGATTTGCGTATCACATGTGATGCACTTATCACTCTGAGTCAAGGGGGAGCCTGGATGAACAGCGAGGCGGTCATGACCACGCGGGAGCGGCTGATCGCGGCCGCGGCCACGGAATTCCGGGAGGCCAGCTTCGCGGGCACCGACAGCAACCGCATCGCGCGGCGCGCCGGTTTTGCGCCTCAGACTTTCTACCGATGGTTCAAGGACAAGACCGAGATCTTCATCGCCGTCTACCGGGCATGGGAGGAGGAGGAGTTGCGGGCGGTGAACGCCCTTCTGGTCGAGGGCGCAGACGACGAGGCGGTGGTGGAGACCGCCGTGGCGCACCATCGGTCGTGGCTGAAGTTCCGGCGCAGCCTCCGGGCGCTTTCTGTTGAGAATGCGCAGGTGCGCGCCGCGCGGGCCGAGAGCCGGCTGCGCCAGGTGGCGTGGATCGCGCAATGGTACGGGCCGAGGGCGCCGGCCGCAGACGAGATCGCCGCTCGTCTGCTACAGCTCGAGCGCCTGACCGACGCCATCGCCGAGGGCGAATTCGTCGACATGGGCATGGCGGAGGACGCCGCCCGCCGCCTCCTGGTCGAAATCCTCGCCGAGCTGAGGCGCTGAAGCGCTTTGCTTTTGGTTGACGCACACAGCGTGTCACCCCCGGCAAAAGCGCGGCGGCCGGATAGCCGCTTCAGGCCTTCGTCCTTGACTCCTGGATGCCCGCTTTTCGCGGGCATGACAAATGGACTGCGGAGAGGCGCTAGAGTCCACAAGGCCTAGCGCTTACGCGATCAGCAAGCCTATGCGCAGCAGGCTTGCGAGGCAGCGGTCCGTCGCGGGCCCGAGCCGTTCGACGAACTTCTCGCGGCCCTCGACCTTCCCCTGCGGGCCGGTGAACTGCAGCACGCTCTGTTCGGCGAGCCCGACGGCGAACTCGACGAGTTCGTCGCGCGTCCGCGTCCCGTCGAGCAGCGGCAGCAGCAGCCGCTGCATCGGCTCCAACTGGACCGGCGCATGGCGCAGGGTGGCCGTCGCATCGCCGACCCGCGCGTCGCTTGCGGCGAGGCTCCACGCGACCGGGCGCTCAGAGAGCCCGGCGGCGCAATCCACCGCCGTCAGCGAGACGGCGCATTGGCTGGATTGCACCATGCGCAGCAGCGCGTCGGCGACGGCGGCTCGGACCTCGGGGGCGCAAGAATCGACTGGCGCGATGTCCTCGAGCTGGCTCGAGCGCGGCAAGCGCGCGATCAGCCTGCCGAGCGCCACAGCGACCTCGGCGCCGGCGACATGAACGCCTTCGTCGCCGTCGGCGACAAAGAATTGCTCGTTCCGTCCCTCGACGGGTTTTACCACGAGATCGAGCGGGGCGATGAAATGGAAGTCGTCGATGCGTTCGCGTGGCGGCGTGCGATCGATCGCGCCGGCGCGCGCCGCATGGATGATCAGCGCCTCGCGGAACGAGCGGCCGGAGAAGATGTCGAGATATTGCTCGCGCGCCCGATCCTCGCCGCGCGCGAGCGCCCGCACGCTCGCGGCGGCCGCCGGGGCGAGATTCTCCTCGTTGCCGGCCGCGATCAGGCTCTCGCTGAGATAGGCTAGGCGGTGGCGGTCGAGCGCGGCGTGAAAGTCGCTGAAGGTCACAGGCAAATTGGCGTCTTCGAAAATCTCATGCGCGAGATAGGCGTCGCCGCCGGCCGCCATGCGCCTCGCCTCCTCGCGCCAGAAGCGGCCGTAGGTGTATTTGTCGAGGCTCTGTTCGGCGAGCAGTTCGAACAGCGCGCGCGTCTCGGCGGCGCGCGTCTCGGGATCGTTGCGGATGCGCGCATGGAGCAGCATCGTATCGCGCGCGATCTGGAATAGGCGCCATCCCGGCAGGACGTTGAAGCTGATCATCGCCACGCCATTCGGCGCGAGGCGCTCGCGGCAAACGCGCAGCAGGTCCTCGCGTAGCGCTTCGGGAATCCAACTGTAGACGCCGTGGCACACGATGTAGTCGAACGCGCCGTCGGCCTCGCCAACGTCGGCGAAGCTGCGCGCGCTCAGCGTGATGTTGCCAAGGCCGAGCCGATCGACGCGCGCCTGCCCCGCCGCGATCTGCGCGCCGGAGAGATCCACGCCGAGGAAGCGGGCGTCCGGCAGCGCGGCGGCGAGCGGAATGACGTGGCCGCCCGAAGCGCAGCCGATCTCAAGCACGCGCGCCGTTCGCGCGGGCGGCGGGTCGAGCCCGAACCAGCGCGCGATGGCCGCCATGCGGCCGGGGTGCTGCCGGATCAACGGCGCCGAGACATAAGGCGTCTCGTCATAGCTCTGGCGCGTTCGCGCGATCGCCTCGCGTAGCGCTTCGGCCTCGTCGCGCGCATTCGTGCCTGCGACCATTGGACGCTCCCCCGCCTAGGATTGCGCGATGCGGCGACCATTCGCAAGTCGGCGCATTCCCGCGGACAAGCGCCTGGCGCGCGACGCCAAGCGCCGCCGGTTTGTTGGCGAGACGGGCGGTTTCTGCTATAGGCTCGCGCAACACATAAGCGCTCTTGCGGGCGCCGAATGGAGTGACTGAATGACCTATTGTGACTACGCCGCGCTGGAGCGCACGCCCCTCGAGCGCGAACCGTTCAATTACATCGTCGTTCCCGATTTCCTCAACAGCGACCTCTTTTCCTCGGTTCTCGCCGACTACCCCAAGGTCCCCGGCCCGGGCTCGCATCCCCCGGCGGAACTCTCCATTCGCGGACATTTCCGCAAGCTGATCGACGAATTGCAGGGCCCTGAATTCCAGGCGGCGATCGAGCGCAAGTTCGACATCGACCTGACCGACCGCCCGACGATGTATACGGTGCGCGGCTTCGTGCGCGAGAAGGACGGCTCGATCCACACCGATTCGACGACCAAGATCATCACCGTCCTGCTTTACATGAACGAGCGCTGGCAGGAAGACGCGGGGCGGCTGCGGCTGCTGCGCGGTCCCGACAATCTCGACGACTACGTGGCCGAGGTGCCCCCTTATGGCGGGACACTGCTGGCCTTCCGCCGGGCCGACAATTCCTGGCACGGCCACAAGCCGATCTCCGGCCAGCGGCGCGCCATCCAACTGAACTGGGTCACCTCGCAGGAAGTCGTCGACAGCGAGCAGCGACGTCATCAGTTCTCGACAAGACTGAAAAAGTTCAAGAACATGTTCATCCCGAGCTCCGCGGCGTAGACTCACAAACCGCCGCGGCGGCGACAATTGGGGAGGGGGCCCTTGGCGCCGCGCCGAGTCGCGACGGCCAAGGGGTAACGAGAAGGGGAGAGGCCATGACGAACAAGACACTGAGGATCGCCGTTGCGGCGGTCCTGCTCGCCGGCGCGTTCGGCCTGAGCGCCACCGGCGCGGCCAACGCGCAAAGCGTCATGAAACAATGCGGCGCCGACTGGAAGGCGGCGAAGGCCGCGGGAACCACCAACGGCCAGACCTGGTCGGAATTCCTGAAGACGTGCCGGGCGCAGAAGGAAGCAGGCGCCGCCGGCTCGACCGCGCCGGCCGCAACGGCGGCTCCGGCCGCTGCCCCGGCTGCGGCGGCTGCGCCCGCCGCGGCGACGCCCGCGCCGACGCCGATGGCCGCCACGCCGCAGAAGCCGGCGCCCAAGAAGTCGACCGCGATGGCGACCGGCGCGGGCCAATTCGCGAGCGAAGCCGAGGCGAAGGGGAAGTGCCCGACCGACACCATCGTCTGGGTCAACACGAAGTCGCACAAGTACCACTACGCCGGCCATCGCAGCTACGGCGCGACCAAGCAGGGCGCCTATATGTGCGAGGCGGACGCCACCGCCGCAGGCGACGTCGCCGCCAAGGGCGAGAAGCCGAAGCCGTAAATCGGCGCCGACTACGCGATGCCTCAAGGCCAGCGCATGGTTCGTTTTGGTCGAAGCAATCGAGGCGGCGCCTGTCATGCCCGCGGAAAAGCGGGCATCCAGGAGTCAAAGGGCGGAGGCCTGCGGCGGTTGTCTGGGCCCCGCTTTCGCGGGGGTGACGAGTCGCGGGTGACGGCGGAATCGGAGGGCCCTCATCCGGCGCTTCGCGCCACCTTCTCCCGCAAAGCGGGAGAAGGGACTGAGCGGCGCCGCAAACCCCTCTCCCGCTTGCGGGAGAGGGGTTGGGGTGAGGGTTTCCACGTAACTGCAGAAGAGACTCTAGGACAACGGGCCGCGGTCGGGCGCATCCGCGCTTTGCTCCCCGCCCCCGCCCTCTCCACGCCCGCGCGGAGAGATCAAAGGCGCGCCGAACTTGTAGCCATTGGCTGGCCGCCCTTGCGTGATCAGCCGCGCGCCACGTTGGCCGCTGGTGTAGATCCACAGCCAGTTCAGCGCGACGCTCAGCCGGTGGCGCAGCCCGATCAGAAAATAGATGTGCGCCACGCCCCAGGCCCACCACGCGATACGGCCGCGCAGCTTGATCCATCCGAAGTCGATGATGGCGGCGCGCTTGCCGATCGTCGCCAGGCTGCCGCTGTCCCGATAACGAAAGGCGGCGGGCGAAGGCTGTTCGGCGAGGCGGGCGCGAATGACCGCCGCGACATAC
>DASXGX010000037.1:0-14816 GCA_036488815.1 Roseiarcus sp.
CGCCGGCGGCGTCCTGGAACACGACGACGCCATCGGCGAGCCGATTGGCGGTGACGATCTGGCTCAAGTGATTTCCCTTTTTGGCTCGAAACGCGTCAGGGAAGCGCCTAATTCCACTGCGCGGCGATGACAAATAGTGCCGAGATTTGAAGCTGATAGCATATTGTACGGGTTTTATCTAGAAGATTCTCTTTCATACATTTAGCATGAGTTATTTAGAGCATTGGGCCGCGGCCCGCTTATCGCGGCGGCAAGGCCGACGCGCAATGGCGCTACACGACCTCGTTACAGGAAGCTCTGCGGATCGACGTCGATGGCGACGCGCACGCCGCCGCGCGGGGGCGGGGCGGCGCCGACGAGCGCGCGCAGGAAGCCCTGCATGTCGACGCCGCGCGGAGCCTTGACGGCGAGGCGGAAGCGATGGCGCCCACGCAGCACCGCAATCGGCGCCTCGGCGGGGCCCAGCAGGACGATCTCGTCGCTTCCCGCCGCGCCGCCGATCGGCGCGAGGCGCCAGCCTTTGCCAGGGCCAAGGCCATAGGCGGTGCGCGCCAGCGCGCGGGCGTGCGCCTCGGCGGCGCCTCGGTCCTCGCCGGAGACGATGACTGCGGCGAGACGGCCGAAGGGCGGCAGGCCGCCGCGGCGCCGCTGCGCGGCCTCCTCGGCGTAGAAGCGCTCGACGTCGCCGGAAAGCAACGCTGCGATGACGGGATGATCGGGCTGCCAAGTCTGCAGCATCGCGCGGCCCGGTTTTTCGCCGCGGCCAGCGCGCCCGGTCGCCTGCCGCAAGAGTTGGAAGGTGCGCTCGGCGGCGCGCGGATCGCCGTTGGCGAGGCCGACGTCGGCGTCGACGACGCCGACCAGCGTCAGCAGCGGAAAATTGTGGCCCTTGGCGACGAGCTGCGTGCCAATGACTACGTCGTATTCGCCGCGCGCCGCCGCATCGAGTTGGCTGCGCAGCCGCTCGAGGCCGCCGGGAAAATCGGAGGAGAGCACGAGCGTTCGCGCATCTGGAAACAGCGCCTCGATCTCTTCGGCGAGCCGCTCGACGCCGGGTCCGCAAGCGGTCAGGCTGTCCGCCTCCTGGCATTGCGGGCAGGCGTCCGGGCGTTTCTCGACGTGGCCGCAATGGTGGCAGACGAGCGCCTTGCGGAAGCGGTGTTCGACCAGCCAAGCGGCGCAGTTCGGACATTGGAAGCGGTGGCCGCAGGCGCGGCACAGCGTCAGCGGCGCATAGCCGCGCCGATTGAGAAACAGCAGCGACTGTTCGCCATTGGCGAGCCCGGCTTCGATCCCGGCGACGAGCCGCGGCGCAATCCAGCGCCCGCGCGGCGGCCCTTCGCGCCTGAGATCGATCGCACGGATGTCGGGCAGCGTGCGCTCGCCGAAGCGCGAGGCGAGACGCAGCCAGGCGTAGCGGCTTTGCTCGGCGTTGACGCGCGTTTCGAGCGAGGGCGTCGCCGAGGCGAGAACGATCGCCGCGCTTTCGAGCCGCGCGCGCACCACCGCCATGTCGCGCGCGTGATAGACGACGCCGTCCTCCTGCTTGTAGGCGCCCTCGTGCTCCTCGTCGACGACGATGAGGCCGAGGTCCGCGAAGGGCAGGAACAACGCCGAGCGCGCCCCGACGACGACGCGCGCCTCCCCGCTCGCCACCGCGCCCCACAGCCGCTCGCGCTGGCGCGGCGTGATCGCCGAATGCCATTCGGCCGGCCATGCGCCGAAACGGGCCGCGAAGCGGTCGAGAAACTGCGACGTCAACGCGATCTCGGGCAGCAGGACGAGCGACTGGCGGCCGGCGCGCAGGGCGCTCGCGATCGCCTCGAAGTAGACCTCCGTCTTGCCCGAGCCGGTGACGCCTTCGAGCAGCACCGTGCTGAAGGCGCGCGCTTCGACCGCGCGCGACAGCGCCTCCGCGGCGACGCGCTGGTCGGGCTCGAGCGGGCGGGCGGCGAAATCGGCGTCGAGGTGCGGCGCCGTCTCGGGCGGCAGCGCGACGACTTCGAGTGCGCCGTCGTCGACCAATCCGTCGATGACGCCTGGGCTACATCCCGCCTTGGCGGCGAGTTCGCTCTTGGCCAGCGCCAGCCCTTCGGCGAGCGCGGCGAGAACGCGGCCGCGCGCGGGGGTGAGGCGGAGCGGGGGCTTGTCGGTCTTGCGATAGGCGAGGCGCGGCGCCGGCGGCGCCATGGCTTCCGGCGCCCGGGCGGCCATGCGCAGCACCATGCCGCGCGGCGCCAGCGTCCAGCGGGAGACCCAGTCGATGAAGTCGCGCAAAGGCTTGCGCAGGGGCGGCCAGGGCAGCGGCTCGGCGACCGCCTTGAGATTGTCGCCGCCGGTTTCGCGCAGCGACCAGACGACGCCGATCGCTCGACGCGTTCCGAGCGGCACGGCGACGAATTGTCCAGGGGTCAGCCCGAGGGAAGCGGGCGCGCGATAGCTGTACGCGGTGTCGACCGCGACGGGAGCGAGCACGTCGACGACGACGCTTCGTCTAGTGTCGGTCGCGTCGTCGCCGAAGAGACTGGTCATCGCGACGCGATTATCACGCGCCGCGAGACGAGGGTAGGGCGGATTAGGCCTTCGGCTTGGCGGCGACCTTGGCCGAGGAGGTGTCGACGCGCTCGGCGATGCGGGCCGACTTGCCGCGACGGTCGCGCAGGTAATAGAGCTTGGCGCGACGCACCTTGCCGCGGCGCACGACCTTGATCGAGTCGATCATCGGCGAATAGATCGGGAAGACGCGCTCGACGCCCTCCCCGTAGGAAATCTTGCGGACGGTGAAGCTCTCCTGGAGCCCGCCGCCGTTACGGGCGATGCAGACGCCTTCATAGGCCTGAACGCGGGTGCGCTCGCCTTCGCTCACCTTGACGTTGACGACCACCGTGTCGCCGGGGGCGAATTCGGGGATCTTGCGGTTGGCGGCCAGCCTGGCGGCCTGTTCGGCCTCGAGCGTCTGGATGATGTTCACTGTTCTAACTCCTGCCGTGACGCCGAACCCGCCTTGGCGGGCGCAGCGAGCGCTTCGGCGCGCTGTTTTCATTTGAGGCGCGCCTCATACAGCAACGGCGTCCGCCTGTCGAGCGCGGGAAGTTGGTTTTGCCGTTTGCGCGACTCCCGCTATTTCCTTCCCGGCAGCATTCCAGGACGACCATGACCATCCTCGCTTTCGCCGCCCGGGCGATCCGCCGCTTCGGGCACGCCGCAGTCCTCGCACTCGCGGTGAGCCCCTTGTCTGCTCATGGGGGGCCGGCCGTCGTGGGCTCGACCGATCCGCTGACCCTTCCCGTCGCGCTTCCCGACATCGTCGAGGGCTCGCCGGCTGCGAAGGTCACGATCGTCGAATACGCCTCGGTGACTTGTAGTCATTGCGCGGCCTTCCATGAGGAGACGTGGCCGTCTCTCAAGAAGCGCTACCTCGACACCGGCAAGGTCAAGTTCATCCTGCGAGAATTCCCGCTCGATCCTTTGTCGGCCGCAGGCTTCATGCTCGCGCGTTGCGCTGGACCCGACAAGCGCGACGGGCTGATCGATGTGATGTTCGAGCAACAGAAGCGCTGGGCTTTCGTTCCCAAGCCCGGAGAACAGCTTCTTGCGCTTGTCAAACAGGAGGGGATGTCGCAGACAGATTTCGAGACCTGCCTGCGGAACCAGAAACTCTTTGATTCGCTCAACAAGAGCCGTGATTTGGCGGCGACGCGGCTCAACATCGACGCGACGCCGACGTTTTTTGTCAACGGGCTCAAGATGACAGGCGACGTGTCGATCGACGAATTCGACAAGGTGCTGAAGCCGCTGTTGAAATAGCCGTTCCGCACAGGTTTCTCGGGGCCGGGCCTTGATTGCGGGGCGGCTTTGTGGCCGCCTCGGGCCTTCGATCCAACGGCCAAGCGCCGGGATTTGCGCCGCAGCGCCGCGCGCTGGCCGGCGGCCGAAAATGCGAAAGGGCGAAGCCCAATGAGATTCGAGCGGCTGCGCTTGGCCGGCTTCAAGAGCTTCTGCGACCCGACCGATTTCAAGATCGAAGCCGGCCTGACCGGCGTCGTTGGTCCCAACGGCTGCGGCAAGTCCAATCTCGTCGAAGCCATGCGCTGGGTTATGGGCGAGAACTCGTATAAGAACATGCGCGCGTCCGGCATGGACGACGTCATCTTTTCCGGCTCGGGCAAGCGGCCCTCGCGCAACATCGCCGAGGTCGGCCTGGTGCTCGACAATTCGGATCGCCGCGCCCCCGCCGCCTTCAACGACGCCGAGACGCTCGAAGTCACCCGCCGGATCGAGCGCGAATCTGGCTCCACCTATCGCGTCAATGGGCGCGAGGTGCGCGCGCGCGACGTGCAATTGCTGTTCGCCGACGCTTCGACCGGCGCGCGCTCGCCCGCCATGGTGCGGCAGGGCCAGATCGGCGAGATCATCGGGGCCAAGCCCCAGGCGCGTCGCCTGATTCTTGAAGAGGCGGCTGGCATTTCCGGCCTCCATTCGCGACGCCACGAGGCGGAGCTGCGGCTGAAGGGCGCGGAGGAGAATCTCACCCGGCTCGAAGACGTCCTCAAGCAGATCGACGCGCAGGTCGAGAGCCTCAAGAAGCAGGCGCGCCAGTCGACGCGCTACCGCTCGCTCGCCCAGGACATCCGCCGCAACGAAGCGCTCTCCCGCCTCATCGCCTGGCGCGAGCAGGAGGCTCAGTTCCTGCGTGCGCAGAACAAGCTCGAGGCCGACGTGCGCGAGGTCGCCGAGCGCACGCGCGCGCAGGGCGAGGCCGCCCGCCTGCAGGCGATCGCCGCCGCCGCGCTGCCGCCGCTGCGTGACGAAGAGGCCCGCGTCGGCGCCGCGCTGCACCGCCTCGCGCTCGCTCGCGATGCGTTGACCGCCGAGGAAAAGCGGGCCAAGGAGCGCTTCGCCGAGCTCGAGCGCCGCATCGCCCAACTCGCTCAGGACGCGCAGCGCGAGGAGGCGCTGATCGTCGACGCCGCGCAAGTGATGGCGCGCCTTGCGGCCGAGGACGAAACCCTCGCCGCCGACGCGGGGCGCTCGGAGGACGTGAAATTCGAAGCCGAGGAGCGCAGGGCGCGGCTCGAATCGGAGCTTGCCGCCGCCGAGGCGGGGCTCGTCGAGACGCAGGCCGCGGCTTCCGACCTCAACGCCCGCCGCAACGCCCTTGTCGCCGGCCTCGCCGAGGAAGGCCGCCGGCTCGCGCGCTTCGAGAGCGAATGCGCCACGATCGAGCGCGAGCGCGCCGCTTTGCAGGAGGCCGGCGCGGACGAGGCGGCGTTCTATGCGGAGACCGAGGCCGTCGAAGCGCTCGCCGAATCGCTGGAAGGAGCCGAGGGCGAGGCGCTCGCCGCCGAGGAGGCGCACGCCGAGGCGCGCGAAGCGGAGGCGGCGCTACGCGGTCCGCTGGCCGAGGCCGAGCGCAAGGCGCAGCGGCTCGACACCGAGGCGCGCACGCTGACCAAGCTGCTCGGCTCCGGCTCGTCGGGGCCTTGGCCGCCGGTGGTCGACGCCGTCAATGTGGCGCGCGGCTTCGAGGCGGCGCTCGGCGCCGCGCTCGGCGACGATCTCGAAGCCTCGACCGACACCGCCGCGCCGACCCATTGGTCCCTCGTTGCGAGCGAGGGCGACCCTGAACTGCCCCCGGGCGTCGAAGCGCTGGCTTCGCTCGTCGAGGCGCCGCCGGCGCTGGCCCGTCGCCTTGCCCAGATCGGCGTTGTTCCGCGCGAGGAGGGGCCGCGCCTCGCCGCTTTGCTGCGGCCGGGGCAGCGCCTCGTCTCGCGCGAAGGCGATCTCTGGCGCTGGGACGGCTTTGTCTCCACCGCCGATGCGCCGACGCCGGCGGCAACCCGCCTTGTCGAGCGCAACCGGCTGGTCGATCTCTCGCGCGAAGCCGAAGCGGCGCGTCAGGCGGTCGAGGTCGCACGGGCCGAGGCGGCGCGGGCGCAAGCGCTGTTGCGCGAGGCGGCGCAGGCCGAGACGACGGCGCGCCAGCGCGCCAGGGCCGCGAGAGCCGCGCTCGACGCCGGCCGCGACAAGCTCGCGGCAACCGAGCGGCGCCGCGCGCAGATGCTTTCCAGGATCGCCGCGCTCGATGACGCGCTGGCTCGCGCCCGCTCGGCGCGCGACGAGGCGGCAGAGCGCAAGACGCGTTCCGAGGCGGCGTTGCAGGCGCTGGCGCCGAGCGACGAACTTGCGCTGTCGCTCGAGCGCGCCCGCTCGCTGGCCGCCCAGCAGCGCGCCGAATTCGCCGAAGCGCGCGCGGCGGCGCAGGCTCTGGCGCGAGACGCCGAAGCGCGCGAAGCGCGGCGGCGCGCCATCGCGGCCGAGCAGCACTCCTGGGCCGAGCGCCGCGCCAAGGCCGAGGCGCATATCGAGGAGGTCGCGGAGCGCCGCTTCGCCGCGGAAAGCGAGCTGGAGACGCTCGCCAACGCGCCGGACACGTTCCTCCAGCAGCGCCGCGAATTGATGTCGAAGCTCGAAGAGGCCGAGGCGCAGCGCAAGGGCGCGAGCGATGCGCGCGCCGCCGCCGAGACGGCGCTCGCGGAAGCCGACAAGGCGGCGCGGGCGGCGCTCGAGACGATGGGCGCGGCGCGGGAGGCGCGCGCGGCCTCCGAGGAGCGCGTCGAAGGCGCGCGCCAGGGGCGCGAGGCGCTGCTGCGCGCCATCGCCGCCGATCTCGACGTCGAGCCGGCCGGCTTGCCCGCCCTGGCGGGTCTTTCCGCCGGCGCGGAGCTGCCCGACTCCGGCGTCGTCGAGCGCAGGCTCGAGAGCCTCAAGCAGGAGCGCGAGCGTCTCGGCGCCGTGAACCTGCGCGCCGACGAGGAGCTCACCGAGGTCTCGGGCAGCCGCGAGCGTCTGGTCGCCGAGCGGGACGACCTGACCGAGGCGATCAAGCGGCTGCGGCAGGCGATCAGCAATCTCAACCAGGAGGGACGCGAGCGGCTGCTCGGCGCCTTCGATGTCGTCAACAAGCATTTTGGCGAATTGTTCGCGACCCTGTTCGAGGGCGGCACGGCCGAGTTGCAGCTCATCGAATCCGACGATCCGCTGCAGGCCGGGCTCGAACTGCTCGCCCGGCCGCCCGGCAAGAAGCCGCAGACGCTGACGCTGCTCTCCGGCGGCGAACAGGCGTTGACGGCGATGGCGCTGATCTTCGCGGTGTTCCTCACCAACCCGGCGCCGATCTGCGTGCTCGACGAGGTGGACGCGCCGCTCGACGACTACAACGTCGAGCGCTTCTGCGATCTGCTCGACGAAATGCGCAAGCGCTCCGACACCCGCTTCGTCACCATCACCCACAATCCGATCACCATGGCGCGCATGGACCGCCTGTTCGGCGTGACGATGGCCGAACGCGGCGTCAGCCAGATCGTCTCGGTCGATCTGGCGACGGCGGAGCGGTTCTTGGAGGCGAGCTGACTCCCTTCTCCCCTTGCCGGATGGGGTCGCGCCGTCAGGCGCTCATTCAGCGCGGACCGGATCCCGGCGTTGCGCGCCTCACGGCGCGACCCCATCCGGCAAGGGGAGAAGGGAGTTGCAAGGCCCTGGGCTAGAGCCATTTGCAAAATGGGTTGACGCCGTCTTGGCCGGGCTTGTCCCGGCCATCTACGCGGCGCCGTCGCATAGACCCTATGACGTTAGAATCGTCGGCTCGGCGTGGATGCCCGGCACAAGGCCGGGCAAGACGAAAAGAGCCGCTGGCGGGTGCACCAGAATGCAGACGGCTCTAATACCCCGGAGCCTCCTCGCCGTCAGGGGTCGCCACGGAAACCGAGTAATGGACAAGGGCGCAGTTTGGACCCGGGCCGGAGTAATCAGCCGCCCAACTGAAGACCCTGTATTCGGTGTAAGGCCTGAGGGTCACCACCGTCGTATTCGGCAGCGCGTTGCCGTCGGGGTCGTAGTTCGCCGGAAAAATATTGAACACCGCGTTCACCGGATAGTCGTTGTAGTTTTCGGCCACGCATACCGTCTGATTGCTGCCGTTGTAGTTGTTTTCCAGGTTCCAAGAGATGTCGTTGGTCTCACTGGCGAAGCTTGGCCCAACTCCGGCGATCAAGAGAGCCGCGGACGAAATGGCCATGGGGAAATGCTTCATCAGAGCCTCCTTGCATGAAATCAGGCGCGGATCGTGTCCAGTTGACCCGGGCCTTTGTCGTCATCGCGAATGACCTTTCGAACCCGGTGACGGGTTCGCTCGCAATGCCGCTCGAGGTGGATCGGCCTGAAGAGAGCGCAATTTCCCCATCCGCCGATCAGCTCGATCGAATCCTCAACGGCGGCGTCCTGCTTTTCGTTCCCTCGGTCGGCGCAAGGCGGGACGGCTTCGTTTGCGGCGCAGCGGGGTTTGGCGTGGGGGCCTGCGTCAACCCGTCGCGTCGAATTTCGTCAAGTTCTGTCCAGCGCCGTCAAGCCGCGCGCTTGACAAAGGCGAAAATTACCTAGCTGAATCAACGCTATTCGCCTCGTCAAGGCGGCTCTCCTCGCTTGTCGACGGCGCGCGCCCGTCCGCCCCGACAGTTCCCGCCTGGCGCGCCCGCAGCATGCGCTCGGCCATCGTGTTGAGCTTGGTGAGCAGCCGCTCGCGCGCGTTCTCGTCGTAAGGCTGGCTCGCGTCTTCGATGGCGCTGTATTTGTCGAGCCGGTCGAGCACGCGCAGCAGCCGGTCGATGGCGGCAAGATCGCCGTCGGCGACGGCGCCCGCGGCGAGCCGAAGCGCCGGCTCCAGCCGCGCGATCTGCACCCGGGCATGGTCGACCTTCGTCTCGGCCGCCTCTTCGCCCAGCGCCTGCGACACGATCTGCCGCACCCGCTCGCGCGAAAGCCCCTCCTCGCGTCCGATGGCGGCATAGGAAAAGCCGGCTTGGACTTGGCTCAGGATGCGAATGCGGCGCAGGTCGCGGTCGCGCGCGGGGCGGGCGGGGGAGGGGAGCGTGGGCATGGGCTGGACCAGGGAAAAGGGGAAAGGAGGATAGCATATATTCTGATTATCAGAAAGAAAATGATCGACGAGGACTTGCGGGGCGGTCCGACGTTTGAGCGCCCTTTGGTCGTCGTGGCCGGGCTCGTCCCGGCAAGGCGATCCGGACGGTCCGGCGTTTGAAGCACGTCCTGGAAGGGCTCGTGCCGGCCATCCGCGCGGCGCCCGCCGCGCAAGCCCTTCGAGCGTCGCGGCAACCGCGCGGCGTGGATGCCCGGCACAAGGCCGGGCAAGACGACCCGCTTGACCAGGGGCTTTGCGGGGCCCGTGAAGGCTTTGTGCGACGGTGGGACGTTTGAAGCACGTCCTGGCCGGGCTCGTCCCGGCCATCCACGCGGGCGCCACCGCGCAAGCCCCTCGAGCGTCGCGGCGAGTGCGCAGCGTAGGCGTCCGGCACAAGGCCGAAGGCGGAATGAGCCGGATGCCTGCCAGCGCCAAGCCATCGCCCGTCGCCGGTTTGACGTCGCGCGAATGTAATGCATCGATAGCGCATCGATTAGGACATCTGCCTCATGGAACGTTGGCTCCAACCCGCGCTTGATTACATTTGCGCCTGGATCGAATTTCAGATGCGCGCCTCTGACCAGCCGGGCTGCGCCGTCGCGGTCGCCCATCGCGACAGCGTCATCGTTGAGCGAGCATTCGGCTTCGCCGATATCGTCAACCGGGAGGCGCTTACGCCGCGCCACCGATTTCGTGTCGCTTCGCACTCGAAAAGCTTTGTCGCTGCGGGGCTCATGAAGCTTCGCGAGCAGGGCAAGCTTCATCTGGACGACCCAGTCGGACGGTATGTGGCCGAGCTCCACCCCCAAGTCGCTGAGACGACGATCAGCGAGCTGATGTCCCACAGCGCCGGGATCATGCGCGACGGACCCGACGCCGGCCAATTTCAGGGCGCGCGGCCGTTCTATAGCCGCGAGGAAGTGCTGGCCGAGTTACAGAAGCCTCCGGCTATCGATCCCAACACACGCTTCAAATACTCGAACCATGGCTACGCGCTGCTGGGCCTGGTCATCGAGGCCGTCACGCAAGAGCCCTATCGAGCATGGATCGAACGCGAGATTGTCGATGCGTCCGGTCTGCGCGAGACATCCTCCGATGCGCCAATTGCGAACGGCGCGCCAACGGCGAAAGGCCATACGCCCCGAATCTTCGGCAGGCGGCTCGCTATCCCCGGCGACGAGCCGACGGACGCGATCGCCTCCGCCGCCGGCTTCGTCAGCACGGCGGCCGACGTCGTTCGCTTCTTCGCGCAACTGTCGCCGCGCGCAAAGCGGAGCGTGCTCACGGTCGCAAGCCGGCGCGAGATGGTGCGGCGGCAGTGGCGCAATCCGAACGCGGCGCTCGAAGGCTATTACGGGCTTGGGATCAGCAGCGGGACGACCGCCGGCTGGGATTGGTTCGGCCACAGCGGCGGCTTCCATGGCTACATCACGCGCACCGCAGTCATTCCGAGCTTGGATTTGACCTTTTCGGTGCTGACCAACGCGACCGACGGATTGGCCGGCTTTTGGGCGGACGGGGTGATGCACGTCCTGCGCGCGTTCGAGAAGCGCGGCGCCCCGTCGCAGCGCGTGCGCGACTGGAAAGGACGATGGTGGACGACTTGGGGCGCGTTTGATCTCGTGCCGATGGGAAATGTCGTCATGGTCGCCAATCCGCACGCGCTCAATCCGTTCGTCGAGCCGTCCGAGATTGAAATCACCGGGCCGGACGAGGGCCGCATCGTCGAGGCCGCCGGCTATCAAAGCCACGGCGAGCCGGTGCGGCGGACGCGGAATGCGCCGGGCGAGATTGCCGAGGTTTGGCTTGGTCCGGCTAGGCTTCGGCCGGAAGCGGAAGTCAGGATGGAGATGGAGCGGCGGTACGGAGGGGCGGCGCCGTCGTAGGTCGACCCACCGCGATCTGGCGCATTCGCTCGCGCGAGCGGCGCGGCGGCCTTCTGCCGCCGTGCACGGCCTCTAGCGCCTGCTGCTGTTAGATGTAATCGGCGCGACTCCTTCCCCGCGCGCGGGGAGAAGAAATCCTCTGCGTCAACCTAACAACAGCGCACTATAGGGCGAACTGGCCTTGCTCAGCCGTTCCAGGCATGCGCCTGGAATGGCGCCTCCAACGGAGGGTTCGTGACGTTGCCGGTATAGTTTGTGATCGTCGAGGCCGCGACCACCGCGATGACTTCGAGCAAATGATCCTTGCCGAAGCCGGCGGCAAGAAAACGCTCGCGGTCCGGATCGTCGATCCGCCCGCGCTTTTCGATCAACGTCCTCGCCAGAGTCGAGAGCGCGCCGAGCTGACTATCTTTCGGCGAGCGGCCGGCGCGGATCGCGTCGACCTCGGCCGGATCAAGCCCCTCCTTCAGCGCAAGCGCGGTATGGAAAGCGACGGCCCAGGCGCAGGCGTTGGTCACCGCGTTGGTGAGCAGCAGGGTCTGGATCTGCGCCTCGGTGAAGCTGCCGCCATGGACCCGGCCGAACAGGCCGACGAGGCTGTTGATCAGCACCGGCGATGTCGCCATGACGCCGGCGATGTTGGGAATTATGCCGAACGCCGCGTGCAGGTCGCGCAACGCGGGCTTCGAAGCTTCCGGCGCGGAGTCGATCGTGTAGATTGGAAAATGTTCCATTTGATTGGCCTTTCGAGCGGGTTGAAGAGGCTCGACGCGCGGCTAGCTGCCTGATACCGCCCCTGCCGCCGCGCCGCGTAACTGCGATAACGGCCGGAAAGCGATGGGGCTCGACGCGTCTGACAGAACCCATTTAGGCCGATGCGGCGACGCGGGGTTGCCAAAGACCCCACCTTCCGCGCCACCCGCCACTCCTTCGCTACATGCTGAAGCGGGCGCGGTAGTCCTGCGGGCTCGTCGATAGCAGGCGCAGGAAGCTGCGCCGCATCGTCTCTTCCGTCCCAAAGCCGCACTGCCGCGCGACGCGTTTGATGGGGACCTTGGTGTCGGAGAGAAGGCGGCGCGCCGCCTCCACCCGCAGCCGGTCCACCGCCCGCGCTGGCGTCAGCCCGGTCGCTTCGAGATAGCGCCGGCTGAAGCTGCGCTCGCTCATTCCCGCCTGGGACGCCAGGACCGA
This sequence comes from Roseiarcus sp., assembly GCA_036488815.1. Classification (GTDB taxonomy): domain Bacteria; phylum Pseudomonadota; class Alphaproteobacteria; order Rhizobiales; family Beijerinckiaceae; genus Roseiarcus. The sequence goes on from DASXGX010000037.1 coordinate 12,055, forward strand.
AAGCGATAGATCGCGGCTGAGATTGGCGTCGATCCAGGCGTGGAGCTGGCCGAACGCCTCCTCTCCCGACTGCACTGATAGGGCGGCGCTGAACTGCGCCTGGCCGCCCGGCCTCTTGAGGAACACCACCAGATAGCGCGCCACGGCCAGCGCTATCTCCCGCCCGAGGTCCTCCTCCACCAGCGCCAACGCGAGGTCGATCCCAGCAGTCACGCCCGCGGACGTCCAAACCGAGCCGTCACGCACGAAAATCGGATCGCCCTCGACGTGCACGGCGGGAAAGCTTCGCGCGAGATCATCGCAGAACGACCAGTGTGTGGCCGCGCGACGTCCATCGAGGATGCCGGCCGCTGCAAGCAGATAGGCTCCCGTACATACCGAGGCGGTCCGCCGCGCCGTCTGGGCGCGGGCCCCGACCCAACTCACGAGCTCTCCCTCCGCGGCGGCTGACTTTACGCCTGGGCCGCCAGCGATGATCAGGGTGTCGATCGGAGTGTCGAGCGGCGGCAGATCGTCGGTCGCGAACACGACGCCAGCCGATGCGGCCACGCTTCGCGCCCCGCGGGCGACAATGCGGACAATGTACGGGGGCGAGCCGCCCACCTTGGCGATCGTCTCGTTTGCCGTTGCAAACACCTGCAACGGTCCCGTGACGTCCAGCAACTGCACCGCTGGGAATGCGACCATTTCGATCGCTCTCGCGACCGATTGCGTCAGCGGTGTTGGCGGGATTTGTGGGCTCTTTGACATTGCCGCCAGCAGATGCCACGGCAGAGCGGCTGCGTCCAGTCGGGCCCGCAGGCGCCCATGGCGCCGGCGGGCACATCGTCGGCCGGCGCCAAACTCGGGCTCGACTGCGGTGCAGTCGAGCCCGTCGGCGCGGGAGAGAGCAACGCCCTCAGTAGTAGTTGCACCAAGTATAGTACGGCGCTCTGGTGTAGGTGCTGTAGCCGCACTCGTCGCCCCAATAGCCGTACCCGCGCCAGCCGCGACGGTTCATGGCGTACCGCGAGCCATTGTATCCGTGCCCGCTCGAGCCGACCCGGCCGCCGCCGTAACCCGCGCCGCCATAGCCGCCGTAACCGCCCGCGGCGTGGCCCGCTCCGCCACCAAAGCCGCCGCCCATTCCGCTGCTGAAGCCGCCGCCCATTCCGCCGCTGTGTCCGCCACCACCCCCGCCACCTCCGCCGCCGCCTCCTCCCCCGCCGCCGTGCGCCATCGCCTCCCCGGCGGAGCCAGACGAGAGGGCGAGAGCCGTCGCCAAGACGATCATGGTTGTCCGTAGCATGTTGAAATCCCGTTCATTTCATCAATGAACATGAGGTAGGATCCAAGCTTCGACGCTGCTGTCGCAATCCGGCGGCGATTGTCGCGCGATTGCTGTGACGATTCGCGGCTGGTCTCTTTGTGGCAAGGGTAGCCAGTAAGGCGGAGGAATTGGCGCGCGGCTTCCCGCCGTAACGGCGCACGTGGCCGACGATCAGATGACCGTTACCCGCCGCGAGGCGCCCTACTCACCCTGCGCCCCAAACCCCCATTCCAGCAACCGGCGCGCTTCACGGGCGCGTTCCGCTTCCGACCGGGCGCCGTTGAGGACGACGATCAGCCTGTGGCCGTTCTGGACGGCTGATCCCACCAGGCCGTAGCCGCTTTGGGCGAGGTGGCCTGTTTTTACCCCGTCCGCGCCGATGTTCATGGTCAGGAGCGGGTTGCGGTTGTGCTGCTGGATATCGTTCCAGGTGAACTCGGCCTCCCCGAAGTAGCGGTAGAATTGCGGGTAGGTCCGGATGACATAGGCGGCCAGGCGCGCCATGTCGCGCGCGGTCACCTTCTGCGCAGGGCTGCCGTCCCCCCAGGCATTGGCGAAATGCGACCGCGTCATCCCCAGTTCGCGGGCGCGTCTGTTCATCAAGCCGACAAAGGCTTCCTCCGAGCCGGCGACGTCCTCGGCCAGGGCGATCGCCGCATCGTTGCCCGAGGTGATGAGAAGACCGCGCAGCAAGTCCTCGATGCGAACCTCAGAGTTCGCCTGCGCGAACATGCTGGATCCCCCGGATTCGGCGTCGCCCTCGCGCGCCGCCCTCGGCGAGATCGGCGCTATGTCGTCGAGCTTGAGACGGCCTTCGACAAGCTGTCGGAAGACGATCTCGGCCGTGAGGATTTTCGTCGTCGACGCGGGCGACATCGGCGCGTCGGCGTTTTTGGCGAACAACACCGCGCCTGTGTTGGCGTCGATCAGCAACGCATAGGGGACCTTGGTCTGCAGCGCCGCGGCCAGACCGGCCTCGGGGCGCGCCAGCGCAAGCAGCGAAGAAAAAGCGAGCAGGACAATGAGGCGAAGGGTCATGGCGCAGCTTTCCGGGCCGAACGCCTGGGTGGCGCGGCCGGGTTGCAGCTTATCCAATCCGACGATCCGTTGCAGTCCGGGTTTCAACGCGTCGCCCAAAGGCAGCGGCGGCGAAGAACGAATTCCGCCGCTTTCATTTGGATATGATGAGCGCGGATCCCGCTGCTCCGCGCTCTGTCGTCGCGCAGCGAACACATAAGGGAGGAGCGCCATGGCCGAAGATCAAGCCGGACCGAGCGGCCCTGATCTCGCGCAGGGAATTGCGCTGGCCGAGCTTGCCGACGGCGGCAAGCTGGTCGGCCACGTCGGCGACGAGCCGGTGCTGCTGGTGCGGCGCGGCGCACGGGTGTTCGCGGTCGGCGCCGTCTGCACGCACTACAGCGGGCCGCTCGTCGAGGGGCTGATTGTCGACGAC
>DASXGX010000052.1:0-21612 GCA_036488815.1 Roseiarcus sp.
TTATCGCCCCGGCTCGCTCCTGCACCGGGCCTACATGTCGGCCGAGAAGCTCGCGGCGCCGCTGACGGACGTCTTCCTGTTCGAGAGCGCCTATATCGCCGGGCGGTTCGACCACTATGTCGGCGCGCCCAACGGCGCGCGGCGCATCGTCGCCAATGGTCTCGGCCCGGCCGAATTCCTGCCCGCGAACCCGGGCGAGAACGCGGCGGACCTCCTCTATGTCGGCGAATTGCGCGCCGCCAAAGGCATCGACACGCTGCTCGAAGCGATCGCGGTGATCGGGCGCGCGCGCGGCGCCGCCCCGAGCGCGGTGCTGGTGGGTTCGGGCCCGGACGAGGCCTTGCTGATCGAACACGCCAAGCGCCTCGGCGTTGCGAGCCGCGTCGCATTTCCCGGCCCCATGCCCATTCGCCAGGCCCTCGCGCTCGGTAGGATCATGGTCGTGCCGTCGCGCGCCGAGTCTATGCCTTACGTCGTGCTCGAAGGCGCGGCGGCGCGCGTGCCGATGGTCGCGACCGACGTCGGGGGCATCCCGGAAATCTACGGACCGTTCCGCGACCGCCTCGGTCCGGCTGACGATCCACAGGACCTTGCGGCGCGCATCGAGCGCGCGCTCGCGACGCCGCCTGAATTGCGCGCGGCCGAGGCGGCTGCGCTCGCCGACCACGTGGCGGCGAACTTTTCGATCGAGACGATGACGAACGCGGTGCTCGGCGGCTACGCGGAGGCGATTGCGCGCCGCCGCGCTGGGACCCTGCGCGCACCGCTCGGCGCCGTCGAAACGCATAGCTGAGGCCGACAATGGCGTTTTCCGCACGAGACATGCAAAAGGTCGTCTCCCAGTCGCGCGAGCGACCGAGGACGATTTCCCGCGGCAATGTCGAGGCGTTGCGCAGGATAGCGGCCGAGCCTGTCGCGCCGGCCTTGTCACGAGTCGTCGTCGCCGGCGTCGTGCGCGCCGTCGAGTGCGGCCTGATCGTGCTGACTGGCATGGCGGCCTACTTCGCTTATGTCGTTCGCAGCGTCGGCCAGCAGCCTGGATATCTGCCGGTCATCGTCATCGTCGCGGCGCTGTCGATCGTCACCTTCCAATCCTTGCAAGGCTACACGCTGCCGGCGCTACGCCACCCGGCGCGGCAGCTCTTGCGCATTGCGAGCGGCTGGTCGATCGTGTTTCTCGCGGTCTTCGCAGCGATGTTCTTCCTCAAACTGGATGGCGCCGTCTCGCGCGTCTGGATGGCGTCGTGGTTCGCGCTCGGCTTCGCCGCCGTCGCGCTGGAGCGCGCCGCCCTCGCGCGCTTTCTCTCGGGGCTCGCGCGCTCCGGCCGTCTGCAGCAGCGCGCCGTCGTGGTCGGCGGCGGCGAGATCGGCGCCGAACTCATGCGCGATCTCACCAAGAACGCCAACGCCGAAGTGCGAATGCTCGGCGTTTTCGACGACCGCGGCGACGACCGCGCGCCGGAGGCGGTCGAAGGCTATCCCAAGCTCGGCAATGTCGACGACCTCGTCGAGTTCGCCCGTTCGACGCGCATCGATCTGGTGATCTTCGCACTGCCGATCACGGCCGAGCAGCGCATTCTGCAGATGCTGCGCAAGCTCTGGGTGCTGCCGATCGACATTCGCCTCGCCGCGCACGCCAATCGTCTTCGCTTCCGGCCGCGCTCGTATTCCTATGTCGGCAAGGTGCCGGTGCTCGACCTGTTCGACAAGCCGATCGCCGACTGGGACGTCATCATCAAGCTCGCTTTCGACAAGATCGTCGGGGCGCTCGCCTTGATCGCGCTCTCGCCGCTGCTCGCGCTGACGGCGCTCGCTATCAAGCTCGACTCGCCAGGGCCCGTGTTCTTCAAGCAGAAGCGCTACGGCTTCAACAACGAGCTCATCGAGGTCTTCAAGTTCCGCTCGATGTACGCTGACAAGCTCGACCCGACGGCCTCGAGGCTCGTCACGCGCGGCGATCCACGCGTCACACGAGTCGGCCGCTTCATCCGCAAGACGTCGATCGACGAGCTGCCGCAACTGATCAATGTCGTCTTCAAGGGCGATCTGTCCCTGGTCGGCCCCCGCCCCCACGCGGTGCACGCCAAGGCGGCGGACCGGCAGTACGACGAGGTCGTCGACGGCTATTTCGCCCGCCATCGCGTCAAACCGGGCATCACCGGCTGGGCGCAGGTCAACGGGTGGCGCGGCGAGACCGACACGCAGGAGAAGATCCAGCAGCGCGTCGAGCACGATCTCTACTACATCGAGAATTGGTCGATCCTGCTCGATCTCTACATCCTCGCCATCACGCCCGCGTCGCTGTTCAAGACCCACAACGCGTTCTGATGCGAACTGGAGTCATCGATCCAATGGCGTCTTTGCGAGCGAAGCTCACGCTCCTCGCAATGACGCGGAAAGTGGAAGCAGCGAGGACCAGCGGTCCATGACGGCGGCGGCCCCATCGATAGCGAGCGCGCCGCGAAGAAAGGCGCGCTTCGTGGTTCGCAAGGCGAGCTTGAAGAGCGGCGTGCTCTGGCTCTTCGTCGCCTGCGGCGCCTCCGCGGCGATCGAGCCGTCGCCCTACGAATTCATGTTCCTCGTCGCCGCGCTCGCGCTCGCGCCGAGCGAACTCGTATTCGATCGGACGATGATCCCGCTGATCCTCGGGCTTGCGGCGTTCAACGCTGGCGGCCTCATCGCCTTGACGCCCTTCGTCGGCGTGCGCGAGAGCGTCCAGTTCACGTCGATCTCCGTCTATATGGCGGCGACGGCGATTTTCTTCGCCGCCCTCGTCGCCAAGGCGCCCGACGAGCGCCTGCGCACGATCCGCTCCGCCTATGTCGCGGCCGGCGTCTTTGCGGCGACGCTCGGCATTCTCGGCTATTTCAACGTTGCCGGCCTCGGCCCTTACTTGACGATCTACGACGGCTCGCGCGCCGCCGGTCCCTTCAAGGACGCCAACGTGTTCGGACCGTTCCTCGCGCCGCCGATGGTCTGGCTGACGCAGGATCTCCTGTTGAAGCGCAGCGCCGGCTTCCTGCGCACCGTCGTCCCGCTGCTCATAATGGCGCTCGGCGTCCTGTTGAGCTTTTCGCGCGGGGCCTGGGGCGTTCTCGTCGGTTCGACCGTCCTGATGGTTGCGCTCACCTTCCTCACCTCATCCTCGGCCGCGTTGCGACAGCGCATCGTCGTCATGAGCGTGCTGGGAGCGTTCGCCGTCGCAGTGCTCATGACGATCCTGCTCTCGATCCCGGCGATCGGCGCTATGTTTTTCGAGCGCGCATCGCTGATCCAATCCTACGACGCCGGCGAAATGGGTCGTTTCGGCAATCAGGCGCGCTCGATTCCGATGTTGATGGAGCGGCCGTTCGGCTTCGGGCCGCTGCAGTTCCACAATATCTTCCCCGAAGACCCGCACGAAATGTACATCAACGCCTTCGCGTCGTACGGCTGGCTCGGCGGGCTGAGCTTCCTCGCCTTCACCGCCATGACGCTCTATCTCGGCTGGCGGCTCGTCTTCCAGCGCTCGCAGGTGCAGAGCCACGCGATCGCGATCTGGTCGTGCCTGTTTCCGCAGATGGTGCAGGGACTGCAGATCGATTCCGATCATTGGCGCCATCTCTATCTGATGTTCGGCTGCCTCTACGGGCTCGTCGCCAGCGTGCGGCTCACGTCGCAGCGTGCTGCAGACCACGGCGCTTTGAACCGTCATTGCGAGGAACGCAGCGACGAAGCCATCCATGTCTCCGCTCGCCACGTCGGCGTAGATGGATTGCTTCGCTACGCTCGCAATGACGGCGCAAGCGCAGCGCAAACCCCAACTCGACGCGCGCCGTCATGACCAAAGGCGTCGTCTCCAACCTGCAGATCTGCCGCGCGCTCGCCGCGCTCATCGTCGTGATCGGGCATAGCCTGCACGATCTCGACACGCTCGCTGCGCGCGCCGGCGTCGCGCTTGCGCCGAGCGCCATCAACTGGGGCGCCGGCATCGACATCTTCTTCGTCGTCTCCGGCTTCATCATGGTCTATGTCGCGGGCGACGACTTTGGCGTTCCCGGCGCGCCGCGCCGCTTTCTCCTCAAGCGCGTCGCGCGCGTGGCGCCGCTCTATTGGCTGGTGACCACCGCGCTGATCCTCGGCTCGCTGGTCGCGCCGAGCCTGCTCAACGTGCCGATCGGCGGGGCGCGCCACATCCTCGCCTCCTACCTCTTCATCCCCGACTGGCGCCCCGACATGTCGGTCGTCCGCCCCGTGATGGCGCTCGGCTGGACGCTCAACTACGAAATGCTGTTCTACCTCGTCTTCGGTTGCGCCATGGCGGCGCCGCGACGGATCGCCGTGCCCGCGATGACGGCGCTGTTCGTCGGCGCGGCGCTGGCCAAGAGCGTGTTGCACATCGAGCAGACGCAGCTCGCGTTCTGGATGGACCCGCTCACCCTCGAGTTTCTGTTCGGCGTCTATCTCGGTCTCGCGCATCGCGCGGGGTGGCGCCTCTCGGCGCCGGTCGCGATGGCGCTCGCGCTCGCCGGATTGATCCTGGTGACGACGGCTTTGCCCGAGGCAATCGGCCTTGCGATTTCGGCGAACGTCGTGCGCTACGGCCTTCCCGCGGCGATGCTGGTGGGCGCGGCGGCGCTCGGCCCCCAATTGCCGCGTGTTGCGCCCGTGCGCTTCGCAATCGCGCTCGGCGACGCGTCCTACGCGCTCTACCTCTCGCATCCGTTCGTCATACGACCGCTGCGGGAAGTCTGGCGCCACATCGGCGGCGAGCACTTGCCGCTCGCCGCCTTCACCGTGGCCTGCGTCTTGGCGGCGGTCGCGGTCGCTTTCGCTCTGCACGTCTATCTGGAGGTTCCGATCGCCCGCTGGCTCGGCGCAGCCTTGCGACCGCTCCTCGCCCCCAGAGCAATCGCCCGCCGGCCGGCGGCGGATGCGGCCCGAGCGCCTCTATAAGCGCCCATTGACGGGGATCAGCGCGCCCGTCACCGCTCTGGCGGCCTCCGAGGCGAGAAACAGGATGACTGCGGCCAGGTCTTCGGGCGCAACCCAGCGGCTGAAATCGGCTTTCGGCATCGCCGCCCGATTGGCGGGCGTGTCGATGATCGAGGGAAGAACCGCGTTCACAGTCACGTTTCTCAGCTTCATTTCGTCGGCGAGGCTTTCGGTCAGCCGAAGCACCGCGGCCTTGCTCGCGCCATAGGCCCCCATTCCGTGAGTCGCGCGAACCGCCGCGCCGGCGCCGACATTGACGATGCGGCCGGCGCTGCTCGCCAGCAGATGGGGCAGCGCCGCTTTCGTCGCGTTGAGCGTCGTCGTCACGTTGAGATCGTAAAGGCGCCGCCAGGAGGCGGCGTCGCCCTCTTCGACGGTCTCGGAGGCGAACCCGCCCGCGAGATTGACGAGCGCGTCGATGCGCCCGCAGCGCGTCGCGACCTCCGTCATCGCCCGCTTCGCTTCCTCCGGACGCAACAGGTCCGTTCCGCCGAGCAGCACGCCGCTCGCGCCCATCTGCCCGACGAGCCCCTCGGGCGGTTCGCTCGACGCGTCGAGCGCCGCGACCACATGGCCGCTGCGAAACGCCAATCCAACCGTAACGCGGCCAAGGGCGCCGTACGCCCCCGTGACGACGATGACCCTGCCCTTCATACTCCGCCTCCCAGGCCCCGAAGCGCTTAGCGCAAGAATTGACAAAGACCTATCGGTAAGACAACCTGAACAACACGCACGGGTTGCTTTCGAAGGCGGATCGGAATCTATTCGCTTTTCGACGCCGACGAAGTCATCGCGAAAAACATTCGGGAGAGAGACGTCGATGACGGCCAAGTCCCCTCTCGTCTGCGCAGTCTGCCTCGACCCGGTCACGCTGCAAATGGACGCCGAATGGGTTCAGACCATCGTCTGCCCGACCTGCGGACAAAGCGCGTTGTTCTTCGAGGCCTTCCGCGAAGCCGACGCCTATGAGGCGGACTTTCTGTGCGGCGGCGGCCTGAAGCGGGAAGCCGGCGCCCCGCCCTCGCGCTTCCTCACATCCCGCATGCTCTGCGTGCTGCGGCGGGCCGGGTCGCTTGAGCCCGCCGAAACCCCGACCCCAAAAAAAGACGGCCCCTCCCTCACGCCGGCTTCTTGAGCTTCACGACGTTGTGGAGGGTCGCCTCCGCCTGCTCGAAGAAGCGTTTGACGCCGCGCGCCGCCTGACGGATGCGCTGCTCGTTCTCGACCAGCGCGAGACGCACGTAATCGTCGCCGTGCTCGCCGAAGCCGACGCCCGGCGCGACCGCGACATCCGCCTTCTCGATCAGAAGTTTGGAGAATTCCAGGCTGCCGAGATGGCGGAACTTCTCCGGCACCGGCGTCCAGGCGAACATCGAGGCGCGCGGCGATTCGATCGTCCAGCCGGCCGCCGCGAAGCTTTCCACCATCACGTCCCGCCGCCGCTTGTAGACCGCCCGCATTTCCTTGATGCAGTCGTCGGGGCCGTTGAGCGCCGCCGCCGCCGCCACCTGGATGGGCGTATAGGCGCCGTAGTCGAGATAGGACTTGACCCGCCCGAGCGCGGCGATGAGGCGCTCGTTGCCGACCGCGAAGCCCATGCGCCAGCCGGCCATCGAAAAGGTCTTCGACATCGAGGTGAACTCGACCGCGACATCGAAAGCGCCGGGCGCCTGAAGCACCGACGGCGGCGGATCGTCGTCGAAAAAGACCTCGGCGTAGGCGAGATCGGAGAGAACGAAGATCTCGTGTTTCTTGGCGAACAGGACGAGGTCTTTGTAGAAGTCGAGCGAGGCGACCATCGCGGTCGGATTCGAGGGGTAGCAGACGACGACCGCGATCGGCTTCGGGATCGAGTGGACCAGCGCCCGCTCCATCGCAACGAAGAAATCCGGCGTCGGATCGGCCGGCACGGAGCGGATGACGCCGCCAGCCATCAGGAAACCGAAAGCGTGGATGGGATAGGACGGATTGGGCACGAGAATGACGTCGCCCGGCGCGGTGATGGCCTGCGCCATATTGGCGAAGCCTTCCTTCGAGCCCAGGGTGGCGACGACCTGCGTCTCCGGATTGAGCTTCACGCCGAAGCGGCGGGCGTAGTAGGCGGCCTGCGCCCGCCTCAGGCCCGGAATGCCCTTGGAAGCCGAATAGCGGTCGGTGCGGGGCTTGCCCACCGTCTCGACGAGTTTGTCGATGACGTGCTTGGGCGCCGGCAGATCGGGATTGCCCATGCCGAGATCGACGATGTCCGCTCCGGCCGCGCGAGCCTTGGCCTTGAGCTTGTTGACTTGCTCGAAGACATAGGGCGGCAGGCGCCGGACGCTGTGGAATTCGGACATCGAAAATCTTCCCTTCTCGACCGCCCGCAGGGCGTCGACCCTGTTAGCATCGGCGAGAAGCGCGTCGCAAATCTAAAACGACGGGATGGGGCTCTTTTGCGCGCTCTTGCTCTTGCTCTTCGCCTTGGCGGCTTTCGCCGCTTCGACCTCCGCCACCGCCTTGGCGGACGGCGGGAAGGCGGCGCGCAAGGCGTCGTGCCGCTTGCCGATCGCCTCCAATTCGCTGTCGATGTCGCCTATCTCCTTGGCCGACTTCACCTTGCCCGGCGGTTCGGGCGCCTTGTTGAAGGCGGGTATCGAGGGCGGGGCCTCGGCGGGACGAGACTGCTGCACGAAATCCGGCGGCGGCTTGACGTCGGTGGCGAAGCCGACAATCTTCATGACCGACCTGAGCGGCGAATCCGACTGCGCCTCCTGCGCGCGCGCGCCGGCGGCGCCCAACGCCGCGATGAGCGACCCCGCGACAATCAGCCGCGCAGGCCGAACCTGCTTCGATTTCAACACGTCCAACCCCACCGATTTCCTGGCGCGGCGAAAGACGCACTGGCGCCATGGAGACGAACTAACATATATCCAATGCGAGGACCCTATCGGCGTATTATGTCGGAAACGGGACTTGCCGCATCGGCGCGCGGGGAAACGAATGCCCAAGAAATCAACTAAGGGTCTGACGAGAGGGACCCGCAAGCGCCCGGCTCTCATGGCCGCGGGTAACGAGGCGTTGTCCTCGACGACCGAAACGCCCCGAGCCAAGGGCCCTGCGGCGCGCGCAACATCGCGCCGACGCTCCGGCTCGCCTGCGTCGCAGCGCGAGGCGAAGCTTCCCGCTCCAATCAAACCCGAGGTCGCCGCCCCTCTGGCCGAGCAATCCGAGGCCGTCCTCACCGCGCCGACTGATCAAGCTGCGTCTCTTGCTTCGCCGCCGGCAAAGCCGATTGCGGAGAAGCCCGCCTCAGCGGCGCCCCGCGAGACGCCGCTGCCCAATTTCGAAGCGATGTCGCGCAACGTCGCGCGGCTCGTCGAGGAAGGCGGCAAGGTGCTCGCGGCCTATATGCAGCCGCGCCAGACCGGCGAAGCCGCCGCGCAGCCGAACAGCGAGATCGCCGACGCCGTCGCCACGCTTGGCCGGGTCGCCGAATATTACGTAGCGGACGCGACGCGCGCGTTCGAAGCGCAGGCGACGCTCTCCAAGCAGTTCATCGATCTCTGGGGCGCGACGTTGCGCCGGCTGCACGGCGAGGATGCGCCGCCGGTGGCGCCGCCCGAGCCGGGCGACAAGCGCTTTTCCGATCCGGAATGGCGCACCAACCCCTATTTCGACTTCCTCAAACAGGCCTATGTGCTGACGACGCGCTGGGCCAACGATCTCGTCGAGCGCGCCGACGATCTCGATCCGCACACGCGTCACAAGGCGCACTTCTATCTGCGCCAGGTCACGAGCGCGCTGTCGCCCTCGAACTTCGTCGCCACCAATCCCGAGTTGCTGCGCACGACGCTTGCGGAGAGCGGCGAGAACTTGGTGCGGGGCCTCGGGATGATGGCGGAGGACATCGCCGCGGGGCGCGGCAATCTGCGCATCCGGCAATCGGACGCGAGGAAGTTCAAGCTCGGCGTCAATCTCGCCGCGACGCCCGGCAAAGTGGTCTTCCGCAACGAACTGATCGAGCTGATCCAATATGCGCCGACGACGCCGAGCGTCCTCAAGCGGCCGCTGCTGATCGTGCCGCCGTGGATCAACAAGTTCTACGTGCTCGATCTGAACCCTGAGAAATCCTTCATCCGCTGGGCGGTTGCGCAAGGTCTCACGGTGTTTGTCGTCTCCTGGGTCAATCCCGACGAGCGGCACGCCGACAAGGGGTTCGAGGCCTATATGCGCGAAGGCGTGTTCGCCGCGCTCGACGCCATCGAGGCGGCGACCGGCGAGCGTGAGGTCGCGGCGATCGGTTATTGCGTCGGCGGCACGCTGCTGGCGATCACGCTCGCCTTCATGGCGGAGATCGGCGACAAGCGCATCGCCAGCGCGACCTTCTTTACGACGCAGGTCGATTTCAAAGACTCGGGCGACCTCAAAGTCTTCGTCGACGCCGAGCAGCTCAAGGGGATCGAGCGGAAGATGGCCGAAACCGGCTATCTCGAGGGCTCGCAAATGGCGACGGCCTTCAACATGCTGCGCCCGGAAGAACTCATCTGGTCGTATTTCGTCAACAACTACCTCAAGGGCAAGGAGCCGATGCCGTTCGACCTTCTGGTCTGGAACGCCGATTCCACGCGCATGCCCGCCGCCAACCACAAATTCTACCTGCGCCACTGCTATCTCCAGAACGATCTCACCCGGGGCGAGATGACGATCGAGGGCCGCAAGCTCGATCTCGGCAAGGTGACGATCCCCGTCTACGACCTCGCGACGCGCGAGGACCATATCGCGCCGGCGAAATCGGTGTTCGCCGGCGCGAAATCCTTCGGCGGCCCGGTGCGCTACGTCCTCGCCGGCTCCGGCCATATCGCGGGCGTCGTGAATCCCGCCGACAAGCCCAAATACCAGTACTGGACCGACGGCGCGCCGACCGGGGCGTTCGAGGATTGGCTGAGCGGCGCCGAGGAACATCCCGGCTCCTGGTGGGTCGACTGGGCCGAATGGATCAAGGCGCAGGCGCCCGATGAGGCCGCCCCCCGCGAGCCTGGCGCCGGCAAGCTGAAGCCGCTCGGCGACGCGCCTGGGGAATATGTACGGGCGAAGTCGTAGAAGGCGTTTCGACGGCAAAGGCGGCGCCGGTTTGAGTTTCCCTCAACTGCAAAAAGGCGTCCGGCCCGATGCCGACAATTCTTCGATTGAACGGCATCCGCTTCTTTTTCTACAGTCTGGAGAACGGCGAGCCGCCGCATGTCCACGTCGAGCTCGGCGACAAGACCGCCAAGTTCTGGCTCGATCCTGTCGAACTCGCTCGGTCTGACGGCTTCCGGTCGGCTGAATTGACCCGGTTGCGCGCAGCTATTATCGAACGCCGTTACAAGTTCCTGGAGGCGTGGCATGCCTATTTCGACCATCCGGCTTAGCCCGACCGCCATAGATGTCCACTGCGACGCCGTTGCGCTCAGGGTGATACTCGCCGATGGGCGCGAAATCTCGGTGCCTATGGAATGGTTTCCCCGCCTTCGCGACGCGACGCCAGATCAGCGCGCCCATTGGCGGTTGATCGGCCGAGGCGAAGGGATCCACTGGCAGGACATCGACGAAGACATTTCGGTCAATGCCCTGCTCGGATTGCCGAGCTGACGCGATAGGAGCGTAGGCCGGAGGCGCAAAGCATTCGGCCCTCGACTCTCTCCACGGCGTTCGTCTCACCCTCTCGCCCTCCTCCTCCACCAGGGCGTATGGACAGCCCCAAAAGGAGTTCCCGCCCATGTCCAAGTCCGCGCCCGCCCCTCGTCTCGATCTCACGCACCGCCCGCGGCGGAACCGCAAGGCGGATTGGGCGCGACGTCTCGTCGCCGAGAATGTGCTCACCACCGGCGATTTGATCTGGCCTCTGTTCCTCGTCGAGGGACAGAGGACCCGCGTTCCCGTCGCCGCGATGCCGGGCGTCGAGCGGCTCAGCGTCGACGAGGCGGTGCGCGAGGCGGAGCGCGCGGTCAAGCTCGACATCCCGGCGATCGCGTTCTTTCCCTATACGGACGCCAGCCTCAAGGACGAGCTCGGCAGCGAAGCGTTCAACGACCAGAACCTCGTCTGCAAGGCCTGCCGCGCCATCAAGCGCGAGTTCCCTCAGCTCGGGCTCGTCACCGACGTCGCGCTCGACCCCTACACCAGCCATGGCCACGACGGGCTGATGTCCGGCGACGACATCCTGAACGATGAGAGCGTCGCCGCCCTGGTGCGCCAGGCGCTCACCCAGGCCGCAGCCGGCGCCGATGTGGTGGCGCCCTCCGACATGATGGACGGGCGGGTTGGCGCGATCCGCGAGGCGCTCGATCAGGAAGGCTTTCTCGGCGTCCAGATCATGGCCTATTCCGCCAAATATGCGTCGGCGTTCTACGGCCCGTTCCGCGACGCCGTCGGCTCGGCGGGCGCCCTCAGGGGCGACAAGCGCACCTATCAGATGGACTCCGCCAATTCCGACGAAGCGATGCGCGAGGTCGAACTTGATCTCGCCGAAGGGGCGGACATGGTGATGGTCAAGCCAGGGATGCCCTATCTCGACATCGTGCGGCGCGTGAAGGAGGAATTCTCCGCGCCGACCTTCGTCTACCAAGTGAGCGGCGAATATTCGATGATCATGGCCGCCGCCGCCAACGGTTGGCTCGACGGCGACAAAGCGATGATGGAAAGCCTGATGGCGTTCAAGCGCGCCGGCGCCGATGGCGTCCTGACCTATTTCGCGCCGAGGGCGGCCGAGAAGCTGCGCCAACGTTAAGCGCCGAATTTTTCGTCGCCTTTGTCGAACGGGCGGGGCGCCGAACGTCTCTTGGTCGAGTGCGGCAAGAACCGCCTCGCAGGGAGAAAAGCGATGCAATATCTTTTGATGATCCACCGCGACGAGAAGACGCTCCAGGCGCTGACCCAGGACGACGCCAGCAGGCTGATGGCGGCCTATGGCGCCTACACCAAAGCGATGAGCGAGGCCGGCGTTTACGTCGGCGGCGAGCGCCTCCATCCGAGCTCGACCGCGACAGTCGTCCGGGTGAAGGACGGCAAGACCTCGGTACTCAACGGCCCCTACGCCGAGATCAAGGAGCAACTCGGCGGCTACTATCTCATCGAAGCGCCTGATCTCGACGCCGCGATCTCCTGGGCGGCGCGCTGCCCAGGCGCGGCGACCGGCGCGATCGAAGTGCGCCCGATCTGGGCGATGTGAGCGCGCGCGACCAAACCGAAGCGGCGCGCGCAGCCGCGGCGCGCGCCGCACGCGAGAGCTACGGCAAGCTCGTCGCTTTTCTCGCGGCGCGCTCAGGCGACGTGCCCGCCGCCGAAGACGCGCTCGCCGACGCCTTCGCCGCCGCGCTCACCGCTTGGCCGGCGCATGGAGCCCCCGCCAACCCCGAGGGCTGGCTGGTCACAGCCGCCCGCCGCCGGTTGATCGACGCCGCCCGCCGGCGCCGTCACGCGGAGGCTTCGGCGGAGGCGCTGGCGCTGATCGACGCCGAGCTCAAGGCGGCCGAAGACGAGGCGGCGATCCCGGACCGACGGCTGAGCCTGATGTTCGCCTGCGCGCATCCGGCGATCGACCCGTCGATCCGCGCGCCGCTGATGCTGCAAACCATCCTCGGCCTCGACGCGGCGGCGATCGGCTCCGCGTTCCTGGTCTCGCCCAGCGCGATGGGCCAGCGGCTCTCGCGCGCCAAGGCCAAGATCCGCCACGCCGGCGTGCCCTTCCGCATCCCCGAGCGGGAGGAACTGCCAGAGCGACTCGGCGTGGTGCTGGAGGCGATCTACGCCGCGTTCTCTCACGGCTGGAGCGAAGCGTTCAGCGACGATCCGCGCGGCCGCGATCTGGCGGAGGAGGCGATCTGGCTCGGCCGTCTCGTCGTCGCGCTGGCGCCGCGCGAGCCGGAGGCCCAGGGCCTGCTGGCGCTGATGCTCTACGCCCATTCGCGCCGCGCCGCGCGGCGCAGCGCCGAAGGACGCTATGTCCCCCTGAGCGACCAGAACGTCGCTCTGTGGGACGAGGCGGCGATCGAAGACGCCGAGCGGCTGCTTGCCGCCGCGAGCCAGGCCGGTGTTCCCGGTCGCTTCCAGTTGGAGGCCGCCGTTCAGTCGGTTCACGCGGCGCGCCGCCTGACCGGGGTCACGGACTGGCCGGCGATCGTGCAGCTTTATGGCGCGCTCTATGCCGCGACCGGCTCTCCCGTCGTCGCCGTCAACCGCGCCGCCGCGGTCGCTCAGACGGACGGCGCGGCGGCCGGCCTGGCGCTGCTCGAAGCCGCCGGAGCGCAGGGCGCGTTCGAAGCCTTCGAGCCCTATTGGGTCGCCAAAGCCGACCTCTGCGCAAAAGTCGGCCATCTCGACCGCGCGCGCGAGGCCTATAGCCTCGCCATCGGCCTGCAGACCGATCCCGCGGCGCGCGCGTTCCTGATCGAACGGCTCGCCGCGCTGGACTGAGTTTAGGCGCCGCCCAACTGCTTGTAGGTGATCTTGCCGTCGGGCTCTTTCTTCCAGACGTACCACACGTAGTCGACCGACGTGCGATCGCCCTTCTTGTCGTAGGCGATGTCGCCGATGACGGTATGGAACATCATGCCGGAGTGCATCACGTCGGCCATCTTGTGGGGATCGAGCGACTTCGCCTTCTCCGCCGCCTGCTGCATGATCTGCACCGCGGCGTAGGAGTAGAGCGTGTAGCCTTCCGGCTCGAAGCCCTTGGCGCGAATTCTCGCCACCACGTCCTTGGCGGCCGGGTTGTTGCGCGGATCGGGGCCGAACGTCATCAGCGTGCCTTCGACGCCGGGGCCGCCGATCGAGGCGAACTCCTCGTCGGTAATGCCGTCGCCGGAGATCATGACGGTGTGCATTCCCTGGTCGCGCATCTGGCGCACCAGCAGGCCAGCTTCGGTGTGCAGGCCGCCCCACATCAGATACTCCGCGCCGGATTCCTTGATCTTCGAGACGATCGCCGAATAGTCCTTTTCGCCGGGATTGATGCCCTCGAACAGGACCTCCTTCTTGCCGCCGGCGTTCATGTCGTTCTTGGCGGCTTCGGCGAGTCCCTGGCCGTACGGCGTCTTGTCGTGCAGGATCGCGATCTTGGCGTCCTTCAGTTTGGTGAGCGCGAGATCCGCCCACACCTTGCCCTGCTGGTCGTCGCGGCCGCAGGTGCGGAAAACGTCCCACAGTCCGCGGTCGGTCACTTTGGGATTGGTCGCCGAGGGCGTGATCATCAGCACGCCGTTGTCCGAATAGACCTCGGAAGCGGGGATCGTCACGCCGGAGTTGAACGGCCCGACCACGTAGTGGACGCCATCGCCGACGAATTTATTGGCGACCGAGACGCCCTGTTTGGGGTCGGAGGCGTCGTCGCCCTCCTCGACCTTGATCTTCTGGCCGAGGATTCCACCCTTGGCGTTGATGTCCTCAGCGGCTTGATGAACGCCGCGCGTCAATTGCGCGCCGAACGAGGCGTTGGCGCCGGTGATCGGGCCCGTCACGCCGAGGCTCATGTCCGCCTGGGCCGAACCGCCCGCCAGAGCCGCAGCGAACAAGACCGCGACGCCGGTCAAATAGGACGTCCTCATGTCATCCTCCCTCAATGGTTTCTTGCTCAGGGAATAACGCGGTTGATCGGCGAAACGATGGCCCATAACCTAAAAAAGAATGACGGTCACAAGCCACGTCGTGATGCGGCCCCTTTTCGTTCTGCTCCCGGCGCTTGCGCTCGGCGGCTGTTCGGCGCTCGTCGAGACCGACCAGGCGCGGCTCTGCCGCATGGCGGCGCCGGCGCTGGAGCCGCCGGGGGCCGTCATTACGATCGCCAAACAGACGGCCTTTCCCGACGGACGGGGCCTGCGCGTCGACTACCGGTCAAGCCAGGCCGGCGCGCCGGCGCAGGCCCGCTTTCTCGAATGCCGGTTCCGCCTGCCCGGCCGGCCGAAACGCTCCGAGGACCTCGTCGCCGTGACGACCAGCGACGGCCCCCTCTCCGAGGCGCGGCTCGCCATGCTCATCCGCTTTTGGCTGGCGACGCCGGAGGCGCGCGCCGCCGACCCGGCGCCGCTGGGAGACGTCGCCGCGCTGCCGACGGTCCCGGCAGCCCTCGCCTATGCGCTGCAGCAGGCGATCAACGGCCTGCCGCTCGCGGCCATCTACGCGCTGCTCGCGGCGGCCTATTCGCTCGTCTACGGATTGGTCGGACGCATCAATCTCGCCTTCGGCGACATCGCGGCGGCGGGCGGCTACGCCGCGGCGCTCGGCGCGACCCTGGCGGCGACCCAGGCGCCGGCGACAATTCTCGCCGTCGCGCTCGTCTTCGGCGCCGGCAACGCCGCATTCTGGGGCGTCGCCTCGAGCCGGTGGGTCTTCCAACCCCTGCATCGGGCCACCGGTCAGCAGGCGTTGATCGCCTCGATCGGGCTCGCGCTGGCGCTGGGAGAGTTCCTTCGCCTCAGTCAGGGCAACCGCCCCAACTGGGTCAGCCCCCTCCTCAACGCGCCTTTCGGCGTCGCCCGCGCCGGGGATTTCATCGTCACGACGGCGCCAAACACCCTGCTCGCCGGCGCTTTCGCCCTCGTCGCCGGGTTCATCCTGGTGCTCGTCATGCAGAAGACGCGGTTCGGCCGCCGCTGGCGCGCCTATGCCGACGATCCGCTCGGCGCCCAGCTCTTCGGCGTCAACCCGCGCGCGATCTTCGGCCAGACCTTCGCGCTCGCCAGCGCCTTCGCAGGCCTCTCGGGCTTCGTCATGACGATGTACTATGGCTCGGTCGGCTACGGGACGGCGACCGCTTTGGGGCTCAAGGCGCTGATCGCCGCGATCCTCGGCGGCGTCGGCTCGATCCCCGGCGCCTTTCTGGGCGGCTTTATCGTCGGCGCTTTCGAGGCGGCGTGGTCGACCTATTTCGCCGTCGACTACCGGGACGTGGCCGTGTTCAGCCTGCTGGCGATCCTGCTGACGCTCCGCCCGGGAGGCATCCTCGGCGCCGCCGAGACGCCGACATAGGCCAAAAGGTTCACTTGAAACAGTTTCGCGCCGCCCCACATCCAGCATCACAAGTTTGATCTCGGCTCCCGGGAGGGCCGCCATGGCGAATTTTTCGACCGCCGCGAGCGTGCGGACCGACGCCCTCGAGGGGGTGCGGACGCGCCGCATTCTCGCCCTCGTCATCGATCTGTTCCTCGTCAGCATCCTTGCGGGCGCGCTCTGGCTCGCGCTCTTGATCCTGACCTTTGGATTGTCGCTGTTCGTCCTCCCGCCGCTTTATCCGTTGGTGGCGTTCTTCTATAACGGCCTCACCGTGTCGGGCGCCAAGATGGCGACCCCCGGCATGCGGGCGATGGACCTCGAAATGCGCATGCACGACACCGGAGCGCGCGTGCCGTTCATCAACGCCGCGGCGCACGCGCTGTTCTTTTATGTAAGCTGGTGCTTTCCGCCGATTTTCCTCGTTTCGCTGGTCGACTCGGAGAAGCGCTGCCTGCATGACATTCTCGCTGGCGTAACGGTGATGCGACGATTGTAACTTTCTTCAAGAAATTTCGTGCGCAGGCATTCCCGTTGCGCTCAATCCGTTTTAGCTTTGAGCGATCGTGCGACGGCTTGAGGAGTGCGAAAGCGTGACGCGGGAGCTGCGGGACGCACCTCAGTTCTACCTAACCGCACCGTCTCCGTGCCCCTATCTGCCCGGCATGCTGGAGCGAAAGGTGTTCACGCACCTCGTCGGCAAACGGGCGACGGCGCTCAACGACACGCTTACGCAGACCGGATTCCGGCGCTCGCAAACGATCGCCTATCGCCCCGCTTGCGAGAACTGCCGCGCCTGCGTGTCGGTGCGCGTTCTCGTCGACGACTTCAAGCCAAGCGCCAGCCAGCGCCGCGTGCTGCGCAGCAACGCCGACCTGATCGGAGAATTCACGCAGGCCAAGCCGACCGGCGAACAATACGCGCTCTTTCGCGCCTATCTCGACGCACGCCACCCTGACGGCGGCATGGCCGACATGTCGATGCTCGACTACTCGATGATGATCGAGGACAGCCACATCGACACTTTGTTCACCGAATATCGCCAGCGCGGAGCGGGCGCCTTTGCCTCGTCGCGCAGCGAAGGTCCCCTGCTCGCCGCGTGCCTGACGGACCGCCTCGCCGACGGGCTCTCGCTGGTCTACTCCTTCTACGCGCCGAAGGAAGCCAGCCGTTCGCTCGGCGCCTACATGATCCTCGATCACATCGAAAAGGCGCGCAGCCTGGGCTTGCCGCACGTCTATCTAGGCTATTGGGTCGAGGGCTCGCGCAAGATGGCCTACAAGGCGGCGTATCTTCCCCAGGAACGCCTCGGCCTCAACGGCTGGATGCGGGTCGATCGCGCTTAGGTCGAGCCGGACCCCTGTCGTCATCGCGAGCGAAGCGCGGCGATCCAGACATCGAGGCGTCCGCCGATTGAGGCGCCCACGGAACGACTCGCGATTTGCTGGCGAGACCTCGATCGCTGGATTGCTTCGCTCCGCTCGCAATGACGGTTCCACGTAACTGGAGAACGCTCCTCACAATGACGTGGCGTGATAGGCGCGAGGGTCAGCACTCGATGAAATTGACCGCGAGGCCGCCGAGCGACGTCTCCTTGTATTTCGACTGCATGTCGGCGCCGGTCTGACGCATCGTCGCGATGACGCTGTCGAGCGAGATCTTGTGGCGGCCGTCGCCATGCAGCGCGAGCGAAGCGGCGGCGATGGCCTTGACCGCGCCGAAGGCGTTGCGCTCGATGCAGGGAATTTGCACCAGGCCGCCGACCGGATCGCAGGTCATGCCGAGATGGTGCTCCATAGCGATTTCGGCGGCGTTTTCGATCTGCGCATTCGAGCCGCCGAGCGCCGCGCAGAGACCGGCCGCCGCCATCGACGAAGCGACGCCGACTTCGCCCTGGCAGCCGACCTCGGCGCCCGAGATCGAAGCGTTCATCTTGAAGAGCGCGCCGATCGCGGTCGCCGTCAAAATGATCGCGCGCTGACCCTCGATCGTCGCGCCGGCGCAATGGTCGCGGTAGTAGCGCAGCACCGCGGGCATGACGCCCGCCGCCCCATTGGTCGGCGCGGTGACGACGCGCCCCCCGGCGGCGTTTTCCTCGTTGACCGCCATGGCGTAGACGCTGACGTAGTCCATGATCTCATGCGCCGCCCGCGCGTTACGCCCCGCATTGGCGACGAGACGGTCGTAGATCGCCTTGGCGCGGCGATTGACCTTGAGGTGACCCGGCAGCGGTCCTTCGCGAGCAAGCCCCCGTTCCAGCGAAGCGAACATGGCGCCGATCACTGCGTCGACCTCCCCGTCGGCATCGCCGCCGGACCGTGCGGCAACCTCGTTGGCGCGCACCATTTGGGCGATCGTGAGCCCGCTCTCGCTTGTGCGCGCGAGCATCTCCACGGCATTGCGGAAGGGATAAGGAACGGCGCCGTCTTCGCTCCCGCTCGATGGGTCCGCGTCCTCGCGCGTGACAAAACCGCCGCCGACCGAGAGCCACGCCTCTTCGCTCACGATCTCGCCGAAGGCGTCGCGGGCGCAGAAGGCGAGCGTATTCGGGTGGCGCGCCGGAGTGGTGACAGTGTCGAAGCGAATGTCGCTGGACGGATCGAAGCGGAGGACACGCCGACCGCCGAGAACGATCTCGCGCCGCGCCGCAACTTCGGCGACCAGCGCTTCCGCGCGGTTGGGATTGACGCTCTCCGGCCGCTCGCCGCTGAGGCCGAGGATCACGGCTTTGTCCGTCGCGTGGCCCTTGCCGGTGAAGGCGAGCGAGCCGAACAGAGTGACGACCACGCTGTCGACCCGGTCGATCGCGCCGCTTCGCGCGAGGCCGTCGACGAAGGCGGCGGCAGCCTTCATAGGCCCGACCGTGTGCGACGACGACGGCCCGATGCCGATCTTGAAGAGTTCTGCGACCCGGATCAGGCGGCGTCTCCTCTTTGTTAGTCGAGCTCCTGGTCGCGCGCCGAGGCGGTGAGGACGGCGGCGACATAGGGCGCGAAGGACCGCGCCGTCTCCACGCGGAACCGTTCCGCCTCGCGGCGCCACAGCACGACCTCCGCTTTCAGCAGCAGCGTGCGCGCGACCATGCCGATGGGAAAGGCGGCGAGATCGAGGTCGAGCGGGACGCCCGCATTGAGCAGCCGCGCCGCGGCCGCGCCGCTGACGTCGATCGCGCTTTGCCGGTGCGAGACGTCGACCAGCGCATGGGGAACGCTCGCCAGCGCCGCCTCGAGCGCGTTCCCCAATTCCTGCGGCGCGTCCTCGGCGATCAGCAGCCATTCGTCCGGGCCCAACCACAACGCCGCGCGCGGCCCAGCGCTTTCGGCGCGCAGCGGAGCGGACGGCGGCGTTGCGCCGAACGCGGCGCCGACCGGCGCGCCGACTTCCGGCCCGCCGCGCAGGATCCAGCGCGCGGCGGAGGGCGCGGCTACCGCCTTGACCTTGGCGTTGTCCGGCAGCGCGGCGCCCTCCAAGGGCCCGCGTCGCACGGCTTGAGGTATGGCGTCAGGCATCGAGGCGCTTGCCTTCCTTATCGTAGAAGAGAGGCTCGACGAGCTTGACCGGGGCGGTCCCGCCGTCCCGCGTCGTCGCGAACAGCGTCTCGCCGTGACGCGAACGGCCGCCCGACACCAACGCGAGCGCGAAGCTGCGCCCCAGCGTCGCGCTCATGTAGGAGGATGAGACGTGGCCGAGCGCGGGCGTTCCCTGCGGCGGCGAGGGATCGGCGATAATCTGTGCGCCCTCCTCGACCACGAGACCCGGATCGATCGGCAACAAGCCCACCAATTGCTTGCGGCCCTTGCGCGTGAAGTTCGACAGCGTCAGCGAGCGTTTGCCGATGAAGTCGGGCTTCGAGAAGGCGACCATCTTCCCCATGCCGAGATCGTCTGGCGTCACCGTGCCGTCGGTCTCCTGGCCCATGACGACGAAGCCCTTCTCGGCGCGCAGGATGTGCAGTGTCTCCAACCCGTAGACGACGGCATCGACCTTGCGGCCTTCCGCCCAGATCGCCTCGAGCACGCTCTCGCCGAAATTGGAGGGGACGTTGACCTCGAAGCCGAGCTCTCCGGTGAAACTCACCCTTGCCAGGCGCGTCGGCGCGCCGCAGATGAAGCCTTCGCGCACGCTCATATGCGGAAATGCGGCGGTGGAAAGATCGATGCCCGTCACCAGCGGCTCGAGAATGCGGCGGGCGTTCGGCCCGTTGATTGCGATGGTGGCGTATTGCTCGCTGATCGAAGTGAACCAGACCCGCTTCAGATCCGTCCACTCGGTTTGCAGATAGTCCTCCATCACGCCGAACACGCGCGCGGCGCCGCTGCTCGTCGTCGTGATGTGAAAGCGGTCCTCCGCCAGTCGCATGACGACGCCGTCGTCGTAGATGTAGCCGTCCTCGGTGAGCATGAAGCCGTACCGGCAGCGCCCGACCCCCAGCTTGGCGAAGGAATTGATGTAGAGCCGGTTGAGGAACTCGCCGGCCTCAGGCCCGACCACCTCGATTTTGCCAAGCGTCGAGGCGTCCATGATGCCGGCGCTGGCGCGGGTTCCCAGGCACTCGCGCCGCACCGTATCGGCGAGCGTCTCGCCGCTCTTGGCGAAAAAGGAAGCGCGCTTCCAGAGGCCGGCTTCCTCGAATTTCGCGCCCTGGCGCGCCGACCAGGCGTGCAGCGGCGTTTCGCGGATGGGGTCGTACAATTCGCGCTTGGCGAGGCCCGCCATGGCCGCGAACGTCACTGGCGTATAGGGAAGACGGAAGGTCGTGAGACCGACTTCGGCGATCGGCTTGCCGAGCGCCTCGGCGGCGATCGCCAGCGCGTTCAGATTGGAGAGCTTGCCCTGGTCGGTCGCCATCCCTGTCGTGGTGTAGCGCTTGATGTGCTCGATCGAGCGCATGCCTTCGCGCGTCGCCAATTGAATGTCGCGCGCCGTCACGTCGTTCTGAAAATCGACGAAGGCCTTGGTCAGCTCCTTCTCGTTCGCTCGCGCGGCGACTCCTAGCGCGCCGCCCTTGGCTGGCGGAGCCTTCTCGACTTGCGGCGCGAACGCCGATTCGCCGCCGGCCGCCGCGGCGCCGGCGCTCGCCCCCTCGGCGAGCACGGCTTCGAGGTCGAAGACGCCGCAGCAGGCGCCCGCCGAGCGCTGGCCGGGGACGGGATCGCCCGGAAGGAAGTTCTGCATTCCCTCGTTGAAGACGACCTTGCCGCGCGACTGCGAATAGAGGCTCACATTCGGGGTCCAGCCGCCGCTCATGGCGATGAGGTCGCAGGCGATCGGCTCGCCCTTCCCCGGCGTTCCGTCGCTCCAGCGCTTGGCCACCAGCGCATGGGTGACGCGAAGGCCGCCGTAGGCGCCGACGAGCGCCGCACTGGTCTCGACTCGCAAGCCGGCGCTGCGCGCGGCCTGCGGCAATGGGCCTTGCGCCTCGGCGCGCAGGTCCGCGATCATCGCGATCTCGCAGCCGGCGGCCGCGAGATCGAGCGCGGCGCGGTAGGCGGAATCATGCGCGGTCGCCACGACGATGCGCATTCCCGGTTTGACGCCGTAGCGCGTGACCAGCGTCCGCGCCGCGTCGGCGAGCATGACGCCGGGCCGGTCGTTGTTCGGGAACACCAGCGGCCGCTCGTGCGCTCCCGTCGC
>DASXGX010000123.1:0-8986 GCA_036488815.1 Roseiarcus sp.
GAAAGACAACGTCCGCGTTCGACTTCACCTTCAGGTTCAGGTTGAAATTGGCCGTTCTGTCGATGCCGCCCAATTCAAATTCGCGCTGCACCGCTGCCGCGCCGGTGGCGCTCACGAACAGCGGATAATATACCCCCGACAGCGACCATCCCGGATTCAGCGGAACCGCCGCAAGGCTCCCATACGCTCCTGGAACCCAGAAGCTGACGCCGCCTTCATCGGCTCTTGCGGCAATGCTGCAACAAGCAGCGACTGCGCAGGCGATCCCAAATGCGGCTCCATGGCTTGCCTTCATCGATGGCGCCCTCCACGTAGAACCACGTTGAGCTTGTCGTCGCGTAAGAGTTCGCTTCACCCTTTTCCGCCTCGCCGAACATGACGTCATCGAATGAAGCGAGACGCATCACCGCATCGCAGTAATCGATGTGGCGTTATTGGCGTTGGCGAACTACGCGAAGATTGTCCCCAAGGTCACCGTAAGTAATCGATTCAACTGGGTCAACTTCGTCAAGCAAATGAAGAGTGCAAATGTCCTGCGCTCGGAAGCCGGGAGCACGTGAACGGAGCGTTCCGGGCCGCCGCCGGCTCGAGCGAAGACTCCAAGACCGGCGCAGCGAGCCGAACGATCCCTTAACAGGGCGCCCCTTCGCCGTCGCCTCCGCGCTGGTCCCAGCGCGCACATTGCGATAGGCTGGATGTCCCTAATACTGGAGGCGACGATGGCGACGGGCACGGTGAAATGGTTCAACGCAACAAAAGGCTTCGGCTTCATTCAACCTGATGGCGGCGGCCAGGATGTCTTTGTTCACATTTCGGCAGTGGAGCGCGCTGGTCTGAGAGACCTGAACGAGGGACAGAAGGTGTCCTACGAACTCGTCGCCGATCAAAAGCGCGGAAAGACCTCGGCTGAGAACTTGAAAGCCGCCGGCTAAGGCGCCCCATCAAAAGCTCGCCGTCATCGGGTTGGGACCGATCCGGCCGTCAGCCGCGTCGAGCTTAGCGATCGCCGCCAGATCGTCGATGTCTAGGGTGAAGCCGAAGACATCGAAATTCTCCGCGATACGCGATGCCGTCACCGATTTCGGAATGACGACAAGGCCATTGTCGATGTGCCACCGGATGATGACCTGAGCCGGCGTGCGGCCGTGTTTGGCTGCGATAGCGGCAATCGTCGAATCCGCTAGCAGCTTGCCTTGCCCGAGCGGGCTCCACGACTCTGTGGCGACGTTGCGCGCCGCGTGCGCCTCGCGGAGCGCCCTTTGCTGGAAGCGCGGATGCAGTTCGATCTGGTTGAGAACGGGCGTTACGCCGGTCTCGCCAATGATCCGGTCGAGATGGTCGGTCCCGAAGTTGGACACGCCGATGGAGCGGACGCGACCGGCTTCCTTCAGACGGATGAGGGCGCGCCAAGTGTCGACGAACAAGCCCTTGCGCGGCGCTGGCCAGTGGATCAGGCAAAGGTCGACGTGATCGAGGCGGAGACGCTCGAGGCTCGCCTCAGCGGCCTTCAGGGTCTGGTCGAACCCATGATCGGCGTTCCACACCTTGGTCGTCACGAAGATCTCTTCGCGCGCAACGTTGGCCGCCCGGATGCCTGCGCCTACCCCCTCTTCATTTCCATAGATGGCGGCGGTGTCGATGTGGCGATAGCCGGTTTCCAGCGCAGCCTTCACCGCGGTCACGGCGGCGTCGTTTGGGGTTTGCCAAACGCCGAGCCCAACCTGCGGGATCGAATGGCCGTCGTTGAAGGGGATGATAGGTTGTGAGGTCATGGGGATTCCCTAGGGCAAGGCGAGATTGGCGAGGTTTCGGGCATCGATATCCCAGATCCGTCGCAAGGCGATAGACGTCGTTTCGCGGAGGAGGGCTGGCGTCGGCGCCAGAGCCGTCGGGTAACCCACTTGCGGAAGCGCGGCAGCCGGTCGAGCTGACGCATGGCGTCACCCGAGTTGCCCCAGCGTCGGGAACGTCTCGATCAACCAGGTCGAGGCGACCTGGAAGCCGCCGGTGAGAAAGCCGACGCCGGTGACGACGAGCAGCACGCCGACGACCTTTTCGAGCCGTGCGAAATGGCGGCGGAAGCCGCGCGCAAAACCCAGAAACCTCTCCATCGCGATCGCGGCGAGCACGAAGGGGACGCCGAGGCCGAAGGCGTAGGCGGCGAGCAGCAACGCCCCGCGTGCGACCGTGTCCTGCGCGCCGGCGACCGCGAGGATGGCGGCGAGAATCGGCCCGATGCAGGGGGTCCAGCCGAATGCGAAGGCGAGCCCCATCAGATAGGCGCTCCACAGGCCCGGCGGCTTCTCGATCTCGACCCGCGCCTCCCGCAACATGGCGGTGAGGCGGAACAGGCCGAGGAAATGCGCCCCCATCACAATGATGCCGAGGCCGGCGACGATCGAGAGAACATGGCTCCACTGGCGCAGCAGCGCGCCGAAGGCCGAGGCGGTCGCGCCGAGCGCGACGAATACGGTGGCGAAGCCGGCGACGAACAGCAGTGAGGCGACCACGATGTCGGAGCGCGCCCGCTTCTCGCCCTCCTCGGCCAGCGCCTCGACCGAGGTGCCGGCGAGATAGCACAGATAGGGCGGCGCGAGCGGCAAGACGCAGGGGCTGAGAAAGGAGATGAGGCCGGCGCCGGCGGCGGCGGCGAGGGAAATGTCGGTCATGACTTCCGAATGGCGGCTAATTTCAGGGGAATCAAATCAATTTCCTCAGCGCGATCAACCGATCTCGATGACCGCGCGGCCCCGCACTCTACGGGCGAACATGGCGTTGGCGGGCCGCCGCCATTTCTCGCCCTTCCCCACCTGTTTGTACAGGGATCCTGGCTCAGTCGGCGCCGACTTGAGGCTGCGCGCGTCGAGTGAGCTGCAAGGCGGCTTCGGTGCGGTTCGTCGTACCCAGCTTCTTCATCATTCTGCGCAGATGAACCTTGACCGTGCTTTGAGAGATGCTGAGATCGGCGGCAATGCCCTTGTTGGTGCGCCCCGCGCCCAGGAGTTGAAGGACCTCGAGCTCACGGCTGGTAAGGCTTTCGGCCGCCGCCCTGCTCTCCTGTGCCGTGGCTTGCGCAAGCGGCTCTTCGCGCGCCGCCTCCCCCGCCTGGGGGAGACCCGCCACTTCGGGCGGTAAAAAATTGCCTCCAGCCGCCATAACGCGGACCGAGGCGACCACAATCTCCACGCCGGCGTTGGGCATGACGATGCCCGCCACGCCAAGCCTCGCCGTCAATCTGGCGAGCGCCCCGTTGTCGGAATGCAGGTAAGCGCCGACCGGCGAGCCGTCGCCGACGCGTCGCAGGGTGTCGATCGCGTCGCGCAATTGCGCGCTCCGGAACTGCGGGTGAATTCCAATCAACAAGAGCGCGGCCGGCCCGGGAACAACCCCCTCGACCGAGTCTGCGCCCTCGATGGTCACATCGGGAAGAAAACTGATCAGCGCGTGAGCCAGGCAATCGCGGAACCAAACGTGCGATTCAACCAGCACGATGCGAGTCGTTCGCGGGGCGTCGATCGCCTGAGGCATGGAAGGGTCCGCCAACCCAGTGGTCGTCGGCTTGCGCGCAGAGTCCGCCGTCATCGCGCGGGCGCTCCGTTGGTTGGATGCCTTCGGGGATCACTATGGATGGTTGCGATGACGCCCTCCTGACAGCGCAACGCCGATTTCATCGTCAGACGGCGTGAAGTTCTTGCCGCTGCGCTTCAGGAGATCGCCAGACACGGGCTAAACCCCGCGCGACGAAGATCGTTCCCATCGGGAGTGTTCGGCCGGAGCGGCCGCCGCATTTGCCGCCGCTCGGCGCGAGAAATCGGCTATATTGGCGTCAGCCGCTCGCCAAATGGCGGAGCGAGCCGCTCCGGGAGGCCCCATGCAGACGCTCGCACAACCGATCGCCGCCGGAACGGACAGTCCGCAGCTCGATCCCTTTGGGGCGGCGACACACGAAGTCTTCAACCAGCCCTTCGAACTGGCGGATTACAACCTGTTCTCTGGCGACGCCGCGCTCCGCGAGGGGCTGGCGCGCGAGGGCGCGGCGTCGGCGAAAGCGGAGTTGGAGGCGCTGGGCTCCCGGCTCGGCGCAGCTGAAACGCTCGAACTCGGCGCGCTAGCGAACCGCTATCCCCCCGAACTCGACACGCACGACCGATACGGCCGCCGCATCGATCTGGTGCGCTTCCACCCCGCCTACCACACGCTGATGCGCAGCGCGATCGAAGAGGGTCTGCATGCTTCGCCCTGGACCGAGCCTGGTCCCGGCGCACATGTCGCACGGGCGGCGCGCTACTACATGCAGGCGCAGGTCGAGGCGGGCCACGGCTGCCCGATCACCATGACCTTCGCGGCGACGCCGTGCCTCAATCGCGAGCCGGCCCTCGCGCGGGACTGGCTGCCGAAGATCCACGCCCGCGTCTACGACCCGCGCAACATTCCGGTCGCCGAAAAGTCCGGCCTGACGATCGGCATGGCGATGACGGAGAAGCAGGGCGGCTCGGACGTGCGGGCCAATACGACCCGCGCCATCCCGATCGGCCGCGACGGGCAAGGCGAGGCCTACGAGCTTGTCGGCCACAAGTTCTTCGTCTCCGCGCCGATGTGCGACGCCTTCCTCGTGCTCGCGCAGGCGCCCGGCGGCCTCACGTGCTTCCTCGCGCCGCGCTGGCGCCCCGACGGGACCAAGAACCCGATCCAGATCATTCGCCTCAAGCGCAAAATGGGCAACGTCTCCAACGCTTCGAGCGAGACGGAATGGCGCGGCGCACTCGCCTGGCGGGTCGGCCCAGAGGGGCGCGGGGTCGCGACGATCATCGAAATGGTCGCGACGACCCGCTTCGATTGCATGATCGGCTCGTCCGCCGGCATGCGCATGGCGGTCTCGCAGGCGATCGACCATTGCCGCCAGCGCAAGGCGTTCGGCGCGTTCCTCATCGATCAGCCGGCGATGCGGAACGTGCTGGCCGATCTCGCGCTCGAAGCCGAGGCGTCGCTCGCGCTGACGCTGCGCATGGCGCGCGCGCTCGACAATCGCGCCGACGCCCACGAGGACGCGCTCGTGCGGCTCGGCGCGCCGATCGGCAAATATTGGATCTGCAAGCGCACGCCCTCGCACGCCTACGAGGCGATGGAATGCATCGGCGGCTCCGGCGTGATGGAGGATTCGCCGATGCCGCGCCTTTATCGCGAAGCGCCGATCAACGCGATCTGGGAAGGCAGCGGCAACGTGCAGTGCCTCGACGTTCTGCGCGCGATTTCGCGCGCGCCGGAAACGCTCGAAGCCTATTTCGCGGAAGTCGACACGGCGCGCGGCGAGCACCGCGCGCTCGATGCGCATGTCGCGGCGTTGAAGGACGACATGCGCGACCTCCAGGACTTCGAGGAGAGCGCGCGCGATCTCTGCGATCGCCTGGCGCTCGGGCTGCTGGCGAGCGCGATGGCGAAGGGCGCGCCGAGCGCCAACGTCGACGCCTTCTGCCGCTCGCGCCTCGAAGGCCGCGGCCAGCACAATTGGGGCGCGCTGCCGCGCGGACTCGACCTCGCCGCCATCGTCAAGCGCGCCGCGCCGAGGTAGCCGCGAAATCCGAGCGTCATCCGCGCGGCGCCCGCGCGAGTTCGGTAGGCGCGGACGCCGCGCCCTCGGCCGCCAATTCGTCGCGTATCCGCTTCAGCGCGGGCTCGTCGAGCGTCTCGCGTTCCAGCAGGAGGTCGCCGGCGCGGCCGAGGACCGCTTCGTGGGCTTTGAGAATCCCGACCGTGCGATCAAAGCTCTGGGTGACGATGTCCTGCACCGCCTTGTCGATCACGCGCGCGGTCTCGTCGCTGTAGCGCCGGGCGCCGAACTCGTCGCGCGGCGGCCCCGGGAGGAAGGGCGACGGCGCGCTTTCGAGCGATACGGGTCCGAGCGCCGGCACCATGCCGAACCGCGTCGCCATGTCGTGCGCTATGTCGGTGACTTTGGCGAGATCGTCCGCCGCTCCGGTCGAGAGATGGTGGAACGCCACCCATTCGGCGGCGCGCCCGCCCAGCAACACCGCCATCTTGTCGAGCAGCTCGTCGCGCTTGACGACGTAGCGGTCTTCGCTCGGGCGCTGAATCGTGTAGCCCAGCGCGCCGACGCCGCGTGGAATGATCGAGACCTTGTGCACCGCGTCGGCGCCCGGCAGCGACATGGCGACGATCGCGTGGCCCATTTCGTGATAGGCGACGACGCGCCGCTCCTCGGGGCTCAGCACGCGCCGCTTCTTCTCGAGGCCGGCGACGATGCGCTCGACGGCTTCTGTGAAGTCGTTCATCGCGATGTCCTCGGCGTTGCGCCGGGTCGCCACCAACGCCGCCTCGTTGACGAGATTGGCGATGTCGGCGCCGGTGAAGCCCGGCGTCAGCGCGGCGATCTTCTCGGCCGACACGTCGGCGGCGACTTTGTGCCCCTTCAGGTAGAGATCGACGATGTCGATCCGCCCGCGCTTGTCGGGCCGGTCGACCAGAATTTGGCGGTCGAAGCGTCCGGCGCGCAGCAAAGCGGGATCGAGAATTTCCGGCCGGTTGGTCGCCGCGAGCAGCACGAGGCCGCTGCGCGTGTCGAAGCCGTCCATCTCGACCAGCAATTGGTGAAGCGTCTGCTCCTTCTCGTCGTGCCCCATGAAGGGATAGGCGCCGCGGGCGCGTCCCAGCGCGTCGAGTTCGTCGATGAAGATGATCGCCGGCGCTTTGGCGCGCGCCTGCTCGAAGAGGTCGCGCACGCGCGCGGCCCCGACCCCGACGAACATCTCGACGAATTCCGATCCGTTGATCGAAAAGAACGGTACGCCCGCCTCTCCCGCGACCGCCTTGGCGAGCAGGGTCTTGCCCGTGCCGGGCGGCCCGACGAGCAGCACGCCTTTTGGGATGCGCGCGCCGAGCCGTCCGTATTCGGCGGGACGCTTGAGGAAGTGAACGATTTCCCGCAACTCCTCCTTGGCTTCGTCGACCCCGGCGACGTCGTTGAAGGTGGTCTTGGTGTCGGTCTCGACATAGACCTTGGCCTTGCTGCGGCCGATCGCCATCAGGCCGCCGCCCTGCCCTTGCGCGAGGCGGCGGAACCAGAACATCCACAAGCCGAAGAACAGCAAGGTCGGAACGACCCAGGACAGCAGCGTGCTCAGTAGCGTGTTCTGCACCCGGCCGCTGAAGCGTACATGGTTGCGCTCGAGCTGCGCGGCGAGATCGGGGGAGACGCGCGTCGTCACGAAGGATTTTGCGCCGTTCTGCGGCTCCTTCCATTCGCCCTCGACATGGTCGCCGCTAACCCTGACGTCGGCGATCTTGCCGCCGTTGAGATCGTCGAGGAACTGGCTGTAGGGAATGACGACGACGTTCTGGCTCGCCCCCCACAGTTGCGCGATCAGGATGACGCCAAAGATCGCGATCACCCAGTACCAGGCGTGCCACTTCTGGCTCTTGTCCATCGGACGCTCCCGCATCGAAGGGCCGAGCGCGCTCGAGATCTGTCCACGCTAGGCCGTTTGGGCGCCGGGCGCGGCCGGCGTCAATCCTGGCCGGGCGCGGGATCGTCGAAGCGCCCGCCCCTGCCCGCTCCCGCGACAAATCGCTTGGCGCCCGCCGCGCCTTCGGCGGCGACGATCGGGACGCCGCTTCGGCCTTCCCTGCGCAACGCCTCGGCAAGCGGCAAGTCCCATTGCGCATAGGCCGACGCGCGGTCCACGAGCATGCACGCTTGCGGAAAGGCCGCAATCTCCCGCGCCAGCCGCTCCGCCGTAGCGCGCGAGGCTCCTTCCGGCACGACGCGATTGGCCAGCCCCATTTCGAGCGCCTCGCTGGCGCCGACGGGCCGGCCCGTCAGGATCATATCGAGCGCCCGCCCCATGCCGACGACGCGCGGCAACCGCACCGTTCCCCCGTCGATCAGGGGCACCCCCCAGCGCCTGCAGAATACGCCGAAGATGGCGTTCTCCTCGACCACCCGCAAGTCCGCCAAAAGGGCGAGCTCCAATCCGCCGGCGACCGCATGGCCGGCGACCGCCGCGATCAAGGGCTTCGACAGCGGGAGGCGCGTCGGGCCCATCGGTCCGGCGCCGGCGCCGTCGGGATCGAGTTCGTGCTGGCGCGCGGGATCGCCGATCGCGGTGAGATCGGCGCCGGCGCAAAACACGCCGCCCTCGCCGTGCAGCACGGCGACGCGCTGCCTGTCGTCCGCTTCGAAGCGCAAGAAAGCCTCGCGCAGCGCGGCGGCCATCGGACCGTCGACCGCATTGCGCCGCTCAGGGCGACTGATGAGAATCGTCGAGACCGGGCCGGCGATCTCGGTGCGGACATTTGGCGTCATCGGGGTGCCGAACGGGCGTGACGGGCGAAGCGAACCACGCAAGCGAAGGCGCGTCAAACCCGCTCGCGCTGGCTTGGCGGAATGAGGTCTGCTAGCCTGCCGCTTCCGCGCAGTCGGACTTCGCCAGACCGGTTCGCCGAATAGAGGAGGAGATTCCATGAACGCCAAGGACGCCGACGCTCGCCGAACCGCGCCGTTGCGAACCCCGACCGATCTCAGCTCGAACGCGACTCGCGATATCTCCGCGGCGCTAAATGCGCTGCTTGCAGACGTTTTTGCGCTTTACCTCAAGACCAAGAACTTCCACTGGCACATGTCGGGACCGCACTTTCGCGACTATCACCTGCTGCTTGACGAGCATGGCGATCAGATTTTCGCCATGACGGACCCGATGGCCGAGCGCGTACGCAAAATCGGCGGCCAGACGCTGCGCTCCATCGGCCATATCGCGCGCCTGCAGCGCCTGGCCGACAACGACGCCGAATTTGTCTCGCCGCTCGATATGCTCGCGGAATTGCGAGACGACAATCAACGCATGGCCGCTTCGATGCGAGAAACCCATGGCGTCTGCGACGAGGCAGGCGACGTGGCGAGCGCCAGTCTGATCGAAACTTGGATCGACGAGACCGAGCGGCGCGTGTGGTTCCTTTTCGAAGCGTCCCGGCG
>DASXGX010000143.1:0-73242 GCA_036488815.1 Roseiarcus sp.
GTGGCGCCGCCTCTCGGTCGCCGCCGCAATTGCAGCAGTGGGCTTGCTGACGAAGCGAAAAAACGCGAGCCGCCCGGTGCGACGGCTCGACGTCGATGGCCGGGACAAGCCCGGCCAAGACGGCTGCCGGCGCCGTCCCAACTGGCGATGGAGGAGGCGGGCGGGGCCGGATAGTCTGGCCGCTCGCCCCGTCTTGGCCGGGCTTGCCCCGGCCATCCACGCGGCGCCGCCTGCTCGGTCGCCGCCGCAATTGCAGCAGTGGGCTTGCTGACGAAGCGAAAAAACGCGAGCCGCCCGGTGCGACGGCTCGACGTGGATGGCCGGGACAAGCCCGGCCAAGACGGCTATGGGCGCGCGCCTCCCCTATCGGACGGAGAGTCGGTTCTACCGAATCCCGTCATCGATCAGCTTGACCAGCCCGCCGATCGACTGCGGCGTCACGACGCCTGCGCCGGTGTTGAGGCTGAGACCCGGCATTTTGTATTTCGAGCTCATCACGCACTGCACCACGGGCATGAAGCCCTGGAGATAGAGAAGCTGGTCCAGGGTCGCCGAGATATAGCCCGACTTCAGCCCGTCGATCGTCGCCGGGGCGAGGTCGATGCCGCCAACCTCGATGTCGCCGGGCTTCTTGCCGGCCTTCTTCAAGACGTCGGCGAGAATGCTGGTGATGCCGCCGTGCTGCGTGCCGATCGCCCGCAGATTCGGGTGCGACTGGACATAGGCGGTCAGGATCGGCACGGCGAGCGAGACGTCGGAATTCGCCTCCTGAGTGATCTCCAGCCGATCGACCTTGAGGCCCGCCTTCTCCAGCGTGTCGGCGAGGCCCTTTTCCGACTGGCCGCGCTCGGCCTGGCTGAACACGCCGTAAACCATCGCCTGGTCGCCCGACTTCAGCTTGCCGTCGGCGATCATGTTCTGCGCAGTCAGCGTGCCGCCCGCATAGAGGTCGACGCCAGCGTAGCCGAAGCCTTTCGTTCCGAACTCCTTCTGCAACGGCGTCAGCGGCGAATTGCCATCGGTGACGACGATGCCCTGGTCGACCGCCTGCTTGACGAGGGGCTCGAAAGCCTCGGAGCCGGGGTGGCCCATGATGACGATGCACGACGGCTTGGCGGCGAGTGCTTCCTTGAACTGGGCGATCATCGTCTCCGGCGCCCAGGCCGAGAACTGCGCGTTGAGCTTGTCGATCCCGAGCGCGGTCGCGGCCGCCGCGGCGCCCGTCTGGCGCGCGAGGGTCGCCCCGTCGCCGGGATTACCGCCCATCTGCATGTAGATCGTAACGCCCTTGCCGGGCGGGTCGGACGCCCCCTCGGCGCTCGCTGCGGCGACGATCAGTCCAAGGGCCGCGGCCCCGGCGAGAAGTGCAGGCTTCCGCTTCATCGTCATCCTCCCTTTCTGCAGGGGCTCCGCCCCTGTCACGACCCCTGCGTCGGCTGCGCAGGACGCTCCCGGGCCGGACGCGCCGGACCGGAACTGGATTTGCGGGAAAATCGGAGCATGAGCGCGCGGCGCCGCCCCGGCTCCTCGATGAACAGGTAGAAAATCACCGAGACGAGGAAGACGAGCCCGCGCATGATCTGCACCGTCTCGGCGGTGGCGCCGGCGGCCACCAGCCCCGGCTCCATCAGATAGATGATCACCGCGCCGAAGACGGTGCCGACGATCGTCGCCTTGCCGCCGAAGATCGACGTGCCGCCGATCAGCACCGAGGCGATGGCGAGGAGTAGATAGCCCTGGCCCTGGTTGCCGAAATAATTCCTGTCCTCGAGCGTCAGCATGATCGAGGCCGCCGCGGCGAGCCCGCCCATCAGGGTGAACAGCTTGATCTTCTCGCGGTCGACGTCGACGCCGACGACGCGCGCGACATCGTTGGAATCGCCGATGAACAGGATGTGCTCGCCGAAACGGTGGCGATTGAGCACGAACCAGAGGACGACGACGATCGCCGCCGTCCAGGCCGCCTGGACCGAGATCTGCGTGTACCAGGCATAGGTCGCGGGGTCGCCGATCGGCAGGCGGCCGACGATGATCTGGTAGACGCTGGTGTCCTCGACGCCGCGCAACGCGTAGGATTTTCCGCCTGACCAGTAGGTCGCCATGCCGTTCCAGAAAAAGCCGGAGCCGAGCGTCGCGATGAACGAGGGGATGCCGACCTTGGCGACCAGGACGCCGTTGAGGAAGCCGATCAGCAGCCCCGCCGCGAGTGCGGCCAGGATGGCGATCCAACCGAGATCGTAGACCTTGAACAGGATGGCGAAGGTGCAGCCGGAAAATCCGATGATCGAGGGAAAGGAGAGGTCGATCTCGCCAGCGCCGATGACGAAGGTGAGCCCGACCGCCAGCAGCACCAGCGGCGGCGCCGTCGACAGCAGGGTCGAGGTGTAGATTTCCGGCCGCAGGAAGACGCTCGGCGCCGTGACCATGAACAGCCCGATGATGAGAACGGAAACGATGATGATCGGCAGGCCTTCGATCCGAGCGAGGGCGCGAAGAGCTGCAGTCTTTGCCATCGCGGCCCCTTTCAGCGTTCGTGCTGCAACTGAATGAGATATTCGGTGAGTTCGGCGACGGTCATGTCGGTCGGGCGGATTTCGGCGACGATCTCGCCGCGATCGAGCACGACCAGACGATCGGCCACCTCATGCACATGGGCGAGATTATGCTCGATGTAGATTGACGCGCGGCCCGATCGCTTGATGCGGCGTACGAAGTCGAGAACCTTGCGGACCTCCTTCACGGCGAGCGCCGCGGTCGGCTCGTCGAGAATGATCAGGTCCGAGTCGAAGTGCATCGCCCGCCCGATCGCGATGCCCTGCCGCTCGCCGCCGGAGAGCAAGCTCGCAGGCGAATCGACTGAGATGCCGACGCCGCGAAAGCCGATCGTGTTGAGGAGGATGTCCTGCGCGACCGCCTTCTCCGCCTTCACGTCGATGAAGCCGAAGCGGTTGGTGATCTGGCGGCCGACGAAGAAGTTGCGCCATAGCGGCTGCTTCTCGCCCAGCGACTTGTCCTGATAGACGGTCTCGATCGAGAGATCGTGCGCCTTTCCTACGGAATGGCCGGCGAGGTCGATCTCCTTGTCGCGGACGAAGATCCGCCCGGAGGTCGGCCGGAAAACGCCGGTGATCGTCTTGATCAGCGTCGACTTGCCGGCGCCGTTGTCGCCGATGAGCCCGACGACCTCGTTGCGGCCGACCGCCAGATTGATATTCCTCAGCGCGTGCACGGCGCCGAAATATTTCTGCACGTCAACGAGGCGGACGATGTCGGTGAATTCAGAATTGTCGGCGACAGAGACGGCCATCGGAGCGACGCTCCTCGAATTCGCCCCCTCGCCCGTGTCCGCCCGCGAGGGCGCCCGACGCTTCTCAAATCCATTAAAGCGCCGGCGGTGCGGCGCTTCTTATCCGATCATGGTGAGGGAAATCCCCCCGCCAGTCAACTGCCGGCAGCGATCGGCGACAGCCCCGCGACGCCGCGCTCAGCCCTTGTTCTTCTGATAGATGTCGATGTAGACGGCGGCCAGCAGCACGACGCCTTTCACTACCTGCTGCCAGAAGATGCCGAGGCCATAGATGGACATGCCGTTGTTCATCACGCCCATCACGAACGCCCCGATGACGACGCCCATCACCTTGCCGACGCCGCCCGAGGCTGAGGCGCCGCCGATGAAGCAGGCGGCGATGACGTCGAGCTCGAACGAGACGCCGGCGCTCGGCGTCGCCGAATTGAGCCGCGCGGCGACGATGAGGCCGGCGAGCGCCGCCAGCACCCCCATGTTGACGAAGGTGAGGAAGGTGAGGCGCTCGATGCGGATGCCGGACAGTTGTGCGGCGAGCCGGTTACCGCCGAGCGCGTAAATGCGCCGCCCGATCGTCATCCGCGTCGTCACGAAGCCGTAGATGAGCGTGAGGACGCCCATGATGACGAGCACCTCGGGCAAGCCCTTGTAGGACGCGAGCTGGAAGCTGAAGAAGAGGATCAGCAGGGAGAAGATCGCGTTCTTGCCGATGAACAGCGCGAAGGGCTCCGTCTCCATCCCCTCGGCGCGCGAATGGCGCCAGCGCCGCAGACCGACCGCCAGCAGAACGACTACGGCGACGACGCCGACGATCATCGTGCCCCAATGGAAGCGGGAATTGCCGACGAGCGACTTGAAAATATCGAAGTCGCCGAGTGCGGGAATGAAGCCGGCGCTGATGTTCTGGAACGCCTTGGGAAACGGCCCGACGAACTGGCCGAGCAGCATATTGCCGGTGAGACCGCGGAAGATCAGCATGCCGCCCAGCGTCACGATGAACGACGGGATCTTGCTGTAGGCGACGAGATAGCCCTGCGCCGCGCCGATCAGGGCGCCGATCACCAGCGAAATGGGAACGACCAGCCGCCAATCGATCTTCACGTCGATATCGAACCCGGGCAGATGAAAGCCGACCATCATCATCGCCGCCACGGCGCCGACGAAGCCGACGATCGAGCCGACGGAAAGGTCGATGGCGCCGCCGACGATGATCAGCAGCATGCCGAGGCCCATGATGACGACATAGCTGTTCTGCAGAATGAGGTTCGTCACGTTGAGCGGCGCGAGCGAGACGCCGTCGGTCAGGAAATAAAAGAATCCCATGATCACGAGCAGCGAGAACAGCAGGCCGTAATCCCTGAGACTGTTCTTCCATACGTTGGCGCGCGCCGCCGCACCGGCGGAGCTGGGAACCGGGACGGCTTCGTGTTTCATTGGGCCGCTCCGTATTGCCGCATGATCGAAGCCATGATCTTTTCCTGCGTGGCGTCCTTGGCCGGCATTTCGTCGACGAAGCGCCCTTCGTTCATCACGTAGATGCGGTCGCAAATGCCGAGCAGCTCGGGCATTTCCGACGAGATCACCACAACCCCCTTGCCGGAGTCGGCGAGCTCGTTGACGATCGTGTAGATCTCGTATTTCGCGCCGACGTCGATGCCGCGCGTCGGCTCGTCGAGGATCAGCACCTGCGGCTGCGCGAACAGCCATTTGCTCAGCACGACCTTCTGCTGATTGCCGCCGGAGAGATTGAGCGCGCGCTGAAAGATGCCGGACGAGCGGATGTTGAGGGTCGTGCGGTAGCGGTTGGCGACCGCAACCTCGCGCGCGTCGTCGATCACGCCGCGCCAAGCGACGCCGGGAAGATTGGCGAGCGTCACGTTGTTCTTGATGTCCTCGTTCAGCACGAGGCCGAGCGACTTCCGGTCCTCGGTGACATAGGCGACGCCGCTGGCGACCGCCTTTTGAATGGTCGAGATGTCGACCGGCTCGCCGTTCATTCGCGCCTCGCCGCGCACGTTGCGCCCATAGGCGCGGCCGAACACGCTCATCGCGAGCTCGGTGCGTCCGGCGCCCATAAGTCCGGCGATGCCGACGATCTCGCCCTTTTTGACATGCAGATCGACGCCCTTGATCACCTCGCGGCCGGCGTGCAGCGGGTGCTCGACGCGCCAGTTGCGGATCTCGAACAGCCGGTCGCCGATCTTGGGGGTGCGGTGCGGATAGCGGTCCGACATCTCGCGGCCCACCATGCTCTTGATGATGCGGCCCTCGCTGATCGTCTCGACATGGCAGTCGATCGTCTCCACCGTGGCGCCGTCGCGCAGCACGGTGATCGAATCGGCGACGCGGGCGATCTCGTTGAGCTTGTGGGAGATGAGGATCGAGGTGATGCCCTGCTTGCGGAACTCGACAAGCAGTTTGAGGAGCGCGTCGCTGTCGGCTTCATTGAGGCTGGCGGTCGGCTCGTCGAGGATCAGAAGCTGGACTTTTTTGGCGAGCGCCTTGGCGATCTCGACGAGTTGCTGCTTGCCGATACCGAGATTGGTGATCAGGGCATCCGGCGATTCCCTGAGACCCACCGTCTTGAGGAGCGCGCGGGTGCGGCGGAACGCCTCCGCCCAGTCGATCACCCCGATCGCATTGGCGGGCTCGTTGCCGAGGAAGATGTTCTCGGCGATCGACAGCAGCGGCACCAGCGCCAGTTCCTGGTGGATGATGATGATGCCGAGATGCTCGCTGTCAGCGATGCGCGCGAAGCGCTGCTCCTCGCCCTTATAGAGGATCTCCCCCTCGTAGGACCCATGAGGATAGACGCCGCTCAGCACCTTCATCAGCGTCGATTTGCCGGCGCCGTTCTCGCCGCAAATCGCGTGGATCTCGCCTTCCCTGACGACCAGATTGACGTTGCTGAGCGCCTTGACGCCCGGGAACGTCTTGGTGATCCCCCGCATTTCCAGGATGGCGTTCATTCACAAACTCGCCTGACCCCTAGGAACCGCGTTGCTTTTCCGGAGTCGTCATTGCGAGGAGCAAAGCGACGAAGCAATCCATGCAGCCGGTGGCGGCGCTGGATTGCTTCGCTTCGCTCGCAATGACGTCATTGGTTTGCGCAACACCGCGGCAAGGAAAGACCTCCGCGCTTTGCGCGCGAAGGCCCGTCCGAATCGCCGTCACTGGAACTGAGAGGCCTTGTAGTAGCCGGTGTCGATGAGCGCCGATTTCCAATTCGAGGCGTCGACCGCGACCGGCTTCAGGAGATAGGACGGCACGACCTTGACGCCGTTGTTGTAGGTCTTGGTGTCGTTGATTTCCGGCGTTCCGCCGGTAAGCACGGCGTCGACCATGCCGGCGGCGACCTTGGCGAGATCGCGCGTGTCCTTGAAGATCGTCGAATATTGCTCGTGAGCGATGATCGACTTGACTGACGGCACCTCGGCGTCCTGGCCGGAAATGACCGGCATCGGCTGATCCTTGGAGCCGTAGCCGACGCCCTTGAGGGACGAGATGATGCCGATGCTGAGGCCGTCATAGGGCGAAAGCACCGCGTCGACGTGCTTGCTGGTGTAGTTGGCGCTCAAGAGGTTGTCCATGCGGGACTGGGCGACCGCGGCGTCCCAGCGCAGCGTGGAGACCTTATCCATGCCCATCTGCTTGGATTGAACGACCAGCTTGCCGCTGTCGATGAGGGGCTGCAGCACCGACATCGCGCCGTTGTAGAAGAAGAAGGCGTTGTTGTCGTCGGCCGACCCGCCGAACAGTTCGATGTTGAATGGGCCGTTCTTGCCGGCGTCAAGGCCGAGGCCGTGCACGATGCTCTTGGCCTGAAGCACGCCGACCTGGAAGTTGTCGAAGGTCGCGTAATAGTCGACGTTCGCCGAACCGCGGATCAGACGGTCGTAGGAAATGACCTTGATGCCCGCGTCATGCGCCTTCTGGAGCGCGTTGGACAGCGTCGTGCCGTCGATCGCCGCGATCACCAGGACCTTCTCGCCCTTGGTGATCATGTTCTCGATTTGGGCGAGCTGATTAGGGATGTCGTTGTCGGCGTATTGCAGGTCGGTCTTGTAGCCCTTGGCTTCGAGCGTCTTGACCATGTTGTCGCCGTCGGCGATCCAGCGCGCCGAAGACTTGGTCGGCATCGCGATGCCGATGACGCCCTTGTCCGCAGCCTGCGCGACGCCAAAGGCCAACAGCCCCAGCGCAACGCCGGCGGCGAGAGATCTCAACTTCATTGCGCATCCCCTCCCTATGTCATCCGGGCCCTGATTCGCGGACCTCGGACCTTGCGGCGACGCCAAAAATCGGTTCGCCGATCCTCGCGCCTAATCGTTTAGCTAGGTGGAAATCGTTATGACAGTCAAATGCGTAACATAGCGCTTGCTATGCGGATTTGATATACTTGCGACAACGATAACGATTTTTTTGGGGGGGCAGGCTGTGGATGAAGAGGTCCCGTCGTTTCGAGCGGCCGCGCCCGCGCGCAAAGGCGCGCTCAAGGCCCAGCCGCAGAGCCGGCTCAAGCTCGCCCACCTGCGCCTGATCGCGGCGATCGAGGACACCGAGACGGTGAGCGCCGCCGCGCAGGCGGTGAACATGTCTCAGCCCGCGGCCTCGCGGATGATCGCCGAACTCGAGGCCCTGCTCGCGGCGACGCTGTGCGAACGGCTTTCCCGCGGGGTCAGGTTGACGCCGCTCGGCCACGCGCTTGCCCGCCACGCCCGCTCCATGCTGCTACAACTCGCCCAGGCCGAGCAGGAGTTCGCCGAGCTGCGTGAAGGGCGGCGCGGCCTCGTCTCGCTGGGCGCGGTCACCGCGCCGGCGATCGACCTTGCAGCCCCGGCGATGACGGTAATTCGCGCCGCGGCCCCAGCGATCGAGCTCAACATCAAGGTCGACAACAGTAACGTGCTCGCCCGCGATCTCTTGGCTTCGCGCCTCGATTTCATGATCGCGCGGGTGCCGGACGATCTCGACGCGCGCCTGTTCGACAGCCTTGTCATCGGCGTCGAGGAAGCGCGGCTGGTGGTCCGGCGCGGCCATCCCTTGCTCGCGCGGGGTTCGGCGCCGATCGGCGCGCTCAACGCCTACGAGTGGGTGATGCAGCCGCGCGGCGCGCCGATTCGGCGCGCGATCGACAATGTGTTCCAGGCCGCCAATGCGGCGACGCCGGACCGCTTGGTGAACACGACCTCGTTCTTCCTGACGATGATGCTGGTCGCGCGGTCGGACGCGATTGCGCCGCTCTCTGTCGAAGCCGCCCGTTTCGCCTGCCAGGAGGGCGCGCCGGGGGCGCTGGCGCTGCTGCCGACCGACTTCGCCATCGTCGTGCAGCCCTACAGCCTCATTGCGCTGCGCGGCCGGCCGCTGTCGCCCGCCGCTCAGACGGTCTTCGACATCATCCGGGCGCAGGCGCTGGCGCGCGCCGCCCCTCCTGCCAGTCCCGCGAAAGCGTGAATGACGACCGCTCGCTCAAGCCGATCGGGCCGTTTCGATCACCTCGGCGCAGAAATCGTCGAGATCGGCGGCGACGCGGCGCACGTCGAACAAGCGGCGCACCCGCTCCATTCCCTCTCTGGCGAGGCGATCGCGTAGGCCTTCGTCGCCGATCAGCGCTTCGAGCGCCTCGGAGAGGGTCCCCGCGTCGACGCGCCGCAGAATGACCGCGGCCTCGCCGCTGATTTCGCGCAAGCCCCCCGAGCCGGAAGAGATCACGGCCGCCCCTCCGGCGTGGGCCTCGAGGCAGGTGCGGCCGAACGGCTCGCGCCACATCGAGGGAACCAGCGCGATCGCGGCCTTTTCGTTGAGCGCCTTGACCTCGGCGAAGGGCCGGTCGACCAGAAGTTGGGCGCGGTCGCCGAGCGGCGCCAGCGCGGCGCACAGATCGGTAAAGTAGGCGGGATAGCGATCGGCCTCGGAGACGACGAAAACGCCCGTCCAGTCCGGACGCTGCGGCAGAATCTGACGCAGCGCGCGCGCCGCCTCGAGCAGGCCCTTCTCGGGCGTCGCGCGGCCCACCGTGACGATTGTTTTTTCGCGGATCGGCGCGGGCCGCCACACTCCGAGGTCGATGCCATTGGGAACCACGCGGCGCGGCGTCTGCACCTCGGGCCAATCGCGTTCGAACTGCTCCAGCACCGCTTCACTGACGAAGGTGAGCCCCGCCAGCGAGTTGAGCTGGCGCGCGTGGCGCCACTGAGAAATCGCCTTGGCCCATTTGGCGCGCCGCGGCGGACGCAAGAAATTGTGCTTTTGCAAGATGATCGGCGCCCGGGTCAGGGCGCGCACGCCCGAGGCCGAAGGCAGGTGCTGCTGAACCACGATCGCCGACGGTTCGAGACCGCGCGCGA
Source organism: Roseiarcus sp. (assembly GCA_036488815.1). Classification (GTDB taxonomy): domain Bacteria; phylum Pseudomonadota; class Alphaproteobacteria; order Rhizobiales; family Beijerinckiaceae; genus Roseiarcus. The sequence goes on from DASXGX010000143.1 coordinate 9,652, forward strand.
GCCCGGCGATGAAATGGGCGCGGCGCATCGTGTTGGCGACGCCGTAGGCGGGCAGATTGTGGATCGCCGCCGCCGGCAACGCCGGCCTGCTCGATTCGGCGACGATCTCGACGCGAAACCGGCTGTGCGCCGCCACCTCACTGACGAAAAGATCGATCGACGTCGCTGCGGCCAACGAATAGCGCATCCCGCGCGGCAGAACCTGCAGGATCGGCCTCCGGCCTTCCAAGGACGATAAGCTCGTTGACGCGCCCACTGACTTCGCCCGCCTCCAAGTGGACCCCCGCCCTGACAGTCCCTTACGGCAACCGTAAGGCGCGATCAAATCTGCGAGACTTTATCCCCAGCGGCTTTCCGTCGGATCGGCGCAACCTATTCCAGATTCGTATGCCGCGCGCGCATCGTTTCGGCGCTTTCGCCGAAGCGCGGCCGCAGCCTGAGGATCACCAGCTCGAAGAAGATCATCTGCGCCGTCTCGAACAGCGAGCCCATCGGCAGCACCGACAAGCTCGGCCCGCTGTCGTCGGCCATCGTCTGAGCCGGGATCACGCTCACAATGTCGACGCGGCCCGCGAGATCGCCTTGGGGTTGGGCGGTGACGAGCGCCGTGCGGGCGCCGGCCTTGCACGCGATGTCGAGGAGCACGTGCGCGGTCGCGAGGTAGCCGGGGCCGGCGGAGGCGATCAGGAGATCGCCCGGCCCGACCGGCGGCGTCGTCATGTCGCCCCAGACGGCGACATCCCGCCCCATGTGGAACAGGCGCATCGCGAAGCCGCGCATTTGCAGCCCCTCGCGGCCGCAGCCGAACACGACGATGTTCCTCGCCGCCACGATCGCCTCGATCAGCGCGTCCGCCGCATCGTCGGGCAGTCGCGCGAAGACCCGGCTCAGGTCGTCCAACGCGCCTCTCGACAGTTCCGACAACGGCTGGGTCATGCTTGCTCCTCCCTGAATGGCCAGTTCACGCCGACCTTCGCTTCACGATCGGGCATTCGACCTTGATATGCTGCGGCGGTCCAGCGGCCGCGTCCAGCAGGAGTTCGGCGGCGATCGTCCCCATCTCGAAGTGCGGCAGCAGGACGGTGGTGAGCGGGGGATGGAGATGCTGCGCGATTTCGCGGTCGTCGTAGCCCATCACTGCGACGTCGTCGGGAATTCGCAGGCCGAGTTCTCGTAAAGCCTCGTAGCAGCCTACCGCCATCAAATCGTTGGCGCAGAAGATCGCCGTCGGCGGCGCAGCGAGCCGCATCAGCGCCTGCGCCCCCTCGTAGCCGGAAAGCGGTTGCCAATTGCCTTGACGCACCAGATCGGGATCGAACGGCAGATCGGCGGTTGCGAGCGCGCGGCGGTAGCCTCTGAGCCGCTGGCGCGAGGCCTCCATGCTCGGCTCGCCGTTGATGTAGCCGATGCGCGTGTGTCCGGCGCGCAGAAGAAAATCGGTGGCGGAATGTCCGCCCGCCGCCTCGCCGGGCACGACGGACGAGAACCCGCCGTTCGCCGCATGGCAGTTGAGCAGAACGGTCGGGACGGCCGCGAGCGCGGCGGGGGGATGGATGAGGCGGGTGTTGATGGTGGCGTAGATCAAGCCGGCGAGTGGCTGCGAGCCGAGTTGCGCGAAGGCGGCGCCCTCTTTCTCGGCGTCGCCGCTGGTCGCCATTGCGACGACCGTGTAGCCGCGCTCCCATGCCTTGTCGCGCACGCCGTCGAAGCCGATCGACGTCCAGGGATCGGTCGAAATCTCGTCGCAGACGAATCCGATGACAGGAGCGTGCGAGGCGAGCGGGGCGCCGCCGCGCCGGCTGCGCTGATAACCGAGCTTCGCCGCAGCTATGAAGACCCGCTCGCGCGTCTCGGCGGAAAGGCGCGCGCCGTCGGCGCGGTTCAGCACGAGCGACACCGTGGTCTGCGACACCCTGGCTTCGTTGGCGATGTCGATCATCGTCGTGCGGCGACCAGCGGCCGGCCGCTCCACGCGGGCGCGCGGCGTGCTCCGTTCTTCCGGCCCGACGTCGCGCGTCTCCCTCATCGATTGGTTCCCGCCGTGCACTTTGCGCATATTATTAGCAGCATAACCTACTGATAATCAAGCCGCTCCACCCGCCGCACGCGCTTTTCCGCGGGAAGTCCGTTGACAATTATTATCAGCGATGGGAACCTCTCTTCAACTCGCGCGGCCAGGGCAAGCGGCGCGAGATGAAGCGCGACGCCCAAACCGGATTCGAAGCGGACGCAAAGTCCGCGCTGCTCCAGGAGGAAACGAAATGATCATCAATCGCCGCACAGTCTTGCTCGGCGCCGCGGGCGCCGCGGCGGCGCTTCGGTTTGGCTCCGCCTTCGCGGCCGTGCCGCCCCTCAAGAAGAAGGACACCTACAAAGTCGGCTTCGCGCAGACCGAGAGCAACAACCCCTGGCGCCTGGCGCAAACCGCCAGCATGCAGGACGAAGCCAAGAAGCGGGGATGCCAGCTCGTCTACACGGACGCTGCGAGTTCCGCCGCCAAGCAGGTCGCCGACGTCAACAGCATGATCGCCCAGGGCGTCGATTTCATCTTCCTCGCCCCGCGCGAAGAGAAGCCGCTGATCCCTGCGGTCATGGCCGCCAAGAAGGCCGGCATTCCGGTTCTCCTGATCGACCGCAGCGTCGATCCGTCGCTCGCCAAGGCGGGCGAAGATTACCTCGCCTTCGTCGGCTCGAACTTCATCCAGGAGGGCCAGCGCGTCGCCGAATGGACGATCAAGAAGACCGGCGGCAAGGGCAAGATCATCGAGCTCGAAGGCACGATCGGCGCTTCGCCCGCCAACGACCGCAAGAAGGGCTTCGACGACGCCATCAAGGCGGGAGCGCCGGGCATGACGATCCTCGCCAGCCAGTCCGGCGATTTCGCCCGCGACAAGGGCCGGCAGGTCGCCGAGACCCTGCTGCAGGCGCATCCCGACGCGACGATCGTCTACGCCCACAACGACGAAATGGCGCTCGGCGCCATTGCGGCGATCGAGGCGGCCGGCAAGACGCCAGGCAAGGACATCCTCGTCGTCTCGATCGACGGCGAAAAGGACGCAGTGCAGGCGATCATCGACGGCAAGATGGGCGCGACCTGCGAATGCAGCCCGCGCTTCGGGCCCAAGGCGTTCGAGATCATGTATCAATATGCGGCCGGCGAGAAAATCCCGCCCGTCATCATCAACCCCGACCGCTTCTTCGACGCGAGCAACGCCAAGGAGATGCTGGACACGGCGTTCTAGGGCCGGTGCGCCCTCATCCGGCCCTTCGGGCCACCTTCTCCCGCACGCGGGAGAAGGCCTTAAAACCCCTCTCCCGCATGCGGGAGAGGGGTTGGGGTGAGGGCCGGCGCACGCAAAACCCTTTGCTCAAAACACTTCCGCCTGCTTGAATGCGGGCGGAAGAACCGCGCGGGCGTTACGCCAAGCCGGCAACCACGAAGGTCGAGCCCTTGACCGCACCGCTCCTCGTGATGCGCGACATCGACAAGCGTTTTCAAGGCGTGCACGCCCTCTCCACCGCCAAGCTGGAGGTCGCGGCGGGCGAGGTAATGGCGCTCGTCGGCGAAAACGGCGCCGGCAAATCGACCTTGATCAAGGTGCTGACGGGCGCCCACCGTCGCGACGGCGGCGAGATCGTCTTCGCCGGAGAGCCGGTCGACTTCGCATCGCCCCAGGATGCGCAACGCGGCGGCGTCAGCACGATCTACCAGGAAATCAACCTCATCCCGTACCGCTCGGTGGCGGAGAACGTCTTCCTCGGCCGCGAGCCGAGGCGATATGGCCTGCTCGACTGGCGGCGCATGAACGGCGAAGCCGCCGAATTGCTTCGCCGCTTCTCGGTCGCGGTCGACGTCACGCGGCCGCTGATGGAGTTCAACACCGCCGTCCAGCAGATGGTGGCGATCGCGCGGGCGCTGTCGTTCAAATCCCGCCTCGTCATTATGGACGAGCCGACGTCCTCGCTCGACGAGCGCGAGGTCGGCGTCCTGTTCGACGTGGTGCGCCAATTGCGCGCCGAGGGCGTCGCGGTGATTTTCATCTCGCACCGGCTCGACGAGCTGTTTGCGATCTGCGACCGCGTCACGGTGCTGCGCGACGGCTGCACGGTGCTCGAGAGCCCGATGGCCGCGATGGACAAGCTGCGCCTCGTCGCCGCGATGCTCGGACGAGACCTGGCTGCGGTGCGCGAGCGCTCGACCGGGTTTCGCGACGCGGCCGGGGCGGCGGGCGGCGAGGTTCTCGCGGCCGAGGGGCTCAAGATTGGCAAGAAGGTGAAGGACGCCAACCTCGAGGTGCGCGCCGGCCAGATCGTTGGGCTTACTGGCCTGCTCGGCTCCGGTCGGACGGAAGTCGCGCGGGCGATCTTTGGCGCCGACGCGCCCGACGCGGGGACCATCCGGCTGATGGGGAAATCCGTCGCGCCCAAGGAGCCGAGCGAGGCGATCGCGCTGAAGGTCGGCTTCTGCAGCGAGGACCGCAAGGTCGAAGGCATCATTCCCGACATGTCGGTGCGTGAGAACATCACCCTCGCCGTGTTGCCGACGCTGACGCGCCTAGGCGTCGTCGACGAGACCCGGCAGCGTAAGATCGTCGACCGCTTCATGGCTCGGCTCGCCATCAAGGCTTCGAGCCCGGAACAGAAGATCCGCGAGCTCTCGGGCGGCAATCAGCAGAAGGTGCTGCTGGCGCGCTGGCTGTGCGCAGACCCGCGCCTGCTCATCCTCGACGAGCCGACCCGCGGCATCGACGTCGGCGCGAAGGCGGAAATCCAGTCGCTCATCCGCGAACTCGCCGACCAGGGCCTCGGCGTGCTGATGATCTCCTCCGAACTCGACGAGATCGTCGAGGGCGCCGATCGCGCCTTCGTCCTCAGCGACGGACGCACCGTCGCCGACTTGCCGCGCGAGCGGGTGACCGGGCCCACCATCATGGCGGCGATGGCGCATACCGACGAAGAGGGTTTCGTGGGCGGAAGCGATCATGGTTGAAGCGCGAATGGTCCGACCTCGCGGGGCTTTGCCTGATGTCTCCGGACTGCTGCGGCGCTATCCCGCGCTCGCCGCCATGGCGGCGTTGCTCGTCTTCAACTTCCTCGTCACGCCGAACTTTGCGAGCTGGCAGACGCTCAACGTCAACCTGACCCAGGTCGCGACGATCGTCATCGTCTCCGTCGGCATGACGCTCGTCATCGCTACCGGCGGCATCGATCTCTCGGTCGGCTCGTTGATGGCGATCTCGGGCGCGCTGGCGCCGCTGATCTTCCTCAGTTCGTTCGGCCGCGCGCACGAGGCGGTCGGCGACGCGCTGGCTTTCGTCGTCCCCGTCGTTGTCGCGGGACTGTTCGGTCTCTTCAACGGCTGGTTCATCACCCGCTTCAAGGTGCAGCCGATCGTCGGCACGCTGGTGCTGTTCATCGCCGGGCGCGGCATCGGCCAGGTGATGACCAACGGCAATTTGCAGGTCTTCAAGAATCCGACGTTCCAGTTCATCGGACTCGGCCGCGTGTTTGGCGTGCCGTTCCAGGTGGTGATCATGCTGGCCATGGTGGCCCTCGCCGCCTGGATGTTGCGCCGGACCTTGTTCGGCCGCGAGATCCTGGCGGTGGGCGGCAACGAGAAGGCGGCGCGGCTCGCCGGGGTGCCCGTCGCCCGCGTCAAGCGCCGCGTCTATGCGATCAGCGGCCTATGCGCCGGCGTCGCCGGCCTCGTCGTCGTCTCGATCAACTCGTCGAGCGACGCCAATCTCGTCGGCCTCGGCATGGAGCTCGACGCGATCGCCGCCGTCGCGGTCGGCGGCACGCCGTTCACCGGCGGCCAGGCGACAGTCGTCGGCTCGCTGCTGGGCGCGCTGATCATCCAACTCGTGCGCTACACCCTGCTCGCCAACGGCGTGCCTGACGCGGCGGCCCTGGTCGTCAAAGGCGCGATCATCGCCGGCGCGGTTTGGTCGCAACAGCGGAGCCGCGCCGCATGAACGCCTTGCTCGCCTTTCTCGCGCCCGGCGGGTCGATGCGCCTGCTCGCCCGCGCGGCGACGCAAAGGGTGATGATCGCGCTCGCGTTGCTGATCATCTTCGGCGCGCTGCGCTACGATCATTTTTTGGGCGCGTTCAACATCCTCAGCGTGCTGCAATACAATTCGATGTTCGCGCTGACCGGGCTCGGCATGTGCTTCGTCATCATGACCGGCGGCATCGACCTTTCGGTCGGCGCCACGGCGGCGATGGCGAGTGTCGTCTCGGCGATGCTTTCGCCCTATGGCATCTTGCCGGGTCTCATCGCCGGCCTCGCCGCGGGCCTTGCCGTCGGCGTCGTCAACGGGTTCCTGGTGACGCGCCTCAAGATCCAGCCGTTCATCGCGACGCTTTCGGGAATGCTGATGGCCAGCGGCGCCGGGCTGCTGCTTGCGCACAACCAGTCCGTCTCCGTCTCCTACGACACGGATTTCACCAGCCTCGGCCAGGGCGACTGGCTCGGCTTTCCGATTCCAGCCTGGATCGCGCTCGTCGCCTATGTCTACGGCTCGATCGCGCTGAACTTTACCGCCTTCGGACGCCATGTGCTCGCGGTCGGCGGCGGCGAGGAGGCGGCGCGGCTGATGGGCCTGCCGGTCGATCGCGTCATATTCGCGACCTATGTCCAATCGGGCCTGTTCGCGAGCCTCGCGGGCGTAATCCTCGCTGCGCAGTTCGGCGCCGGCCAGCCGGCGGAAGGCGTCGGCTGGGAGCTGTTCTCGATCGCCGCGGTGGTGGTCGGCGGCACGCTGCTGACGGGCGGCGTCGGCTCGGTCGCGACGACCCTCGCCGGAGTGCTCCTGCTCGGGCTCATCTTCAACGTGCTCAACTTCGAGAACGGCATGGGCTGGATCAGCCTCAGCGCCTATTGGCAGTCGGTGGTGCGCGGCGTCTTCCTGATGGTCGTCGTGATGGTGGGCCCCGGCGTCTCCAGGCGCGTCGCCGCGACGTCGGCCGCGCCGGCGGAATAAGCGAGGACGGCAGCGCATTTCCTTGACAGCTTCGCCGCCCTCTTTCTATAAGCGGGCCGCTCGATCGGGCAGCCTCGTATCCGAGGTTTGGCGGGATAGCTCAGCCGGCTAGAGCAGCGGAATCATAATCCGCGTGTCGGGGGTTCGAGTCCCTCTCCCGCTACCATCGAAAACTCAAAGGCTTACGCGAATTTTGAGGCTCCGAAAGGGGCCTTTTCGTGTTGCATTCTGTCGCGCAGCTCGTCCCTCGCCGAGTGCGAGCGACGATTGATTTGCGTACGAGCAGGGTGGCTGGCGCGAACTCGCGTGGGACGCCCGGAGAACTCGACCAACCCTCGCCGATGGCGTCGTTTTGCAGGCCGTCAGCCAGACGACGAGTTCGGACGCATGGCTGACGGATCGCACCTAAGACATGTAGACGGCCTCGGGCCGAACGGGTTGTCGAGGGACTATAGTGTTTTCGCCACGGCTTCGAGCTGGCGCGCGCATTGCGCCCAGCCCTCGTGGAAGCCCATCTTTTCGTGTGTCTCGCGATCGGCTGCGCTCCAATGCACAACGCGTGCGGTGTAGCGCGTCCCCCTTCCTTCATTCTCGAAGGTCAGGATGACGGTCATGAAGGGCTTGGCCGAGGGAACCCAGGCGGAGACGTAGGCGTCGGTGAACACCAGCCGCTCGTTCGGGACGACTTCGAGGTAGACGCCGCGATTGGGCATCTCCTGTCCGTCGGGCGTCCGCATCACGACAAGATTGGCGCCGCCAGGACGCACGTCGAGCTCGGCGACCGGGGTCGTCAAAGGTTGCGGCGCGAACCATTGCTTGAGCAGTTCGGGCTCCGTCCAGGCGCGATAGACGCTGGCGCGCGGCGCATCGAGGGTCATCGTGAGCACGAGCTCGCGCTCGTCGGCGGCGTGTCTCGTCATCGTGTCCTCCGCGGTCGAGCTATCATCAGCGCCGTGGCGCAAGCAGACCGAACAGGGCGCCGCGCGGGTCGCGCCCGTTCATCATCCACTCGCCCGTAGGCACTTGGTGCGGGCCGGTAAGGAGCGTGCCGCCGGCGCGCTCGACCCGCGCGATGGCGGCGTCGATCGCTTCGACATTGATGTAATAGCCCCAATGCGCCGGCGCGTCGGCGGGCTTCGTCATCATCCCACCGATCGTCGCCCCGCCGGCCGCAAAGGTCTGGTAGGTTCCCATCGCGCCCATATCGACCGCCATCGCCTTCGTCCAGCCGAACAGCCCGGAATAGAAAGCGAAGGCGCGCTCAGCGTCGCCCGCGCGCAGCTCTCGCCAGGAGAAGCGTCCCGCCGCTTCGGGTCGCGCCGCCGGCGGCGGAAACTGGCTGGGCTTGGGCGAGAACAACATGAAGCCGGCGCCGTCCGGATCCGCCGCGACCGCAAAGCGTCCGACGTCGGGAACGTCGGTAGGCTGCCGGTAAATGGCGCCGCCCGCCGCGGCGACTCTTTTTGCGTAATCGTCGACGTCGGCGACGCCGATGTAGCCCATCCACGCCGGCCGCACGCCGGCCGCCCGCGCGTCGCCGGGGATCGGCATCAGGCCGCCGACCATCACCTCTCCCTGGCAAAAGAGCGTGTAGGGCGTGTCCGCGTTGCTCGCGTCCCGCGTCGTCCAACCGATGACGTTCCTATAGAACGCCTCCGCGGCGGGAACGTCGTCGGTCATCACGTCGTACCAGACGAAGTTTGCAGCGTTGGTCATGGTTTCACTCCCTCTTCTCGACCAAAAAGCAAAGCGATGTAGCGTCTGAGGTGGTCGAGGCAGTCGGCGGCGATGCGCGGGCCGTCGTCGGCCTTGGCGAGAATGAAGGCGCCCTGGATAACGGCCTGCGTATGCAGCGCGAGGCTTTCGGCGGTCCAATCGGCCCCGGGCGCATAGAGCGCCTTGGCGGCGGCGATATCGTCGGTCAGGGTCGCCACATGACCGAAAATGCCGGTGCGGCAGGCGTCACGGATCGCAGGGCGGCTCAGGTAGGTCTCCTGCACCATCGAACCCAGCAGGCAGGTGAAGTCCTGCGGCGCGCCTTGCAGCAGCGCCTTGCGGAAGTCGACATAAGCGAGCAGGCGGTCGAGCGGATCTTCCGGCAGGTGGTAGGGGGCGGCTTGGAACAAGGCCCCGGTCGTCACGCCCCACCGTTCCGCGGCGCTGATCGCGAGGTCCTCCTTGCTGCGGAAATGATGGAAGAAGGCGCCTTTGGTGAGCGCCGCAGCGGCGCAGACATCGTCGACCGTGGTTGCGTCATATCCCTTGGCGCGAATAGCGCCGATCGCGGCGTCCAGCAGGCGGTTCCTCGATTCCAAGGGGCTGCGCATGGTCCTGCCTCCGTTGGACCAAACGTACCGACCAGATGGTATGTCGTCAAGAGCGGCATTGACAGTTTCGTGATCGAACTGGGAAGACCCGCCGCGAGCTTCGGCCGGGAATTGGTGTACCAAGCCCAACCCCGTTCCGGTTCGATAATTCCCGATGCCCCCAGACCGCGATCCTTGGCGACGCAATCTCGTCGTCTGCTTTTTCGGCTCGTTCTCGACGATCGTCGCGATGACGTTGATGCTGCCGTTCCTGCCGCTCTATGTGGAGCAGCTCGGCGTCCGGGGCCACGCGGCCATCGTGCAATGGTCGGGCGTCGCCTATGGCGCGACGTTCCTCTCAGCCGGGCTCGTCGCGCCGCTCTGGGGCCATCTCGGCGACCGCTACGGGCGCAAGCTCATGCTCGTGCGCGCGAGCCTCGGCATGGCGATCACCATGTCGCTGATCGGCCTATCCGCCAACATCTGGCAACTCGTCGCGCTGCGACTGCTGGCCGGCGTCGCGGGCGGCTATTCCTCCGGCGCGACCATCCTCATCGCCGTGCAGACCCCGCGCGACCGCTCGGCCTGGGCGCTCGGGGTGCTTTCCTCCGGCGTGATGGCTGGCAACCTCATCGGCCCGTTAGTCGGCGGCTCGCTGCCGCCGCTGATCGGCGTCCGCGCCACCTTCCTGTGCGCCGGCGCGCTCATCTTCGTCGCCTTTCTCGCGACCGTCTTCCTCATCAAGGAGGCGCCGCGCCCGGCCGGAGCGGCGAAGGCGCGCGCAAAAGGCGGCTGGTCGCAAATTCCAAGCAAAGGGGCGGTCGTCGCGATGCTCGCGACCGGCTTCCTGCTCGTCTTCGCCAATATGTCGATAGAGCCGATCATCACGGTCTATGTCGGCGCGCTCGTCGACGACCCCAGGCGCGTGACCATCATGGCGGGATTCGTCATGTCGGCCGCAGCGCTCGGGAGCATCCTCTCGGCCTCGCAGCTCGGCAAGCTCGCCGATCGGATCGGCCATTCCAGGGTGATCGGCCTCGGGCTCGTGGTCGCGGCGGCGCTGCTGATCCCCCAGGCCTATGTGACCTCAGCCTGGCAGCTCGTCGGATTACGCTTCCTGATGGGGCTTGCGCTCGGCGGCTTGCTGCCGTGCGTCGCGGCGGTCATACGCCACAACGTCCCTGACCATTTCGCCGGGATGGCGCTCGGCTATTCCATCTCGTCGCAATTCGCCGGTCAGGTCGGCGGGCCGCTGATCGGCGGCTTCATCGGCGGCCATATCGGCATGCGCGCGGTGTTCCTGGCGACTTCGGCGCTGCTGCTTCTCGGCGCGATCGGCAACGCGCTTCAGCGGCGCGCGTCGACCGCTCGCCCTACTCCTTGACGATTGAAATGTCCGGCGCGGCGGGGTTCTTCATGCCCACGACGTGGTAGCCGGCGTCGACGTGCAGGATTTCCCCGGTCACCCCGCGCGACATCGGCGACAGCAGATAGACCGCCGTCTCGCCGACTTCCTCGATCGTGACCGAACGACGCAGCGGCGCGTTCGACTCGTTCCAGCGGAGGATGTAGCGGAAGTCGCCGATGCCCGACGCGGCGAGCGTCTTGATCGGCCCGGCCGAAATCGCGTTGACCCGAATCGCCTTTTCGCCGACGTCGGCGGCGAGATAGCGCACGCTCGCCTCGAGCGCCGCCTTGGCGACGCCCATCACATTGTAGTGGGGCATCCATTTTTCGGCGCCGTAGTAGGTCAGGGTCAGCAGCGAGCCGCCGTTCCTCATCAGCTTCTCCGCCCTCTGAGCGATGGCGGTGAAGGAATAGCAGGAAATGGCGAGCGACTTGCTGAAGTTGGCCTCGGTCGTGTCGATGTAGCGGCCGGTCAACTCGTCCTTATCGGCGAAGGCGACACAATGAACAACGAAATCCAGGCCGCCCCACAGAGTCTCAGCCTCGGCGAACACCGCGTCGATCGACGCGCTGTCGGTGACGTCGCAATGGCCGAGGATATGCGCGCCAAGCTCGTGAGCGAGCGGCCGCACCCGTTTCTCCAACGCTTCGCCCTGATAGGTAAAGGCAAGCTCCGCGCCGGCGGCGCGCGCGGCTTTCGCGATGCCCCAGGCGATCGAACGATTGTTGGCGACGCCGAGAACGACGCCGCGCATCCCGCGCATGACGCCAACGCCGTTTCCGCTCGAGCCTTCCTGCGCCATCGAGACCTCGCTCTGAGTACGCCCCTCCCGCCGGGGCATGCCAAAGAGTCTTCCCTTACCGTCGCATGCGGCCCATGGGAAGGGGGACCGGACGTCACAAAAGGTGTGAAATCGTTTCAGACGGCCCTTGGAAGAGCTAAATGTTCGGAATAAACTTGTTAAGGCTAATTTGCGCTAACGGATGACGCGGTCGTGCCTTCAAGCCGGGAATGGTGTGACGACGCCGGCGCGATGCGCCGCTTTGGGCGTGCCCTGGTGCGCGACGATCGCTTCGTCTGCGACGATGCTTCCGCCATCGCTCTGGTCGATAAATTGTTCCGCCAGGCCTCGCTGACGCTCATCGACGAATGTCCCGGCGACGGGAGCTCGGCCCGGGTGCGCGCCTTCGCGCAGTTCATCCGGCTCTATCGACGGCACGTCAGGCGTCTTGCCGCGGAGGAGGCGGACGCCGGGTGGGGCGAGGGCCCCAGCGTGTTCGCGCGCCCGAGCGCCTCAGTGACATCGGGAATGCGAGCTTTGCCGCTCGATCTGCGCGAAGCGCTGCTTCTCGTCGTGCTCGTGGGGTTCTCGCATTGCGAGGCGGCGCAGGCGCTCGACATTCCCCTCGCCGCGGTCGTCGATCGCCTATGCCGCGCGCGCCTACGGCTTGCCGCGCACATGGGCGGCCCCAAGCGGGACGCGCTCAACGATACCCTGTGGCCGAACGCCGCCCATCTCAGGATCGTCAAGTGACCAGCCGCTTCGACGTGGCGGAGACGTTCGCCTACGTCGACAATTGCCTGACGTCCGCGCAGCGGAGCGACTTCGAAGCGCGGCTAAGGGAAGAAGCCGAACTGAGGCGAGAGGTCGCGCTCTGGGAAACCCAGAACGCCGCGATTCGCGCCGCCTTCGGGGCCCCCGTCTCCGCCCGCGCGGCGATTGATCTCGGACGCAATTCCAACGAGAATCAGGCGGTCCGGTTGGCCGTTTCTGAGGTCGACTGGCGGACCGCTACTTCGCTGCGGACCGCCGAGCCGAAGGTTTGGCCGGCGCCGCCTCGTGCGAAAACGCCGACGACCGCGCAGAAACCGCCGGCGACTGTTGCAAAGCCGGCGGAGAACCCCGCGCGGCAAACCAGGACGGAGCGAAAGAGCCTTCGCCGCGTCCTCGTGGCGGTCCTCGCAATGGCGGCGGCGTTGTTCTTCGTCGCGACGAACAACCCCTCTTGGCCAAGCGACAAGCTGACCGCGGCAGGGATCGCCGCCTATCGGGCGTTTGCCGCGCCAGCGGCGCCGACTCCGCTCGAATTTCGCACCAGCAATCCCGCGGCGCTGACCCGGTGGCTCGCGCCGCAGTTCGCCCGCGGCGTCGTCGCGCCGGAGCTGCGGTCGAGCGCGCTCAGGTTGATCGGTGGGCGCATCGCGCCGGGGACAGCGGCGGGCGCCGCGTTCCTCGTCTACGAGGACGCACACGGAAACCGGCTCGGGTTGTTGATCGAGCCGCTCGACGCGCCCCTCCCCTCGCGACCGGAGATTCGCAAGCGCGAAGGACTCACCGTCGCCGCCTGGACCGACGCCGGCCACGGCTTTGTTGCGATCGGGACCGACCGCGACGCGGTGGTGGAGCTGACGGGGCTCGTCGCCGCGCCAGGCTCGACTCGCCCCTGAAACAGATCAGCGGCGGTAGCGCGCCTCGAGAAGCTCGAAGGTCGCGCGCGCCGCCTGCACCTCGCCGCCCTGCGGGCCTGCGGAGCGCGGCTTCGGGTTCCACGCATAGATGTCGAAGTGCGCCCAGGCCTTGGCGGCGGAGACGAAGCGGGAAAGGAACAGCGCGGCGGTGATCGAACCGGCAAAGCCGCCGCTCGGCGCGTTGTCGAGATCGGCCGCCTTGCTTTCCAGCATCGAATCGTAGGGACGCCAGAGCGGCAGGCGCCAGACCGGATCCTGAACCCGCGCGGCGCTCGCCGCGATCTCCTCGGCGAAGGCGTCGTCGTCGGTGTAGAAAGGCGGCAGATCGGGACCCAGTGCGACCCGCGCGGCGCCGGTGAGGGTTGCGAAATCGAACAGGAGATCCGGCGCCTCTTCGTCGGCGAGCGCGAGCGCGTCGGCGAGAATCAAGCGCCCCTCGGCGTCGGTGTTGGTGACTTCGATCGTCAGCCCCTTGCGGCTGCGCAGGATGTCGCCGGGCCGCATCGCAGGCCCGGATATCGCGTTCTCGACGATGGGGACGAGGACGCGCAAGCGAACGGGGAGCGCGGATTCCATGATCAGGCGCGCAAGACTGAGCGCCGCGGCGGCGCCGCCCATGTCCTTCTTCATCAGCAGCATGCCGCTGGAAGGCTTGATGTCGAGCCCGCCGGTGTCGAAGGCGACGCCTTTGCCGACGAGCGTGACCTTGGGAGCGTCGGCGCGGCCCCAGTTCAGATCGACCAGTCGCGGCTCCTCGGCGGCGGCCCGGCCGACCGCATGGATGAGCGGCAGGTTGCGCTCCAGCAACGCCTGCCCGCGCGTCGCCTCGAAGCGCGCCCCGAATTCATCGGCGAGGCGCGCGGCGGCATGCTCCAGCGCGTTGGGGCCGAGATCGTTGGCGGGCGTATTGACGAGATCGCGCCCGAACGCAATCGCGTCGGCGATGCGCTCGACGCGCGCGATGTCGACATCCTCCGGCGCAACTAGGCGCGGACGCGGCGAGGAATCGGCGCGGTAGCGCTCGAAGCGGTAGGAGGCGAGCAGGAAGGCGAGCGCCGCGAGCTCCGGCGCCTCAGACGAATTGGCGAAATGGTAAATTCCCTCGGGCAGCCCCGTCGCGAGCTTGCCGGCCGCCAGTGGATCCTGGCCCTTGGCGTCCTTCGCCGCGACCCCAAACAGCACGCCGGCGAGGCTCCCGTCGCGGTGCGGAAGCAACTGCAGGCGGCCGGCTTTCGGCTGAAAACCGCAGGCCTCGGCGAATCGGGCCGCCTCCGCGCCTATGCCGGCGCGCACGTCGCTCCAGTTCTCCGCATTGACGAACCAGACGGGGACTGCGGGGGAGGCGGGCGGGGCGAAGCGGGCGGACAAGTCTCTCGGTTCCCTTCGATTCGAACGAATAGCGGATCATATCCGCAGGCCGGGCGGCCGCCGAGTCCCAATGTGAGGCGTTAACTATCCGTTAGCCGTTAACGATGCATTAGGAATGTGAAATTAATGGTGGGGAAGCCGTCGCGATGGGCTTCGAAATGCCACTCTCTTCCGTTATGCGCCCACTCCCGCGGCGGCTTCGCCTCGGCGCCCTTCTTGCCGCCTGCATCGCGGCCGCGCCGCTTGCCGGCTGCAACACGGTTGGCGGCTTCGGCGGCATGACCGCCTCGATCGACCAGCAGCCCCTGCCGACGAACGACGCGGATCTACGCGCTTACGCCGAGAATTGGGGCAAACGATACGACGCCAGCCCCGGCGAGAAGACGGCCTCGATCAACTACGCTCGAGCCCTGCGGGCGCTGACCCGCTACGACGAAGCGGTGGCGGTGACGCAATCGGCGGCCGTGAAGGCGCCGCAGGACTACGAAGTGCTCGCCGCCTACGGCAAGGCGTTGGCCGACGACGGCCAGTTCGCGCAGGCCAAGGAGGTTCTCGGGCGATCCTACGCGCCCGAACGGCCGGACTGGACGATCATGTCCGTGCAGGGCTCCGTCGAGGACCGGCTCGGCGACCATGACGCCGCGCGACAGTTCTATCGCGACGCGCTGAAGATCGCCCCGGGCGAACCGTCGGTGCTGACCAATCTCGGGCTGTCTTACGCGCTAACCAAGGAATTGCCGCTCGCCGAGGACGCGCTGCGTCAGGCAAGCGCCAGTCCCCACGCCGGCGTGCGGACGCGCGAGGACCTGGCGCTGGTGCTGGCGCTCGAGGGCAAGTTCCCCGAGGCCGAGACGGTCAGCCGCCGCGACATGTCTGCTGACGCGGCGAGCGCCGACGTCGAGGCGATCCGGCACATGATCGCGCAAAGCGACACCTGGCGCGACCTCCAAACCGGCGCGAGCGCCAAGACCAAGCGCGCTTCGAAGGCTCCCGATCCGTCGGCGCCCTCGTCCCCGCTTGCGCTCGGCCAGCCCTCGGGTTAGCAGCCGCGCAGCGGAGTCGTTCCGCCCTCAGGCCTGGCAATGACCCCTTCGTTCCTCGCGCTGCTCGCGCTCGTCGGCTTCGCCTCAGGCTTCATCGACGCGATCGCGGGCGGCGGGGGGCTGCTGACGCTGCCGGCGCTCGCGCTTTCCGGCCTCGATCCGGTCGCCGCGGTCGCGACCAACAAGCTCGCCGGCACGTTCGGGACGGGCTCGGCGACGCTCGCCTTCGTGCGCGCCGGCAAGATCGACCCCAAGGTGATGGCGGAGCCGGCGATCGCCGCCATGGTCGGCTCGGTGCTCGGCGCCTTCGCCCTGCCCTATGCGCCGCACGACGCGCTCGCGACCGCCCTGCCCTTCGTGCTCGTCGCTGTCGCGCTCTATTTCGCCTTCGCGCCGCCGATGGGCGAAAGTCTCATTCGCGCCCGCATGAGCCCGCGGCTCTATGCGCTGACGGTCGCGCCTGCGGTCGGCTTCTATGACGGCGTCTTCGGGCCCGGCGCAGGCTCCTTCTATATGATCGGCTTTCTCGCCTTGGCGGGCTTCGGCCTGATCCGCGCGATCGCCAGCGCCCGCATCGCCAACTTCGGCAGCAACGCGGGCTCGCTGGCGATCTACGCTCTCAGCGGCAATATCGCGGTTGCGCCGGGATTGGCGATGGGCCTGGGCTGCTTTCTCGGCGCGCGGGTCGGCGCCCATTCGGCGCTGCGCGCGGGCGCGCGGCTCGTGAGGCCGCTCATCGTGCTGATGAGTTGCGCCATGGCGCTTCGGCTCGCGACGCTGCCCGGCGCGCCGTTGCGGCACTGGTTCGAATCTTTCGCGCCGCACGCCTTCGGCGGTTGACGGCGCGCGGCGGAAACGCTTATAAGCGCGCCCCAATCGGCTGGGCTTAAAACCCGGCCCCATTGGGTTTGAGCGTAAGCGCCGGGAGCGCTTGTGCAGTTAAGGAAGCGAGTTCATGGCCAATACGAAGTCGGCCCAGAAGGCCGTCCGCAAGATCGCCCGCCGCACCGCGATCAACAAGTCGCGTCGCAGCCAGATGCGCACTTATGTGCGCAAGGTCGAGGAGGCGCTCGCGGCCAAGGACCCGGCGGCCGCCGCCACCGCGCTGAGCGACGCCGAACCCCGCCTCGCCCGCGCCGCGCAGAAAGGCATCATCCATCGCAATGCGGCGTCGCGGAAGATTTCGCGCCTGACCAAGCGCGTCAAAGCGCTCGCCGTCTGATTCGGGCGCGGCGCTCGATCGCCGGGAAACTTCTGTGACCGACCAGCCGCCCGATCGACTCAGCGTCGATCCCAACAGTCCCCATTACGACGAAGCGGCCCTGGCTCGCGGCGTCGGCATTCGTTTCAAGGGGAGCGAGCGGACCGACGTCGAAGAATATTGCGTCAGCGAGAATTGGATTCGCGCGCCCGTCGGCAAGACGCGCGACCGCAAAGGCAATCTGCTGACGATCAAGCTCTCCGGGGCCGTCGAGCCCTATTTCCTCACGCCAAAATCGGAATAGCGCCAAGCGTCGCGCGCGCAGCCCCGCTCGGGGGCACTTCTCGCGGCAGGCAAAGCGTCTTAAGGTTAACCCTCGAGGAGGCCGACCTCAGGGGAAGCGCAGATGAGAGCTTCACGCACAAACATGGCCGTCGGCGCCGTTCTCGCCGGCTTCGCGTTCGCAGCGAGCGGCACGCCCGCAGAGGCGAACGCCCGCGCTGTTTTCGGCTTCCACGGGCAGCACGTCGCCTTTGGCGGCGGCCCGCGCGGACGCTTCGACGCCTTCCACCGCCATTTCAACCATCCGTTCGACGGCGATCGTCGGGTCTGGGGCGGCCGCCGCAACGGTTTTGGCGGCTACGGCTTTGGCGGTTACGGTTTGGGCGGTTACGGCTTCGGTGATTACGGTTTGGGCGGCGACGACGCGCAGCCGACAGTCGGCGCGTCTCAGGCCGCGCCGGTGTTCTTGAGCGTCTACGCGGGCCCGAACATTTATCCGCCGCCGGACCCGATGCTCGGCTACGGGCCGCCGCCCCAAGGACCGAAGATCATCGAGCTTGGCCGGCGGGCGCCGAAGCGGATCCGGCGCCCCGTCGTCATCTACGGCGATTCTCCGTAAGCAGCGTTGACTCCGCCGAGCCTCCCTTCTATAGGGGCGCTGCTCATGCGCGGCTACGGCCGCGCTTTTGCTTTGGCGCGTCTCGCGCTAGGCAGGAGCGAAACCGGCAGGATCCACTGCAAAGAAGCTGGCCGCGCGACCTTGCGCAGAGCCAGAGAGAACACGGAGAAAACGATGTTCGCAGTCATCAAAACCGGCGGCAAGCAGTACAAGGTCGCCGCCGACAATACGATTACCGTCATGGCGCTCGATGGCGAGGCCGGGGCGCAGGTGACCTTCGAGGACGTCCTCGCGCTGTTCGACGGCGAGACGAGCCAGATCGGCGCGCCGCACGTCGCCGGCGCCAAGGTGGTGGGCGAGATCGTCGAACAGACGCGCGGCCCCAAGGTCATCGCGTTCAAGAAGCGCCGCCGCAAGAATTCGCGCCGCAAGCGCGGCCACAAGCAGGACCTGACGATCGTCAAGATCACCGAGATCCTGACGGGCGCAGCCTAAGCGCGCGCCGGGCTGCGAACGGCTTCCGGGGAATTCGGATTCCCTTGGACGAGATTTTGAACTATAGACGCGGAAACT
Source organism: Roseiarcus sp. (assembly GCA_036488815.1). GTDB lineage: Bacteria > Pseudomonadota > Alphaproteobacteria > Rhizobiales > Beijerinckiaceae > Roseiarcus. Next base: position 27,906 of record DASXGX010000143.1, read on the forward strand.
CTGCGCCTCCGAGCGCGCCGCGTACGATTTGGAGCGAGTGACATGGCTCATAAGAAAGCAGGCGGTTCGTCTCGCAACGGCCGCGATTCGGACGGGCGCCGCCTTGGCGTCAAGAAATTCGGCGGCGAACAGGTTCTCAGCGGCATGATTCTTGTTCGTCAACGGGGCACGAAATTCCACCCTGGCCGCAACGTCGGCATCGGAACGGATCACACCCTGTTCGCCACCGCCCCCGGCGCGGTGGCTTTTGAGAAGAAAGGCAACGGTCGCCAGTACGTAACGATCATTGCGAAAGACGCAGCCGAATAAACGGCGGGGATGAGACGAGATCCTCGCCGCGGCGACAGCCCCCGCGGACGATCTCGAGCCAGTCCCCGAGAATCGGAAGGTCAAAATCCCTTCCAAAAAGTCCGGTAAGCGAAGCGCTTATGAAGGGGATGCGTCGCCGCATCTCCTTCGTCGTTTTGGGGTCGCGACGCCGCCCCGCTTGTCCGGAGTGCAAATGTTCCCCGATCTAGCCCGAGACGATGTCTTCCGCCTGGAGACGCCGCGGCTGTGGCTCCGGTGGCCCAGGGCTGCCGATGCGCCGGCGATCGAGCGCTACTGCAGCCGGTGGGAGGTGGCGCAATACACCGCCCGCATTCCCCATCCCTATCCCCCGGGAACGGCCGAACGTTTCATCTTCGCCGCGCGCGAAGGCAACACCAGTGGCCGCGATCTCACCCTCGTGATGACGCCGATCCGCGGCAAGCGCGAAGCGATCGGCGCCATCAGCCTGGAGGGGCGCGCTCAGGACCGGTTGACCCTGGGCTATGCGCTGGCTCCGGAAGCCTGGGGCAAGGGCCTGGGAAGCGAGGCGGTCGAAGCGATGGTGGAAGCAGGCTTCGTGATGACCAGCGCGGTCGAGATCGAGGCGAGCGTCAGGATCGAGAATCCGGTGTCCCGGCGCGTCGTGGAAAAGGCCGGCTTCGCGTTCGTGAGCACCGGCCCGCAGGGCGCGCCTGCGCGCGGGGGCCTCGTCGCATGCGACCGCTTCCGCCTCACGCGCGAAGCGTGGCTGCTGCGGAGGGCTTCGGTCGCCGCGCAGGCGGCGTCGAGCAACCAGGAAAGCACGCATGAAATTTCTTGATCAGGCCCGCGTCTATGTTCGCTCCGGCGACGGCGGCGCCGGCTGCGTGTCGTTCCGACGCGAAAAGTTCATCGAGTTCGGCGGACCCGACGGCGGCGACGGCGGACGCGGCGGCGACGTCGTGGTCGAATGCGCGAACGGCCTCAACACGCTGATCGACTTTCGCTATCAGCAGCACTTCAAGGCCAAGACCGGCATGCACGGCATGGGGAAGAACCGCGCCGGCGGGCGGGGCGCCGACGTCGTTCTCAAAGTGCCCGAGGGAACGCAAGTGTTCGACGAGGACGGCGAGACGCTGATCGCCGACATCAAGAAGCCCGGCGAGCGTTTCGTCCTCGCCAAAGGCGGCAACGGCGGCTTCGGCAACGCTCATTTCACGACCTCGACCAACCGCGCGCCGCGCCGCGCCAATCCGGGCCAGCCGGGGATCGAGCGCATGATCGTTCTGCGGCTCAAGCTGATCGCGGACGTCGGCCTCGTCGGCCTGCCCAACGCCGGCAAATCGACGTTTCTCGCCGCCGTTTCGGCCGCGCGGCCCAAGATCGCGGACTATCCTTTCACCACCCTCCATCCCGGCCTCGGCGTCGTCCGGGTCGACGACCGCGACTTTGTCCTCGCTGACATTCCCGGCCTCATCGAAGGCGCTCACGAGGGCCTCGGTTTGGGCGATCGCTTCCTCGGCCATGTCGAACGTTGCGGCGCGCTCATTCACCTCGTCGACGTGACCGGAGAGAACGCCGGTGCGGCCTACCGCACGATCCGCCGCGAACTCGAGGCCTATGGCGCCGGGGTCGCCGAAAAGACTGAGATCGTCGCGCTCTCCAAGGTGGACGCGGTCGACGAGGAGACGCTCAAGAAGCAGCGCGAGCGGTTGAAGCGCGCCATTCGCAGCCATGGGCCGCCGGCGCTCGATGGGGCAAAACGTCCCGCGCCGCTCGAATTGTCGGCGGTGACCGGCAAGAGCGTGAAGGAAGCTCTGCGCACGGCCCTCGACGCGGTCGAAGCCAACCGCGCGCGAGAGGCCGTCGATGCCGAGCCGGCGCCGGTCTGAGTCGGCAGCGCCTTCTTTGCGGGGTCGCGCCAGATTGCTTCATCCCGACATGCCGCCAGGTCCAGGGAGCTGATTGCGATGCCAGTCTCACCACCGGAAAAGCGTCTTCTCTTGTTCGGCGCCTCCCGCGGCCTGGGACTGGCGATCGCGGAAGAGTACCTGAAGCTCGGCTGGCGCGTGGTCGCCACCGTGCGCGACGAATCGGGAACCTCTTTGCACGGCCTTCTCGACAAGCCTGACGGCCGGCTCGACATCGAGATCGTCGACATTACCGATCCTGGTCAGGTCACAGCCTTACATGAGCGCTTGGCGTCGGAGCGGTTCGACCTGTTGTTCGTCAATGCTGGCGTCAAGAACGACGACCAGGAAACCATCGCCGATGTCTCGACCGAAGAATTCGTCCGCGTGATGGTGACAAACGCCTTGAGCCCGATGCGGGTTGTCGAGGCGTTCCAGGACCTCGTGCCGCCGACTGGCGCCATTGCTATCATGTCGTCCGGTCAAGGCAGCGTCAGCAACAACGAGACCGGCGGCTACGAGGTTTATCGGGCCAGCAAGGCCGCCCTCAATACCCTGATGCGGAGTTTCGCCGCCCGTCATCTCGGCGACCAGCGCACGCTGCTGCTTCTCGCGCCAGGTTGGGTGCGGACGGACTTGGGGGGCCCCAAGGCGCGACTGAGCGTTCAGGACAGCATTCCGAACCTGGTCAAAGTCATTGAAGCGCAGGAAGGGAAAAGCGGTCTCCAGTACCTCGACTACCTCGGCCGAGCCGTTGCGTGGTGACCCAGCCGCCGCCTCTCGGGCTGGCGCGCCCGGTCAGCCGTGCGGAGGACGTGCACTTCTCTCGGCGGGTCGTCCTGGCCGCACCGCCACGCTCACGACGACGCCGTTCCTCACGCCGAGGCGCGGCTGTTCATCGCCCATTGCACGCCGAACTTGTCGGTGAAGTTGCCGTAGTGATCGCCCCAGAACTGGCGGGCGAAGGGGACGGCCACGCGACCACCGGCTGAGAGCGCGGAGAACAGCGTCTGAGCGGCCGCCGGATCGTCGTTCTCGATCAGAAGCGCACAGCCCTTCATAGGCTCCGAATCGGCGCCGTCGGAAGCGTAGAGGCGCAGATCCGGCCCCGCGAATAGGGAATGCAGGACCTTGTCGCGCCAGCCCTCGCGCTCCGCCATCGGCGTTCCCTCGTAGCGGCGCAACTCGCGAATTTCGCCAAGGCCGCAGGCTGCATAGAACTTGAGCGCGCTCTCGCAGTCGCCGCGAAAATAGAGGTAGGGCGTGAAGTTCATCGGATCCTCCGAGCTTTCAGTCTCCACCGGCTGCTTCGCCGGCGATCGCAGCCAGTCCGGCTCGCATCCTCTCAGCAATCGCATCAACGTCGTGCGAGAGGCCGTGGCGCCGCACCAGCCAAAGCGGATCGTTATAGGCGACGAAGACGCGCCCCTCCGCATCCTCCCAGACCAGCATCTTCAGCGGCAGGTCGATGCCGATCGTCTGCTCGGCCGCCATCAGCGGCGTGCCCGCCGTCGCCGAGCCGAAGATGACGAGGTCGGTCGGCCGCAGCTCGAGCCCGGCGGCCTTGGCGCCAGCGGCGTGATCGACGCGGGCGAATACGGTCATGCCGCGCGCGACGAGCGCGGCTTCGAGACGCCGCAGCGTCTCCTTCGACCCATCGCGACTGGCGCGAATCACAAGTCCCTCAACCGACATGGCGAAGCCCTCCCTCAGCCAAGGTCACGCGCGGACGTCTACCCGTGACGTAAAGTCGCTGTTAAACATTGCGGCGCGTCTATAACAATTCAAGGCCGCCTCGAGCGGGCCCAAAAGGTGCGGTGACGCCATGCATGCATCCCACGAGGACGCGCCCTTGGGGCTCAGGCCCGGCGATGACGCGATGATGTTCGAGCTCGCCCCGGTTTCGCTGTGGGTCGAGGATTACAGCGCGGTCAAGACGATGTTCGACGCCTGGCGCGCCGCCGGCATCGCTGACCTGCGCGCCTATTTCGCGGAGAATCCCGAGCGCCTGCAGGCCTGCGCTGCCGCCATGCGGGTCGTGCGCGTGAACCGCCGCACGCTGTCGCTGTTCGAAGCGGAGGACCTTCCCCATCTCGTCGCCAATCTCGGCCGGGTGTTTCGCGACGACATGCTCGCCAGTCTCGCCGATGAGATGCTCCAACTCTGGGACGGCAAGGGCGGATTCGTCAGCAACGGCGTCAACTACTCGCTCGGCGGCCGGCGGATGGACATCCAGGTCAAAGGCGCGCTGCTGCCCGGCTACGAAGCGAATTGGGCGCGGATCCTCGTCGCTGTGGAAGACGTCAGCGAGCGTGAGGGCGCCCGCCGGCTGCTCGCCCTCACCGAGGATTATTCGCGCGGCCTGTTCGAACATTCGCCGATTTCGCTGTGGGTCGAGGATTTCAGCAAGGTCAAACAATTGCTCGACGATCTGCGCGCGCGCGGCATCGAGGACTTTCGCGTCTTCACCGACGTGCACCCCGAATTCGTCACTCGCTGCATGAGCGAGATCCGGGTGATCGACGTCAACAGCTTCACGCTGCGCCTGTTCGGCGCGTCGGACAAGGCGGCGCTTCTGCACGGCCTGCCTGACATTTTCCGCGACGCGATGGCGCAGCCGTTCCGCGAGCAGTTGATCGACCTGTGGGACGGCAAGTTTTTCCAGCAGCGCGAGGTGGTGAACTACGCGCTCGACGGCTCGCCGCTGCATTTGCATCTGCAATTCTCTGTGTTTCCCGGCCGCGAGAAGGACTGGTCGCTGGTCCAGGTCGCGCTCACCGACATCACCGCCCGCAAGAAGGCCGAGGTCTATCTCGAATACCTCGGCACGCACGACGTCCTCACAAAGCTCTACAACCGCTCCTTCTTCGTCGACGAACTCAACCGGCTGGAGCGCAAGGGGCCGTGGCCAGTGACGGTCCTCATCATCGACGTCAACGGCCTCAAGGTCGCCAACGATCAGTTCGGCCACGCCGTCGGCGACGAATTGCTGCGGCGCGCAGGCGAAGTGCTGAGCAAAGTGGTCGAGCCGCCCTGCCGCGTCGCCCGCATCGGCGGCGACGAATTTGTGGTTTTGATGCCGGCGCGCGAGGAGCGCGACGGCGAAGAGATGATCGCCGCGATCAGCGATCTCGTCGCGCTCAACAACCAATATTATTCGAGCTTCGCCCTCAGCCTGGCGATAGGCGCCGCGACGAGCCGCCCGGGCGAGCGGCTCGAGGCCGCCGTGCGGCGCGCTGACGCGGCGATGTATGTCGAAAAGCGCGCCTTCTATGCGGACGAGCCGCGCCGGCTTCACGAGCCCCAGGCCCAGCGCAACTGACGAAGCAGGGCCGCGCGCCGATCGCGGCCCCGACAGTCGCGCGATTTATTCCGCCGCCTTGCGGGATTCGATTGCGGATAGGGCCTGCGCGAGATCCTCGATCAGGTCGTCGGCGTCCTCGAGGCCGACCGAGAGCCGCAGCAGTCCCGGGCCGATGCCGAGCGAGGCGCGCTGCTCGGGCTTGAGACGCTGATGCGTCGTCGTCTCCGGATGCGTGATCAGCGACTTGGCGTCGCCGAGATTGTTGGAAATGCCGATGATCGACAGCGCGTTCGCCACCGCGAACGCCGCCGCTTTGTCGCCCTTGACCTCGAAAGCCAGCAGCGTGCCGCCGCTCGCCATCTGCCGTTCGATCACCTCGCGCTGCGGATGGTCGGGGCGGCCGGGATAGATGACGCGCGCCACGCCCGGATGGCCGGCGAGAAAATCTGCGATTTTTGCCGCCGAGCGGTCCTGCTGGGCGACGCGCACCGGCAGCGTCTCCAACGATTTGAGCATCACCCAGGCGTTGAAGGGCGAGAGCGAGGGACCCGTCTGGCGCAGGAAATTATGGATGTGCTCATTGATGAACGCCTCGGAGGCGAGAATGACGCCGCCGAGCGTGCGGCCCTGGCCGTCGATGTGCTTGGTCGCGGAATAGACGACGCAATCGGCGCCGAGCTTGAGCGGCCGCTGCAGCATCGGCGAAGCGAAAACGTTGTCGACCACCAGCGTCGCGCCGCCCTCATGGACGATGTTCGCGACGGCGGCGATGTCGACCACTTCGAGCGTCGGATTGGTCGGGCTCTCGAGAAACGCCGTCTTGGTGTTGGGGCGCATTGCGGCGCGCCACGCCGAGAGATCCGCGCCGTCCACCAGCGTCGACGTCACGCCGAAGCGCGGCAGCAGTTCCTCCACGACGTAGAGACACGAGCCGAACAGGGCCTTGGCGGCGACGACGTGGTCGCCCGCTTTCACCTGGCCCATCAGCGCGGCGGTGACCGCCGCCATGCCGCTCGCCGTCGCCCGCGCCGCCTCGGCGCCTTCGAGCAGCGCCATGCGCTTTTCGAACATCGAGACGGTGGGGTTGGCGAAGCGGGAATAGATGTAGCCTGGCGCGTCGCCTTTGAAACGCGCTTCGGCCTGCTCCATCGTGTCGTAGAGATAGCCTTGAGTGAGGAACAGCGCCTCCGACGTCTCCTCGAATTGCGAGCGCGTCGAACCGCCGTGCACCAGCTGGGTGGCGGGACGCAATGTGCTGAAGTCTCGGTTCTTGCGGGGACTCGTCATGACGCGCTCCTTGACCGCCCGGGCCAAGCCGGGCGTTGGGCCAAGAACAGGGCGCCGTAGGGAAGAAGGCCCCGATCTTTTAGCCCGTTGTTTAACGTGGCGGCAAGCCGATCGGCTCAAATGACCACGAGCGGGAGGCATAGACCCGGGCGCGCATTGGCGTCAAGACGCCGTGCAAGCGTCTCCCCGCCGCCACCGGCGGCGTCAACGCCTACCAAGCCGAAATGAACGCCAGCGGCGCGGAGATCGGCAGGCGTAGAAATTAACGCGCGACAGCAGGGCGAAAGACCAAGGAAAGAATGTCGCCAATCCGCCTGAATTAAGGCGTACTCTGTTTTGGTCGTCTACCAACGGAGACGGCAATGCTCAGCACATTGCACACAGACCAAAATCCGACCGCTTCGCGGACAAAGCGAGTTGCCGCCGGTTTGGTTCGGATGGTGACGTATCGGTGGATCGAGCTGGACGCGAAATGCCTCGAAGAGCAGCGCCGCGAGGAAACGTCATGTTTTCGAGAATCCGCGGCGGGCCTGCTCGCGCATCGCAATCGACATCACACGGCGCTTGACGACAACCCGTCGTCGGGCTGACCGCCCGTGTGAAAGCCGATCTTTGCGACGTAGCTCAAGGCCGTTCCGAGTGAGACTCTGGGTCGCAGCTATCTCGACCGCGCAATTGCAATAGTTGCGACGGGCGCGTCGTGGGCGGTTATGCAAGCGATCCCGGTGAGCCGACCGACAGTCGCCGGTCGGAGGCGGCGCTTTGTGCCGATGTGGCGGAGGGGCGAGATCCCAGCGCCAGGACGCGGATCTTGGCCTCGCGAGGGAGAGAGGCTAACAAAGCCGATCGCCTCGAGGCTCCAATGACGACAGCCAAACCGCTTCCTCCATCGCGCGACGCATTCGACGCGCCGTTCGGCCTTGTGGCGCGCCAGACCATCAAAACGATGGCGCAGGGCGGCTTCATCCGCGCCGCCAAGCCGATCGAGGCGACGCAGTTTCAGCCGGCGAGCCTCGATCTGCGGCTCGGGCCCGAGGCCTATCGCGTCCGGGCGAGTTTTTTGCCGGGCCGGGGGCGCAGCGTCGTCGAGGGGCTGCAGAGCCTCAATCCCGAGCGCGTCTCGCTGACGGGCGAAGGCGCGGTGCTCGAGAAGGGCATCGTCTATGTCGCGCCGCTGATCGAAAACCTCGCTTTGCCCGCCGGCGTCTCGGCCGCCGCCAATCCGAAGAGCTCGACTGGGCGGCTCGACATCTTCACGCGCCTGATCGTCGACGGCTCAGAGGCGTTCGACTCCGCGCCGGCGGGTTATCGCGGAGCTTTGTGGGCGGAGATCTCGCCGCGCAGTTTCAGCGTGCGCGTGCGCGAGGGTTCGCGGCTCAACCAGGTGCGTTTCCGTCACCATGATGGCGAGAGCGCCGCATTCGCGCTCGACGTCGACGCTCTGCGCGCCCGCCACGCCGCCCACCCGCTCGTCGATGGAGAACTCGCCTTGCGCGACGGCCTCGTCGTGCATGTCGGCCTCAGCGGCAAGTCCGGCGAGATCGTCGGCTATCGCGCGATCAAGAACGGCGACGTGATCGACGTCGACCGTCCGCGCGGCTATGCCGCCGAGGATTTCTGGGAGCCGCTGCGCGCGCGGCGCGATGGACGGCTCATCCTCGATCCCGACGAGTTCTACATCCTCGCCTCGCGCGAGCGGATGCAGATCCCGTCCGATCTCGCGGCGGAGATGGCGCCGATCGATCCCGCCATCGGCGAGTTCCGCGTCCACTACGCCGGCTTTTTCGACCCCGGCTTTGGCCAAGGCGCGGACGGCGCCCCGTCGGCGCGCGCGGTGCTCGAAGTGCGCAGCCGCGACGTTCCGTTTCTGCTCGAAGACGGCCAGCCGGTCGGACGCCTCGTGTTCGAGACGCTGGCCGACGCCACGGACGAACTTTACGGCGCCGGCGAGACCTCGAACTACCAAGGTCAAAGCCTGAAGCTGTCGAAGCACTTTCGCGATTTCAGCGAGGCGTGAACAAAAGCGCCGAGCCGCTTGTCCGTGAGGCGCGGGGCGCGCTATAAGGATTTCGCAGTTCCCCGTCGCGGGGGCGATGCGGGCGTAGTTCAATGGTAGAACGGAAGCTTCCCAAGCTTCATACGAGGGTTCGATTCCCTTCGCCCGCTCCAGTTTCCAGCACAACCATCGATCTGTCGTCGCTGGCTCCGCCCTGCATAACGCGGGCGTCGGTGGCCGGGCGACGCCCTGGGTCAAAGCGCTTGCAGTCCTCCCTGCGTCTCGACCGGGCGCGGGCAAAAAAAAGGCCACCCTGAGGCGGCCTGAGTCTAGGGAGGAAACGCCCAAGGAGGGCATACGGCGTCGAAACGCCGCGTCGACAACATATGCTGCGACGCAACAATTGCAACGGGAAAGCGGCGTCGTCGTTACCAATTCTCGAAAACGTGATCTTTTTGCATCACTGCCGTTTCCCCTTGGGCAGTGACCACGCGCGTCTGGGTGACGTCGTTCAACTATTGTTTCACGGTCACTTTCGACCCGTCGGTGAGGTCGACGGGAGCATCGAGTACGAGCCTCTCGCCGCCTTTCAGCCCATTCTTCACTTCGACCGAAGTTCCGAGATCGCGGTAAATGTCGATCTTTTGCAGCTTGACATGGTCGCCGTCGACGACCGCAACCCGCATCCCGTGCTGATCGAAGATCAAGGCGTCGGCGGGAACGAGGACATGCGGCTCGGTTCTCGGAATGTCGAGCGCGACATTGACGAACAGGCCCGGCCGCAAGACGCCGTCGGGATTTTGCACGTCGACCTCCGCGGTGAGCGTGCGGCTCGAATAGAGCAAAGCGACGGAGGTGCGCGCCACCTTGCCTGAGAAGGTGCGGCTAGGGATTTCGGGCGCGGTGATCTTGGCCTCCAAACCGTCGCGTACGCCCGCGGAGGAATATTGCGGCGCCCGCACGACGGTGCGCAAGACATCGTCCTCGTCCACGGTGAACATCGGCGTTCCCGACCCCATGTCGGCGTTCACGAGGTCGCCGACTTCGACGTTGCGCGCGGTGACGACGCCGTCGAAGGGAGCCACGACGTTCTCGAACGCGGTCAGCGCTTGCAACCGATCGACCGTCGCCTGCTGCGCCTTGACGTTCGCTTCCCCGACCTTGACGCCGGCTTGAGCGGTCGCCAGACCAGCCTGCTGCGATTGAACCGTCGTCTGCTGCGTCTGCTGGTTCTGAACCGTCTCGAACCCCCTTTGCGTCAGGGAGTTGGTGCGTTCCAGGTTGGTCGACTGAAGGTTGAGGCTCGCTTGCGCCTGCGTGACCTGCGCTTGCGCCTGTTGTAGGGCGGCCTGCACCTGCGCAAGCTGAGCCTTCGCCTGTGCAAGCTGCTGGTCCAGATCGGGCGCGGCGATGCGAACGAGCAGATCGCCCTTCTTCACTCGCGACCCGATGTCGACGCGTCGATCGGAAATGTAGCCGGTCGCGCGAGCGAAGATGTTGGCTGTCTGAAAGGCTTCGGTCTGCCCCGGCAGAACCAGCTTGACGGGATCATCCTCCCGCTTCGCTGGGGCGACCCGCACCGTCGGCACGAACTGCGCGGTGTCCTGCTGGGTCTGCGCGGCTTGGCGTTTCTCTCGCCAATGCCCGTAGGCGCCCCAGCCGAGCAACGCGGCGACGACGACGAGCGCAACGACGATCGCCACCCAAGGCACGCGCGCAGCCTGTTGGTCCCCCGGCTTTGCCTCTATTTCCGGTTCCCGCTCGGTCCGGTCCGCCGTTGGTGGGCTGTGGACTGGGGCTTGCGCCTGTCGCGCATCGGACTCCGGCCGTGGCAAGACGGACTCGTCGGACTCGAGGCGCGTCGGGTCGTCATGGCGGTCGTTCATAGGTAGTCCCTGACCGGCTGGAAGGTCCCTCGCCGCAAGTAGGAATAGAGGAAGGGAACGAAGACGAGCGTCGAACACGTGCCGACCGCCACGCCGCCGAGCACGGCGCGAGCGAGCGCGGCGTTTTGTTCCGATCCTTCGCCCAGCCCAATCGCCATCGGCAGCAGGCCGACGAACATCGCGCCGGCGGTCATCAACACGGGCCGCAAGCGCGTTGCCCCAGCCTTGATCGCCGCCTCCCGGGCGCCACAGCCCGAACGTTCACGCTCCTCGCGCGCAAACTGCACCAGGAGAATCGAATTCGCGCTTGCGACGCCGACGCTCATGATGGCGCCGAACAGGGAGGGGATGGACAAGGTCGTTCCGGTGACGAAGAGGCTGCCAGCGATGCCGCAGAAGGCGAGCGGCAGCGCCGCCAGGACGACGAACGGATCGCCCCAACTCTGGAAGTTGACCGCCATCAGCAGATAGACGGCGACCAGCGCGATGCCGAGGCCGATTTCGATATGGAAGAAGGCGCTGTCCATGTCTTCGATCTGGCCCCGCACGAAGATCTTATCCGGCGGCTCGAGCTTCTTCTGTTCGTCCGCGACAATCGCATCGATCTGCCGCCTGACGGAGCCGAGGTCGCTGTCCTGGACGCTCGCGAAGACGTCATAAGTCGGTTGCGCGTTGACGTGGCTGATGACGGTCGGCTCCGACCGGCGGGTCAACTGGGCGACGCTGGAGAGGAGGCCGAGCGCGCCCGGATTGTCGCCCGCAGGGAGCACATAGAGCGGCGTGTTGCGCAGCGCGGTGAGCGAGTCGTTGCGGTATTCCGGAGTCTGCACCCACACTTGATAGGGAATGCCGGAGCTCGGATCGCTCCAAAAACTCGGCGCCGTCTGATAGCTGCCGGCGAGCGAGATATTGAGGCCGGACGCGATCTGCTGCTCCGTCAAGCCCAGTTCCAGCGCGAGCCTTCGATCGACGTTGGCCTGGAACAGGGGAGCGTCGGGGATCTGATGGATGTGCGCGTCAACGACGCCGCGCGCGCCTTTCAGACGGCGCAGGATGCTTTGCGCGACCTCGAGGTCTTTATCGGGGTGGCGACCGTTCACCTGCACGTCGATCGGCGTGATGCTGCCGAAATCGAGAATCTGCGTGATGATGTCGGCCGGCTGAAAATAGAAAATGCAATCCGGGAAGCGCTCGTTCAGATCGCGCCGCAGTTGGCGCATATAGTCGGCGGTCGATGCGTGGCTCGGCTTGAGGGAGATGAGGATCTGCCCGTCGTTGTACGCGACGAACGACCCGTCGTTGAACGCGAGATTGTAGTTGCTGGCGGGAAGGCCGATGTTGTCGAGCACGACGTCGAGATCTCTGGGCGGGATAATCGCGTGGATCGCGTCCTCGATGGCCGAGAATTTTTGGGTGGCCGTCTCGATCCGCATGCCCGGCCGAGTTCTGACGTGCAGGATCATCGTGCTCGAGCTGATCTGAGGAAAGTAGTCCTGGCCGATGACGAACATCAGCCCGCCGCCGATCAGCAGGATCAAGGCGGCCGCGGCGAGCGTCACGACCGGCCGATCGATGGCGGCATGGACCAGCACCAAGTAGTGGGCCCGAAAGCGCCCGAAAGCGCGATCGAAGCCGAGCTGGAATCGCTGGAAAAACCCGGGTTTTCCCGCGGCCTCGGAGCTGCAGCGCCTGCGCGGCCAGAAACTTCGCAACCATCGGCCGAACCGCGAGCCTTGCGGCTCCTCTGCGCGCTCGTGCTCGGCGCCGTCTTTCTGCGCCTGGTCCTGCGCCTGGTCGGGATGGCGGTCGGCGTATTCCTTCGCCACCAACACATCGATCAGAATGGGAACCAGCGTTCGCGAGAGGCCGTAGGAGGCGAGCATCGCGAAGACGACCGCGAGCCCTTGCGGCGTGAAGAGGTATTTCGGGGTGTCGGTCAGAAAGAAGACGGACACGAAAGCCGAGCAGATCGCGAGCGTCGAAATGAGCGCGGGCTTGGCGATTCCGGCCCCGCCTTCGACCACCGCCTCGCGAAACGGGCGGCCCTCTTCCATCAACCGATACGAGTTTTCGATGGCGACAGTCGCGTCGTCGACGAGAATGCCAACTGCAAGCGCGAGTCCGCCGAGCGTCATGATGTTGATCGTCTCGCCGAGCGCCGTAAGCGCGACGAGCGAGGTGAGGATCGACAGCGGTATGGAGACCAGGACCACGAGCGTCGAGCGCCACGACCCGAGAAACAAGAGGATCATGCCGCCCGTCAGCGCGGCCGCGATCAAGGCTTCGCGCACCACGTCCTCGATCGCGCTGGAGACGAACACCGACTGGTCGAACAGCGGCGTGATCTTCATGTCTTTCGGCGCCGCCGCGCGTATCTGCGGCAGAAAGTTCTTGACGTTGTTGACCACCGACAAGGTCGAGGCGGTTCCATTCTTCAAAACCGTCTCGAGCACGGCCGACTGGCGGTTTGAGCGCACGACGTTCTGTTGCGGCGGCGATCCGTCGCGCACGTAAGCCACGTCGCGGATGAGGACCGGACTGCCGTGCACGACCTTGATCGGGATCTCGTTGAACTCGGACACCGCTTGCGGCGACGCGTTGAGCTTGATGGGGTATTGCGTGTCGCCGATCTTTGCGAGGCCCGAGGGCTCGATTGGGTTCTGACCGGAGATCGCGTTGGTGACGTCGATCGGCGTGAGGCCGTAGCCGGCGAGCGCATTCAGGTCGAGATCGACCATGATTTCGCGCGGCGCTCCTCCGTAGGGCGAAGGCAGAGTCGAGCCTGGCACCTGGGTGAGGGTCTGCCGAATCCGGTACTGCGCATAATCGTAAACCTGCGAGAGAGGTTCCGACGCGGAGGTCAGCGCCAACTGCACAACGGGAACCGACGACGCCGCGAATCGCATGATGACTGGCGGTTGAATTCCGGGCGGCATCACGCCGCGAATTGAGTTCGTCGCCGCGACAACCTGCGTCACCGCGAGGTCGATCGTAACGTCTTCCTGAAAGTAGATACGCTCGATCGTCGTCCCCTGCAGCGTAGTGCTCTCCATACGCTTGATGCCGTTCACGTTGTTGGAGAGCGCGAATTCGCTGTAGGTGGTGACGCGCGACGCCATGTCGGTGGGGTCGAGGCCCGTGTAGGTCCAAACGACGACCACGACGGGGATGTCGACGTTGGGCAGCACGTCCTTGTTCGCGACCACGCTGGCGCCGATCCCGCTCAAAAGTATCAGGAACGCGAGCACGCAGAACGTGATGCGAAACTTCAGCGCAAACTTGACAAGCCCCATGCGCCGTCCTCCGGCTGAGCTAACGCGGCGCGAAAGATTTCGTTGCGTGGGGGGATTGCCGGATCACATCGCAATTGCGTGATCGCCACTTGCGTGGGCGCATTGAGCAGACGCGACCTTGCCGACAGCACGGCGACCGGCTGTCGCATGAAGCGTAGCGTGTTTGGGGGCGGACAGCGCGCCCGCCCCCATAGAGATTACAAACGCGCGATCAGGTGCGGCTCGCGGTCCACTGGCCGCCGTACTTGAATTCGGGCGCGGCCTTCAATTGGTCCTTGGTGGCGTTCATCGTGGCGCGCCAAGTCTTGGCGTTGGCGTCATAGCGGATCATCACCGACTCGGGCTGCACAGCGACATAGTGCGTTCCGATGCCGAGGAATCCGCCAACCGAGAGGATGTAGCCCTTCACCGACTTCGAGCTGTCGAAGGCGACGTCCTGGATCTTGCCGATGTCGTTGTTCTGGTCGTTACGAACGTCAAGCCCGACGACATTCGAACTGAGCATGTCGCCACTATCCAGGGTGATGAAATTCGGCGTCGCGCTCGGGGTCGGCTGTGACTTGTCTGTTGTCGGCGCGTTCTGAGCGAAAGCGGCGCCCGCTAGCGCTCCAGCCGCGAGGACGCTCATGATAATTGTGCGCATGGGTCAGCTCCTTTTGTGAACGATCCCTGTACCGAACGCACGCGCGGGCGGAAGGTTCCCCCAACGAAATTCGTAGGTTTTAGAAGGCCCGCGCGGCTGGGGCCGCCAGGAACAAATGATTTCGGGCGGGCGTTTCTCTCAGCGCGGGCGCTGGCTCGCGCGCAACGCCGCAGGAAAGCCGTGAACCAACCGCAACAACCCTCGCCGCCGCCGGCGCCCGACGTGGTGCGTCCCCCGAGCCCGCCCGAGACGCCGCCTCCCGACGCGCCGGTCGGCGTGCCCACGCCGGAACCGGAAAGGTCCCCGTCGCCGCAGCCAAATGAAGCGCCGCCGTCGCCTCCGCCGGAAATTCCCATTCCTCCACCTACCGGCGGACCATAGGCCGGCCCGCGCGCCAACCGAGAGCCGAACCCTGCGGCGAGCGCCTTGCCGCACGGGCTACCGCAAGGAGAAGACGCAATGTCCGAGAAGGTGTCAGATTTTGTGGTCGCGCGGCTGCATGCCTGGGGCGTACGCAAGATCTTCGGCTATCCTGGCGACGGCATCAACGGCGTCTTCGGCGCTTTGAACCGGGCGGGCGGCAAGATCGAGTTCATTCAGGCGCGCCACGAGGAGATGGCCGCATTCATGGCGTCCGCCTACGCCAAATTCTCCGGCCAGCTCGGCGTTTGCATCGCGACCTCCGGGCCGGGCGCGTCGCATCTCGTCACCGGGCTTTACGACGCCCGCCTCGATCATATGCCGGTGCTCGCGATCGCCGGCCAGCAGGCGCGCGACGCCCTCGGTGGTCACTATCAGCAAGAGGTCGATCTCGTCAGCCTTTTCAAGGATGTCGCCGGCGCCTTCGTGCAGCAGGCCTCGACGGCGCCGCAGGTGCGCCATCTCGTCGACCGCGCGGTCCGCATTGCAATCAGCGAACGCCGAGTGACGGCGATCATTCTTCCCAACGACCTTCAGGAAGAAACGTACGAAGATCCGCCGCGCAAGCACGGAACGCTGCGTTCCGGCGTCGGCTACGCGCCGCCGAGGACCGTTCCCTACGAAGCCGATTTACGGCGCGCGGCCGAGATCCTCAATGCCGGGAAAAAGCCGGCGATCCTGGTCGGCGCCGGCGCGCTCGGCGCGACGAACGAGGTGATCGCGGTCGCCGAACGTCTCGGCGGCGGCGTCGCCAAGGCGCTGCTGGGCAAGGCCGCGTTGCCCGACGATCTGCCCTATGTGACCGGCTCGATCGGTCTGCTCGGCACGAAGCCGAGCTATGACTTGATGACCGAATGCGACACGCTGCTGATGGTCGGCTCCGGCTTCCCTTACGCCGAGTTTCTGCCAAAGGAAGGTCAGGCGCGCGGCGTGCAGATCGACATCGCGCCCGACATGCTGTCGCTGCGCTATCCGATGGAGCTCAATCTCGTCGGCGACGCAAAAGAGACCTTGCGGCTGCTGCTGCCTCTCCTCGAGCCCAAGGCCGATCGCGCTTGGCGCGACGGGATCGAAGGCAATGTGACGCGATGGTGGAAGACGCTCGAGGAGCGCGCGATGCAGCCGGCCAATCCGGTCAACCCGCAGCGCGTGACGTGGGAGCTGTCGCCGCGCCTGCCGGACGACGTCATCGTCACCAGCGATTCCGGCTCCTGCGCCAATTGGTACGCGCGCGACCTCAAGATGCGCCGCGGCATGATGGCTTCGCTGTCCGGCGGATTGGCGTCGATGGGGGCGGCTGTGCCTTACGCGATCGCGGCGAAGTTCGCGCACCCCGAACGCCCCGTCGTGGCGCTCGTCGGAGATGGCGCAATGCAGATGAACAATATGGCGGAGCTGATCACTGTCGCGAAATACTGGCGCGGATGGCGCAATAGCCGTTGGGTCGTCTGCGTGTTCAACAACGAGGACCTCAACCAGGTGACGTGGGAGCAGCGGGTGATGGAGGGAGACCCGAAATTCGACGCGTCGCAGGACATTCCCAACGTGCCCTACCATCGCTTCGCCGAACTGATCGGCCTGAAGGGCCTCTATGTCGATGATCCCGATCAACTGGGCTCGGCATGGGACGAGGCGCTTTCGTCCGACGTGCCCGTGGTGCTCGAGGTCAAGACCGACCCGGAGGTGCCGCCGCTGCCGCCGCACATCACGCTAGACGAGGCCAGGAAGTTCTTGCAAACCGCGATCAAGGGCGACCCTCACGAGGGCAGGGTTCTCGCCGGCATGACACGCCAGTTGCTAAGCAGTATTCTCCCCGGCGCGCATGACGGACGCTAACGTTTCTCAGCGCCGGGAGGCATCGACGATGGCGATTCGGCCGGAATTGCGGCGGCGTTGTGACGTGCTGATCGTGGGGGCCGGACCGACCGGCCTCGTGCTCGCGCTCTGGCTCGTCAGGCTCGGGGTGAAGGTTCGCATCGTCGACATAACCGAGGGGCCGGGAACGGCGTCGCGCGCTCTCGCGGTGCAAGCGCGCACCCTGGAACTCTATCGCCAGCTCGACCTCGCCGACGCCGTGGCCGAGAGAGCCTACTCCGCGGTGGGAGTCAATTTGTGGAGCCGCGGGCGCGCTGTTACGCGCATCCCCTTCGAGCAGGTCGGCAAGGCGGTAACCCCCTACCCCTCGCTGCGAATTTTTCCGCAGGACGAGCACGAGCGCCTGCTCGTCGATAGGCTCGCAGCGTCGGGAGTTGCGGTGGACCGGCAGATCGAGCTGGTCGAATTCACACAGGACGCCGCGGGGATCGTCGCCAGGCTGCGGCGCGGCGATGGAGAGGACGAGCTGTGCGAAGCGCTGTACCTCGCGGGATGCGACGGCGCGCATTCGCGCGTGCGTGAAATCCTCGGCGTCGGTTTCGGTGGCGGGACGTACCCCCATGTCTTCTATGTCGCGGACGTCGAAGCGGTTGGGCCCGCGGTCAATGGCGAACTCGTCGTCGACCTCGACGACGCCGATTTCCTGGCGATCTTTCCGCTCGCCGCCGAGCGCCGTATCCGGCTCATCGGCACGGTGCGAGGCAAGGCGGCCGAGCGCCCGGAAAGCCTCGGCTTCGCCGACATCAGCCGCCGCGCGATCGAGAACCTCAAGCTGAACGTGGAGACGGTCAACTGGTTTTCGACCTACCGCGTACATCATCGCGTCGCCGAACGATTTCGCAGCGGACGCGCCTTCCTGCTGGGGGACGCAGCCCACATTCACAGCCCCGTCGGCGGCCAGGGGATGAACACCGGGATCGGCGACGCGATCAACCTCGCCTGGAAGCTCAAAGCGGCGCTCAGCCGCCGGGCGCAGGATGGCTTGCTCGACAGCTTCGAAGCCGAGCGGATCGCCTTCGCCCGCCGGCTGGTCGCGACCACCGACCGCCTATTCACCTTCGTGACGGCGGACGGGCCGCTCGCCAACACGATCCGCGTCAATGTCGCGCCGATTGCGCTCTCCGCATTGGCGCAATTCGAGGCGTGGCGCGAGTGGCTGTTTTGGACAATCTCCCAGATTGGCCTCAATTACCGCGGCGGCCCGCTCAGCCTCGGCAAGGCGGGCCGGGTCCATGGCGGGGATCGCCTGCCTTGGGCGAAAGCTGGCAGTGGCGACACATTCCAGACCTTGGGCGGCCTCACGTGGCAGGCGCACCTCTATGGCGTCGCCAGCGCGGAGCTCGTCGCCTGGTGTCGCGAACGGGCGCTGCCGCTGCACGTCTTTCCTTGGGCGCCCGCTTACGAACAGGCGGGACTGGCGCTGAACGCGCTCTATCTCCTGCGCCCCGACGACTACGTTGCCGCCGCGGACGAAGCAGCCTCGGTCGAAACCTTGCGCGCCTACTTCGCCGACCGCGGTCTGACGCCATGAATTTCGGTTTTCCGCCAACTTCTTGCGAGCACTGATGGCTGGGCGTATCGAGGACTACGCCGCCATCGGCAATTGCGAGACGATTGCCCTCGTCGGCCGCGACGGCTCGATCGACTGGTTGTGCCTGCCGCGGTTCGACAGCGGGGCTTGTCTGTCCGCGTTGCTCGGCTCGCCCGAGCATGGGCGCTGGCTCGTGGGGCCGGCGGACGGTTCAAGCTGCGCCACGCGACAGTATTGCGGCGACACGCTCATCCTCGAGACGCGGTTCGAGAATGCCGAAGGCGCGGTCACGGTGACCGATTTCATGAGCCGGCGCGACGGCTACGCCGACCTGATGCGTATCGTGCGCGGGGTGCGCGGCCAGATGGACATGCGCTGGGAACTGGTGGTGCGCTTCGACTATGGCTCCGTCACGCCGTGGACGACGCGCGAGGAGGATGGACGGCTCCAATTCGTCGCCGGTCCAGACCGGCTCACGCTCGAGACGAACGCGCCGATACGGGGGGAGGATTTCCGCACCCTCGGCGAATTCACCGTTCGCGAAGGCGAGGAAGTCACCTTCGTCCTCACTTGGCGCCCCTCCTACCGCCCGACGCCGCCGCCGATGGACCCGCGCGAAGCCTTCAGCCAAGTCAAAGCGAACTGGACCGAGTGGGCGCGACCGTTCGAACGCTCGAGGCCCTGGTCCGATGCCGTGATGCGTTCCCTCCTCACCCTGAAGGCGCTCGCCCATTGGGAAACGGGTGGCCTCGTCGCTGCGGGTACGACGTCCCTGCCCGAAAAGCTCGGTGGGCCTCGGAACTGGGACTATCGGTTCTGCTGGCTGCGCGATGCGACCTTCACCCTCTACGCGCTCACCGAGTCGGGCTTCTACGAAGAGGCGAAGAACTGGCATCAATGGCTGCTGAGAGCCGCCGCCGGGTCACCCGACGATCTACAAATCATGTACGGAGTCGCCGGCGAGCGGCGCCTTGAAGAATATGAAATTCCGTGGCTGCCCGGGTACGAGGGCGCCGCCCCCGTGCGGGTCGGCAACGCCGCGGTTGGACAACTCCAGCTCGACGTCTACGGCGAACTGCTGGACGCCTTTTACGTCGGGCGGCGCGCCGGACTGGCGACGAGCGACGCAAGCTGGGCGCTCGAATGCGCGCTCCTCGCCCATCTCGAGACGATTTGGCGCGAGCCCGACGACGGGATCTGGGAAGTGCGGGGCGGCCGCAAGCCCTTCACCCATTCGAGGGTCATGTGTTGGGTCGCCTTCGATCGCGCCGTGCGATCGATCGAAGAGTTCGGCCTCGACGGCCCGCTTCAGCGCTGGCGCGACATCCGCGACGAGATCCACGAGGAGGTTTGCCGGCATGGCTACGATCCCCGGCAGAACGCCTTCGTGCAATATTTCGGGTCTGACGCTTTGGACGCCAGCTTGCTGCTGATTCCCATGGTCGGATTCCTGCCGGCCGACGATCCGCGCGTTATGGGCACGCTCACGGCAATCGAGCGCAAGCTTGTGCGAAATGGACTGGTTTTGCGCTACGACACGGGGGCCGGAACCGACGGTTTGCCACCCGGCGAAGGCGCGTTCCTCGCCTGCAGCTTCTGGCTCGCGGACAATTACATCCTGGCCGGTCGCCTGGAAGACGCGAAGGCATTGTTCGAGCGGCTCGTGGCGCTCGCCAATGATGTGGGTCTGCTTGCGGAGGAGTACGACCCGCAGACGGGCCGGCTGCTGGGCAATTTTCCCCAGGCCTTCTCTCATCTCGCCCTGATCAACACCGCCCACAATCTCGCCGGCGGCGTGGGGCCGGTCGAGCTACGCAGCTCTGGCAGCGGCGCGAAGGACAAGTCCGCCTAGAGCGCGACTGCTTCGCTGAAGCTGTACGGATCTGCACAGTCGCGGATTTGACGGAACCGCGCCCTATGGGCTGCGTTGGTGACCAGAAACGAACGCAGGAGTGCGGCATGGCGAAGGACGTCGAGAAGCCAGCCCGCGAGACCCAGCAGCAACGATCTGAGACCCAGCAATCGCACCAAAAAGACGGCGGGTCCAAATCGGGTCAGTCCAAATCGGGGAACGGGTCCAAGGGCGAGAACGAAATTGTTCAATTGATGCGCGCGCAGCACCAGACGCTGGAAAGCGCGCTCGAAAAACGGAACCAAAACGGGGACCTGGGCTCGGTCGTGAGGGAATTCGCGATGGCGTGGATTCCACACGACGACATCGAAATCGAACTGCTCTATCCCGCGATGGTGTCGGGGGGCGTCGAGGTCGAGACCCTGGCAGAGTCGGTCATTCGTCACGACATCATCAATCTGGTGCTGGCCGACTTGCTTGGGCAGCCCGAACAGGATTCGGCGCGCGTCAAGCTCGAGATCTTGGCCGCCGAATACGGCGCCCTGCAGTCCATGGAGGAACGCCTCGGAGACGTGTCCGACCGCGTCGAGTCGGCGGGCGAGGCCTCGCCCGACCTGCTCGAACGCATGAAGGAGCGACACGAGGCCAGAAAGGGTCGCCTGGAAAGGGCGGGCGATAATCTCGGAGCGGCTCTTGGCGCGCTGGCGTCGCGGAGCCTCAGCGTCCGCTCGGTGAGCCAGCAATCCCGAAGGGAGAACGAGATGCAGAGAAATCAGAGCTTCCGCGATCGCGACGAGCAGGGCCGGTTCCTTCCCGAGGAGGAGCGCGGCGGACGTGGCTATGAGCGCGAGTCGCGGGGTCGGTACGAAGACATGCGCGGTCGATACGAAGACGACGATCGCGACGAGCGGCGGGCCCGCAGCCGCTACGACGAGGACGAACGCTATCGCGGCGAGGAGCAGGGTCGAGGACGCCGCGGCGGCTGGTTCGGCGATTCCGAAGGCCACAGCGAAGCCGCCCGGCGCGCTTGGCGGAGCGGGCGCCACGGCGAAAGTGGCTGGTTCGGCGACTCCGAAGGCCATAGCGAAGCCTCGCGGCGCGGCTGGCGGACCGGCCACCACGGCGAAAGCGGCTGGTTCGGCGACCCCGAAGGCCATTCGCAAGCTTCGCGGCGCGGCTGGGAGGAACGCGAAGGCGACTATCGCCAGGGCAACGGCGGCGAATCGCGCAGCCGAAGCCGCTTCAGCGAGGACGATCGCTATCGCGGCGGTCGTTACGCCGATGACGAACGCTACCGCGGCCGTGAGGACGAGGGGCGCGGACGCGGCCACGGCGGCTGGTTCGGCGATCCCGAAGGCCATTCGATGGCTTCGCGGCGCGGCTGGGAGGAACGCGAGGGTGGCGAGTATCGCTCCCGCGAGCGCGACGATGAGGATCGCGATCGTCGGCGGTCGCGCTACGACCACTAAGCGGCGCCCCACGGGTGGCGGAATTCGGGTGGGCTGACCGCCTTCCCGGTTCCCTCGAGAGGCGCGGGCTCCGGTCCGCGCCTCGCTTGCATCGGCGGCGCCAAGGCGGGTTCCTGACGGCGCGACGGTTCGAGGACCCACCGGCTCCCCACGCGTCGCGCCAACGAGAAGAAGCGCATGATGCAAGAGACGCAAGATCTGTCGCACGGCGACTCGCTAACGAGCAGCTTCATCGCGGGCTCGAACGGCTTGGTGGGCCGGCTCCCCGATAACGTCCTTGAGACGCTGCGGCCTCGCATGACCCTCGTCTCGCTCGCGCGGGGCGAATTGATTTGCCGCTCCGGCGAAGGGCTGGAATCCGTCTACTTCCCCTGCTCGGGCATGATTTCGGCGACGCTCGACGCGACGCGCTCCGCGGCTGAGGCGTATGTGATCGGGCGCGAAGGTTTTGCCGCGCCGCCCGCGATGCACGCGCTGCGTTGCCCCTATACGTTCACCGTACAGATGGCCTGTTGCGCGCTCGTCATCGACGCCGAGTTCTTGCGCATGGTCGTCCGGCGTGACCGCATGACCGAGGACATCTTCCATCGCTTCCAGCACGTCCTCCTGCTGCAGGCGGCCTCGTCCGCGGTGGCGCACGCCACCGAGCGGCTCGAAGCGCGCCTCGCCCGCTGGCTCCTGATGTGCGCCGACCGGGTCGGGCCGCGACTGCCCGTCGTCCATTCCGACATCTCGAGAGCGCTCGCGGTGCGGCGCGCCGGGGTGACGCTCGCAATCCATATGCTCGAAAGCGAAGGCGCCGTGCGCGCGCGACGCGCGCGCATCGAAGTGCTCGACCGCAACAAGCTGCGCCGTCGCGCAGGCCCGACCTACGGGATCGCCGAGGACGAATATGCGCGCCTGATCGGTCGCGAGAACGGCGGCGAACCGAGCTGGGCGCACGACCGGATCGAGGCGCAGGAACCGGTGTCGCCAGGAACCTTTCGATGGATCGATTGTTACGCTGGACAGGCCCTGCCGCAAGGCGTTGCAGGGCCCTTCGAGACACGGAGAGGCGACATGCCCGACACCCCCCTGAAAGATCTGCTCGTTCATGGTCTCAAAGACATGTACTTCGCGGAGAACGCGATCATCAAGGCGTTGCCGAAGATGATCGACGCCGCCGAAAGCCCGGACCTCAAGGAGGCGCTGAGCCATCATCGCGACGAGA
The DNA here is from genome assembly GCA_036488815.1 of Roseiarcus sp. Taxonomy (GTDB): domain Bacteria; phylum Pseudomonadota; class Alphaproteobacteria; order Rhizobiales; family Beijerinckiaceae; genus Roseiarcus. The sequence continues at coordinate 50,870 of DASXGX010000143.1, forward strand.
CGAACGGCCACGTCGAGCGACTCGAAGAGGCCTTCCGCGCAATCGACGTCAAGAGCCAGTCGACGCCCTGCGAGGCAATGAAAGGGATCTTGAAGGAAGGCGACGAGGTCGTCGAGAAGTTCGGCAAGTCGCCGGCGGCGGACGCGGCCATCATATTCGCCTGTCAGGCGGTCGAGCACTACGAGATCACCCGCTATGGATCGCTACGCGAATGGGCCGAGAACCTCGGGTTCGACGATGTCGCCTCCATTCTGAAAGAGACGCTCGACGAGGAGTACGCCGCCGACGACAAGCTGACCGCGCTCGCCAGGCGAGAGGCTAACCCCGAGGGCGGCGGCCGCGAAGCACGGGCGCGCTGAGCGCTTCCCCAACCAACGCGCGCGCCTGAGCCTCTTCGCTTGGGCGCGCTTTCTTTTGAAGGGAGAAGCCATGTCGACAGTTGCCTACAAAGTGGAGCCCGTGGGCGGCGAATGGGCGCTGAAACGTGAAGGCCGCACGACTATGACCTATGCGACGCGTTCGGCGGCGTATGAAGTCGCCGTAGCGGAAGCCGAAGGCGATTTGCGCGAGGGCCGCGACGTCATGATCGAGGTGCTGTGCGGCGACGAAGTGGCCCAGCAGGACGAGGCTTCCGCCGGCGCGCGGTCCACCTGATCCGCGGATCGAGGTCGTCATGCCGGTGACATTGACGTGGCCGGACATTGGCCTGCGCATTGTGCTGACGGTGCTGGCGGCCCTGGCGATCGGCTTCGACCGTCGCGCGCGCGGAAGGCCGGCGGGAATGCGCACCACCCTGTTGGTCGCGCTGGCTGCGTGCCTCGCGATGATCCAAACGAACTGGCTGATGAACAGCGTCGGGAAGACGCCGGATTCGTTCGTCGTGCTCGATCTGATGCGCTTGCCGCTCGGCATATTGACCGGCGTCGGCTTCATCGGCGGTGGCGCGATCCTCAAGCGTGACGACAGCGTGCTCGGGCTCACGACCGCCGCGACGCTTTGGTTCGTGACCGTCGTGGGGCTCTGCATGGGAGGCGGACAGATCACGCTCGGCGTGGTCGGCGCCGTGATCGGCGTGATCGTGCTCCGCGGCTTGTATGGCCTCGAGGAGCGCGTTCACCAGGAGCGCGCGTCGAAGCTCCGCATCAAATGGGGACGCGACGATTTCGACATGATCGCGGCGCTGACTGCGCTCGACGCGGCAGACATGAAGGTCGCCAATTACGCGCTCAAACGCGAACCCGAGCAGCACGTGCAGGAACTGCAATGCGAGGTGCGGCGGCGCCGTCTTCCCGGACAATGCGATCTGCCCGCCGCTTTCATCGAGCTGACACGCGCGCCAAGCGTTCTCGAATGGGAATGGAAGGACTGATATCGCACGGCAGGAACTTTTTCCTGGGCGCTCCGGTTTCATTGGCGAGGGCGATGCGTCTCTGAAGGAGCCGGCCATGGAAGATCGCAAGCAAAAGCGATGGTCCGCTGAGGCGACGGCGCACTCCGACGCGCTCGACCTCGAGCCGGGTGTCTTCACCAAGCGCAGCGCAAGCGACATAGCGCGCTCTCTCAAGCATTCGGCTGAGGTCAGCGATCGACGCAAGTCGACGCCTTTCCGCTCCGCCATGTCGATGCTGACGATGTACGTCAACCGGGCTGGCGCCAACCTGTCGCCGCAGCGCAAGCGAACGTTGGAACAAGCGAAGATCAAGCTGCGTGAGCTCTTCAAGCGGCCGCGCTGAGCGTCGCTCCATTCCAGGAGAAGCCCCATGAGCCTCGATCAATTGCGCTCCTCGCGAAGGCAAGTCTTCGCGGGGGTCGCCTCCGGCATCGCCGCCGTCGCCAGCGGCGGATCGGCCGTCGCGCAGAACAAAGGTTATGCGGCGCCCGCGATGGCGCAGGCCCTCAAGGATCCCAGGTCGGAATACCCGCGTCCGCCCTTTCCTCCGCAGCAGCAGGATCCGCCGGGCCTCGCCAGCAAGATGACGCCGCGTCCCGATCACGGCGAGACGAGCTACAAGGGCTCGGGGCGCCTCACCGGGCGCAAGGTCCTGATCACCGGCGGCGATTCTGGCATGGGTCGCGCCGCCGCGATCGCCTATGCGCGCGAAGGCGCCGACGTCGCCTTCGGCTATCTGCCCGTCGAGGAGCCCGACGCCCGCGAAGTGGTGGAACTCATCCAGGCCGAAGGCCGCAAGGCTGTTCCTCTGCCGGGCGACATTCGCAGCGAGGAATTTTGTCAGCGCCTGGTCGACGACGCTGTGCGCGAGCTCGGCGGCCTCGACGTTCTCGTCAGCAACGCCGCCATGCAGCACGCCTGCACGTCGCTGCTCGACATCTCGAGTGAGCAATTCGACTCGACTTTCAAGACCAACGTCTATGCGATGTTTTGGATCACCAAGGCCGCCTTGCCGCATCTCCAGCCGGGCTCGACGATCATCTATACGACCTCGGTGAACGCCTACGATCCGTCCGAAATTCTGCTCGACTACGCCGCGACGAAAGCGGCGATCATGAACTTCACCAAGGGACTCGCCAAGCAGGTCGCCAGCAAGGGCATTCGCGTCAACGCCGTCGCGCCGGGGCCGATCTGGACGCCGTTGCAGCCGAGCGGCGGACAGCCGCCCGACGCGCTGCCGCACTTCGGCGCCAACAGTCCGATGGGCCGTCCCGGCCAGCCGGCCGAACTCGCGCCGATCTACGTGCTCCTCGCCTCGTCCGAGCCGAGCTATTCGACCGGACAGGTGTTCGGCGCGGTCGGCGGCCGCGGCGGTCCGTAAGAGGGAGCCGCTGGCGGGCGAACGATGACGACAGGAGCGACCGAGGCGCTTTCCAAACTGGGCGATGAGGCGCGAGGGTGCCGCGCTTGTCCGCTGTGGCGAAAAGCGACGCAGACCGTGTTTGGCGAAGGCCCGGCTGACGCGAAGATCGTCTTCGTCGGCGAGCAGCCCGGCGATCGCGAAGACATCGCAGGGCGTCCCTTCGTCGGGCCAGCCGGGGCGCTTTTCGACAAAGCGCTGGCGACGGCCGGCATCGACCGGAGCAAGGTTTATGTCACCAACGCGGTCAAGCACTTCAAGAACGATCTGCGCGGCAAGCGGCGGCTCCACAAACGGCCGAACGTCGGCGAGGTCAATGTTTGCCGTCGCTGGTTGATCGGCGAACTCGATCTCGTGGCGCCGCAGCTCGTGGTCGCGCTCGGCGCGACGGCGGCGATGAGTCTGGCGCAGCGACCGATAAAGGTGACGAGCTCCAGGGGCGCCGCTTTCGAGGCGGCGCGGCGCAGAGTGTTCGTGACGGTCCACCCCTCCTCCTTACTGCGCTTGCGGGAAGAGGAAGAAAGGCGCGTCGCCTTCGAGGCGTTCGTCGATGATCTACGCGCGGCCGTCCAGCTTCTCGGCCAGCCCGCGGCGACACACGAAGATGTGTCCGAACGCTCTGGAGCCGCACCGAGTTGAATTATGGGGCTCACTGATTCACAGCGGAAGGATCGCCATGAGTTCCGATTGCAGCCGACGCGCATTCCTTGGCGCGGCCGCGTCCAGCGCCGCGCTCTCCGTCGCTCCGGCTTCCTCCGCCGCGGCTGCCGAAAGCAATCCGGCGCCGGCGGCGAGCGCACGCGTGCCACGAGTGGTCTCGCTGAGAGTCAACGGCCAGCCGCATTCGCTCGCCCTCGACACCCGCACCACCTTGCTGGACGCGCTGCGCGAGCATCTCGGGCTGACAGGAGCCAAGAAGGGCTGCGATCATGGACAGTGCGGCGCCTGCACGGTCCATGTCGACGGCCGCCGCGTCCTCTCCTGCCTGACCCTGGCGGCGATGGCCGAAGGCCGGCAAGTCGCAACGATCGAAGGCCTCGCCGGCGGGCAAGGGCGATTGCACCCCATGCAGCAAGCCTTCATCGACTGCGACGGCTTCCAATGCGGCTATTGCACCCCTGGGCAGATCATGTCCGCAGTCGCGCTCGTCCAAGAAGGCCGCGTCGAGAGCGACGGACAAATTCGCGAGTTCATGAGCGGCAATCTCTGCCGATGCGCGGCCTACCCGAACATTGTCGCAGCGATCAATCAGGCCAAGACCGAAATGGGGAGGGCGTGATGCGGCCGTTCGTCTATCAGCGTCCAGAAGACATAACCGCCGTCGCGGCGATTTTCGCGGGGACTCGGCAAAACGCCGGACCGCCGAGCGCGGCCGCTGCGCAGTTCATAGCGGGCGGGACCACCATCCTCGACCTGATGAAGCTCGACGTGATGCAGCCGGAAACGCTGATCGACATCAGCCGTCTCGACGGCCTCAGCGAGATCGAAGAACGCCCGGACGGCTTGCGGCTCGGCGCGCTCGCGCGCATGGACGATGTTGCGCGCCACCCGAGCGTTACGCGCCGCTATCCCGTCATCGCCGAAAGCCTCGACGCCGCCGCGAGCCCCCAATTGCGCAACATGGCGACCCTAGGCGGCAATGTGCTGCAACGGACGCGGTGCACCTATTTTCGCGACACGTCCTGGAGCGCTTGCAACAAGCGGGCGCCGGGCTCCGGATGCGCGGCGATGGACGGCTTCAATCGCGCGCATGCGGTCCTCGGCGTCAGCTCTCGTTGCATTGCGACCTACCCCGGCGATCTCGGGCAGGCTTTGATCGCACTCGACGCCGTCGTCGAGACCCGCCGGCAGGGCGCGGGCCGCACCATCCCGTTCGCCGCGCTGCATCGCCAACCCGGCGAGCGGCCGGATCTCGAGACGACACTCGAGCCCGATGAAATGATCGTCGGCTTCTTCGTGCCGGCGGGAGCGTGGACGCGCCGCTCCCACTATGTGAAAATCAGAGATCGCGAATCCTACGAGTTCGCCCTCGCCTCCGCGGCAATCGCGCTCGACATGCCGGCAGGCGGTCCGGTCCGCCAAGCGCGCATCGCCCTGGGCGGTCTCGCAACGACGCCATGGCGAGCGCGCGAAGCGGAAGCGGTTCTGACGGGCAAGCCTTTGACCCCGGAGCTGGCCGAGGAGGCGGGCGACGTCGCGCTCCGCGACGCGCGAGGGCGCAAGCATAACGCGTTCAAGATTGCGCTCGGGCGCCAGACGGTGGCGCGCGCGCTCTTGGAAACCGCGGCGATGGAGGCCTGAGATGACGATGATTCCGGTTTCCACGCCGCAGGAAGTTCGAGAGAAGTCGTCGCCGCGTTTCGACGCGCGTCTCAAGGTGACTGGCCAAGCGAAATACCCGTCCGACGAGCCGACCGCCGACGGCGCTTTCGCCTGCCTCGCCACCAGCGCGATCGCGCGCGGATCGATCCGCGCCATCCGGGTGACGGACGCCTGGGCGACGCCCGGCGTGCTCGACATCCTGACGTATCGGAACGCCGATGAGATCAAGCCGCTGAAAGTGTTTCAGCAGGGCGGCCAGGCGGCGAGCTCCATCGTTCCGCTCAGCGCGCCGAAAGTCTGGCACGACGGCCAGATCGTCGCGCTGGTGGTGGCGGAGACCTTCGAGGCCGCGAGCGAGGCGGTTAGCCGGCTCGTCGTCGAGTACGACGAGGAGACCCCAAGCTCGTCCTTCGGCTCCGTGGGCTGCGAAACCAAAGCGGTCGCCGATGTCGAGGAGGATCATAAAGATCCCAAGCTCGGCGATGCGGAGGCCGCTTACCAGGCCGCGCTGGTGAAGATCGACGCCGACTACGGCACCCCGCCGCAGCATCACAATCCGATCGAGCTCTTCTCGACGACCTGCGTCTGGAGCGACGACAAGCTCACCGTCTATGAGCCGAGCCAGTTCGTGTATGGTTTCAAGTACGGCCTCGCCGAACAACTGGGACTCGATCCCCACGACGTGCGGGTCGTCAGTCGCTTTGTCGGCGGCGCCTTCGGCAGCAAGGGGTCGCTGACGGCGCGCACCGCCATCGTCGCGCTGGCCGCCCGGCGCTTGCGCCGCCCGGTGAAGCTCGTTGCGAGCCGCAAGCAGGGTTTCACGATCGCGACTTATCGAGCGGAAACGCGTCACCGCATTCGCCTAGCGGCCGACGCGCAAGGCAAGCTCCTCGCCTACCTCCACGACGCCTGGGAACTCACTTCGCGCGCCGACGACTACAACGTTTCAGGCGCCACGAGCACCGCGGTGATGTACGGCTACGGCTCGATCGCGACCAAGGTGAATGTGGTTAAGGCCGACCGCAATACGCCCGGCTTCATGCGCTCGCCGCCCGAGGTGCCGTATATGTACGCGCTCGAATGCGGAATGGACGAACTCGCTTACGCCTTGAATATGGACCCCGTGGTCCTGCGGCGCGTCAACGACACGATGAAGGACCCCATCACAGGCCGTCCCTATTCGAGCCGATCGCTGATCGAGTGCTTCGAGCAGGCCTCCGAACGATTCGGCTGGCGTGATCGCAACCCAGCGCCGGGATCCATGCGCGATGGCGACTGGCTTGTCGGCTGGGGCTGCGCCACCGCCGCCTATCCGACCCAAGTCTCTCCCGCCGCCGCACGGGTCCGCTTGACGCCCGATGGATTGGCCCGGGTCGAGATCGCCGCGCATGAGATCGGCAACGGCGCGTATACGGTGATCGCCGAAGCCGCGGCGGAGCGCCTAGGCCTGAGGTTCGAGGACGTGACAGTCGAACTCGGCGACAGCGCGCTGCCCCCGGGCCCCGTCGCCGGCGGCTCCAACACCACCGCCAGCGCGACCTCGGCCGTGTTCAAAGCGTGCGAGGCGATTCGCGGCAAGCTCTTTCAGGCGGCCGCGGGCGCCAACGAAGGGCCGCTCGCCGGCAAGCCGATAGCCGATTACACGCTGAACGGCGGCCGCATCGTGGCGGGAGACGCAACTCTTCCGCTGGAAGCGGCGTTCCGGCAGCTCGGCCAGAGCGCGCTGGAGGAATATGTCGAATCCATCCCGCGCTCGCTCGGCCCAGAGACGATGAAGAAGCTTTATCAGGGCCACGCGACTCTGATTGGCGGCCCTAAGGGCGACAAGCTCGCCTTCGCTTTCGGCGCGCAATTCGTCGAGGTCCGTATTCATGCTCGAACGCGTGAAATCCGCGTGCCTCGCGCGGTCGGAGCCTTCGCCGCCGGCAGGATCATGAACCTCAGGACTGCGCGAAGCCAACTGATGGGCGGCATGATCTGGGGGCTGAGTTCGGCGTTGCACGAAGCGACGGAACTCGATGAGAGGGCAGCGCGTTATGTGACCGATAATCTGGCGGACTACCAGATTCCGGTGAACGCGGACATCCGGACCATCGACGTCATCATCGTCCCCGAGACCGACGATTGGGTCAATCCGCTAGGCGTCAAGGGGCTGGGAGAGCTGGGGAACGTGGGACTCAATGCCGCTGTCGCGAATGCGGTTTACCACGCGACGGGCAAGCGAATCCGCGAGCTGCCGATCCGGCTGGAAAAGCTGATTTGAAATCATCGCCGCGCAATGGCGCGATTGTTCTAGGAAGGGCGCGTTCCATGGATGACCACCATGTCGTTTATGACGAAGACGTCGACAGCGTCGTCAGACTTAGCCACACGGAGCAGATGCTGCGCTCCGTGCTCATCGTCGGCTGCGCGCTGGGAGTCATTCTGGGCCTCGCCTTCGCCAGTCTGATCACCCCTTAAGCGCATGGGCGGTTCGTCGCGAGCGGCGCCATGAGCGCCTCGGCGACGTTTCTCGCCGCGATCGTCGTAATCCTGCTCGCCTCGCGCCTTCTCGGCGAGGCGGCGCAGCGGTTGGGTCAGCCCGCCGTCATTGGGCAATTGTTCGCCGGCATTCTGCTGGGCCCTTCGTTTCTTGGCCTCGTCTGGCCGGACGCCGAGCATTTGCTCTTCCCCCCCGGGGCTTCGCAGAAGACGATGCTCGACGGCGTCGCCGATTTCGGCGTTCTGCTGCTCCTGCTGTTGACGGGCATGGACACCGACGTCGGATTGGTGCGGCGTATCGGGGCTCCTGCGGTCAGCGTCTCGGTGATGGGCGTCGGCGTCCCGCTCGTTTTCGGCGTCGCGCTCGGGTTGGGACTGCCAACGGCGCTGCTGCCGGACTCGGGCCGGCGGCTGATCAGCGCCCTTTTCCTCGGCGTCGCGCTGGCGATCTCGTCGATCAAGATCCTCGCGATGGTGGTGCGCGACATGAATTTCGCGCGCCGGGACCTCGGGCAGATCATCATTTCGGCGTCGATCCTCGAGGATTCGCTGGGCTGGCTCCTCATCGCGGTCGTCTTCGCCTTCGCGGGCGCGAGCGCCGACGGCGCCGCATCGCTCGCCGCGCGCTTCGCCGCGCTCGCCCTGTTCGTCGCCGCGAGCCTGACGATTGGGCGCAGGCTGGTCGCCTGGGCGATTCGCATCGTCAACGATCACTTTGTCGGCGAATACGCGGTCGTCACCCTCATCCTCGTGCTGATGGGCGCGATGGCGCTGATCACCGACGGACTGGGGGTCCAGACAGTGCTGGGCGCCTTTCTCGCCGGCGTCCTGGTCGGCCAATCCCCGATCCTGACGAAGCGAATCGCGGCGCAGCTGCGCGGCATGGTCGCCTCGTTCTTCGCGCCGATCTTCTTCGCCCTCGCCGGCCTCAACTCCGATTTGACGATGCTGAAGTCGCCCGAAATGGCCGCCTGGACGCTCGCGCTCGTCCTGGTGGCGAGTCTCGGCAAGTTCTCCGGCGCCTTCATCGGCGGGTGGATCGGTCGTCTTTCGCGCCCCGAATCGCTGGCGCTGGCGATCGGCATGAACGCGCGCGGCTCGACGGAGGTGATCATCGCCAGCATCGGTCTCGCGAACGGCGCCTTGAGCCCGAAGCTCTATTCCATGATCGTCGCCATGGCCGCCGTGACGACCTGCGCGATGCCGCCGACCCTGCGCTGGGCGCTCGCCCGTGTCCCGTGCCGTCCTGGCGAGCGCGAACGTTTGGAGCGGGAAGCGTTCGAAGCCAAAGGCTTCGTCACGAATATGGAGCGCTTCCTGATTGTCGCCGACGAGCAAGCGAATGGCCGCTTCGCCGCGCGCCTCGCGGGCCTGCTCGCCGGCGCGAGAGGACAACCGGCGACGATGCTGCACGCAAAGCCAGGCGCGGGCGCGACTGCTGACGGCGCGCCGGTCGCCGCGGCGGTCCAGCGGGGAGCCGAGAGCGCGCGCCAAACACGGCCAGCCGAGGAGCCCGCGGACCGCAACGTCGCGGTCAAAGTGCGTTCCGAGGCGACCCCCATGGCGCAAATGCTGTCCGACGAAGCCCCGAAAGGCTATGACTTCCTGATCATCGGGCTCGACCCGGCTACCGCGCCGAACGGCGGCTTCAACGCCGAGATCGCCGCCGCGGCGCGCTCTTTCGAAGGGCCCGTCGCCATCGTCGTCGCGCGGGGCCGGCACGAGCGCGCCCCGCTCGGCGCGCCGCTGAAAATCTTGGCGCCCATCACCGGAACGGCGACCTCCCAGAGGGCCGCGGAGGTCGCCGTCGAACTCGCGCGCGCCAGCGGCTGCGAACTGAGCATCCTCGTCATGACCGGCGACGATTTTATCCATGCCTCAGGCGGCCGGCGGCGCGCCGCGGCGAACCTCCATGAGGAGGAGGTGGTCAAGGACATTGTCGGGCGCGCCGACCTGCGCGATCAGGCCGTGCGCGTCAGAACCGCCAGCGCCGGGCCGTGGCCTCGCGCCATCCTCAGGGAAGCCGAGGGGGACGACGCGACGCTCATCGTGCTCGGCGTCTCCCGGCGTCCAGGCGAGGCGCTCCCTCTCGGGGAGACCGCCGACCGCCTGCTCGAGACAAGCCCGCGCTCCCTCTTGTTCATTGCCAGTTGAGCGCCTGCAGGAGCGGTGTCGGCTCATTTCCGGCATTGGGTAGCAGACGCGCCTGAGGCCTATCGATGGGAAATTATCGCGCCGCGAAAATCGTTCATAGATATCGAGACAAGAGCGGCGGCGCGGCTTCCGCGGTGCTGTTGCCGCAGAGACACGTCTCGCGTTAATTTGATCGCGTTCTGCTTTCGTTCACCACGCGCCTCTTGTGTTATATAGCGTCCGACCGCCCCAATATAACAAATTAAAACTGGGGGGAGGATGCGTGATAGGGCGCGCAAATTCGGGAGCGGTATCGCCGCTCATTGAGCGGCCATGACGCCGCTGCAATTCGTCGACAAATGGCGTCCCGTGACGCTGACCGAGCGCGCGGCAGCTCAGTCTCATTTCAACGATCTTTGTCATCTTTTTGATCACCCAACTCCGCTAGACGACGACCCGGTCGGAGATCACTTTACCTTTGAGAAGGGGGTCAAGAAGTCGGGCGGCGGCGATGGATTCGCTGACGTCTGGAAACGGGATTATTTCGCGTGGGAATATAAAAAACGACGAAGAAATCTTGACGAGGCATTGGGGCAGCTTGCCAGATATGCTCTGGCGCTTGAGAGCCCGCCTTTGCATGTTGTCTGCGACACGGATCGGTTTCGGATCGTAACGGCGTATACGAATAGTGTCCCCCGGTCCTACGACCTCTCTCTAGAGGACATACTAGACCCCAAAAAACGTGGGTGGCTGGAGGCCGCCTTTTATTCTCCAAAGTCATTGAAGCCAGGCGCTAGTCGGTCAGACCTGACGAGACAGGCTGCTGACAAGTTCTCGACACTAGCTGAACGACTTCAGAAGAAGGGCTATCCCAGCGAGGATGTAGCTCATTTTGTGAACAGACTCGTCTTTTTGTTTTTTGCCGAGGACGTTCGCTTGCTTCCAGAGGGTTATTTTAGGCGCGTCATTGCCGAGATCTCGACGAGGCCGAAGGACGCCAAATCCGTCCTAACTGGGCTCTTCGCCGCCCTACTAAAAGGAAGTCGGTTTGGCCTCGACGTGTTGCCGTGGGTCAACGGCGGCCTATTCGATGAGCGAGAGTCTTTGGACTTAGATGAGCACGAAATAGGCCTTCTAAAAGCAGCAGGCTCCCAAAATTGGGGTCATATTGACCCCTCTATTTTTGGCACTGTTTTTGAGCGGTTTCTAGACCCCGATAAGCGGGCTCAAATCGGGGCTCACTATACCGACGCCAGTACGATCATTAGATTAATTTCGCCGGTTGTGATGGCGCCGTTGAACCTAGAATGGTCTAAGGCGAGAAATGATATCGAAACTCTCGTTTCCAAGGCTAGAATTAAGGGTGCCAAGGCAAAAGAATGGCGTCTCGCTGAAGAGCGACGCTCAGTATTTCTGGAGCGGCTTCGAACGTTGTCGATTCTCGATCCCGCTTGCGGGTCAGGAAACTTTCTATACTTGGCGCTCCAATCCGTCAAAAACCTAGAGCATGCGGCCAATCAAGAATGTGAATCGTTCGGACTACCGCCGCGGCTACCCGTTGTTGGTCCTGAGATTTTGCGGGGCCTAGAGATTAACCCGCTAGCCGCCGAATTGGCGCGCACAACCATTTGGATAGGTGACATACAGTGGGCGATCCAGAACGGAATCTACAGTCGTCCTGAGCCTATTTTGAGGCGTCTAGACGCGATCGAGTGCAGAGACGCGCTATTAAACTCCGATGGATCGGAAGCGTCGTGGCCCGCCGCTGAATTCATCGTTGGCAACCCTCCATTCCTCGGCGACAAGAGGATGCTTGCAAGCCTAGGTGAACCGTACACCTCGGCACTTCGTGCGGCCTATGCATCCCAACTGCCAGGGCGATCCGACTTGGTCTGCTATTGGTTCGCCAAGGCCAAAAAGCAGATCGTTCTCGGCGCGGCGCAACGAGTCGGTCTTGTCGCGACGAACTCGATCCGCCAGGATTCTAATAGACACGTTTTGAAGGACATATCGCGGACACTGCGGATATTTGAGGTCTGGGACAATGAGGCATGGGCGGTGGACGGCGCAGCGGTCCGCGTGTCGCTTGTATGCTTCGACGGTCGGGACGGGGACGTCTCGGTTAGGTTGAACGGAGAAGTCGTTACCGTCATCCACCCTGATTTGACGGCAAGTACTGGAGAAAATGGACTTGATCTTTCTTCGGTGAACCGTCTCGATGAAAACGCCGCTATCGCCTATCAAGGCGTTAAGCGAGTAGGAAAATTTGAGCTCCGTGGAGATCTAGCTAGGGAGATGGTCCAGGCACCCGGCAACCCGAATGGGCTTAAAAACTCGGAAGTGCTAAGACCGTGGATAAGCGGCTTTGACGTTGTTCGTCGCCCACAAGACATGTGGATTGTAGATTTCGGCTGGAACAAATCCGAAGCCGAAGCCGAAATGTTTGAAGCTCCGTTTGAGTATTTAAAAAAATATGTGAAGCCGGAACGGGTTGGAAAGCGGGAGAAGGCCGCAAATGAACGATGGTGGATATATTATTGGCCAAGACCAGAAATGAGGAAGAAACTAAAATCCGTCAAAAGATATTTGGCCAGCCCAAGCGTTTCAAAGCATCGAGTCTTCAGATTTTTCGATACCAATGTACTACCAGATGGCGCGAATATTGTCATTGCGAGAGAGGATGACTTTACGTTCGGTGTACTTCAATCGAAATATCATATTGGATGGTCTGAGCGGCTCGGTTCTACATTGGAGGACCGTCCCGCATATCGACCTAGCACATCGTTCGAAACGTTCCCCTTTCCCGATGGGCTTACTCTCGATATCGCGCCAGCTTCTTTAGCACTAGATTCACGCGCGGCGCGGGTATCCTCGGCGGCGGCTATTTTGGATAATCTACGAGAAACTTGGCTCAACCCGCCAGACTTGGTAAGAACCGTTGCTGAAATTGTCCCGCACTATCCTGACCGCAAGGTTCCGATCGACGCCCAAGCCGCAGATGTTTTGGCTAAACGCACACTGACAAATCTCTACAATCGGCCCCCCGCTTGGCTGGAGAGGGCTCACGCAGACTTGGATTGCGCTGTCGCCGGTGCATATGGGTGGGAGGAAGACATCTCAGTTGATGACGCCTTGGCAGAACTTTTAGCTTTAAATCGTCGGCGATCACTCAATAACCTCCATCAGACTATCGAATTGCCGCTCGCTGCCAATACTACTTCCACTGTCGACTAACGGGATACGCCAGCGCAGCGTTTGCCTGTCATAAGATATCGCCGTTTGGGTCGAATGGGGATCTCGTTCCCTTCATTGGGTCGCGACGCATTAGGAATTACCTACATTCCGGTAAAAGCCGATCACGCGACTTGACATGCGGTACGCCTAGGACTCAAAAAATGGTGGCCCCGATCGGAGTTGAACCGACAATCCCTTCCCAGGAGGCGGTTTTAAAGACCGCTGCGTTTACCAATTTCGCCACGGGGCCATAGGTGGAGACGGGGGGAGTCGAACCCCAAGGGGAGACGCTGCAAATCGTTCCTTGGCACCGGCCTACCGTCCCCGAAATGAGCGACCCGGACGCGTCAACGTCCGGGTCGTTTCATTTCAAATACTTCCGAATTGACAGTTCGAACTCTGAAGCGAGTCGCCGGCGCGGCGCAAGCACGTAAAACTCGCTGTCCAGGGGTTTTCCCCAAACTCACAAATAAATTTGGCGCTGTTCGCCAAATATCGCCGTCCTATCCACAGTATCAGCACATAAGCATGTCCTTATGTGTGTGCGAATAGGTTAGTACTACAGTTGCCCGCTCACTTCTGACAGGTGGGGCAATAGAAGGTCGAGCGGCCGCCCTGCACGATCCGCGTGATCGAACCGTGGCAGCGGGGCTTCGGGCAGGCGGCGCCTTCGCGATCGTAGACTGCGAAAGAGTGTTGGAAATAGCCGAGCTTGCCGTCCGGGCGGCGATGGTCCCGCAGCGTCGAGCCGCCCGCCTCGACTGCCTCCTCGAGAACCTCGCGAATCGCGCGCGCGAGCGCGCCGACGTTGGAGGCGCGGCCTTTGGCGTTCAGCGAGCCGGCTTGGCGCATCGGCGAGAGGCCGGCGCGGTGCAGGGCCTCGCAGACGTAGATGTTGCCGAGGCCGGCGATGCGCGTCTGGTCCAGCAGCGCGCTCTTGAGCGGCGTGCGCGCGCCTTCGAGCACAGCGGCGAGGCGCGCGGCGTCGAAGTCTTCAGACAGCGGCTCGACGCCGAGATCGCGGAAGGCGGGGTGCTCGTCGAGCCGCGCCGTCGGCGTCAGAATCATCGAGCCGAAGCGGCGCGGGTCGTTGTAGGTGACCCTGGCGCCGCTATCGAGCGTGAAGACCACGTGATCGTGCGCCGCGAGTTTCGGGAATTCGTTGTGGAACGGCGGCACGAGCGTCTCGCCATCTTGTTCGACGCGGAACGAGCCGGACATGCCGAGGTGCATAACGAGCGTCTCCCCGGCGTCGAGCGGCGCGAGCAGATATTTCGCCCGCCGCGTCAGCGCTTCGATCCTACGGCCGGTCAGGCGCTCGGCGAAGCGATCGGGAAACGGAACGCGAAGGTCGCCGCGCCGCGTCTCGACACGCAGCAGGCGAAAGCCGACGAGCGCGGGTTCGAGACCGCGCCGCACGGTTTCGACTTCGGGCAGTTCAGGCATGGGGCAGTTCAAGCATGGGGCTGATCCCGGATCACGGCGAGAAAGGCCGCGCCGTATTTCTGCAATTTGGCGGCGCCGACGCCGTGGATCGACCCCAGCGCATTGAGCGTCGTCGGCCGCTCCTTCGCCATTTCGATGAGGGTGCGATCGGGGAAGATGACATAGGCGGGCTGGTTCTGCGCGCGCGCCATCGCGCCCCGCAGCGCCTTCAAGGCCGCCAGGAGATCGCCGTCCGCCTCGTCCGCGCTCGGCGCGAGCCGTTTTTCGCGGCGCGGCTTCTTGCCGACCACGTCCTCACGCAGCGCGAACGGCGCGTCGCCGCGCAGCACGCGGCGACCCTCGTCCGTTACGATCAGCCGGTCACGGTCGGCGCGGTCGTGGTCGATCAGCTTCGCGGACAGGAGCTGGCGCAGCACGCCGCGCCACTCGGCGGGCGCGCGGTCCTTGCCGACGCCGAAAGTTTTGAGCTGGTCGTGCCCGTGCCGTGCGATCGCCTCGCTCGCCTTCCCGGAGAGAATGTTGGCGAGATGGCCGAAGAAGAAGCGTCCCGAGGTGCGCAGCACTGCGGACAGCGCCTTTTGCGCCTCCAGGCTGCCGTCGATGAGCCGCACCGCGCCGTTGCAGACATCGCAATGACCGCACGGCGCCGCCTCCTCGCCGAACATGCCGAGCAGCACCTGCCGGCGGCAGCGGGCGGTCTCGCACAGGGTCACGAGATCATCCAGCTTGGTCATTTCGACGCGCTTGCGCTCGTCGGGCGCGCCGCCTTCCACAATCTGGCGCCGGCGCAATTCGATGTCGCCGGCGCCGTAGAGCGTGAAGGTGTCTGCCGGCAGTCCGTCGCGCCCTGCGCGGCCGATCTCCTGGTAGTAGGCCTCGATCGACGAGGGCATGTCGGCGTGGAACACAAAGCGCACGTCGGGCTTGTCGACGCCCATGCCGAAGGCGACCGTCGCGCACATCACGACGCCGTCCTCCTGCAAGAAGGCGTCCTGGTTGCGCGAGCGCGCATCATGATCGAGGCCGGCGTGATAGGGCAGCGAGCGCCGGCCGGCGGCGGAGAACTCCTGCGCGAGCTCCTCCGTCCGGCGGCGCGAGGCGCAATAGACGATGCCGCTCTCGCCCCGATGCGCATCGAGCTTCTCGCCGAGCTGTCGCGTCGCATTGCCCTTCGGGCGCATCGCCAGGAACAGATTGGGCCGGTCGAACGAACGCACGAACACCCGCGGCGGCCGCACGAAAAGGCGCGCGGCGACGTCATCGCGCGTCGGCCCGTCCGCCGTCGCCGTCACCGCGATGGTCTGTGCGCCGCCGAGCGCCTCCGCCGCCTCGCGCAGCCGCCGATATTCGGGGCGGAAGTCGTGGCCCCATTGCGACACGCAATGCGCCTCGTCGATGGCGAACAGGTCGATCTTCGCGTCCTTCAGCGTCTCGAGCGTGTCCTCGCGCAGCAGGCGCTCGGGCGCGACATAGAGGAGCCGCAGCGAACCGTCGCGAAGGCCGCGGGCGATCCGTTGCCGCTCGCTCCCCTCGCTGGCGGAGTTCAGGGCCGCCGCGGGAATGCCGAGTTCGCCGAGTTGCGCCACCTGATCCCGCATCAACGCGATCAGCGGCGACACGACCACGGTCAGCCCGCGGCGCACGAGCGACGGCAGTTGAAAGCAGAGCGATTTGCCGCTGCCGGTCGGCATGACGGCGAGGACGTCGTCGCCCGCCAGCACCGCTTCGACGATCTCCTCCTGCCCCGCGCGAAAGCCTGAGAAACCGTAGACGCGCGAGAGCTCCGCGCGCGCCTGATCCATCAGACCTTGGAGGCCGCTCAACGCTGCGCTCCGGTGGGATCGAACACAGGCGTCCATTGTACGTCCTCGATCCGTTCGGCGCCGCAGGCGAGCATCGCCAGCCGGTCGAAGCCGAGCGCCGCGCCGCTCGCCTCGGGCATTTCGGCAAGCGCAGCGAGAAAGTCTTCGTCGATCGGATAGGCTTCGCCGTAGACGCGCTGCTTTATGGCCATCTCCTCTTCGAAACGCCGGCGCTGCTCAGCCGGGTCGGTCAATTCGCCGAACGCGTTGGCGACCTCGACGCCGCAAACATAGAGCTCGAAGCGCTCGGCGACGCGCGGATCGGAGGGATGGGCGCGCGCCAGCGCCGCCTCGCAGGCGGGATATTCGGTCAGGAAGGTGGGTCGGCCGAGGCCCAGCCGCGGCTCGACCTGTTCGCTCAGGATACGGCTGAAGACGTCCGACCAGCTATCGTCGGCGGCGACCCGCATCCCCAGAGCCTTCGCCTGTTCGGCGAGGCGGTCCCGCTCCGGCTCCCCTGCCCCGTTCTCCGGCAGCGACTCGAAAAGATCGACATCGGCGTAGCGCAAAAACGCCTCCCGGACGGAAAGCCGCTCCGGCTCGGCGAAAGGGTCGGCCGTCCGGTCGCGAAAGACGAAGCGTTTGGCGGCGGCTTCGCGCGCGGCCAGAGCGAGGATCGCGGCGCAATCCGCCATCAGCGCCTCCAGCGGCTCTCCGGCGCGATACCATTCGAGCATCGTGAATTCGGGCGCATGAAGAGCGCCGCGCTCACGATTGCGGAAGACGCGCGCGAGGGCGAAGATGCGGCTCTCTCCGGCCGTAAGCAGCTTCTTCATCGCGAATTCGGGCGAGGTATGGAGAAAAGCCTGCTGATGGCGACCATCCGGCCCAATCATCGCGGTGGCGAATCCGTGCAGATGCGCCTCGTTGCCTGGCGAAGCTTGCAACGCGGCCGGCTCGACCTCGAGAAAATCCCGTCCCTCGAACCAGCGCCGCAGGGCGCTCAGAATCCGCGCCCGCGCGAGCAGCCGCGGGCGACGGTCGGCGTGGCGGCTATGTCTCCAGAATGGCGAAGCGGCTATCAAGGGAGCGTCCGGGCGGCGAAGCGGCGTCAATTCGTGCGATCGTGTCTGGCCTTTGGCCGCGAAATGGGTATGTTGCCCGCCGCATTCGCGCAAGCCAAGGCTTGAGGATAACGACGCTGCCGCGGTTTCGCGCGCGCAATTCTAGGGAATAGGCACGTGAGAGTCATCGCAAGCTCGATTCGCAAGGGCAACATCATAGAGCGGGAGGACGGCCAGCTCTGTGTCGTCCTTTCGGCCGAAAGCTTCCACCCGGGCAAAGGCACGCCGACCACGCAGATCGACATGCGGCGCCTCTCCGACGGCGTGAAGGTGACCGACCGCTTCAAAACGACCGAGCAGGTCGAGCGCGCCTTCGTCGAGGACAAGAACTTCGATTTCCTCTACTCGGACGCCGACGGCTATCATTTCATGAACGCCGACACCTACGACCAAATCCAGGTGGCGGGCGACGTGATCGGCGATCAGGCGCAGTGGCTGCAGGAGGGCATGAAGGTCATTCTGTCGATCTTCAACGAAACGCCGGTCGGCATTCAGTTGCCTCCCAGGGTGACGCTGGAGATCGTCGAAACGGAGCCGGCGATGAAGGGCCAGACCGCGTCGTCGTCCTACAAGCCGGCCAAGCTTTCCAATGGCGCGCGTGTGATGGTGCCGCCGCACGTCTCGACGGGGACCCGCGTCGTCATCCAGACGGAAGACGGCAGCTACGTTGAGCGCGCCAAAGACTGACGGGTTGCGTTCCTGACGGAGATCTCGACATGCAACTCGGTATGATCGGCCTTGGGCGCATGGGCGCCAACATCGTGCGCAGGCTGATGCGCGCGGGGCATTCCTGCGTCGTCTATGATCGCGATCCGGCCCCTGGCCGGGCCCTGGCCGCCGAAGGCGCGCAGGCGACCGAGTCGCTGGCCGATCTGGTGGGGGGCCTCACGGCGCCGCGCGCCGTATGGATCATGCTGCCGGCCGGGAAGCCGACCGAATCGACGATCGAGTCCCTCAGGGCGCTGCTTTCGCCGGGCGATGTGGTGATCGACGGCGGCAACAGCTTCTGGCGCGACGATATCCGCCGCGGCGCGGCGCTCGCCGCCGAGGGCCTGCATTATCTCGACGTCGGCACCAGCGGCGGCGTCTGGGGACTTGAGCGCGGCTATTGCATGATGATCGGCGGCGAGGCCGAACCCGTGCGGCGGCTCGACCCCATCTTCAAGGCTCTCGCGCCCGGCCGGGGCGAGATCCCCGAGACCCCTGGCCGCGACGGACGCGACCTGCGCGCCGAGGAAGGCTATCTGCACGCCGGGCCCTGCGGCGCCGGTCATTTCGTCAAGATGGTCCACAACGGCATCGAATACGGGCTGATGCAGGCCTACGCCGAAGGCTTCGACATCCTGCGCAACGCGGATTCGCCCGGCCTCGATCCGGAACACCGCTTCACCTTCGACGTCGCCGACATCGCCGAGGTCTGGCGGCGCGGCAGCGTCGTGACCTCCTGGCTGCTCGATCTCACCTCCAGCGCCCTGGCGCGCGAGGGCGGCCTCGAATCCTATTCCGGCTATATCGAGGATTCCGGCGAAGGCCGCTGGACTCTCCAGGCCGCGATCGACGAGGCCGTGCCGGCGGAAGTCCTTTCCGCGGCGCTCTACACGCGCTTCCGTTCGCGCCAGAGCCACACCTTTGCGGAAAAGATCATCTCGGCGATGCGCAAGGGCTTCGGCGGCCACGTCGAGCCGCCTTCCGCGAAGGGTTGAGGCGGCGGGCTGTTTCCGTTTGAGTTGAGACGGCAGCTTGAGGCTGTTCGCCGCGCTGCCACGCGCATCGTCAAACCGCGTGTCCCGTTTCGTCAAGCGGCCGCCAAGTTTCGTCAAGCGATGTCAAGGGCCGTCAAGAAGGAGCTTGACGCCGTTTCGTGTCCTTTCAACGGCTTGCGGCGCACCGCGTTGACAAACGGGCCCCTCCTGAATGTCCTGCGCCGCCGGATGGCCTTCGCTTCTTGCGAACCACGCCGCGACGCGCCGAAAGAGAGGTTAACGCGGATTCGGCGATGCGGAAAGAAATTGTCGCGGCTGCGATACGAGGATACAGCAAAAACGGCGACACGCCTCCACATGCGCATCCGGGGATGTTAGCTCGACTATCCTCGGATAGCCGGTGACGTGTCGACCTATCTGCGAACGACCATTACAAAAAGCCGATAGCCCAAATGTAGCGACCGACCATACGCTTCACCGCAATCCGCACCCGTAATTTCGGGTGTCCGAATCAAGCCAGTGTGATTTTTGCGGGGTTCGTGCCAGCTGCACTAAACAGTTCCGGAGTGTCCGCTTCATTTATGGACACAGTTTCGACTGCGACCTTGCCCTGCCCAAAAGCAGCCTTCATTGATTGACCGCCTGCTATCGCAGCGTAGAATTTCGTAGCGAATGCTATTGCGGCCACATCACTTACGCTGTCGCGCATAACAACAACAATCTTTCCCGGCGGCAAAAATGACTTGCGCGCACTGGAGCTTTTGCACGAGTTCAGTACTATAATTTCCGGAGGATCGTCCGTCGCGGCCAATGCTTTAGCGAGCAGATCGAAAGAGACAGTCGTTATCGAGCGTTTCCCTGGACTCCCGCTGTCCGTCGCGATGCCACCGCTGTAACCGTGCCCCGAAAAATGCACAATTTGAGGCCGATGGTCGTTCAGGCCTTCCATGAGGGAGTCAAGGTCCGCGGCGGGGCTGTGCAGTATTGTAATATTATCTCGGAACGCGGAGCCGCGAACAGCTTGTTGCACTTGCCGAACCTCGGCATCCACACGAATAGACTTAGCTTCATCGGGGTCGGCAGTTAGGTATAGAACTTTGAGATGCTTCTTCTTTTTGAGGTCCCGCTTTTTTATGGCGCTGACGGCAGAAGATCGTTGCACCAAGGGCCGCCGCTTGGTGGGGACGTTGGCTGCAGCCTTTCGATTATCGGCGTACCGAACGATGCTTGCTCTGTTTGCCCGCACGCTGGCATCTTTTTGGTAGAGATATCGGCTCCTGTCTCTCACTGATCCGTCATTTTCAACTCTGACAACCAGATGATGTTTTGTGAGGTGATCTAGTTCGTTCTGAACCTGCTGCGCGTCCTTATTCGGGATACTTGCGGCAGCTATAATTTGTTTTTTGGATCGCGGCTTGCTTCCGCGCCCATAAATCGCATTAAATACTTTGCGACGAATCTTGTTCGTTCCAAGATGCCGCGCAAGCTGCGTCAGCGTTTCCTCATGATCACCTGAAATATTTACGATGGACGTCCGTTCGCTCATTTGTCACCCTTTTTCGAAGAGAGCTTGGGCACCATCCGACTTATCGTTGGCTGACTTACCCCAAGCGCCTTAGCAAGTTGCGTCTGTGAATATCCCCTATCGAACAATTCCAATATTCGCAGCTTACGGAGCGTCTCCAGCTCCTTGATGATCTGGTCGGCTTGCTCATTTGTCATTTATTCCTCCGACACGCTTCCTACCCGTTCGCCAGATGCGCTTTGCCAACTCCCTTTGGCATCACGCGACTCATCGTAGCCTCACTCACGCCGAGACCTGCAGCGAGCTGCTTCTGTTTGTATCCTGCTAGCGTTTGCAGGGGCACGAGCAGTTTTCTAAACCCACTGGACCTCCTGAAGCAGTTTCTCGCGTCGTCAGTCTCCATCGTTATTGTCCATTACTTTCTTCATCACTTTATCGGTGGAGAAAGAGCGTTAAGGATATGAATGAGGTATGCTCATTTTTCTTTTGCTTTAGTTTGATTTTTCCGCGCATTCGAAAGCGTCACGTTGACGTGGTTTACGGTTGTTCCGACGATGTCGGCAATCAACGTCGGCCTCAATCCAGCCTTGGAAAGAAATATTATCTTTTCTTTAGACGACTCCATTTGTACCGTTAGCGCAGCCGCCTGCAGTTTGATTAGAATGTCCAGTTTTTCTGCTACGTCATCTGGCATGGGAATTTATCTTTCGATCGTACTCGGTTTGAGGTCATTTTTCGTGAGAGCATAGACGTGCAGCGGATACTGCTCGACACCGACGCGCACCACGACGCCTGCTTCGATCCATCGAGCTATCGAACGACTGACACTTGCCGGATCCAGTTTGGCCATTTTGCCAATTTCTGATTGCGACGTCTTCCCGTCACATAAATTATATGCGGCGATTTGCTTTTGCCCGTCCCCTATGGGCGCAACGATCTTACGGACTTCGGTCACTGGAAACGTGCTACGCGCCACGGTAGCCAATATCGCTCGCAGCAACGATTCGTTTATATCCATGTTACTCCCCCCGCATAGTCCAGTCCATTTGGGTACGAATTCCGGGCTTTCAATGGGCGGCCTTATTCAGAAGCTGGCGTGACTAATGTGTAGTCACGACGGACCGCCCATAACATCTTGTATTTGCTGCAGTATTTTCTGAGTTAATTTTCGTCCATTAGTGACCATAGAGAATATGATGTTGAGCGCCCGTGAGGCTACCCGACATGTCCGCAGCGATCGCGTCCGTCGCCTACTTGTGATCGTCGGATTTGAAGAGGTCGCTAGCGGTCTATGCTCACCTGCAGACTGCTGTGACCGGCGAAGTTCTGCAATCGTCTTGGGCTCAACCCGGCCTCGATCCGTTCGAAGCGGGGCTCCCTCGGAAGCTCTGGGTTCCGCGCTTCGCCTGATCGGCGTGCCCGCGCGCCTTCAGTAAAAGCCGATCGGGAAATATTTGAGATAAATTTCAGCGTAGACGCCGCGCGCTGCCAAGCGGGCCAGAGCCCAGTCCATCGCGCGGCGAAGGTCCGCATCCTCCTTGCGAACGGCGATGCCGACGCCTTCCCCGAAAAAGCGGCTCTCCATATAGGGGCCGCCCCTGAACTCGCAGCAGTCGCCGGAGGATTCTCCCGCGAGCCACACCGCGAGCGACAGACCGTCGCCGAAGGCGGCGTCGATCGCGCCGCTGCGCAGGGCGTCGTGCAGCGCCGCGAAATTCGGGAAGGTCTTGGCGAGCGCGCCGGGAAAGAACGTCGCGAGATAGGACTGGTGGGCGGAACCGGCCACCACCCCG
>DASXGX010000160.1:0-78806 GCA_036488815.1 Roseiarcus sp.
AAATCCATCACAGCCCAGCGCGGCCAGTCCCTGCTACGCCTCCGTATCGCGCACAACGAACGCCACCCGGTCGCCGCCGTGATGCTCGATGCGCCCGGCGAGCTCGAGTTCGATCAGGATCGCGCGGATCTCCCGCGCCGAGACCTCGGCGGCGCGCGCGAGATCGTCGATCGACACGGGCGAAGGGCCGAGCAGAGCCTCGACGCGGTTCAGCGCCGAGGCGGCTTCAGCGCCATCCTCCTCCGCGCCGTCATCGATCGTCCACTGGCCGTTCCCGGCTCGCGGCGTCGCCTCGCGATCGACGCCGAAAAGATCGGATTCGCTCCAGAGCGGATCGCCGATCTCACGGCCGCCCTCTTGCATGCCGGCGAAGGGATTGCGCGCGCGCATGGGGTCGAGTACGGCGAGCACGTCCTCCAGGCGCGCGCAAAGATTGGCGCCGTCGCGCAGCAAGTCGTTCGTTCCCTCGGCGCGCGGGTCGAGCGGCGAGCCTGGCACGGCGAACACCTCCCGGTTCTGCTCGGCCGTAAAGCGGGCCGTGATGAGTGATCCCGAGCCGCGCGCCGCTTCGACGATCACGGTGCCGAGCGAGAGGCCGGAGACGATGCGGTTGCGCCGCGGGAAGTCGCGGCCGCGCGGCTCCCATTCGATCGGCATCTCCGAGACGATCGCGCCGAATTCCGCTATGCGCGGCAGCAGCGCCGCCGCTTCCGGCGGATAGGGTTTCGCATGGCCGCCCGCCAGCACGCCGATCGTGCCGGTCGGCAAGGCCGCGACATGGGCGCGCTGATCGACGCCGCGCGCGAGGCCGGAGACGACGACATAGCCCTCCTGGCCGAGGCCGCGCGCAAGCCGGTCGGCGAATGTCAGTCCCGCGGCCGAGGCGTTGCGCGAGCCGACGATCGCGACCGCTGGCTGTTGCAGCGCCTCTTCCCGGCCGAGCAAGGCAAGGACGGGGGGCGCGGCTTCGATCTGCCGCAGCGCCGGCGGATATTCGGGCTCGCCAAGCGCGAGGAAGCGCACGCCGAGCTTTCGCGCGAGGGCGAATTCGCGCTCGATCTCGCCAATCGCCGCCACTCGGATCGGGCGTTTCGCGCCGCCGCGCCGGGCGAGATCGGGCAAAGCGTCGAGCGCGGCGCGCGCGCTGCCGCATCGCTCGATCAGCGCGCGGAAGGTGCGCGGGCCGACGTTTTCCGAGCGAATGAGCCTCAGCCAATCGAAGCGCTGATCAGCATCGAGCCGCGCCGTCTTCACGCCGTTGCTCACGCTGCGCCCTTCCGGCCGATCTTGCTCTCGGTTCCCTGGAGCAGGCGACGGATGTTCGCGCCGTGCTTGATCCACAGCAGAACGGCGAGCAGGCCGAAGGCCGAGGCGACCGCGCTCTCGCCGACGGCGAGCGCGACGAGCGGCGCGACGAGGCTTGCTGCGAGGGCGGCGAGCGAGGAATAGCGGGTCGTCGCCGCCACGGCGAGCCAGGCGAGAGCGAAGGCGAGCGCAGCAGGCCAGCAAGCGCCGATGAGGCCGCCGAAGAAGGTCGCGACGCCCTTGCCGCCGCGAAAGCGCAGCCAGACCGGATAGACATGGCCGAGGAAGGCGCCCGCCGCCGCAGCGAGGGCGGCCGCTTCGTCGCGAAAGAGGAGCGCCGCGAGAAGGAAGGCCAGCGTCGCCTTGAGCGCGTCGAGCACGAGCGTCGCCGCGGCGAGATCCTTGCGGCCGGTGCGCAGCACGTTGGTTGCGCCGATGTTGCCGGAGCCGATGCTGCGCAGATCGGCGGTTCCGGCGCCGCGGGTCAGCAAGAGGCCGAACGGAATCGAACCGAGAAGATAGCCGAGCGCGAGCGCGAGGACCGCGTAGACGCCATTGAGAGAAATCGCCATGGGCGGCGCGCGCCTCGATCCTTTAGAACAGTGGAGGGAATCCTATTCGTAGGCGATGGTTCCCGCAACCAGCGTCAGCTTGACGCGTCCTTCGAGCCGGGCCTGATCGAAGGGCGTGTTGCGGCAGCGCGAGTGGAGCGTCGACGGATCGAGCACGAAGGGCGCATCGGGATCGAAGCGGATGATGTCGGCGGGCGCGCCGACCGCGAGCCTGCCGCCCGGAACCCTCAAGATTTCCGCCGGCCGCGTCGACATCGCGCGGAGCAGGCGGGGCAGGGTGAGATGGCCCGCCGCGACGAGACGCAGGCTCGCCGAGAGCATCGTCTCGAGGCCGATCGCGCCCGCCGCCGATTCCGAGAACGGCAGGCGCTTGGTCTCGACGTCCTGCGGATCGTGATCGGAGACGATGACGTCGATCAGCCCTTCGCCGAGCGCCTCGACCAGAGCGAGCCGCTCATCCTCGCTGCGCAGGGGCGGGTTCAGTTTCAGGAAAGTGCGATAGTCGCCGACGTCGATCTCGTTGAGTGTGAGATTATTGATTGAGACGCCTGATGTGACGGGAAGGCCGGCGCGACGCGCCCGCGCGAGCGCTTCGAGCGACAGCCGGTTCGAAACGAAAACGGCGTGGTAGCGCGCGCCGGTCAGCGCGACCAGCCGCAGGTCGCGTTCGAGCACGATCGTCTCGGCTTCGCGCGGGACGCCCGCAAGGCCGAGCCGGCTCGCCCGCTCGCCCTCCGCCATGACCCCGTCGCCGACGAGGTCGCGATCCTCGCAAAAGTGCATGACGAGCGCGCCGAAGTCGCCGGCGTAAGTGAGCGCGCGGCGCATCGTCTGCGCGTTGGCGAGGCTGCGCGGGCCATCCGAGAAGGCGATCGCGCCGGCCTCGGCGAGCAGGCCGATCTCGGCGATCTCGCGCCCCTCGAGGCCCTTGGTCAAAGCGGCGGAGGGGAGCACGCGCACCTTGGCCGTGTCGCGCGCGCGCCGCAGGATGAAGTCGACCACCGCGGGGTCGTCGACCGGCGGATTGGTGTCCGGGCGCGCGAGGATCGTCGTCACCCCGCCGGCCGCCGCCGCCGCGCTTGCGGATGCGATCGTCTCGCGGTGCTCGGCGCCGGGCTCGCCGACGAAGGCGCGCATGTCGATGAGACCAGGCGCGACGACATCGCCCTCGCAATCGGTCAGCCGCGCGTCGGCGGGCGCCGATTCGCGGCTGACCTCGGGCCCGAGCGCCGCGATCCTGCCATCGACGATCAGCGCGCCGCCGCGCCATTCCCGCTCTTCAGAGGGGTCGATCAGGCGGGCGTTGACGAGGGCGAGGGGGCGAGCGGTCGGCACGCGCCTGAATTAGCCGCGCCGGCGCGGCGAGGCAAGCCGACGTCGGCGAGCGCGTTTTTCCGCGGCCTCGGAATTCGACGCGGGCAAAACGCAACTCGCCTCTTGCAGGCCAGCGCGAAACCGTTTAGAGGGGCGCCTCTGCCGCGCAACGGACTTTCCGAAACCGCGGCCCGCGCGCCCGTAGCTCAGCTGGATAGAGCACCAGACTACGAATCTGGGGGTCAGGAGTTCGAATCTCTTCGGGCGCGCCATTTCCGACACCACTCTGTACAGGCGTGCGGACACCTTCACGTCGGATTACAATCATTGCATTGTCGGGAACGAAGGCTACCGTTTCAACGAAGTTGGCGTCGGCTTGTCATCGGGCTGCCTGCGGCCCGATCGCACGCGCGCGGCTGCGGGCTTTGGGCATTGCTCCTGTTGCGCCACCTTCGCCGCGCGAACCACGCTCAGCTTTGAAGCGGGCGCAGCGCGGCCTCAAGCGCGTGCAGCCGCGCGAGGCCTTTCACGTCCGTCTTCTCGAAGGGCTCCTCGCATAAGGTGACCAGCGCGGCGCCGTCTTCGAGGGTGTCCACTTCGACGTCGGCGGGACACTTCGCCCGGACGGCGAGGTTCGGCGGCAGGTAGGTGATCCAACCGATCCGCGGTTGAAGAATTCGCTCGCCGGTCGCAAAGGTTGGATCCGGGACCTTGGGAAGGTTGAGGATATAGAAGGAGAGCATCGCGCACATTTCCGCGGGCTTCCAGATCTCGCGGGCGAATTTCATTACCGGTCGCAGTTCCGAGGCGCGCCACGCTCGGCCAGTCAACGGACGCAACCTAGAGAGCCGCATCAAGACGTAGTTCGGATAGATGGCTGCATGGCGGCCAAAAGCCCCGACGCTGCAGTGGGTATCGGCGTAGCTCGACTTGCGGAAATCGTACGGGGGCGGTCCCGCATGGCCTCCCCAGACATCGCTCCCCAACTCCGGCCAGGGAAGGCCGCTCGCCTCATATCGAGTGATATTGTCGATAAGAAGCTGCTTCGCCTGGACCTCGCTCACAGGGACTGGAACCGTCTCCTCCTTGGTTGTCGGTGACTTCAGCCAACTCTGGTAGATCGGATCGAAATTGGGCAAACCGGTGACAAATCGCGAAAGTTTATACGCGTCGTCGGCTTGCGGCGGATCGCGCGATTCCCACGAAAGGCTGAGCCTCAGATCAGTCATAACCGTGCTCCACTCAGTTTGGATCGAAAACGACCGACAGGTTTCCCCTGATCTGCGGGTCATCAGCGATTTTCTTCAAACCCCGATAGCCTTTCTCGGTTTGCGCGTGCCAGACGACCACGCGGCCGGAGTCAAGAGCCGCATCCGTTTGTCTCTTCATTTGAATTCTTGGGTTGCTGTCTGCCGAAATCCACCCGTACAACTCATCGTTCTCATCAAACATGAAGTCGATGTCCGCCTTGGCTTCTAGCAAGTTTCCCGTCTCTGGTAGCTTGCTGACGTATTCCTGATAGGCGATCGAATTCTGCGATTGGGTCGTCTTTGGCTCTGGCGTCGGATCGGGGCACAGCTTGGGCTCGCGATCGTCGTCGGCCGGCTCGCCGTCCCCGTCACGCAAATCCGCGGCGGAGCGATCGAGGACGTCGACCGCGGCGACCAACGTCGGCCGCTGATTGGGACCGCTGACCATCCTCGCGACCGCCTGGCCGTTCCGATCGTAGAAGACGCCGTTCGGTCCCTGGCTTCCGATCGTCAGGGTCCGCCACTGGCCATCGATCAGGACTTTGAAGGTCACCGAGGTTTCGTCGTGCGCCCAACGGTAGCTCATGTTGGGACGACCGGGGACAGGGCCCTCGTCGACGATTGGGTTGGCGCTCGGCACGAAGATCGCGTCGAACAGGATCGTTACGGCGGAGAAGCGGCCGGCCAATGTGGCGAGCCCTTCCAGCGCGGTCGCAGACAAGTCGCTGGCGAGCAACGAGCCGACACTCGCTGGCGGAGCCGGGGGAAGAAAGGCAAGCGCCGCGCCGCCGCGAGATGGGAGGCTTGGCGCGGCCCTCGCGTCGGTCTTCGGTTCGCCCGCCTCTGTCCCAGCCTTGGGCGCGAACCAACCGGGATTAGGAGGGGCGCCCGTTCTCGGGTGCTGCTCGTCCCAGTCGTCGTCCTTCAGAAGCCCGCAGGCGACGAGGTCGTGGGCGAGACGCCGTTTCTGCAACGCGCCGTGTTGGAAACCCGCCGACGCGGGAGGATCGGGAAGGCGCAGCAGCAATGCCGCTGCGCGCGGGCAAGTTCCCCCTTGCCGAGCGCGGCTGCGACCACGTCGACGCCCCCACGCATCCGGCCGATGTCGAGCGTGAAACCATAAAGCTTCGATAGTTCGAAGTTGAGACCGCGTTCATTGCGCCGGATCCAACCGCCCATCCCGGCCTGCGCGGCGAAACGGGTGAAAGCGACGTGATCCGCCGGCACGCCGGCGAGTAGCTTTTGCAGCACATAGCGTTGGCGGCGCATGGCGACGGAGACGTTCGCCGCTCCCGGCGCCAGGTCGCTTGCGATTTCGAGCGCGCTGATCGAACAGCCGGCAACCAGCACGGATTGCCCGCGCTAGGATTCCACCCCTCGATATTGAGAACTATGGATGGCGCCGCCGTGTCCGGCAAAGCCGTTCAGCCGTGCAATTTCAGGCATGTCGGGCGCCGTGCAGGAGCCCGTCGCAACCACGACGCGCGAGAAGAGTTCCGATGCGACGCTCTCGCCGCTTCGCGAGCGGACGATCCAGCCCGCGCCGGGGCGGCGGTCCAAGGATTCGACTCGGGGCGACAGACGAAGGTGCGGCGTGAGGCCAGCCGTCTCGGCGTAGCGCTGTAAGTAAGCCAGCATATCAACTTGGCTCGGATAGACGTTGGCGCTTGCAGGATGATCGAGATCGCTGAAGGCCGTCAGAACCCGGCTCGTATCGGTGCCCATGCCTGACCAAACGGCGCGGGCGAAGTTGGATTCCATTGTCCGCCTACCGCCGCCGCGGTCTCGAAGACGACCGGCTGGAAGCCATGCTTCTTCAGGTAGCGGGCGGCGACGAGGCCGGCCGGCCCCGCGCCGATGACGGCGACGGAGCGTTCAGGCGTGCGAATCGGGTCGAGAGAAGCGTTCACCGACGGATTGCTTTCCGATCAACCTCGGGAAATTGATCGGCTGGAATGTCGACGGTTGCTCTCAAGCCGCGCGCATCCGCCAGGTCCGGCCGCCAACCCACCGCGCTCGCGGTCAGTTTGGGCCCACGCCAGTCTGCGCCGGATGATTTGCTATGTTTATCGGCGCGTGTCCGCGCAACACCCGAACAATATCTTCCGCCGCGGTGATGCCCATTCGGTACATCGCCTCCTCGGTCAAAGCGGCGCTGTGCGGCGTGATGAGCACGTTCTCTAAACCGACAAGCGGATTCCCGGGTTTCGGCGGTTCATCCTCGAGGACATCGAGCGCGGCTCCAGCGAGATGACGGGTGGACAGGGCCTCCGCCAGTGCGTCTGTCGCAACGAGACCGCCACGCGCCGCGTTGATGAGAAAGGAACCGCGCTTCATCGAAGCGATACGGACGGAATCGAGCAGGTGTCTTGTATCTGGCGTCAGTGGCGCATGAACGGTCACGAAGTCCGAATCGCTCAGCAACTCATCAAGAGGCGCGCAGATCACGCCGCGAGAGGCGACGACATCCGCAGACAGATAGGGATCGTACCCGAACACCTTCATCCGAAAAGCCTGGGCCGCGATCTCCGCCACCCTTAGGCCGATGCGTCCCAGACCGATGACCCCCAGCGTGCGACCGAAAAGATCGCAACCGATATTCGTGTCCCGCCACGCCCAGTTTCCCTGCCGTATCGCTCGGTCAGCAGGCGCAAAACGATGAGCCAGGGCGATCATGCCGCCGATGACATGCTCGGCGACGGACTCGGTGTTGGCGTCCGGCGTAAACGTGACGGGAATACCGAGCTGCGTGCAGACATCCACGGGAATGTAGTCGAGGCCCACACCATGGCGGGCGACAACGCGCAAGCGCTTGCCGGCGCGGATGACCTCGGGGCTGATCGGCATTCGAACGAGAAGCGCGTCGGCTTCCGGTATCTCCCGCAGAAGTCCAGCCTCGTTCGGGTTCGAGAGGACCCGCAATTCTGCGACCGAGCCGATCAAGCTCATTGCTTCGGCGTGAATCGGGTGGGTGACGAGCACGACTGGGCGCACGAGGGTTTCCTATTGGCTTGACACGGGTTCGTTCATTGAACTAGGTTGCGGCTCGCTAGTCAACTAGTCAACTAGTTAGCCACATGACAGTCTCCACCCAGGCGTCCGCCTTCGAGGCGTATGACAAAATCAAAACCGGCATTCTCGCCCTGCGCTACCGGCCGGGGGAGAAGCTCTCGGAAACACGCTTGGCTCGGGAGCTCAGCCTAGGCCGGTCGCCGATACGAACCGCATTGGTCCGCCTCAAAGAAGAGGGTTGGATCAGGGTGTTCCCGCAGAGCGGCACGTTCGTGCGCGATCTCTCTCGGCAGGAGGCGATGGAACTTGCGGAGCTTCGGCTTCTCCTTGAAGCGAATGCGGCCGAACGAGCGGCCGAGCGCATCACTGCCGATGATCTGAATCCGCTGCGCGCCGAATTCGAAGCTCTTAAGGCCAAGGGCGTCGACGGCCATTTCGATGAGTTCCTCCGCCTGGACGACCGTTTCCACACAACGTTGCACCGGATCGCCGGCAATCAGCGGATTGCGGAGATCCTTCGGAACCTTCGCGACCAAATTCATTGGATTCGTGTCACCAATGCGATCGTCCCTGGGCGCGTCGCTGAATCGTTGAAAGAAATGGACCGCGTCCTGGATGCGCTCGAGCGACGCGACGGCGCGGCCGCCGCGAAGGCTATGCGCCAGCATATTGGCAATATCGCGCATTCGTTCGCGTCAATCGCGCCCGAGAAGGTGGACGTCTATGAATGAGTTGCGATCGGTTATTGTCACGGAGAAGGCCCCGAAAGGGCGGGGGCCTTTCCCCCAAGCTCTGCGCGTTGGAGAGTTTGTCTTCGTCTCGGGGCAGGGACCCCTGGATCCTACTACAAGCGTACCGATCTCCGGCACCTTCTCGCAGCAGGTCGATCAAACTTTCGACAACCTCGAGGCGATCCTGGCGGCCGCGGGAATTGGGCTTGCCGATCTCGCCAAGGTCACCGTCTACCTCAGTGATCTCGGGCGCGTGCCTGAGTTCAATGCGCTCTATGAAGCGCGCATTCCCGCGCCCTTTCCCGCCCGCACCCTCGTCCAGGCAGGGCTCAGAGGCATCGACGTTGAGCTCGACGTCATAGCGGTGCGCTCTCGGCCAGCCGCCGCGGAGCGGGCGCCATGAGCCAGTCCTCGTATTGGATCGGCGCCGACATCGGCGGAACTTTCACCGATCTGTTCATCGTCGACCGTGCGAACGGCGCATGTGTGACCGGCAAAATCCTCACCGATCATACCGATCCTACGAATGGCATCATCGACGGATTGAGTTCGCTGGCCGACCGCCACGCTGTCGATCTGAGATCCGTGGAGCGCGTGTACCACGGCACGACGTTGGTGACGAACGCCGTCATTCAGCGGCGCGGCGCGCGAACGGCTCTGCTCGTCACCGAGGGGTTCCGAGACTCGGTCGAGATCGGGACCGAGCATCGGTTCGATCTTTATGATCTCAATCTCGAGAAGCCGGCGCCCCTGGTTCCACGCAGGTGGCGCAGGCCGGTGAGAGAGAGGATTCTCGCCGACGGAACGACGGAGCTTGCGCTAGACAGGGCTCAGGTTGAGCAAGAGGTGCGGGATCTGCTGGCGCAGGGCGTCGAGGCCTTCGCGGTCTGCCTGCTCCATTCGTATCGCAATTCGCTTCACGAGCGCGCGGTGCGCGACATTATCCGCGAGATCGCCCCGGATGTTGACGTGTCGCTGTCGTCCGAAATCGCCCCGGAGATCCGCGAGTATGAACGCGGATCGACAGTGTCGATCAACGCCTATGTCGCGCCGGTGGTGGCTCCCTATCTGCGTTCGCTCGGGCGGCGTTTGGCGCACATCGGCGTTCCGGCGCAGCTGCTCATCATGCAGTCGAACGGCGGCACCTGCGCGCCGGACGTCGCGGAACAGCATCCCGTCCGTCTCCTGGAGTCCGGCCCGGCTGCCGGCGCGATAGGAGCGGCGTACATCGCTCGCGCCGCCAAACGCGACAATGTTCTCTTCTTCGATATGGGGGGCACCACCGCCAAGGCGATCATCATCGACGAAGCGCGTCCGTTGATGGCCCGCAAGCTGGAGGTCGCCCACGTCTATCGCTTCAAGCATGGAAGCGGTCTGCCGGTTCAGGCGCCCGCGATAGAGATGATCGAAATCGGCGCGGGCGGCGGCAGCATCGCGCATATCGACCGTCTTGGCCTTCTCAAGGTCGGGCCGGAAAGTGCGGAATCGGAGCCTGGCCCGGCTTGCTATGACCGCGGCGGGACGCGACCGACCGTTACCGACGCCGATCTCGTTCTCGGCTACCTCGGCGCCGACAGCTTTTTGAGCGGTCGCATGCAATTGAACGTCGAGGCCGCCCGCCGCGCCATAGCTGACCATGTCGCGTCGCCGCTCGGCCTTTCAATTGAAGAGGCGGCGTGGGGCGTTCATCAGGTTGTCAATGAGAATATGGCTGCGGCGGCGCGCGTTCACCTTCTGGAGCATGGGCGCACTCCCGAGCGCTACAGCATGGTCGCCTTCGGCGGCGCGGGTCCGACGCATGCGTATGGCGTCGCGCGGGCGCTGCATCTGCCTGAAATCATCGTACCGTGGCAAGCCGGCGTCGGCAGCGCCTTTGGAATGCTGTGCGCTCCTGTCGCCTTCGAAATGGCGCAGAGTCGAACCATTGCCCTGGATGTCGTCGAATGGCCGGAAGTCGAACACATGCTCGCCAGCATGGTCCAGGAATGTCGGGCCAATGTGCTCTCGGCGGCGATCGATGCGAGCGAGACCGTCGCTCGCCGCTCCGCCGATTTGCGTTACCGCGGTCAGGGACATGAAATCCAGATCGATCTCGAGGGATTGTCGTGGCCGAACGTCGATTGGCGCGACGTCCGCGAGCGGTTCCGGGCTGAATATCGACGACTGAACGGGGTCGACGGTCCGGACATGCCGGTCGAAGTCATTACGTGGCGTGCGAGCGTCCGCGGCCCGATCTCCGACGTGCCGCTTGGCGCATCGAACTTGGTTTCCCCGGATCAGCGCTCGCGAAGGACGCGACCTGTCTATTTCGCCGAAACGAACGGCTTCGTCACGACGCGGCTCGTGCAGCGCGCGAGCCTGAAGGTGGGCGATCGCGTCGAAGGTCCCGCGATCATCGAACTCGGAGACGCAAGCATTACCGTCGGCCCCTCGGCGAGCGCGCATATCGGCGCCGAAGGACTGGTCCGAGTCGAACTCGCGGAGAGGCAGCAATGAACGCCATGCCCGCCTATGTGCTGGAAATTCTCTGGAACCGCCTCCTTTCGATTGCGGAAGAGCAGGCCCAGGTTTTGATGCGGACCGCATTCTCCACCATCGTCCGCGAGGCCGGCGATCTGTCGGCCGCCATTTTCGATCGTCGCGGACGCATGGTCGCCCAGGCCCGCACCGGAACGCCCGGCCACGTCAACACCATGGCCCGCGGGATGCGTTTCTTCATCGAGGAATTCCCGGTCGATACGATCGAGCCCGGCGACGTCCTCATCTCGAACGACCCCTACAAGCTCGCTGGCCAACTCAACGACATGTGTATCGTGACCCCGGTATTCCACGGCGGTCGGGTCGTCGCTTTCTTCGCCAGCTGCTGCCATATGGTCGATATCGGCGGGGTCGGGCTGACGGCCGACGCCCGCGAGATATTCGAGGAGGGACTGCACGTCCCCTTCTGCAAATTCCACGTGCGCGGCGTCGAGAATCGCGATGTCGCCCGCTTCATCAGGTCCAACGTTCGCACGCCCGACGAAGTGATCGGCGATATCTACGCTCAGATCTCGGCCGGCGAGGTCGGCGCCCATCGCCTCGGGCAGTTGTTGAGCGAGTTTGAACTCGGCGATATCGAGCAACTGTCCGACGAAATCATCACGCGGTCGGAACGCGCGATGCGTCAAGCCGTCGAACTCTTCCCCGAGGGACGGTTCCAGTTCGCCTGCATGAACGACGGCTTCGATGCGCCAATCCACATCGAGGTCGCGATCGAAAGGCGGGGCGACGACATTATTGTCGACTTCGCAGGCACCGGGCCCGCCCTGCCGCGCGGCATCAACGTGCCGTTGGCTTATACGACCGCCTATTCGTCCTATGCGGTGAAATGCATCGTGGCGCCGGACGTTCCCAACAACGAGGGCAGCTTCCTGCCCATCGAAGTGCGCGCGCCGGAAGGATCTATTCTCAACCCGCGACATCCTGCGCCGACCGCGGCCAGGCACATTCTCGGGCACTTCCTCCCCTCGGTGATCTTTGGCGCTTTCGAACGCGCTGTCCCGGATCGAGTTCCCGCCGACAGCGCCGCCGGGCTGTGGGTCACCCAATTGTCCGGCCGCAAACGCGACGGCGGGAATTTCGCGTTCGCCTTCTTTGCGTGCGGAGGAATGGGGGCGCGTCCGACGAAGGACGGCCTCTCGGTCACGTCTTTCCCGTCGGGAATTCAGAATGTCTCGACGGAAGTGATCGAGTCCGCTTCGCCGATTGTGTTCCACGAGCGCGAGCTTCGATGCGACTCCGGCGGCGCTGGCAAACATCGGGGCGGATTGGGACAGGTCATCCGTTTCGAAGTCCGCACCGACGGTCCCTGTACCCTTTCCGCGATGTACGACCGCATCGTCTTTGCGCCCCGCGGATCGGCGGGAGGAGGGGATGGAGCGGGAGGCGCGGTGATCTCGCAGGGTGAGCGACGCCTTTCTCCCAAGGGCCGCTCGACGATCGAATGCGGTGAACTGGTCACGCTGCTCCTACCCGGCGGCGGCGGACACGGACCGGCGTCCGAACGTGTTTCGACCGCCGTACAAGCCGATATCGCCGATGGTTACGTCAGCGTGCGTTCGGCGGAAAAAGACTACGGAAGATCAAGCTCGGACGACTCGCCGCATCGCGCGTCTTGAAGGAGAGGGAACATGAAGCCGCTTCTCGCATCCGTCGCCGCCCTCTGCCTGCTGGCGGGCTCGGGGCCCGCTTTCGCGGACATCAAGATCGGCGTCATCGCCGGCATGTCGGGGCCGGGAACCTCATATGGAATCGGCATTCAGCAAGGCGCTGAAATGGCGATCAAGGAAATCAACGACGCGGGCGGCATCGGCGGTCAGAAGCTTCAGCTTGTCGTCGTGGACGACGCGAGCAACCCGGCGCAGTCGGTCACGGCTATGCAGAGCCTCGTCAGTCAGGGGGTCGATCTCGTCGTCGGCGGTTGGGGAAGTTCGCAGGTTCTCGCCAATATGGAAGTGTCCGAGCGGGCCGGCGTTCCCTATGTCGTCGTCGGGGCGACGAATCCGCACATCACGAGCGACAAGAACAAATGGACCTTTCGGGTCATCCAGACCGACAGTCTCATGGCGGAGCAGATCGCGCAGTCGGCGACGGGCGTTCTGAAGATGAAGCGCATCGCGGTGATTAACGACTCCAATGACTACGGAGTCGGCAATCGCGACATCTTCATCGCGGCGCTCAAGACGGCGGGCATGCAACCGGTCGAGGTCGAGTCGTACCAGTCGTCAGACAAGGACTTCACCAGCCAGTTGGCGCGCATCCGCGCCGCGGAGCCAGATGGCCTCGCCATCTTCGGCACGATACCGGCCGCCCCGGCAATTATGAATCAAGCCCGTGATTTCGGGATTACGGCTCGATTCATCGGCACTGGCGGCCTTGCGAACGAGGCGCTGATCTCTCTTGCGCCGCAAGCCTCTGAGGGCGCCGTTCTGACCACCTATTTCAGCGAAGACGTCGACGCCGAAGGGAAAGCCTGGGCAGACCGCTACGTGAAGGCGTTTTCGGAAGGCTCGCAGACGCCCCGTCCCGTTCTCGCCGCATGGGAATATCGGACGATCAAGTTCATCGTGGCGCCCTGTCTCGCGAAGAACGGGGTCGACAAGACAAAGATGCGCGAATGCATCGCGAGCTTCAAAGGCAAGATTTTCGGACTGCCCGGCGAAGCGAGCTTCGACAAGACCGGACAGCTGGAACAGCAGCCGGTGCTGGTCGAGGTCCACAAGGGATCGTTTCGTGGCTTCAAGGCCAACTGAACCACACCCGCGGAGTAGGGCGCCATGTTCGCTCAAATCCTGATCGGCGGAATCGCGACCGGCTGCATCTATGCGATCGTCGGGCTGGGATTCACGCTCGTCTATCGCGCGATGCGGATGGTCAATTTCGCCCAGGGCCAGATCTTCATGGCGGGAACCTTCCTCGGGCTTGCGATCGCCAATCGCTTCGCCCTTCCAGCGGCGCCACTGATCATCGTCGTCGGCGCGCTCGCATTCGTCATCGGACTGATCGTCGAAAAGCTGGTGTTCCGTCGCTTGTATCACAATCACGAAGTGTTCGTGGTGGGGTCCATCGGTCTCGGAATCGTCCTGACCAACGCGGTCCGCATCCTGTTCCCCGAGCCTGTGCCGTTCCCGAAGGTGTTCGGAACCGGAATTTTTACGTTCGGCGGCGCCTTCGTTCAGGTCGCTTATGTATGGGTTGTTGCGCTGACGCTGGTTCTGGTCGCCAGCCTTCATGCTCTGTTCACCTATACGAAGACGGGACGGGCGCTTCGCGCCGTCGCCGCGGATAGGGAAATGGCCAGCGCGATGGGCGTCGATGTCCGCCGGTCGATCGCTCAGACGTTCGGTTTGAGTTTTGCGGTCGCGGCGATCGCCGGCGTCCTCATCGGACCGCTCTACTTCGTCTCGGCCGATATGGGCGACATGGTCGGAATGAAGGCCTTTAGCGCGGCCGTGTTCGGCGGCATCAACAGCATACCGGGAACGATTCTGGGTGGAGTGATCATTGGCCTGCTCGAAACGCTCACCGGCGGCTACGTCTCATCCGCTTACAAAGACCTCGTCCCCTTCGTCGTTCTGCTTCTGATGCTCATTGCGAGACCCAACGGCCTCCTGGGCCGCGAAACGCCAGTCAAGGTTTGAGGGGCGATGAGGAATTCGGCGACCCTCTTGGCGATCGGGCTTCTGCTGGTGGTCCCCCTCGCGGCGCCGCCTTACTTGCTGCATATCGCAACCTTCATCGCCATCTACACGTTGCCGGTGATCGGACTTGGCTTTCTCACCGGCTTCACCAACAGAATTTCGCTGGCGCAAGGCGCGATTTTCGGCCTCGGAGCTTACACGACCGCACTCCTCACCACGAAATGCGGATGGTCGCCGGCGGCCACATTCATACCTTCGATCCTCGTAGCCGTTGTCGTCGCGACCATCCTGGCTGGCCCGGCCATGCGCCTCGCCGGGCTCTACTTCGTCATGGCGACGATCGCGATCCATCAAATCGTCTGGATCCTCCTGATGAATTGGATCGACCTGACCAACGGCCCGCAGGGCGTGCGTTCGATCCCGCCTCTCGGAATTGGTTCTCTGAATCTGGACTCGCCGCTCGCCTTTTATTACGCGGCGTTCGCCGCGGCGCTTGTGTCCTTCGCTCTCGCTCGCCGCATTCTCGCGAGCCGGCTCGGGCTGCAATTGCGCGCCTTGTCGGAGGACGAGCTTGCCTCCGCAATGTCTGGAGTTCCGGTGGTCCGCGCGAAGGTGACGGCGTTGGCGCTGAGCGCCGCCTGGGCCGGCGCCGGCGGCTTCCTCTACGCGCATTACATACGCTTCGTGCATCCCGACATGTTCACCCTCGAGCCATCCATATTGTTTCTCACGATGGCGATGTTCGGCGGCTATCGGTCGTTGATCGGAATGGTGATCGCGACGGCAGTCCTCGAATCCGCGACGGAATACCTGAGGCCTTTCGGCGAATTTCGGATGATCGCCTACGGGCTCATCCTGATGCTCGGGATGATGTTTTTCCCGAAGGGGATCCTGACCATCTCACCGGCAGCCTTGAGCCGCTGGCTTGCAGGCGCGCGCCCTGCGGCGCGTAAGGCCTGAACGATGCTTGTCGTGGAGAATATCTCGCTGAGCTTTCGTGGGTTGCGCGCCCTCGACAGCGTGAGCCTGTCCGTCGGCTCGCATGAATTGGTTGGAATTATCGGGCCCAACGGATCGGGCAAGAGCACGCTCTTCAACGTTATATCCGGC
Source organism: Roseiarcus sp. (assembly GCA_036488815.1). Classification (GTDB taxonomy): domain Bacteria; phylum Pseudomonadota; class Alphaproteobacteria; order Rhizobiales; family Beijerinckiaceae; genus Roseiarcus. The sequence continues at coordinate 15,474 of DASXGX010000160.1, forward strand.
GTCTACAGAGCCGACTCGGGGGACGTCCGCCTCGGTGGAAAGTCCATCCGGGGCCTGGGACCGGCGGGAATTGTCGGCCTGGGTCTTGCGCGCACGTTCCAGAACAAGCGCCTGTTTGGAAACATGACGGCGATTGAAAATGTCATGGTCGCGGCTCTTCGCAATCAGCAGGGGAGCGCATTGGGCGATGTTTTCGGACTCGCGAGCGCCAGGGCCGGCGCTGAATCCTGTGAGAGACGAGCCCACGAATGCTTGGACCTCGTCGGGCTTTCGGACGCCGCGGGTTCCCTCGCCCACGACTTGCCGTTCGGGGCGCAAAACCGGCTCGAGATCGCGCGCGCGCTCGCCGTCAAACCGAAACTGCTTCTTCTTGATGAGCCCGCGGCCGGCCTCAACCCGGGGGAGCGAGACGACATTCGCCGCCTTGTCGAGACTGTCTTCTCGAGCGGCGTCAGCATCATACTCGTTGAACACGATGTCCGGTTGGTCACGGGTCTTTGCACCCGCGTGATCGCATTGGATCACGGTGTGCGCATCGCCGACGGAGCTCCCGCCGATGTCATCGCAGATCCCAGGGTGCAGGAAGCTTACTTCGGTCCGGAGGATGGTCTCGATGCAGAGACGGTTGCCTGAAGCGCCGAACACTCTCATGTCCGTAACCGACCTTGCAGTCGCTTACGGCAAGGTCGCGGCGGTGCAAGGCGTTTCATTCGATTTGCACAAAGGCGAAGCGCTCGCCATTCTCGGAGCGAACGGCGCAGGGAAGAGCTCGGTCATGCGCGCGCTGATGGGCATGGCGCCCGTGGCGGGCGGCGTGATCCGGTTCCGCGGCCAAGACATCAACGCCCTGCCGACCGATCGACGCGTCGCGCTCGGGCTTGCCTATTCACCGGAGGGCCGGCGGGTCTTCGGGGATTTGTCCGTCCACGAGAACCTTCTCATGGGAGGTTATCTGTTGCGCGATCGGCGCACGCTCGCTCGCAATCTCGATGACGCTTACGCACTGTTCCCGAGGCTGTCGGAACGCAGGAATCAGCTGTCGGCGACGCTGTCGGGCGGGGAGCAGCAGATGCTCGCGATCGCACGAGCGCTTGTCCGCGGGCCCGAGTTGCTGCTGCTCGACGAACCCTCGCTCGGCTTGGCGCCTGTCATGGTGAAAGTCATCTATCAGACGATCAGGCGGATTCGGAATCTCGGCATGACGATTCTCATTGCCGAACAGAGCGCGCATGTCGCGCTGAAGGTTGCGGACCGCGCATTGGTTCTGGAGACGGGCCGCCTAGCGTTCCAGGGCGACGCGAATGCGTTGGCGCTCGAGGCTGGCGTCAAGGAAGCATATTTCGGCGCGGCTCACTAAGGGCAGGCCGGCAAGAGGAGCATTTATGAAGATCGCCGACATAACCGCATATGCCCTGTCCTTTCCTGTTTCGGCAAAAGGCGGCGTCTCGCTTGGCATCGGACGAACGGTGAAGCGTGACACGGTCGTCGTAAAGGTCAGGACGGACGACGGCCTAATCGGCTTCGGCGAGGCCCACCACGGGCGTGCGCCCGGCGCGGTTGCGCATCTCATCAACACCACCCTGCGCGAGCTGCTGCTGGGACGCGACGCCCTTGACGTCGTGGGAGCGTGGCAGACCGTTTACCAAATGCAACTCAATAGCCATGGGATGGGCGCCGCCACGTCCATGGGGCTCAGCGGCGTCGACATGGCCCTGTGGGACATCCGCGCAAAAGCCGCGGGGTGGCCGCTTTATCGGATGCTGGGCGGCGCCGCGCGTCCCCTTCGCGCCTATGCGGGGGGCATTTCGCTAGGCTTCCAACCTCCGGCGGATCTCGTCGAAGAAGCGCAGGGACTCGTCGCACGCGGCTATCGCGCGCTGAAACTTCGGATTGGCGACACCGTCGAGCGAGACGTCGCGCGTGTTGAGGCCGTGCGGCGCGCGCTAGGGCCGGATATTGACATTCTGGTGGATGCGAATGCGGCGTACAAATACGAAGACGTCCGCCGCGTCATGCCCGTTCTCGACGCGTGTTCAATCGGCTGGTTGGAGGAGCCGTTCGCGCCTCATGATCATCGAAACTATGCGGATGCGGCCCGGCTTGGCCGGACCCCTCTTGCAGCGGGCGAGAATCATTACACGCGCTTCGAGTTTCATCGGCTCATCGAGGATCGATCCGTTCGGATTTTCCAGCCCGATTTGTCAAAGACTGGCGGCGTAACAGAGGCGCTGCGCATCGCTGCGACGGCTTCAACGTGGAAATTGCCAATCCATCCGCACTCGTCCGCGACCGGTATCAATATGGCGGCGACAATTCACTTCCTTTGCGCCATCGAGAACAGGGGCTATTTCGAGGCGGATGTGGCGCGCGAAAACCTCTTCCGGGACCAGCTTTGCAGCTCGCCGTTCGAAATTGACGCCGCCGGGTCTGTCAGTCCGCTCGAGCGCCCTGGCATCGGGGTCGATGTGGACGAAGACTTCATCAAGGCCCATCCGGTGATCGAAGGTCCCTGCTACGTGTGACCGCCGTGACGTTGTGGTACGTCAAGTCCAGCAAAAGGCGGCATGTTGTGATGGGCGTGGGCGGAGCGGACCTCCGGCGTCGAAGCAGATCAACCTGTCGCTCAACTGAGGTCCGCATGCCGGCAAGCGTCGAGAAAGAACGTTACCCTTTGTAAGACATGGGGTCCGGTCTCGGCATGCAGCGTTTCGAGGGGTTCCCCCAACAAGGCGCGCAGCAACTGAGGCAAAAGGATCAAGTCCACGAAACATCGGGCGGTCATGGAGAGGCGGTCCGGCCGGAAAGCCGGCCACGCCTCGGCGTCGGATTCCGCCGCCTTGCCGAGACGCCGCGCCATGCTTTCGCCGCCCCGCTCGCGCATCGACCGAATGACGAACACTCCTAGGTCTGGAAAGCGGCGGGCTTCGCTTATCGCTAAGCGGAGCAAACCGATCCACTCGCCGGTCAAAACCTCTCGGAGCGCGCCCGCGCCGATGTTTACGAGGCGCTCCTGGAGCGTGGCGCCGCTGGGTTTGTCCTCCTCGAGCCGGCTCAGCGTGGCAAAGGCGTAACGCGTCACGGCGGCGGCGAAGAGCGCCTTCTTGTTGGGAAAGCGCGCGTAGATCGTCGGCTTCCCCGAACGCGCGGCCGCGGCGATCTCTTCGATGCTCGCAGCCTCGAAGCCACGCTCGAGAAAGACCCGGCGCGCAGCTCCAAGGATGCGTTCCTCGACTTCCCCCGCACGTTTAGCGGGAGGGCGGCCGGACCTCGCCGCCGCACGCCGTGCGGAATCCTGTATTCGGGTTGCTGACACCTTCGCTCGTCCTTTTTTCGCGGGGTCGCGACCCGCGCCCACCGCCAACCCTCCCGGCCCGCCACCGTAGGCTTCCCCATTTTTCGTGTAAAGTGAACGATACCGTTTCGTTTTCTTGTTGAACGCGCCATGAGAGGGTCTATAATGAAACGAAACCGTTTCGTTCCGTTCAAGCCTCCAAAATTGGGAGCTCCATCATGCGAATGGCTAACGAAGACGCTGGAGTTCCGCTGGCGGTTTCAACCGCGCTCGGCCGTTCGGCCTCCGACGGTCCTTTGCGCTCGCAGCCTCGTGAGGCGACGGCGCTGGCGCCGTCGCGGCAGGAACGCCCGGCTGTCGAGCGAGAGCCCGGGAAGGAAGGCGAGGGGCCACGGGAGGCAGCCGTCACGAGCGGCGGCGAGGCCCCCAAGCGTCGTCGACGGCGGAGTTCGATCGTGGTGGGTTCGGTGCTCCTCGCGTTGGCCGCGGGGGGCGGCTTTCTCTACTGGAATGACGCGCAGCACTTCGAATCGACCGACGACGCCTTCATCGCGGCGCGCCAATTCGCCATCGCCCCTAAGGTTTCCGGGTATCTGACGAATGTGCTGGTCACCGACAATCAGCACGTCGCCGCTGGCGGCGTGATCGCCCGCGTCGACCAGCGCGACTACCGCACCGCGCTCGCGCAAGCGGACGCGCAAGTAGCCGGCGCGGAGGCCAGCATTCGAAATATCGACGCGCAATTGGGCGTGCAGCAGGCGCAGGTCCGCGCAAGCCAAGCTCAGGTCGAGCAGGTGCAGGCGGCGCTCCTCTTCGCCCAGCAACAAGCGGCGCGCTACGAAGATCTCGCGCAGCGAGGCGCGGGCACAGTCCAGAACGAACAGCAGTCCGACTCGCAGTTGCTTCAGCAGCAGGCTGGCCTCAAGAGCGCGCAAGCGGCGCTGAACGTCGCGCAGCGTCAAATCGACGCTCTCAATGCGCAGCGCGCCACTGCGACCGCGAGCCTCGCCCAAGCGGTCGCGCAGCGCGACCAGGCGCAATTGAACCTGTCCTACACGACCGTGACCGCCGCCCAGGCCGGGCGTGTCGTCAATCTGACGGCGGCGGCGGGCGAATTCGCGCAGGCGGGCGCAAATCTCACGATGTTCGTTCCCGATGACATCTGGGTGACGGCGAATTTCAAGGAGACGCAACTCGATGCGATGCGGCCGGGTCAACCCGCAACCTTGCGCATCGACGCCTATCCTGAACGCGAATTGCACGGCCATGTGGCCAGCGTTCAACCGGGTTCCGGGACGGCGTTCTCGCTGCTTCCGGCGGAAAACGCGACCGGGAACTACGTGAAGGTCATCCAGCGCGTCCCGGTGAAGATCATCCTCGACAACCCGCCGGTCGATGTCGCTCTCGGACCAGGCATGTCGGTGACCCCGAGCGTCCGGGTCGACCCCGAGCCCTCGCTGTACGAACGCCTCGCCGCATCGATCGACCGTCTGTGGAGGCGATCATGAGCGCGCGCGCGGAAGCCGGGGGAGGTCACGCGGTCGCTGGCGAGGGAAACGCCAGTCCGTGGCTGATCGCTCTCGTGGTAGCGGTGGCGGCGTTCATGGAGACGCTCGACACCACCATCGCCAATGTCGCGCTGCGGTACATCGCCGGCGGTTTGGGCGTCAGCGAGGACGAAGCGTCCTGGGTCGTCACCACCTATCTCGTCGCCAACGCCATCATCGTCACGGCGACGAGCTATCTCGCCCAGAGATTTGGCCGGAAGGCTTTCTTTCTCGCCTGCCTCGGGTTGTTCACCGCGAGCTCGGTGTTCTGCGGAATGGCTTGGAATCTCCAAGCGCTGCTGGTGTTTCGTCTCCTGCAGGGCTTCGCCGGCGGCGGCATGGTGCCCGTGGCGCAATCCATTCTCGCGGACTCTTTTCCCCCCGCCAAGCGCGGTCAGGCTTTCGCTCTCTTCGGAGTCGCCGTGGTCGTGGCTCCCGTTGTCGGACCGACGCTTGGCGGCTGGCTCTCCGACAATGTGTCCTGGCAGTGGTGCTTCCTCGTCAACGGACCGGTCGGCCTCCTCTCCATGGCGCTTGTCTACATGCTGGTAAAGGAGACGGAGGCGAAGCGCTCGGGCATTCGCTTCGATTTGATCGGCTTCCTCCTCGTGGCGACCTTCTTGGGCGCGCTCGAAGTCGTGTTGGACCGGGGCCAGGAGGACGACTGGTTCGGATCGCAATTCATCGTCAACTGCACGGTCATTTCCAGCTTGGCCGTCCTGTTTCTGATCCCGTGGGAAATCACTCGCCGCAATCCCGTTGTCGACCCCCGGTTGCTCGTGGCCCGCCAGTTCGGATCGTGTTTTCTGGTGATGATGGCGACCGGCGCCATCTTGCTGGCGACGACCCAATTTCTGCCCCAACTGGTGCAGCAGGACTTCGGCTATACGGCGACGTGGTCCGGCCTTGTTCTCTCGCCGGGCGGCCTCGTCACCATGGCGATGATGTTTGTCGTCGGGCAGCTCTCGAGTCGAATCCAACCCAAATATCTGATTGCCGCCGGCGCGATCATCGCCGCCCTTTCAATGTACGGCATGACTAACCTCACCGGCGACCTCGACTTCTGGTTTTTCGCGAAATCGCGCATCCTGCTGGGCGTTGGATTGCCGCTGATTTTCGTGCCGATCATGGCGGCCTCCTATGACGGGGTGCCCCAGGACAAGACCGATCAGGCCTCGGCGCTGCTCAACGCGGCGCGCAATACCGGCGGATCGATCGGGGTGTCGCTCGCTTCCAACGTGCTTGCGTTCCGCGAGCAGTTTCACCAGAGCCGGCTCGCTGAGAACATCATCCCGTCGAGCGTTTCCTATCAGGGGACGATGCAGCACCTAACGGGCTTTTTCGCCGCCAAGGGCGCCCCGCTTGCGCAGGCCCAACAACAAGCCTTCGCCTGGATCGGCCAGCAGGTGCAAGCGCAGGCTTCGCTGCTCGCGTATGTCGATGTGTTCTGGACGCTGATGTTGGTCTCGGCCTCCGCCGCGGCGCTCGCTCTGGTCTTGCGAAACGTCAAGTTGGGAGGACCGGCTCATGTCGGGCACTGAAGCAGGACGGACCGCGATTTCATTGAAGACGCTCTGCAGGTCGATCCACCTCGAAGCGTCTTTGCGAGCGGAGCGAAGCGCGCCAGCAAGTCGCGAGTCGTTCCGTAGACGGGTCCAATCGACTGACACCTCGATCTCTGGATCGCGCGATGACGGCATGGTTGAATCTAAAGACAGCGTGTTCTAAAGCGCGAAGTCTTCGCGGCGTTGCTCGACGTGCGCCTTCAAACCGTCCGCTCACAAAGTGAAGACTACGACCTCCCTCACCACTGAATGTCTGCATTGGACATCGCAGCACTCCTTGTGCGCTGAGGCGGTCTTGACGCCTAAGGACGTATGTGTGAGCGTCAAACATATCTGATGACGGCTTAGCAGGCTGTTGCAGACAATTCCATCTCTCCTGCGTCGGCTCGAGCGAAGGGCCGGGAAGGGAGAGCGGAGGGGGCTATGTCGCACGGCCATCGGCGTTTGAGCGCCAAGCGAGAGAGGCGCGACGAACTGCCCCGGCTCGGCGCCGCGCCTGCGGTCGTCGCTAGGCGCTTCGGACGCTTCTGATGGCGCCGTTGCTTCTGCGGAAAATTGGCAAGTCCCATGGTCCTGTCCGGGCGATCGAGGCGCTCTCGCTCAATGGCGACCTGCACGCCTTCGACGCCGCCAGCGCTGCGCGGCTCAACTGAGAGCGGCGTCGAGAAGCTAACAGCGCAAAGCGCTCCTCGCGGCGCAATTGAAACAGCAAGATGTCATAAGAGGTCAACACGCAATGTCGGTTCTCGATCGTTTCAAGCTTGACGGCAAACGCGCTCTGCTGACGGGCGCCAGCCGCGGTCTCGGCCTCGAGATGGCGTTGGCGCTTGCCGAAGCCGGCGCCGATGTCGGAATTACTGGCCGTGACGCGGCGAGCCTCGCGGAAGCGGCGGCGGCGTTGCGGTCTCGCGGCCGGCAGGTCTGGACGCTGCAGGGCGACATGTCCGTTCCGGCGGAATGCGAGGCGCTTTGCAAACGTTCGCTCGCCGAGATGGGACCGATCGACATTCTCGTCAACAATGTCGGCGAGCGCGGCATGAACATCAAGATCGAGGATACGCCGCTGGAGACTTGGCAGCATTTCGTCGATCTCAATCTGACCCACTGCTTTCTCGCGACCAAAATCATCGGCGGCGCCATGCTGAAGCGCGGGCAGGGTGGCCGCATCATCAACACCGCCTCGATTAGCGGCATGATCGCCAATCGCGGCATTGCCGGTCGGCACTACGAGACGACCAAGGCCGCCGTGATTCATTTCACGCGCTGCGCGGCTGCGGATTGGGCGCCGCATGGCGTGCGCGTGAACGCCATCTGCCCGGGCTTGTTCATGACGAGCCCGAACCGCGAATGGGCCAAGAAGAACCCTGAGGTCATCAAGACCTTCATATCTTCGGTGCCGATGGGCCGCGCAGGCGAACCCGAGGAACTCGGCCCTCTCGCCGTCTTCCTGGCGTCGGACGCCTCGTCCTACGTGACCGGGTCAACCTATGTGATCGACGGCGGCTATACGATTTGGTGAGCGACGTCGTCTGAATCGAAGTTTCGTCCAGCCGCCCATCGTGCGAGGAGCGCGGCTGACTGGGAGCCCTCGCAGCGCCAAAGCCCCTGACATCGTTCCCCACGCAATTTGAATGAGAGACCCCCGACATGCCTTTTGACCTCGTGCTCCGCAATGGCCGCGTAATCGACCCCTCGCAAAATATCGACGGGGTGACCGACGTCGCTTTCGCCGATGGCAAGGTCGCGCAGATCGGCGACAGACTCGAGGCCGGCGGCGCCGAGGTGCGAGACGTTGCGGCTCGCATCGTGACGCCGGGCCTGATCGATTTGCACACTCACGTCTATTGGGGCGGAACGTCGCTCGGGATCGACGCGGAGATGTTTGCGCGAAAGAGCGCGGTGACGACCTGCGTCGACACCGGTAGCGCGGGACCCGGCAATTTTGCGGGGTTTCGCAAACATGTGATCGAGCCGAGCGCGATACGCATCCTGCCGTTCCTGCATGTGTCGTTCGCCGGCATCTATGGCTTCTCCAACAAGATCATGGTCGGCGAGGGGCATGACATCAGGCTGCTCGCCGCTCGCGATTGCCTGGAGGTGGTGGAGGCGAACAGGGATCTCATCGTCGGCATCAAGGTGCGTCTCGGGCGGGTCGCCAGCGGGGAGGCGGGAATCGTGCCGCTCGACGTGGCGGAAGAGGTGGCGGATCAGACCGGCCTGCCCATGATGGTGCATATCGACGAGCCGCCCCCGTCCTATGAAGCGGTGGTTTCGCGTCTGCGCGCAGGCGATATCCTGACGCACTGCTTTCGCCCCTTTCCCAACTCGCCCATCAATGGCGCGGGCAAGGTCAAACCGGCCGTCATCGAAGCGCGCAAGCGCGGCGTGCTGTTCGACATCGGGCACGGCATGGGGTCGTTCGCTTGGAAGACCGCGCGCGCCATGATGGACAACAACTTCCTGCCGGACACGATCTCGTCCGATGTCCACGCGCTTTGCATCGATGGCCCCGCCTACGATCAGGTCACGACGCTGTCCAAGTTCCTCGCTCTCGGCATGCCTCTGGCGGACGTGATCGCCGCCTCGACCGTCAACGCCGCGCGGGCGCTGAACAGGCCGGAGCTTGGCACGCTCAAGCCCGGCAGCGTCGGCGATGCCAGCGTTCTCTCGCTCGAAGAAGGCTCCTTCCCGCTTGAAGACGTGCGCGGCGAGGTTGTGACTGCCGGTCAGCGCCTCTTCGCCAAAGGCGTCGTGGTTGGCGGACGCTGGTGGCACGCGAACTGACGTCGAGCGCGCATTCGGCTTCGGAGACTTGGACCCAATGACTGCGGATTCGATCGAATCGTTTCGGAACTTTATCGACGGCGCCTGGGAGGACCAGACGGACAAGATGCCGGCCATCAATCCGGCGACCGGCAAGCAGATCGCATGGCTACCCAGAAGCGACCGTGTCTGCGCCGCCGCGCGATCGCGGCCGCCAGGCGCGCGCGTCGTCGCTCTGGCGAAGCGCATCGCTGCGAGCCGGCATCTGCGGTTTGGCGGGCTCCAGGCCTATCACGGGCGGGCGCAGCATCAGCGCACGTTGGAGGAGCGTTCGGCCAGCATCGCGGCTGCAGCGCAAAAAGCCAGGGGCCTGGTGGACGACCTTAAGCGGGCAGGGCTCGATTGCGCGATCGTCGGCGGCGCCGGGACGGGGACGTTCGCGCTCGAGGCCGCGAGCGGCGTGTTCACCGAACTCCAGGTTGGCTCCTATATTTTCATGGACGCCGACTACGGTCGAAACGATCCGCCGCCACCGTTCGGCAATTCGCTGTTCGTGCTCAGCACGGCCGTGAGCGCTCCGCGCGCCGGCTCGGTGCTGGTCGACGCCGGCCACAAGGCGGTGGCGGTGGACAGCGGCCTGCCGCTCGTCTGGAACCGCAAGGGCGTGACCTATGTCGAAGCGGCTGACGAGCACGGCGCTCTGTCGCTCTCTCAAGACGCCGAACCGATCAGACTGGGCGAGCGTGTCATGCTCGTGCCCGGCCACTGCGATCCGACAGTCGATCGCTACGATTGGTACGTCGGCATTCGCAGAAGCCGGGTGGAAAGTCTCTGGCCTGTGGCGGCCAGAGGCGCGATGGCGTAGCGGCGACGAATGGGCGTTCTCGATGGGCAGAGCGTCATGATCAGGGCCGGCAAACTGCAGTTGCCGAACTTTGCGCTCGCCGCGTTGGTCAATTTGAGGATCGCGGCAAAGCGGGCCGTCACTAGCCGCGCCCGGTGGCCGTCGGCGTGAGCGAAGCGTGGCGATCGCTCTTTCGAGCGGATCGCTGATAAGGTCCGGGGCGTCGCTCCGCGGACGAGGCCGATTCACATCCTCGCGACAGCGCCGGGTCCATTGGAACAGGGTTGGGAACCTGCGAGCTCAGGACTATCGCATTTTGACATTTTGTCTGAATCATCCCCGTCACTGCGAGCGGAGCGAAGCAGTCCAGCTGCGCCGCCGTGCAATCGGAGGAATGGATTGCTTCGGCGCTTACGCTCCCTCGCAATGACGATCCACCGGGCGGACAGCTCTATCGATCACACCCGCTTTTTCAGCCATCAGCAGGAAGGGCCTTCGCTGACTCGCAGCCGTCTCGGAAAGCCGAAATTTGCCGTTGCCACGCTCATATTTATAATGATAAATCGGACGAAAGGAACGCAATGAGACGAACGATCAACCTCCCTCGCCAGAAGCGATCGGACCTGATGGTGGAGGAGATCAAACGCTGGATTGTGGCCGAGGGTAAGAAACCGGGCGACCGGTTGCCGAAGGAACGCGACCTCATCGATATTTTTGGGGTCAGCAAAGGAACTGTGCGTGAAAGTCTGAAGTCACTCGAAGTGCAAGGCTTAATTAAGATCCAAACGGGCCCCAACGGGGGCGCGTATATTTCTGATGTTTCTTATGAGGTCACCGCTGAGCTGCTGGCAAATTATTTCTTTTTCGCAGAAGTTGGCGCGAAAGAAATCTACGCAATAAGGAAATTGATCGAGCCGGAGCTCGCCTACCAGGCTTTCCCTCATCTGACTCCCGAGGCGATTGCGAGGTTGGAAGAGACGATAGCGGTATGTAACGAGATGCCCAAAGACCAAGAGCAATTGAGGCTGCAAAGAGTAGCCGAGTTAGAGTTTCATAACATTCTTGCGGACGCCTGCCCGAACGTCATGTTGTCTTTCATGTGTAAGTTCATCAATCATTTTCTTGCCGAGATGCTAACCTACAAAGGAATGTACGTCGGCGATCAAGATCACATCCGGAACGAAAATCTAGACGCTCATCGAAGCATAATGACTGCGATCCGCAGGAAAGACTCCGAGGGGCTCCGTCATGCAATGAAGGCGCACATGACCGACTGCGCGTGCCACGTCGTCGAACTCGAGGCAGTCGTGACGAGCAAGTTTCTTAGAAGGGAAGCGTTGGTTCGCTGAGGCGCCGTGAGGCGGCGGCTCGTGTCCGTCAAACATTCCCTTTCAAATAGAGGCCAGCACATGAATTTGGATGGCGTGCGAGAGGTTCAGGAACTGTTGCGTGACGCGCTGCCGGCGGGCTGTCGCGACATCGGCAGGAACTGGATCGGTGGGGCGTGGGTCGACTCCTCCGGGACTTCTTTCGAGACGATTGATCCCAGTACGGGAAGGCCGCTGCATCGCATCGCCGTGGCCGACGAAAGTCAGGTCGCCGCTGCGACCCTCGCGGCCGCGGAGGCCTACGAAGCCTGGTGGGCGTTGGACGGTCATGCCCGCGCAACAATCTTCTGGAACATCGCCAAGGGAATCCGGGAGAAGCGCCGGGAGCTGGCTGTGCTCGACACGCTCGATGCGGGGCGCCCGCTTCGCGACACGACCTCGAGGGACGTCGAGCGCGCCGCTCGTATCTTCGAGTTCTTCGCGGGCGTGACGGACCGCGTGCGCGGCGCCTTGATCCCCGTCGCGCCGGGCTTTCGGAACGTCACTGTCATGGAGCCGCAGGGTGTCGTTGGCGCCATCATCCCCTGGAACTATCCTCTGACGAATGCGGCGACGAAGCTCGCGCCGGCGATGGCCACCGGCAACGCCGTCGTGCTCAAGCCCTCGGAAGAGACGCCGCTTTCGGCAATGCTGCTCGCCCAGATCGCCCACGAAGCGGGTGTGCCCGCGGGCGTGCTGAACGTCGTGAACGGTCCAGGAGCGACCACCGGCGAGGCCCTTGTGCGGGACCCGCGCGTCAACAAGATCGCGTTTACCGGATCGACCGCCGTGGGGCGCAAGATCGCCGCCATTGCGGGCGAGGGCCTGAAGTCGGTCACGCTCGAGCTCGGCGGAAAATCTCCTTGCATCGTGTTTGACGACGTCGATGTCGACGGCGCCGCGGCTGCAGCGTTGTTCAGTCTGGTGTCCAACCAAGGGCAGACCTGCACGGCGGCGACCCGCCTGGTCGTCTCGCGCTCAGTACAGGAACGCCTTCTCGCGCGGATGCGTGAATTGGCCCTCAAGGTCCGCGTCGGCAACCCGCTCGACATGAGAACGATGGTCGGGCCGCTGATCTCCCGCCGCCAATTCGAACGCGTACAGCGCTACATCGACGCCGGCGTCGAGGAAGGCGCGACAAAGGAAATGCTCGACGTCGATTGGGCGGTGGAGAATAGCGACGGCTATTTCGTGAGGCCGACGATTTACACCAATGTCGGCGTCAACATGAAGATCCACCGCGAAGAGATTTTCGGTCCCGTGCTGGCGGTGACGCCGTTCGACACCGAGGACGAAGCGATCGATCTGGCGAACCATTCGAATTTCGGACTGGCCGGGTCGATTTGGACTGAAAACCTACGGCGAGCTGAGCGCATGTCGGCGAAATTGCGCACTGGGATCGTTTGGATCAACGCGGTCCACGCGCTTCATCCGGGATCTCCGTATGGGGGCCTTCGCGAAAGCGGCATGGGTTTGGAGATGGGGCTCGAGGCCGTCACGCAATTCATGCGCACGAAGAGCGTCTGGACTGCCGTCGAGCCGTGGCGATCGCCGTGGGCGCCTGCGTGAGTTTGGAAAGATTCGATGCCTAAGACCGCTGCATCAGTAGCGCATCCGTTGCCGGTGGCCGACGGCGCCGTCTTGCAACGTCTCGTCGCCTCGGCCCGCCGCTTGCAGCCGGCGCTGGTCGCAGACCGGCGCTATCTGCACGCTCATCCGGAACTCGGCTGGGAGGAAAACGAGACGACCGCTTTCGTCGCGCGCCGGCTGACTGAGATCGGCTACGCGGTCCGCGTCGGCAGCGACTTTCTCGGTGACGCGCCGCGGCTCGGTCAGAGCGCGCTTTCGCCCGCCGAGACGGGCTGCGTCGCCGAAATGAACGGAGCGCTTCCGGGACCGACCGTCGTCATTCGGATCGATCTCGACGCCTTGCCGATCACCGAGGCGGCCGATGGTCGTCCCGCTGTTGAAGGATGGGCGTCGCAGCGCAAGGGAATCATGCATGCCTGCGGTCACGACGGCCATGTCGCGATCGGGTTGGGGGTTGCGCAGCTTCTCGCGGAAAGGGCTGGCGAGTTCGCGGGCCGTTTGCGGCTGCTGTTCCAGCCCGCGGAGGAGGGCGCTCGCGGCGCGCGGTCCGTCGTCGAGGCCGGGTGGCTCGACGACGCGGACGTGCTGCTCGGGTTCCATATCGGCCTGGGCGTGCCAACAGGCAGTCTCGCCCTCGGCGTTCAAGGCTTTCTCGCGTCGAAGAAATTCAGGCTGCGATTGACCGGCCGACCGGCTCATGCCGGCAATGCGCCCGAGCAGGGAAGGAATGCGCTGATCGGCGCGTGCCAGATCGTGCTGGCGCTGCAATCGCTCGCCCAATCGAGCCGCCCGAACGTCCGGGTGAATGTCGGCGTCATGAATGCGGGTCGCGCGCTCAACGTCGTCCCCGAAAACGCCGAGCTGGCGTTCGAACTGAGGGCCGGAGCAAGGCATGACCTCGACGCTCTCGTCGAGCGGGCTAACGAAGTGGTCGAGGGAATCGCCCGCGGCCATGGTCTGCAACACGCGATCGAGCTTATTGGGGAGGCGGCGGATTGGGCCAATCCGCCTGAAATGGCGGGCTGGGCGCACGAAGTCGCGCAAAGAGCCGACCTCTTTGCCAACCATCTCATGCAGCATGAGTTCGGCGCCAGCGAGGACGCGACGCTGATGCTGCGCGCCGTCGCCGATCGCGGCGGCCTTGGCGGCTATTTCGTCCTTGGGTCGGATTTGGCGTCAGGTCATCACACCGCCAATTTCGACTTCGACGAAGATGTTCTGTCGTCCGGCGCCGCTTTCGTTGGCGCTTTGGCGCTAAGCGCCCTGCGCTCGCCAAACCTGCGACGTGAGGCCAGCGCATGACGGCGAGCGCTCCAAACACGGATTCGCCCGCGCTCCTCAGCGTCAATGGGCTTCGCAAGATTTTCCCGGGCGTCGTAGCGCTGGACTCGGTGGACTTCGACGTTCGCGCTGGCGAGATCCACGCGCTGCTTGGCGCGAACGGGGCTGGCAAGAGCACCCTCATCAAAGTTGTCGCGGGTCTCTACGCTCCGGACGGAGGGGAGCTCTTCCTCTCCGGACGCAAAATCCAATTTGGCGGCACGTCGGATGCGATGGCCGCCGGCATTAGCGTAATCTATCAGGATTTCGCGCTTGTTCCGCATCTGACCGTCGCCGAGAACATTTTTCTCGGTAGCGAAATCCTCACGCCGCTCGGAATGATCGATTGGCGGGCGACCCGCCGCGAGGCCGCCAAACTCCTCGAGATTGTGGGCGCTCCGTTCTCCGTGGATGCGCGCGTCGCCGAATTGGGCACCGGTCATCGTCAGCTTGTGGAGATCGCCAAAGCGTTGCGGCGCGAATCCAAAATTCTCATCCTCGACGAGCCCACCGCCTCCCTCAGCCAGGGCGAATCCGATCGCCTATTCGAGCTTATCCGCACGCTCGCAACCAAGGGGGTCGGGATCGTCTATGTGAGCCATCGGCTCGAGGAAATCGCTGGATTGGTGAGCCGCGTGACGATCTTGCGCGATGGCCGCTCGGCCGGCACCTACCCAGCCTCGGAACTCGACCGCCAACGGATCGTCTCTCTCATTACCGGTCGGACCGAATTGCGCACGCGCCAGCGCCGAGCGGTACGGACGCCTAAGCCGCCATTGCTTGAAACGAGAGGCCTTTGTCGGAAGGGCGAGTTCCAGGACGTTTCCATCAGCGTTGCGCCGGGTGAGGTGGTCGTGTTGACCGGACTCGTCGGCGCCGGACGCACGGAGCTGCTGCAGACGATATTCAGCGCGCGCCACGCCGATGAAGGGGACATCATCTTCAGAGGCGAAAAGCTTCCGAAGGGATCGGTTCGCGACACGATTCGCAACGGAATCGCGTTGATCCCCGAGGACCGACGAGGCGAGGGGCTTTGCCTCATTATGCCCGTCTACGAGAATATCGCCATGGCGGTCCTGCGCCGCTTCTTCGGCGCTCTCGGCCTGTCCCGGCGCGGGATAGTCAGGCACGCCGAAAAGATGATCACTGATTTGAATATCCGCCCGCCGGCGCCGGCGGCCCGCGCGGGCGCATTGTCCGGCGGCAATCAGCAGAAGGTGGTCCTGGCCAAATGGCTTTCGACGGAGGCCAGCCTTTTCCTGTTCGACGAGCCCACTCAAGGCGTCGATGTCGGCGCGAAGAACGAGATTTACGACATCATCGATCGCTTGGTGGCGCGCGACAAAGCCGTGCTTGTCGCGTCCTCGGACTTGGAGGAAGTCCTGCTGATCGCCGATCGCGTGATCGCGATGCATGAAGGCCGGATCGTCGCCGAATTTTCCAACGACAATCTCGCCGCGAGCGCCGTCGTGGACGCGATTACACGAGGGCCAGGGATATGACGGAAGCGGTTCATAGCAAGACATCGGGTTTCTTCATCCCCAAAAGTCTCGACCCCGCCATCATAGGGCCGAGCGTCGCCCTCGTCGCGATGTTCGTCATCTACTCGTTCCTGAGCCCGCATTTTCTGACTGTCCAGAACATCACCAACGTTCTTGTTCAGTGCGCGCCTCTGCTGATCCTCGCGGCGGGCCAAACCTTCCCCGTCTTGATGGGCGGACTCGATCTTTCACAAGGCTCGATCGTCAGCCTGGTGAGCGTGGTCACGGCTGGCGTCATGATGGATCGAGGCTTTGGCCTGGGAGCCGTCGCCGGCCTTGGGGCCGGGCTCGCGGTGGGATTGGCGAACGGCCTGCTGATCGGTCGGGCGCGCGTTCAGCCGTTCATCGTCACGCTCGGCATGCTGTACATGATCTCGGGCGCCGCGATGGTCGTTTCCGGAGGTTCGTCGATCTTCGGACTGCCGCAGCCGGCCGTCGACATTTTCTTTTGGTTCGGCGGCGGGTTCATCGGCCCGCTTCCGGTCCCGTTGCTGATCGCCATTCTTCTGATTGCGGCCGGCCATGTGGTCCTCTCGCGCACGCCGATCGGTCGCGCGATCTATGCGATAGGCGGCAGCGAGCAGGTCGCAGTCATGTCCGGCATCGACGTCGGCCGAACCAAGATCTTCATCTATCTGATGAGCGGCGGGTTTGCGTCGATCGCCGGCTTCCTCCTGAGCGGGCGGGTCATTTCCGGTCAGCCCATCCTCGGCTCCGGAGGGTTGCTGCTGCAATCCATCGGCGCTGTCATCATTGGCGGAACAAGCATCTTCGGCGGCCAGGGCGGCATCCTTCGAACGGTGCTAGGCGTCTTCGTCATCGCCTTCATGGTCAACGGCCTCAATCTCTTGGCCATTTCGACCTTCATTCAGGACATCATCGTGGGCGCGATCATCATTGCTTCGGTGTGGATCAACTCACTGCGGCAAGCGAGGCGTTGAGCATTCAAAGTCACCGAGGGATGGTGAGGAAAAGAGGGAGTGACATGTTAAACAAGCATCATGCGTTTCGGAGTGCGATTTGCGCAATAGCGCTGAGCAGCGTAGCGACGTTGGCGGGGGCGTTCGCGCCTGCGTTCGCGGCGCAGCAAAAGGAAATCGCCGTCATGCTGCCGGCAGCCGGCGACCCTTACTTCAAACTTAAGGCCTCCGGCTACATCGAGGCAGGCAAGAAATTCGGCTACGACGTGAAGATCTACGACGCCGGCGGCTATGGCAATCTTCAGAACCAAGTCACGCAGATCGAAGACGTGATCCAAAGGCATGTCTCGGCGATCGTTCTCGTTCCCGCGAGTTCGGACGGCACTGTCCCCGTGGTTGAAAAAGCGATTGCGAGCGGCATTCCTGTCATCAACGACGGCATTGCGACGCGTAGCGACAAGGTTACGGGTTTCGTTGGCGAACCCTCGTACGTGATGACGGAATTGCTGGCGAGCTATGCCGCCGATCATCTCGGAGGGAAGGGCGAGGTCGCGATGCTGTCGGGGCCGAGCGGCCTCGATCTGACGAAGCTTCGCGTCAACGGATTTAAGGACTACCTCTCCAAATATCCGGGCATGAAGATCGTGGCGGAGAAGTTCACCTCGACCGCGTCGTCGGAGGCGCTGTCGACAATGCAGGATTTCTTGCAGGCCCACCCTGACATCAAAGCTGTCTACGCGTTTAACGGCCCGATCGCGATCGGCGCCGTGCAAGCGCTCCGCGCAGCCGGCAAGAAGCCCGGCGACGTCATGGTGCTCACGACCGATATGGAGCCGGAGACTCAGCGCCTGATCAATGACGGATGGATTCAGGCGACGATCGTCAGCCAGCCCGTCACCATGGCGGAGCTTGCGGTCCAGCGCGCGATCGAAGCGGCGGAAGGCAAGAAGATCCCGAAGGAGACGCTCACGCAGGCCAGTCTCATCAGCAAGCAAACAGTGAACGACACGGATCTTTCCGGCCAAACCGCGCCAAAATAAATATTCTTCATTTCGGACGGCGATTGGACAGTCGCCGTCCGAGTTTGATCCCTGCGAACAAGTAGCGGATACGAAATATGACTCAGACTTCAGCGATACGCCGCTTCGACGGCGGCGCGATTCCTCGTTCGATCGTCAGCGGACCAGGGTCTCGCTCGCAGCTCGTAAGCGAGTTGAACACACTGGGAGCGAAGCGAATCTTGATCGTCGCGAGCCCCACTCTCAAAGCGACGACCTCTTTCGTAGACGAAGCGAGCGAAGCCTTGCGGGACCGCTTCAGCTTCGTGTTCGCTGATGTGAAGCCAAACACGCCATTGCGGAGCGTCGGCGAAGCCGTGGCTGCGCTCCAATCATACAATTTCGATGCGATCGTTTCTATCGGCGGCGGTTCCACCCACGACATGGCGAAGGCCCTGGCGGTCGGTCTGCCGAGCGGCCGAAGCATTGCCGACTTCGTAAGCCGATTTGAACCTCCCGCTACCTTCCACTCCGCAAACGTGGAAGTCGAACCCCTCCCGGTGATCACGACGCCCAGCACGTTCTCGGCCGCCGACGTGGTCGGCGGCGGCGCCGTGACGGATACGGATCGAGGACAGAAGCTCATTTTCGTCCATTCGAAACTGACGCCCTCGGCGGTCATTCTCGACGCCGAGATCGCGGCGACCACGCCGACTCGCGTGCTGGCGGCGAGCGGCATGAACGCAGTCCATCATTGCCTCGAGGCCTTTTATTCAAAAGGCGCCCAGTTCGTCACCGATGCGTTCGCGCTTGCCGCGCTGCGGCAGCTCCTTTCCGCGCTTCCCGAAATCGTCGGCGATAGCGCCGGGAAGAACCTGGGCGCGTTGCAGACTGCGCTTAACGCGACGGCGATGTCGGGGCTGACATACGGAAATTCGTGGTTGGGAATCGGACATTCGGTTTGCCACAGTCTCGGCGGCCGCTATGGCTTGTCGCATGGCGCGGCGAACGCCGTGATGGTCAGGCATTCGCTGCGTTTCAACCTCGAGGCCGCAAAGACGCGCATCGCGGAAGCCGCAAGAGCGGTTGGCGTCTCGAGCGCGGCTGA
The DNA here is from genome assembly GCA_036488815.1 of Roseiarcus sp. GTDB lineage: Bacteria > Pseudomonadota > Alphaproteobacteria > Rhizobiales > Beijerinckiaceae > Roseiarcus. The sequence continues at coordinate 34,329 of DASXGX010000160.1, forward strand.
CGACTCCAAGGCCGCTCAGGGGCTTGTCGACGCGATTGACGAACTCGCCCGCGTCCTTGGAACGCCAACGCAGCTCAGCGCGATCGGATTGCCCGACGGCCAATTCGAGCAGATCGCGGAAGACGTGATGGGCGATCCGCAAACCTATTGGAACCCGCGACAGGCGAGCGCTCGCGAAGTCGCTGATTGGCTCCGGTCGGCTTGGTAGAGGGGCTTGAGTGTGGGCGCCTAAGAGCCGTCTTCAATGGATCGTTATTGCGAATTGCGTGAGTTCCGAAGCTCTTGCATCTCCGGCGCAACTGGATTGCTCCGCTCGCACCGACGAGGACGGTTCAGACCAAGCGCTCTTGAGCGCATTTGTTGTGGCTGGGCCCATACGGCATAGCGATTGTCGCAGTTCCCTGTGAAGCGACCCTCGCTCGCTTTTGAAGAGAGGACCGAACATGGCGCAATGGCTAAAGCGTGGAGCGGACGTCGACGAGAACGCCGCGAACGAGCTTCGTGTGCGCGCGGCGGTCGAAACGATGCTTGCGGATATCGCGGAGCGCGGCGACGAAGCTGTTCGTGAGCTTTCCGTGAAGTTCGACAATTGGGATCGGGCCGACTACCGGCTCACAAACGCCGAAATCCTGGAATGCCTCGATCAGCTCTCTCATCAGGATCTCGAAGACATCAAGTTTGCGCAGGCACAGGTCCGCAATTTCGCCGAGCTCCAGCGCGCCTCGATAACCGACATCGAGGTTGAAACGCTGCCCGGCGTGGTTCTGGGCCACAAGAACATCCCCGTGCAGAGCGTCGGCTGTTACGTGCCCGGCGGCGAATATCCGCTGCTCGCGTCCGCGCACATGACCATCATTACGGCGAAGGTGGCCGGCGTATCGCGCATCGTGGCCTGCGCGCCGCCCTTCCGAGGCAGTCCCGCGCCCGCGATCGTCGCGGCCCAGCATTTGGCCGGCGCCGACGTCATCTACTGCCTCGGCGGAGTCCAGGCGGTCGGCGCAATGGCGCTGGGAGCGGCCGGATGCGAACCGGTCGATATGCTGGTCGGTCCCGGCAACGCCTATGTCGCAGAGGCCAAACGGCAGCTCTTTGGGCGCGTGGGAATAGATTTGTTCGCCGGACCGACGGAGACCCTCGTCATAGCCGACGACGCCGCGGACCCGGAAGTCTGCGCGACAGATCTGCTTGGTCAGGCGGAACATGGACCAACCTCTCCGGCGATCCTCCTGACGACATCCGAACGTCTCGCACGCGCGACCATGCGAGAAATCGACAGGCTTCTTCAGATTCTTCCGACGGCGAAGATCGCCAGCATGGCTTGGGAGAAATGTGGCGAGGTGATTGTGTGCGATTCGGACGACGAGATGGTGCTCGAAGCCGATCGGCTCGCCTCCGAGCACGTTCAGGTGATGACGCGCGATCCCGACTATTTCCTGCGCAAGCTCACCAACTACGGCGCGCTGTTTCTTGGACCGCGAACCAACGTGGCCTATGGCGATAAGGTGATCGGCACGAATCACACTCTTCCGACAAAACGAGCGGCCCGCTACACCGGCGGTCTTTGGGTGGGGAAGTTTCTCAAGACCGTCACCTATCAACGCATTCTGACGGACGAAGCGTCCGTGCGGATTGGCGAGGTGTGCTCGCGCTTGTGCATGCTTGAGGGCTTTGCAGGGCACGCGGAGCAGGCGAACGTGCGAATTCGCCGTTATGGCGGACGCAACGTTCCTTACGCGACCGCCGCGTCGCGAAAGCCCATCGACGGGGTCGACGCTCCGGAATGACCCTCGACCTCGACGAAGCTGATCGAAACGGGCAAGGCCGATAGGCTCATGGATTGTCGGCGGGCTGCGGCGGGAAGCGAAAGTTGGGTTGATGGGCAGGAAGCGGATCGCGGTTGGCGGGCTCCTTTTTGAGGGAAACACGCTTTCGAGAGTTCGGACCGAGCTGGTCGATTTTCAAAATAAATATCTGGTCGTCGGCGACGCCATGATCGGCGCCCTGGCGAACACGAACGTGGAGATTGCCGGAGCGATATCCGCGATCAGCGCGGCGGGGTGGTCCGTCGCGCCATTGATTGCGACGCATGGCGGGGCCGGGGGCCGCGTGACCGCCGAGTGCTACACGGAACTGAAGGCATTGCTTTTAGACGGGTTGCGATCCGCAGGCGCGATCGATGGCGTTTATCTCGCCCTGCACGGCGCCATGATCTGTGAAGGGGAGGACGACGCGGAAGGAGACATCCTGAGAGACGTCCGCGCGATCATTGGCGACGTTCCCCTGAGCATAAGCTGCGATCTGCACGCCTATATCACGCCGCGGATGGTCGACGCGTGCTCGATAATCGTCGGCTATCAGCACTACCCGCACGACGACACATTTGAGACTGGGGCGCGCGCTGCAGGACTCCTCGTCCGTGCCGTCAAAGGCGAGATCAAGCCGACGATGAGCATGCGAAAGGTCGCGATGCTGTCGGCGCCGTTCTCGCATGGAACCCGCGAGCCCGGCCCGATGCGACAGCTTTATCGTTGGCGCTGCGGGGTCGAGTCGTCTGGGCGCGCTTTGGCGCTGAGCTATTTTCCTGTTCAGCCTTGGCTTGATTTCGAAGACACCGGATTTGCGGCCGTCGCCGTGACGGATGACCAACTCGACGCGGCGGCGGACCTGGCGCTCGAGTTGGCCGAATTGGCGTGGGCGAAGCGACACGAATTTGAGGCGGCTGGCGTGGAGGCGAAAGCGGCTCTGGAGGAGGGGCTGGCCACCGAGGGACAGCCGATTATCCTTAGCGACGCCTCCGATTGCGTTGGCGCCGGCGCGGCCGGCGATAGTGCAAGAATGCTGCAGTCATACTTGCAGAGTGGAATCGACGCGCCGCTACTCGTTCACGTCGTCGACCCTGAGATCGCAGGATTGGCATGGTCGGCGGGAGTCGGCGCGGCGATATCAGGATATCTGGGCAACAAGATCGATCCTTCGTACGGGGCGCCGCTGCCGATAGACGGGATGGTTACGCATCTGTTCGAGGGCGACTTTACCTACGCCGGCGGGCTCATGGGCGGCGTTCGCGCGAGCATGGGCAAGAGCGCAGTGATAGCGGTAAAGAGCGCCGTCGTCGTGGTGAGCAGCTACTCGGCGTACGAGTACGCCGACGAGCACTTCCGGGCGGCCGGCCAGGACGTTCGAAATTTCAAGTTTGTGATCGTCAAGAATCCGATGAACTTCAAGCAGGCGTACGCCTCGGCGCCCAAGCGTGTATTGGTCAATTTGCCGGGCCCCTCTACATCCCAGCTGCGGAACGTCGACTGGCGACGCGTGCAACGGCCTTGTTTTCCCTTGGACGACCAAGACGCTCCGATCTTTAGACGATGAAAGGTTTCATGCCGGCTCGATGCCGAAGCTCCCGACGATGCAACGGTCGCCAGGGTAGTCGAACTCAATCCCGATGATCGAAAGCATTAGCGGCGCTGCTCGGGGTGCACCTTCGGCTGTGCGCGCCAACGCCCAATCGTGGAGTACAGGCAATTGAAATCCGCCCTTAGTTTTGTGAGCCCCACTCCGATCAGCCCGTGGGGCACGTTTCTCACTCAGGTCGATCGCGTGACGCCCTACCTCGGACATCTTGGGCGCTGGGTGGAAACGCTGAAGCACCCGAAGCGAGCGCTGATCGTCGACGTGCCGATCGAGTTGGACAGTGGGGCGATCGCTCACTACGAGGGTTACCGAGTGCAGCACAACCTGTCGCGTGGTCCGGGTAAGGGCGGCGTGCGCTTTCATCCCGAAGTGACGCTCGAAGAGGTTATGGCGCTGTCCGCGTGGATGACAGTGAAGTGCGCCGCGGTGAACTTGCCCTACGGCGGCGCCAAGGGCGGCATCCGTGTCGACCCGAGCAAACTTTCGCATAAGGAATTGGAGCGGCTCACTCGCCGCTATACAAGCGAGATCGGGGCGATCATCGGCCCGCAGCAAGACATTCCGGCGCCTGACGTCAATACCAATGCTCAAATCATGGCCTGGATGATGGACACATATTCCATCAACAACGGCACGACCGCCACTGGTGTGGTTACTGGCAAACCAATCAACCTTGGGGGCTCGCTGGGCCGCGTGAAGGCGACAGGGCGTGGCGTGTTCGTGACGGGCCGGGAGGCTTCACGCCGCATCGGGCTTGAGCTCCACGGCGCTCGCGTGGCCGTACAAGGCTTTGGTAATGTGGGCTCCGTGGCGGCGGAATTGTTCGCTGAGGCGGGCGCGAAAATCGTGGCCGTTCAGGATCACAGCGGCACAATCGTCAGCGAGCGAGGTTTAGACGTCACGCGCCTTCTGGAGTATGCCGCGAAAAATGGCGGCATCGCGGGATTCAAGCAGGGCGACCGGGTTGACAACGAAACGTTCTGGGATGCGAAGGCGGATATTCTCATCCCGGCTGCGCTCGAAGGTCAACTCACCGTCGATCGTGCGCGCAGGATCACTTGCAAGATTGTCCTCGAAGGCGCGAATGGGCCCACCTTGACCCAGGCTGACGACATTCTCGCGGATCGCGGCGTGTGGCTCGTTCCGGACGTCATCTGCAACGCAGGCGGCGTCATCGTGTCGTACTTCGAGTGGGTGCAGGACTTCTCCAGCTTCTTCTGGACCGAGGACGAAATTAACCAGCGACTCGATCGCATCATCCTCGGATCGCTCGGTCAAATCTGGGCTAAGGCGGAGGAGCACAAGATTCCGCTGCGCACCGCGACCTATGCGGTGGCTTGTGAGCGCATCCTCGCAGCGCGGCAGGATAGAGGGCTGTATCCGTGACAACCGACGTCCTGCGATGCCGAAAGTCCTCTTGACTGCGGCCTCGTGCTTGCGCGTTCGCGCAGCGCGAGGCAGGAGTTGCTCATAGCGCACCCTCGCGCGCGATCCGACCGCTGCCGCGGCGCTGGTCGAGCGCGACGATGGCGGCGCCGCTGCCGACGATCAAGGCGATCCCTGCGAGGGCCAGGGCGCCAGGCAATGCGCGCCACACGACGAGGCCCGACAGCATCGCCCACAGCGCGAAGCTATAGTAAAAGGGCGCGACGGCCGCAGTCCGGCCAATCCGATAGGCGTGCAGGATGCCGACGTGGCCGAGCGTTACGAAGATGCCGGCGAAGCTGAGGAACGCGAGGTGACGGGTGGTCGGCGCCGCGCGGGTCTCCAGGACAAGCGACAAACCCGCCGCCACTAACATCACCATGACGTTCGTCGCAAAGGTTATGACCATTACGGGAATGCGAGCCGGCACGCCGCGCCCGAAAAGATCGCGCGCCGCCGCAAAGAGCGCGGTCCCGAAGGCGAACAGGGCCGCGGTCGAAACGCCCGCGGGTCCGGGCTCGGCGACCATCACGGCGCCGGTAAAGCCCGCCAGCACGAGGACGAGGCGGCCCGGGCCGATCCGCTCGCGAAAGAGGAAAGCCGCTCCAAGGATCACGAGCAACGGCGCCATCTGTTGAATGGCGATAGCGTCGGCAATCGGCATGCGAGCGAGGGCCACGATGTAGCAGAGCGTCGCGAGCGTCTCGGCGCCCGCGCGAAGCAACGCGCGGCGGTCGCGCACGCCGGAGACGGCGCGCCAATCCCCGGTCAGGACGAGCAGCACGGCACAGGCGAGCGAGGCTGCGACGCCGCGCAGGAAGAGCACCTCGAAGGGCGGCAAGTCTTCGGCGACCACCTTCATGAAGCTGTCGCCGACCGCGAACGACGCGGTCCCGGCAAGCATAGCGGCAACGCCGCCCAGGTCGGAGGTTTTACTCATAGGGGCGGCAAGGCGAATCGGCGGCGAGAGTTGCGGCGGAAGCTTGGTCGCTTTTGCGCTATCCGGCAATAGTCGGCGCCGTCAACGCGCGCCGACGATTCGTCTCAGTCTCCCTGTGCGAAGGCCGGCGGGCGAGCGGTGCGTGCGGATGCGCAGCCCGCAAGAAGAAGTTGGCTGATCTCCGCGCGGCACGAGCCGCAATTCGCGCCAGCGCGGGTCGCCCCGCCGACCGCGTCGACGCTCGCGGCGCCTTTGGCGATCGACGCTTCGATCGCGTCGCGGCGCACGCCAAAGCAGGCGCAGACCAGCGGGCTCGCGGCGGCGACGTTTGCGCCAGGTCCGGCGAGAAGGAAGAGGCGCGCCGCGGGTTCGATCCGCTCGCGGCCGAGTAGAGCGATCGCCCAGTCGAGCGCGGCGCGGTCGAGCGACGGACCGACGTGGAGAAACGCCTCGAGCCGGTCGGCGGCGAACGAGACGTATTGCGTCAGGCCCATGTGCTCGTCCCGCCGCATCGCCGGCGTCGCGTCGAGGCGCAGCCAGTTGGACAGAAACGCCTGCAGCGCCTCGGGAGCTTCGCCCGCGGCGAAGGTGATTGCTTCGCCGCCGGGAACGCTGAAGCGCGCATGCGACAGCCAATCGGGCAAGCGGGCGCGCCGCCGCGAAACCAAGAAGCCTTCGCTCGCGAAGGGGCTCGCCGTGATCGACGCGGGCGTCGCCTTCAGATCGGGCTGGCCGGACACGGGATCGACGGCGCCATGCGCCAGCGCGCCGACTCGGGCGCGCCCGGCCGTCGCGTCGGTCCAGTGCATCGGGGCGAATAAGGCGCCGGCCCGCTGGCTCTCGGTGACGACGACGCGCAGTTGCGCCCGTCCGTGCGGCGTCGAAACGAGCGCCAGGTCGCCATCCCTGAGCCCCAGGCGCGCCGCGTCGTCAGGATGCGCTTCGACGAAAGGCGACTCGCGGTGGCGGGCCAGTCGCGGGCTGAGGCCGGTGCGCGTCATCGTATGCCAGTGATCGCGTACCCGCCCGGTGTTGAGCAGCAGGGGAAAGTCGGCGGAGGTTTCCGCGGCGAGGCGAGGCGCCTCGGTCGCAACGAAGCGCGCTCGCCCGTCGTGGTGGAGGAAGCCGCCGTCCGCGAAGAGACGCGCGCGGCCGGTGGCGGCTCCGTTCGGCAGCGGCCATTGCGCCGGCTCCAACGCGTCATAAGCCGCATCCGAGAGATCGGCGAACGCGCCAATGTCGAAAATACGCGCGCCGTCGTTCTCGAAGGCCGACAGCGCCGCGTGCTCGCGGAAGATGTCGGCCGGCTTCTGATAGGCGAAGGCCTCGCCGTGGCCGAGGCGTCGTGCGACCTCGACAATCTGCCGCCAGTCGGCAAGCGCCTCGCCCGGCGGCGCGCGGAACGGCCGCTGGCGCGAGATGCGGCGTTCGGAATTCGTCACCGTGCCGTCCTTCTCGCCCCAGGCCGCCGACGGCAGCACGACCGTCGCCGCGTCGAGAAGACCGTCGACATGCGCGCTGACTTCGGAGACCGCAAGAAAATCGAGCTTGCGCAACGCGGCGCGCACCGCGTCGGCGCGCGGCAGGCTGACCGCCGGGTTGGTGCACATCACCCACAGCGCCTTGACCTCGCCGCGCTCGATGGCCTCGAAGAGATCGACCGCCTTGCGCCCTGCGCGCGTCGCCATGGCGGGCGCGCGCCAGAAGCGGCGGACGCGATCGAGGTCCCCGGGCGCGAAGTCCATATGCGCCGCGAGCTGATTGGCGAGGCCGCCGACCTCGCGGCCGCCCATCGCATTGGGCTGGCCCGTCAGCGAGAACGGTCCGGCGCCCGGCTTGCCGATGCGGCCCGTCGCGAGATGGACGTTGAGAATGGCGTTGACCTTGTCGGTCCCTTGCGCCGACTGGTTGACGCCTTGGCTGAAGCAAGTGACGACGCGCTCCGTCCCGATCCAGAGCGCGACAAAAGCCGCAAGATCGCGCTCGGCGAGGCCGCAGCGGGCGGCGGCAGTCACGCGGTCGGGCGCGATCTCGCGCGCCCTCGCCAGCGCGGGATTGAAATCCCTCGTGTGTGCGCCGATGAAGGATTGGTCGAGCGCCTCGCTCTCGGCGATCTCGACCAGCAGCCGCGCGAAGAGAACCGAGTCCATCCCCGGCGCGACGGGGAGATGAAGGTCGGCCGCCTCCGCCGTCGCGGTGCGCCGCGGGTCGATGACGACGATGCGCGTCCCCCGCCGCGCCTTGGCGCGCTCCATGCGCTGAAACAGCACGGGATGGCACCACGCGGCGTTGGAGCCGACGAGCACGACGAGATCGGCCTCGTCGAGGTCCTCGTAGCAACCCGGCACGACGTCGGCGCCGAAGGCGCGCCGGTGACCCGCGACGGTCGAGGCCATGCAAAGCCGCGAATTGGTGTCGACGTTGGCCGAGCCGAGAAAGCCCTTCATCAGCTTGTTGGCGACGTAATAGTCCTCCGTCAACAATTGCCCCGAGAGATAGACGCCGATCGCGTCCGGCCCATGCTCGCGCAAGGCCTTGGCGAAGCCAGCGGCGACAGCGTCGAAGGCGCGCGGCCAGGTCGTGCGCACGCCATGGATCGTCGGGTGGAGCAGGCGCGCGCCGTCGGCGAGCGTTTCGCCGAGCGCCGCCCCCTTGACGCAGAGCCGGCCAGCGTTGGCGGGGTGCGACGGATCGCCGGCGATCGCCGCGCCGCCCGCTCCGTCCGGCGTCGCGACGACGCCGCAACCGACGCCGCAATAGGCGCAGGTCGTGCGGACGCTTGGCGCCTGCGTATGCGCGTTCATCAGTAGACGTCCGCTTGATAACGGCCCGCTTTCTTGAGCGCCGCCACGAAGCCGATCGCGTCCTCCGTGCCGCGGGCGCCGCATTGGGCGACGATGTCGACCAATGCGCGCTCGACGTCTTTCGCCATTGTCTTGGCATCGCCGCAAACGTAGAGATGCGCGCCTTCGGCGATCCAGCGCCAGAGCTCCGGACCGACTTCCCGCATGCGGTCCTGGACGTAGAATTTTTTGGCGCCGTCGCGCGACCAGGCGAGCGAGAGGCGGTTCAGTACGCCCGCCTTGCGCATCGCCTCGAACTCATCTTCGTAGAAGAAGTCGTGCTGGCGGCGCTGATGGCCGAAGAACAGCCAGTTCGCGCCGCGCGCGCCGGTCGCCTGCCGCTCCTGCAGGAAGGCGCGGAACGGCGCGACGCCGGTGCCCGGACCGATCATGATCACCGGCGCCTCGGGATTGTCCGGCAGGCGGAAGCCGTGCGCCTTCTGGACATAGACCTTCAACGCTTCGCCCGCCTCGATGCGCTCGCCGAGGAACGTCGAGGCGACCCCCAGCCTTTCGCGCGAGCCGACGCGATAGCGCACCGTATCGACGGTCAGCGAAACGCGGCCGGGACTGGCTTTCGGCGAAGAGGAGATCGAATAGAGGCGTGGCTGCAACGGATCGAGCGCTTCGAGGAACGCTTCGGCGTCGGGCCGGGCGTCGAATTTGCGCAAGGCCGCGAGCACGTCGAGCGCTGCGGCGTCGCCGTCGGGGTCTTCGCCGTTGGCGAGCGCGCGCGCCTTGGCGCGCTTCTCGCCGCCGAGCACGTAGGAGAGGAGCTGGAACAGATTGTCCGGCGGCACGCCGAGCGAAGCGTCCTCGATCAGTGTGTCGCGCAAGGTCTTGCCGTTGATCCGCCGCCGCGGGTCGGCGCCGATCGTCGCGATCACCTGGTCGGCGAGCGCTGGATGATTGCGGGGAACGATTCCGAAGCTGTCGCCGACGACATAGTCGAGACCGCTTTCTGAGAGATCGAACTCGACGTGCCACGTCGTCTTCGCGGAACCCGCGCCGTTGAGACGCCGCCGCGACAGGAACCTCGCTTCGACAGGATTGTCCCGCGAGTGCCCCCGTTCCGCCGCCGGCGCGGGCTCCGACGAGGCCTTGACGATCGCCGGCGTGGCGGGCGCCTTGTCGAGTTCGACCGCGAGCTGCTTGAGCATCCGCGCGGTCTCCCTGCCGCCGGGCGCGCAGAGCGTCAGCCGCTCCTCCTTTTTCTGGGCGATCGCATTGGCGTAGTCAGCGCAATTGTAGCCGCACTGTCCGCAATCCTGCTGCGCCATCGCCGACATCAGGCGGGGCGCGAGCGGCCGACCGTGGGAGAGCTGCATGCGCTCGTCGATCGGCATCGAGGGATCGTGCCACGGCGCGGCGTCGTTGTCGGCGAGAGCGAGCGCTGGCTCCGCGCCCGCCGGCGCCTGCGCGAGGATGGCATTCTGCGCCTCGCTCAGCGGAGCCGGCGCCCCTTCCGCCGATAGCACCGCGGCGAAGAAGCCGTTGAGCCAGGCCTGCTGCTCCGGGGAGAAGGGCGCGCTCGGCGGGATCAGCAGGCGCGGCGGGAGAACCTGGACGCTCACATCGTCTCCACGATTTGCTTGAGTTCGTCCGGCGTATGGCGCGCGGCGAAATGCTGGAAGCTTTCCGCCGCGTTCTCGCGGCGCTCGAGATAGGCGCGCAGCAGGCTTTCGACCTTGCCCGGGCACTCGGTCGCCGGCACGTCGCGCCAGATCTCACGGCCGATGCCGGCGCATTCGGCGAAGCCGCCGCCAACGACGATCGTGTAACCTTCGACCGTGTCGTCGTCGCCGACCGCGACCTTCTGCGCCATCAGGCCGATGTCGCCGATGTAGTGTTGCGCGCAAGAATGATGGCAGCCGGTCAGATGGATGTTTACCGGCGCGTCGAGCGTGAGGCGGGCGTCGACATGATCGGCGATCTCGCCCGCGTGCTCCTTGGTGTGCGCGGCGGCGAATTTGCAGCCCGCCGCGCCGGTGCAGGCGACCAGGCCCGCGCGAAGGGACATCGCGCGCCAGTCGACGTCGAGCGTCTCGATCGCCGCTTTGGCCGCGTCGAGACGATCGTCGGCGACACCCGAGAGAAGCAGATTTTGCCAGACCGTCAGCCGCACTTCGCCGTCGCCGAATTCGCGCGCGACGGCGGCGAGCCCGCGCATCTGATCGGCGGTCAGCCTGCCCACAGGCAGCGCGACGCCGATCCAGTTCAAGCCGGGCTGGGCCTGCGGGTGGACGCCGATGTGGGCGCCCCGGTCGACCGGCGGCCGCGGCGCGATCGCGTTCGGCGCGATGCGTGTCAGCGGGCGGCCGAGCTTGGCCTCAACCGCCGCAAGATATTTCTCGACGCCCCAGGCATCGAGCACATATTTCAATCGCGCCTTGGCGCGGTCGGTGCGGTCGCCGCTGTCGGTGAAGACGCGCACGATCGCGTCGGCGATCGGCGTGCAGTCCTCCGGACGGCACACCACGCCGGTTTCGCGCGCGAGGTCGCGGTGGCCCGTTATGCCGCCGATGACGACGCGAAACCAGACGCCTGGTTCGACCCCATGGCCTTCCGCGATGCGCACCGCCTGGAAGCCGATGTCGTTGGTCTCTTCCAAGGTCGCGATGCGGCCGCCGCCGTCGAAAGCGACGTTGAACTTGCGCGGCAGGCCGTTCAGCGAGCGATCGTTGAGCACGTGATAGTGCCATTCGCGGGCGAGCGGCCGCGTATCGCAGAGCTCCTGCGGATCGATCCCCGCGGTCGCCGAGCCGGTGACGTTGCGGATGTTGTCGGCGCCCGAGCCGCGCGACGAGAGGCCGAGGTCCTGCACCGCCTCGACGATCGCAGTCGCGTTCGCCGGCGCAATTTCGCGGATCTGAAGGTTGGCGCGCGTCGTCACATGCGCGTAGCCGCCGCCGAAGCGCACCGCAAGGTCGGCGAGGCCTGCGAATTGCGAGTGCGAAAGAACGCCGTTGGGGATCCTCAGGCGCAGCATGTAACTCGCCTGCGCCGGCGCGACATAGAAGAGGCCGTAGTAGCGCCAGCGGAAGTTGTCGTCGGGCTTCGGGAAGGCGCCGATCCGCGCCTGCGCCTTGAGGCGCGCATAGGCGTCGAACGGATGCTCGGCGCGCTTCCACTTCTCTTGATCCGCGAGCTTCTTGCCGGCGGCGACCGTCGCGTCCTGCGCGGCGAGATGCGCCGCGTCAGGGCCTATCGGCTTCGCCGCCGCGACCGCGGCTTCGGGCGCCTTCGCGCCACGCATCGCCTGGATGCCTGAGACAAAACCCTCAAGATAGCGCTTCTGATCGGAGCTGAAGTCGCCGCTCATCATGCGGCCTCCTGAATGGAGGTTTCGTCGCCGAGACCACACATGGCGCGGCCGAATATGAGGCGGTCGCGAAACGGCGCGACATTGGCGCTCCCCCGGATGAGATCGCGATACCAGAGCGCGTCGTCGGCTTCCCCGACGAGGATCGCGCCGATCAGGCGGTCGCCGCGCAATACAAGCGTCTTGCAGACGCCGAGCGCACGATCTTCGAGCGTCATCGTCTGAGCGCCGGTCGCGTCCATGCTTTCGCCGGCGGAAAAGACGGGGATGCCGGAGACCTTGAGATTGGTCGCCAGCGCGGCGCCCTCGTAGCGCGCGTTCACGTCGCCGGCGAGCCGGCGCGCCAGTACGCGCGCCTGATCGTAAGCGGGTTCGACGAGGCCACAGACGACGCCGCGATGCTCGACGCATTCGCCGATCGCATGCGCGAAGGGCACGGTCGCCGTCATCGCGTCGTCGACCTTGACGCCCCGCCCGACCTCGAGGCCAGCGCTCTTGGCGAGCGCCGCGTTGGGCCGCACGCCCACGGCGACGACGACGAGATCGGCGGCGAGCCGCCCGCCATCGGCGAACACGAGCGCCTTCGCGCCCGCGGCGTCCTCGACCCGGAGCGTCTCGGCTTTGAGCCTCACGGCGACGCCCTTGCGTTCGATCGCCCGTTTGAGGAAGGAGGCGGAGCGCGCGTCGAGCTGACGCTCCATCAGCCGGTCCATCACATGGACGAGCGTCGTGGCGGCGCCGCGCTTGGCGAGCGCGCAGGCCGCCTCAATGCCGAGAAGGCCGCCGCCGATGACGACGACGCGCCGCTTCTGGCGCGCCGCCGCCTCCAGCGCCGGCAGATCGGCGAGATCGCGAAAGGTCATGACATTAGCGCTGTTCATGCCGGGAACGGGCGGTCGCATCGCGATCGATCCGGTCGCCAAAACGACTCGATCGAAGCCGATCTCACTCCCGTCGCACAGGCGCGCCGCGCGGCCCGCGAGATTGAGCGCCTCGACCCGGCGCCCTGGGATAAGGCGGAATCCGTGCGCGCGATACCAGGCTTCGTCGCGCAGCGCGATGTCGGCTTCGCCGACTTCGCCGGCCAGCAGCGCCGAGAGAAGCACGCGATTGTAGCCGGCGCGCGGCTCGGCGCCGACGATGGTCACGGCGAAGCGGCCCGGCGCGCGCACCGCGAGCTCCTCGCAGAGCTTCACGCTCGCCATGCCGCCGCCGACAATGAGAAGCCGTTCGGCGGCGTCTTGCACATGGTCGATTTGCGCCGAAGTCATGTCGGGTCTCCTGTTGAAGCTCGGCGATGGGTCAGATGCGCGCCGCGGCGACGTCGTGCGCAGCCCAATCGGAGCGCCATCGTCGCTTGACGCGGGTCAGCGCGGCCAAGGCGACGAGAGCAAGCGTCGCGAAGATGAGAAAGCCCGCCTGGTAGCTGCCGGTGAATTGCTTGGAGAGGCCAAGGCTCGAGGCGAGGTAGAATCCGCCGACGCCGCCGGTCATGCCGACGAGGCCGGTCACGACGCCCATCTCGGCGCGAAAGCGCTGCGGGACGAGCTGGAAGACGGCGCCGTTGCCCATGCCGAGCGCGAGCATCGCAACGAGCAGCGCCGCGAAGCCCAGCGGAAAGGAAGCGAAGCCGAAGCTGACGGCGACGAGGGCGACCGCGGCGACCGCATAGAGGGCGGTCAGCACGCGCACGCCGCCGATGCGGTCGGAGATCGCGCCGCCGATCGGTCGCACCAGCGATCCCGCGAAAACACAGGCCCCCGTGCAATAGCCGGCGCTCACCGCGTCGAGATGATATTGCGTGTTGAAATAGATGCCCAGCGACGACGCGAGGCCGGAGAAGCCGCCGAACGTCACCGCGTAATAGAACATGAAGAGCCAAGCGTCTGGCTGCCGCAGAACGCCGACATAGCCCGCCAGCGATTTTGCGGCGGGTGGATTGGGGCTGTCCTTGGCGCAGATCAGGTAGACCGCGAGGGCGAGGGTAAGCGGGATCGCGCAAAAGCCGATCACGTTGACCCAGCCGAACGCGGCCGCCAGCGCCGGCGCAAAAAGAGCGGCGAGCACCGTGCCCGAATTGCCGGCGCCGGCGATGCCGAGCGCGACGCCTTGATATCGCGGCGGGTACCAGCGCGAGGCGAGCGGCAGCGCGACGGCGAAGGAGGCGCCGGCGACGCCGAGCGCCAAGCCCAGCAGCAAAACGGCGGAGTAAGCGCGGACGCCAAGGCTCCAGAACGCCAGCAGCGCCGCGATGACGACGATCTGCCCGATGAGACCAGCACGCTTGGGCCCGAGGCGATCGACCAGCACGCCGTTGACGACGCGCAGCAGCGCGCCCGCCAGCACGGGCAGGGCGACCATGAAGCCCTTCTCCGCGGGATCGAGCTTCAGATCGGCAGCGATCTGGACGCCGAGCGGACCCAGGATGATCCACACCATGAAGCTCATGTCGAAATAGAGGAAGGCCGCCAGAAGCGTCGGCCAATGTCCCGACTTCAGGAAATCCCTGCTGTTCATCGCGCTCTTCCGTGCCTGCGGGCCAAAAACAAAAAGCCGCTCATGAATTCCTCGCGCCCGACCGCGGGAAATTCATGAGCGGCTTTGCTCGATGCCGTCCGTCGTTGGAGCGGCGCGCCCGGGCGTCGCTGCCCGGATCAATGTCAAATCCTTCGAAGCAAAAACAGTGCCATGGTCCGCCACGACAAAAGAAGCATGAAGCGCAATAGGTTAGCCAGAATGGGCGGAAAGGCGCGCGGCGCCGCAATGTTGTGTGCAACGCACAATATTTTGGCACGGCGCCTAGCTGGCTGCGCCGCGGCCGCTTGCGAGGCTCGGCTTACGCCTGCGCCGCTGCGAAAAGGTCGGCGCGGAAAAGATCGCGCGCGATCCGGCGGGTCTCGTCATCCGCAGCGATCTGACCCGCCGCGATCATGGCCTCGATCACCTGATCGGCGCGCGCTGGGCTCGGGGCGAGCGCTGCGCGGTCGATGCGCAGATAGTCGGGCGCAATTCGCCTGGCGCGCCCTCCGCCGATCTCGAGGCGACCGGCGAGAATCGCTTCGATCGTCGCCGCCGGCGCGTCGAGATAGTGCGGGCGCGACAGATATTCGGCGAGCCGGGCGCGGGCGCGCGGGTCTTCGGCCCATTGCGCGGCGGCGAGCACGGCGCGGGTCAGGGCGATCGCGGTTTCCGGACGGCGTTCCGCCTCGGCCGCGCGCAGCACGAGCAGCTTCTCGGGCGCGTCGGCAATGAGATCGACGCCGAGCGCGACGATCGCCCCGCTTCCCGCTTCGACTGCGAGTGCGTTCCAGGGCGCGCCGGCGCAAAAGCCGTCGATCTGACCGCTGGCGAGGCTCGCCGCCATGAACGGCGGCGGCAGGACCACGAGCGGCACGTCCTCGCCCGCCTTCAGCCCGCCTCTACGCAGGAATTCGTCGATCAGCAACGTGTGCATGGAGAATGGAAAGACGGAGGCGAGCACCGGCGGCTCGAGCCCTTCGCGAGCGCGCCGCTTGACCAGATCGGCGAAGGCCGTCGCGGCCACCCCGACGTCATCGAGCGGGCCCGCCGCCTCGCTCATTTCACGCGCGAGCGCGCTCGACAGGGTGATCGAATTGCCGTTCATGTTGAGGAGGGCCGGGGCGGCCATCGGCACGCGCAGATGTCCGAGGCCGAGCGTCGCGGCGATCGCCGCCGGCGCGAGCATCTGCGCCGCGTCCAGCATTCCGACCGAGAGCCGGTCGCGCAGATTGGCCCAGCTGACCTCGCGCGCCAGCTCGAGCGAAAGCCCCTCGCGCTCGGCGAAACCTTCTTCGCGCGCGGCGACGAGAAGCGCGGCGTCGACCAGTGGCAGGAAGCCGATGCGGAGCGTCGTCGTCATCGCAGCAAGCCCGCGGCAAGCACGACCGAGTGCGCGACTTCGGCGATGCGGCGGTTCTCGTTCATCGCCGCGCGTCGCAACAGCGCGTAGGCTTCCTCCTCCGAAATCGACTTGGCCTTCATCAGGATTCCCTTGGCGCGCTCGATCGTCTTGCGTTCGGCGAGCTGGTCGCGCGCCTCTTCGAGTTCTCTTCGCAGCCGCTCGAAGGCGTTGAAGCGGCTGATCGCCATGTCGAGGATCGCTTTGACCCGCTCCTTGCGTAGCCCGTCGACGATATAGGCGGAGACGCCGGCGTCGACCGCCGCCTCGATCATCGCCGCATCCGATTGGTCGACGAACATCGCGACGGGCCGTCGCACGGTGCGGCTCACAGTGAACATGTTTTCGAGAATGTCGCGGCTTGGATTCTCGAGGCCGATCAGCACGACGTCGGGCTCCAGCGCGACGAGTTGCTTGAGCAGCGCGGTCATTTCCGTCACCCGCACGATGTCGGAGTGGCCGGCGCCACGCAGTCCCGATTCGATGATCGTCCCGCGCGCCGAGTTGTCGTCGACGATTACAACCCGCATCGCAGGGTCTCGCGTCGGGGCGGAGAGCGTCGAGCAGACGTCACAATCGTCATGCCTCCGCGGCAAGCAAACGCCGTGCCGGCCATCGCTTGTCACGCGGCGCGCGCCGGCGCCGCGCCATCTTCAGGTTCGCCTCGATCGTTGAACGATCACGCGCCCGTCTTGGGCGAGACCATCGCTTCCGTGCTTCACGTCTGCACGACATCAGCATCGTCAATGCATCGTATTCGCTTGGCGTCAATGCAATTCGACGAACGACCGCACCCTGTCGCATACCAAGATATGAGTTCGCGCAACCCGCGCGGGGGTCCAACGTCAACCAACGTACGATACCGAATTGCGCCACGCACGACTAGAGTCCTAACCCGCCGCGCCTCGATCGCGAGTCAGCGTTGTCGAGCAGCGAAGGGCGCGGGAGTGGAGCGCGTGCACGTGATCGAATTCATCGAATCGTTGATGACCTTAGTGGCGCAGGGCAATTCCAAGTTTGGAATGCGGCCCAACGCGCTGACCCGACTCATGACGGTCACCGCCGCAGTGGCGCTGGCCTGCGGCCCTGTCGCAGCACAAGTTGCACCCGGAACTTCGCCGCTTGGCATGTCGTCCCCACTTGGCGTCGGTTCCGCAGCGCCGGTCCCACCCACCCTTGTCCCCCTGGGCGCAACAGCGGTCCCGGTCCAAGGGGTGAGCCCGATGGCGTCGTCCGGATTCGCGCCGCCGTCGACGGGCTCACGCCGGGGGTGCGCCGGCTTCGGAAGTTCGATGGCGGAGTCGTCATACGGCCTGGGAACTGTGGTCACGACGTCAGGAACGGGAGTTTCGTCGTCGGGCATGGGAGATTCGTCAGGGATGGGCAGCTCGTCCTCAGCCGCGGGCGGCATATCCTCAGGCATTCGAAGCCCAATGACCGGGTCCTCGTCGGGCGCCGGCCTGTCGACTGGCGAGACTTCGGGGGCGCCCTCGACGTTTGACGGCGGCGGTATGGCCGGAGATGCGTCGGGCACCTGTGCGACGGACGGCAGCTCTTTGGCGGGATCTGCGGCGTCCGCCTCGTCGCCTGAGCGCGTTGGAATTCCGTTGGGCTCCACCGAGCTGGGAGCCGGAGGCCTCAGCCCGTTCTCCACCGTTCCATCTCTGAATTATTTGTCGGAGCCTTTGATGACAAGCCCGTATCCGTCGCCGGCGACCGGAATGTCTTCGATGACCGGAATGTCCTCGATGACCGGAACGTCTACGTTTTCCGGTCGCTGAACACCATCTCGCAGGGGCGCACATGCGACGCAAGATTGTCATTCCTAGCGTTTTGCTGATTGCCGTCGTTGGGATCGGCAGCGGTTTCGCGATTACGCATGCGGCCTGGGGCAAACGGGCGGCGCCTGCCGTTGTCGCGCCGCCGCCGGCGCCTGTCGTCGCCGGAACGGTCGTTCAGCACGACGTGCCGATCTATATGACCGGCGTCGGGACCGTCATCGCCTATAACACGGTCGTCGTGCGCAGCCAGATCCAGGGACAGATCTTCAGCATCAATTTCAAAGAAGGGCAGACTGTGCACGCCGGCGATGTGCTCGCGCAGATCGATCCCAGGCCCTATCAGGCACAGGTCGACCAGTTGACCGCCACGCGCGATCGCGATGAGGCCCAGCTCGTGAACGCCCAGGAAAATCTCACGCGTTACACTCCGCTTGGGAAAGAAGGTTGGGCCACGCCGCAATTGGTCGACACTCAGAAGGCGCAAGTGGTGCAGCTACAAAATGCCGTCAAGTCGGACGAGGCGCTCATCCAAGCGGCGCAGGTTCAACTCGGCTATACCCGGCTGACCTCGCCGATCGATGGCGTGGCCGGGATCCGTCAGATCGACATTGGCAATATTATCCACCCGTCGGACGCCGGGCTCGTCGTCGTCACGCAGATCGACCCAATTTCGCTGATATTCACGCTTCCGGAGACATTTCTGCCGAAAATTCAGCAGCAGGAGGAAAAAACCAAGGAGCCGCTCACCGTTGTCGCTTACAGTCAGGACAATACGATCAAGCTGGATGTCGGCAAGCTCGGTCTCGTCAACAACGAGATCGTGCAAACCACCGGCTCGATCCAGCTCAAAGCGAATTTTCCCAACAAGGCGCATCACCTGTGGCCGGGCCAACTCGTCAACGCGCGGCTGCTCCTCGACACGCGGCATAACGGCCTGACCGTTTCCGCGTCCGCCGTGCAGCAGGGCCCACAGGGACCCTACACATACGTGATCAACCCCGACAACACCGTGGCGATCCGCCCTATCAAGGTCGCGCAAATCAGCGAAGGCCAGGCGCTGATTGATTCCGGGCTCCAAGCCAACGAGCAGGTCGTGGTCGACGGACAATACAAGCTGCAGCCCGGCACGCATGTCACGATCCTGCATGGCAAGGCGGCGCAGGAAGCCGCCGCACAAAGCGCGCAGCAGGCGCCGATCCCATGAACATTTCCGCTCCCTTCATCCAGCGGCCGATCGCGACAGCTCTGCTGATGGTTGGCTTGCTGGTGGGCGGCCTGGTCGCCTATCCCTTGATGCCGGTGGCGTCGCTTCCGAACGTCAACTATCCAACCTTGACGGTCACGGCGCAGCTCCCGGGCGCCGATCCGCAGACCATGGCGTCCACCGTCGCGTCGCCTCTCGAGTTGCAGTTCGGCGAGATCGCGGGCCTCACCCAGATGACGTCGTCGAGCTCGCTCGGCTATACTCAGATCACTCTGCAATTCGAATTGAGCCGCCCGATCGATGGCGCGGTCGCCGATACGCTGTCGGCGATCAATGCGGCAGGCGCCTACCTGCCGAAGGACTTGCCCTATCCGCCTTTGATCCGGAAGGTGAATCCGGCGGACGCGCCGATCATGACGCTCGCCGTCTGGTCGGACAGTCTGCCGCTGACCGTTGTCGATGCCTACGCGCAAAATATTCTGTTTGAAAAGCTGTCGCAGGTATCCGGCGTCGGCCTCGTGGGCATCGGCGGCGAGCAGCAGCCGACCGTCCGCGTACAAGTCGATCCCGAAGCCCTCGCCGCTCGCGGGATCAACCTCGAGGATGTGCGCACGGTGCTCGGGCAGGCGAATGTCGATCTCCCGAAGGGAACGCTCAACAGCCCGCGCCAGACTTACACGATCAACACCAACGATCAGCGGTTCAAGCCCGACCAATATGACAACCTGATCATCGCCTACCGCAACGGTTCGCCGGTTTACGTACGCGACATCGGCCACGCCGTCAGCGCGGGAGAAAATGAGCTGATTTCCGGTTGGTTCAACAAGAAGCGCGCGATCATTCTGGCGATCCAGCGCGAGCCCGGAGCCAACGTCATCGAGACGGTGAAGCGGATCAAGGCGATGCTGCCGGTGCTCGAGGCCTCGATTCCCGCCGCCGTCAAGGTGTCCGTGGTCTCCGACCGCACCCAGACCATCCGCGCTGCGGTGGACGACGTGCAGTTCACGTTGCTGCTGACGGTCGCGCTGGTGGTGATGGTGATCTTCATCTTCCTGCGCAATTTCTGGGCCACCATAATTCCAGCGGTCACCGTGCCGTTGGCGCTCGTCGGCACCTTCGCAGCGCTCTACGAGTTCGGGTACACCCTCGACAATCTCTCGCTGATGGCCTTGTCGATTGCTGTCGGCTTCGTGGTCGACGACGCGGTCGTCGAGATCGAGAACATCGTGCGGCATATGGAGGAGGGCCTCTCGCCGTACGACGCGGCGATGAAGGGGTCCGGTGAAATCGGCTTCACCGTGATGGCGATCACCTTTTCGCTCATCGCCGTGTTCATTCCGCTGTTCCTGATGAGCGGCTACGTGGGATTGCTGTTCCGCGAGTTCGCCGCCACGGTGAGCATTGCGCTCGTTCTCTCCCTGGTGATCTCGCGCACGCTCACGCCGATGATGTGCGCCTACCTGCTCAAGCCGGAGAGCAAGGAGCACGGATGGCTCTATCGGATGTCCGAGCGCGGCTTCGACGGTCTGCTCTACGTCTACGAGGCGGGTCTCAAGATCGTCATGCGGCATCGCTTCATCACGCTGATGGTGATGTTCGCCACCATCGCGCTGACTGGATATCTCTACGTGGTGATACCAAAGGGATTCTTTCCCCAGCAGGATACCGGACTCATCATCGGCCAGTCCGAGGCGGCGCAGGATATCTCGTTCCAGGCCATGATAGAGCGCCAACAGGCGCAGCTCGACGCCTTGATGCGCGATCCGGCCGTCGATTCGGTCAGCTCGGCGGTGGGCGCTGGCGGCGGCGTCTTCACGCTCAACGACGGCCGCGTGTACATTCAGCTCAAGCCCGCAAACCAGCGTGAACCGATCGACAAGGTGATCGCGCGGCTGCAGAGGAGTCTCGCCAGGATCCAGGGGATCACGCTTTACATGCAACCCGCGCAGGACATCACCATCGGCGCGCGGCTGAACAAGACCCAGTTTCAGTACACCTTGGACGACGCCGATCCCGGCGAGCTCAACCATTGGGCGGCGCTGTTCCTCGACAAGATCAAGGCCAGTCCGGGCATCACAGACGTCACCACCGATCAGCTCAATGCCGGGCCGATGCTCGACGTCACCATCAAGCGCGATGTCGCCTCGAGCTACGGCATCCTGCCGTACACCATCGACAACACGCTCGACGACGCCTTCGGCCAGCGCATCGTTTCGACCATTTACACCACCCTGCAGCAGTACCACGTCATCCTGGAGGTCAACCCCAAGTTCCAGTACGGGCCCGAGTCGCTCAACGGCATCTATGTCAGGTCATCGAGCGGGCAGCAGGTGCCTTTGTCGACGCTGGTCGACACCGTCGAGAAGACGGCGCCGCTCCTTATCAACCATCAGGGACAGTTTCCGTCGGTGACGATCTCGTTCAATCTCGCGCCTGGCATAGCGATCGGCCAGGCGGTGACCGCCATCCAGAATGTTCAGAAGGAGCTCCAGCCGCCGCTCTCGCTGCAGACCAGCTTCCAGGGCAACGCCCAGGCGTTTGGAGCATCGCTGGCGAGCACGCCAATCCTCATCGCCGCCGCGCTCTTCGTCATCTACCTCATTCTCGGGGTGCTCTACGAAAGCGTGATCCACCCGATCACCATCATCTCGACCCTGCCGTCGGCCGGCGTCGGCGCGCTGCTGCTGCTCATGGCGGTGCATATGGATTTGAGCGTGATCGCCATCGTCGGCATCATATTGCTGATCGGCATCGTCAAGAAGAACGGCATCATGCTGGTCGATTTCGCGCAGCAAGTCGAACACAGCGAAGGCTTGACGGCGGAAGAGTCGATGTATCAGGCCTGCGTGCTGCGCTTTCGGCCGATCCTGATGACGACGATGGCGGCGCTGCTCGGCGCCGTGCCGATGATGGTGGGCACGGGGGTCGGCTCGGAGATTCGCCAGCCGCTCGGTTACACCATCGTCGGCGGCCTGGCTGTGTCGCAAATCCTCACGCTCTATACGACCCCGGTCGTTTACATCTACCTGAACCGGCTACAGACCTGGATGTTCGGGGAAAAGAGGAAGCACGCGGCCTCCGGCGGCGCCGTGCCTGCGCCTGCTGAATGAGTGACGAACAGCAGGGTTCCGGGGTTGTCGACGCGAACGAGTTCCGCTTCGGATCCGTCGCGTCGGCGGAATGGTCTTTGCGAGCGCGGCGAAGCGATCCAGCGATCGGGGTCTTGCCAGCAAGTCGCGAGTCGTTCCGTGGCCGCCTCAATTGGCAAACGCCTCGACCTCTGGATCGCCGCGCTTCGCTCGCGATGACGACAGGGCGGGGCCAAACTAGAGACAGCGTGCTCTAACTCAGCTCCTCGAGAATCAGCACCTTCAGAGGGGCCGCCAACAGCGTTTCGAATTCCTTCGCCATCGCTAGGAAGTGCGGCGTCGTCAGGTGCTCGTTCAACGCCGCTCGACTTTTCCATCGCTCGACGAAGACGAAGCGCGAGTGCTGATCGAGGTCTTTGTGCGGGTTGTACAAAAGGCATCCCGGCTCGCGTCGGGTGGGCCCTACGCAGGCGCGGATGGCCGCGGCGACGTCGGGCTCACGTCCCGGATTGGCTTCGGCGATCGCAACGACGCAGATGTCTTTGCTCATTGATGAGTGTCCTTTCGCCTAGTAGGCGGCCTGAATGCGCATCGCGAGCGCCTGCGCAGTCTGGCCGATCTGCGCTCCGCTTGGGTTGAGCCGGTCGACATTGATCCAGTCATAATCCAGCATGAAGCGGATATTGTCGTTGGGATACCAGTTGAGTCCGACCGAATAGATTTGCTGCTTGCCGCCATAGACGCCGCCGGTCACGGTTTCCGGCAATCCGGCCGTGGCGCGATCGTTGAGATCCGTCAGGCTGTAGCGGCCGACGAGTTCGAACGCGCCCCATTGGTGCTGGCTTAGCGAAAACGGATGCACGGGTATGGGGCTGTCGAACGCGGCGATCGTCGGATTGTAAAGCCTCGGCTCTCCAGTCAGGGTCCACGACCCCTCGAGATAGCCGCCGGAGAAATTGAGCTGCTGGCTCTGGACGGCCGTGGTCTGTTCGCGATCGACGCCGATCTGAATGTACTCGCCTTGCAAAAGCAGATTGCGCCAGCGCGCGCCGAATTCAGGTCCCCACTCATAGGCGTTGCGCGCGGCGATCGGGCCGGTGCTGATCAGGTCGCTGGGAGGGGAAGTCAGATGGAGCTCCGGCCAGTCCTGCAGGGTAATCGTTTGGCCGCTGGCGTATCTCTCCGGACGAAAGGAATCCGAGGCGGAGAATCCCAGATGAAGGTCAGCGTCAGGCGTGGCGATCGGTCGCCCGGCCATACGAAGGGTGGCGCCGGTCTGCGCAAACGTGGCCTCGTTGTCTTCCTGCGCGCCAGCGACCGGGCCGGTCAAGTAGCTGGCGAGGAACCACTGGTCGCCCCAAGTCTTGCCGCCGAGCGAGGCGCGCGATTGGCCGGCCGCAAGGCCGCGGGCGACGTTGATTATGCTCGGCCGCTCCATGAACATGATGTCTTCGTCGTAGGTCGCATCGGACAAGGTCAGCGAGGGACGATAATAGCCGGCCGTCAGCAACGTGTCCCTGAAGCCCGTGTAGTTGATGTTGGCTTCGTAGAGCGAGAAAATCCCGTCGGGCGAGCCGCCGAATTCGGGCGTGACTTTGACAAAGACATCGCCGTCCTGGACGGTGATGGGAACGCGCGCGCGCCGCAGGTTGGCGTCCCAGACGGGAAGCTGTTGCGCGCCCGCCGGTCTGTTCCCGCTTTGGAAAAAGCCGCCTACGTCATACCAGAACTGCAGTCCGATCGAGGCCGAGAGCTGGCCGTCGGCTGAGGTGAAGGTCGGGCGGCCGTTTGGGAAGCTCACTGAGCCGTATGGCGACGCAATCTGCGTCACCGCCGGATTCGCCGCGACCGCCTGCCCGGCCGACGAGGAAGTCGCGCCTGGCGCCGTCGTGGCCGAAGCGGCCAGCGCCGGATTGCCTCCGCCTGAGCGCGCAACCGGGCGCGCCGTTCCCCCGCGCGCGGCGGCGTTTTGCTGGTCGCGCGCGGCGAGGGAGCGCTTCAGCGCTCTGACCTCGCCTTCGAGCGAGCGCATCTCCCGTTCATGGGCCGCCTGCAAGGCCTGGATCTGCCGCTCGAGCGCATCGAGACGCGGATCAGCCGATTGTGCGTAGGCGCCGCCGGAAAACATCGTTCCGCTTGCGATAGCCGTCCCCGCGATGAACGCCAGAGAGCGAGCTTTTGAGCAGCGTTGTCGCCCAGAACAACGCAAACGCGCCGAGTACCTGTTCGTCGATGGCATTACAGCTCGTCTCTCTTGCATCTCGCTGTCAGGGCGCGCCGCTCGATTTGCCCCATCATATGGCGTAATATCGCTCGTCATCGACGGATATAACGAGTAAGAAAGCTGTTAAGCTTGCAATTCAATCGTCGTCAAGTGCGAATAGAATTAAATGTGCAATCGCGCTTGTCGAATGTACATTCGTGTTACGGCGCTAAACCGAAGTATAGGGTGAGAGCTGTTCAGGGCTGGCGTCGAGGGCGATCGGACGCCAGCCAATGCGGTTAACTCGTTTGCCCTGCGTCGACTCGTCGCAATGGGGATTTCAAGGTTCGGCGGTAGCCCGCCATGCTTGGACGCGCTAGGAAGCGTGCCCGTCACCTTTCGACACGAGGCCCATCATGCATCGCCGCGCGTTCCTCTTGTCCGCCGCCGCCCTGCCGCTGCTCCGCGCCAGCGCCTGGGCGCAGTCGGGCAACGCCGTCAATGTTCTGTACGCCGGGTCGCTGGTGAACCTGATGGAGCGCGGGATCGGGCCGGCTTTCAACAAGACGGGCGACGGCGTTTTTCAGGGATTCGCCCAAGGGTCGAACGCGCTCGCCAACCAGATCAAGGGGCGGCTGCGGCACGGAGACGTGTTCATCAGCGCCACGCCGAACGTGAACAACGAACTGATGGGCGAGGCGAACGGGAACTGGGTGAGCTGGTACGCCACCTTCGCGCAGTCGCCGCTGGTCATTGGCTACAATCCGTCGAGCCGATTCGCCGACGCCTTGAAGACCAAGCCATGGTACGAGGTGATGCAGGAGCCGGGCATACGCATCGGACGCACGGATCCCAAGCTGGACCCCAAGGGGCGACTGACGATCGAGCTGTTCGATAAGGCCTCGCTACTCTACAACCTGCCCGACCTTACCCGGACGGTGCTCGGCGAGGCGGAGAATCCTGCGCAAGTGTCGCCTGAAGAAACACTGGTCGGGCGGCTCCAGTCGGGGCAGCTCGATGTTGGGTTTTTCTACGCGACCGAAACCTCGGAATTGAAAATCCCGGCGATCGCGCTGCCGCCTGAGACGGCGCTGGCGGCGCATTACACGGTGACGGTGCTGAACAATGCTGCGAATGCGGCTGGGGCGGCGCGTTTCGTTTCGTTCCTGCTTGGCCCGCAGGGCGCCCACATTTTGCACCAGCACGGGCTCGAGTTGGTGAAGCGCAGCGTTACCGGGGACGCCTCGCAGGCGCCGGCCTCGCTTCGCTCGGTGATCGAAGAGGCGAAATGAAGCGGCGAACGCCGCCCGCGCTGCCGTGGCTTGCGGGGCTGCTGTGCCTCTATATCGTAGCGCCGTTTGTTGCGGGGCTGTCCCAGGTGGGACTTGCCGACTGGCGCGGGGTGGACTGGACGAGCCTGGGGTCGGCTTGCGCGGTCTCGGTGACGAGCGCGACCCTTGCGACGGCGCTCGTCACGGTCACGGGCGTCCCGCTCGGATTTCTGCTGGCGCGGTCGCAAGGGCGGGCCTTGGGGCTTGTCGGGTTTGTGGTGCAACTGCCGCTGGCTTTGCCGCCGCTCGCAAGCGGCATCCTGCTGCTGTTCCTGCTCGGATATTCGAGCCCCATCGGAGCCCTGACCAACGGGGCGCTGACGGATTCGTTTATCGGGATCGTGCTGGCCGAGGCGTTCGTCGCGGCGCCGTTTCTGGTCATCGCGGCGCGGTCGGCGTTTGCGCGGCAAGACCCGCTGCTGGAGGACGTGGCGGCGACGCTCGGCCACCGACCCTGGGGGGTGTTCCGGCTGGTGAGCCTGCCGCTGGCCGGCCGGGCGATCCTGGCGGGAGCGCTGCTGGCGTGGCTACGGGCGTTTGGGGAGTTTGGCGCGACGGTGATGGTCGCCTATCACCCGTATTCCTTGCCGGTGTACACCTATGTGGCGTTTGGCGGCGAGGGGTTGCCGGCGATGCTGCCGGTGCTGCTGCCGACCCTGCTGGCGGCGCTCGCCGTGATGGGGGTGGCGGCCTTTGTCGGCGAAGCCAGTGCGGGACGCGGTCGGACGGCGCCCGCGGCCGAGCCCGACGCCGCGCGCAAAACGCCGTCTCCCATTCCCCGCCACGCTCCGCCGGCCGGCCCGATCGAATTCGCGTTTCATCGGGAACTCGAGGGTTTTCGGCTCGATGTCGCCTGGCGGACCAGCGCGCGGCGCCTAGCGATTTTGGGGGCCTCGGGGTCCGGCAAGTCTATGACCCTGCGGGCGCTCGCGGGGATCGACCGCGCCGACGAGGGACGTTTCGTGCTGAGCGGGCGCGACCTCTTTGCGCTGGCGCCGGAGCGGCGCGGCATCTCATACGTGCCGCAGAATTATGGGCTGTTTCCGCATCTGTGCGTGATGCAGCAATTGGGTTTTGCTGTCGATGCGGATGCCGCCCTCGCCGAGGACTGGATGGAGCGGCTTGGTCTGTCGCAATTGCGGCGCAGTCTGCCTGGCGCATTGTCGCTCGGCCAGCAGCAGCGTGTGGCGCTGGCGAGGGCGGTCAGCCGTCCGACCAGGTTGCTGCTGCTGGATGAGCCGTTCTCGGCGCTCGACGCGCCTCTGCGGGCGCAACTGCGGCGTGAGTTGCAAGGGCTACAGGACGAGATCGATGCGACGACGATCCTGGTGACGCATGATCCGGAGGAGGCGTTTCTCCTCGCCGACGAGATCATGGTGCTGGAGAACGGCCGGGTGCTGCGGACAGGCAGCGTGGCGGAGGTCTATGCGCGGCCGGGAGGCGACGTGGCGGCGCGCCTGCTTGGGGCCGACAACGCCGCCTATGGGCTTATGGTGGAAGGGAACCGCATCGATGTTGGCGGGGGAGTCCGGCTTGAGATCGCGGGACCGGAGCTCCCTGCGGGGACGGCGGTCGGCTGGTCGGCGCCGCCGGAGGATGTGCGGCTCGGGCGTAGCGGGCGGTATGACGCTGTGGCTCTGGATGTCGCGCTGCGGCCGGGGCGATGCGTCGTCGAACTGCAACTCGGTCAGTGTCGCGTGCGGGCCACGACGAGCCCGGGAGCAGGCGTCGGCCTTGGGCCGTGCCAGGTCGACATCGATCCGGAGGCCATCCAGGTCTGGCCGGCGCCCGTAGACTTGGCGGAAGTGACGCGCCCTGCCGCAGAACCGGACGGAGACGGTCCGGCGCCCAAGCAAATCCCAATCGTCGCCGCCCGCGCGCCTAGGTAACGCGGGTTAAGCTACTTTGATGAGCGCTGCCCGATTGGGGCCTGCATGTGATAAATCAACTGCGCGGCCATAGACGAAGCCTCCTTGCGACAGCGGAAGCAGGCGCGTGGCCCAGCTGCAGGCCGAGGAGCTTCACGCATGCGCGTCAGCCTGAGCTTCGCGATGATTCTCCTGGCCTCCGGGTCCGCGGCCGCCGAGCCGCCGCAGTCGATCGAGCGGCTGCTCTCCGAGGGATGGGAGATCGCCGGATATGCGAGCGGTTACGACAACCGCACGTCGCTGATCCTGTTCCGTCACACGGGGACAAATGCGCTAGTTCAGTGCGGAGTCCTCTATGACATCACGAGAACTCCGCACACGATCGTCAACTGCTATGAGTTGCGGTGAGGCCGGCTGACATCGAAGCGGCCTTGCTACGTCGTCTTCTCAGCGGCGCCAAGGTTGAGGCGGGGCGCTATCGCAATCATCAAGCGCATTCCTTCACCTCAATGTGAGCGCCGCGGGCTTGGCGCCCGCCACAAATTCCTTTGCATCGACCCGGCCGCCGCTGCGCGCCTCGCGCGCGTGCGGCCCGGCGCCCCTTCACTTGGAGAGATAGATGACTGTCGACTATACGATCTACGACCTCGGCGACTTCCGCCTTCAGCGCGGGGCGACGCTGCGCGGCGGCAAGCTCGCCTACAAGACGTTCGGCGCGCTGAACGCGGACAAGAGCAACGCGATCGTCTATCCCACCTGTTATGCCGGGCTGCACACCGACAACGAGTGGCTGATCGGCGAAGGCATGGGTCTCGACCCGAGCCAATACTTCATCATCATCCCGAACATGCTGGGCAACGGTCTTTCGTCGTCGCCGAGCAATACGCCGGAGCCCTACAACAAGGCGCGCTTCCCTGAGGTGACGGCGTATGACAACGTGCGGGCGCAACACAAGCTGGTGACCGACCACTTCGGCGTCAAGCATCTGCGAATGGTGCTCGGCTGGTCGATGGCTGCCCTCCAGACGTTCCACTGGGGCGCCCTGTATCCCGACATGATGGACCTTCTGCTGCCCTTTTGCGGATCCGCGAAATGCTCGCGCCACAACTTCGTCTTCCTCGAGGGCGTCAAGGCGGCCCTGACTGCGGACGGCGCCTTCAAGGACGGATGGTATGACGAGAAGCCGAGCCGCGGCCTCAGGGCGGTCGCGCGCGTCTACGCGGGCTGGGGGTTTTCGCAGGCCTTCTATCGCGAGAAGCTCGATCTCGAACGCCTCGGCTATTCGTCGCTGGAGGACTTCCTGACCAGCTTCTGGGAGGGCTCCTTCCTGACCAAGGACGCGAACGACCTGCTGGCCATGTTGTGGACCTGGCAGAACGGCGACATCAGCGACAACGAGATCTACAAGGGCGACTTCGACAAGGCGCTCGGAGCCATCAAGGCGAAGACCTACGTCATGCCCGGCCAGACCGACCTCTACTTCCCCCCTGAGGACAGCCAGTACGAAGTGGCGCATATGCCAAACGCGAAGCTGATCCCGATTCCCTCCATTTGGGGTCACTTCGCCGGCGGACCTGGCACCAATCCTGATGACGTCGCGTTCGTTGTCGCCAAGGTCAGGGAGCTGCTTGCTTCGTAGTCCGCCCATCCGCTCGCCCCGCTCGCGCCTTTCCAATCGGGGCGAGCGAGGCGAAAATGATAAAACGTCGATAAAACGCCGAGGTGGACGCGTTGAAGCGGTGTCCTTACGATGATCCAAGCGCGCAATTTTGCGGGAGACTCCAACGTGATAAAGTTCAGTGGACCGGTCGTCTCGTCGGCCCACCTCGCGGCCGGCGCGATGCCAGCCCTGTCGGAATTCGAGTTCGGCGCCATCATGCTCTCGCACGCGTTCGAGCGCTGGATGGTGCGCTGCATGAGCGCCGCCGGGGTGCGCGATCTTTCGCCTGTCGACGTGCTTGTCCTGCACACGGTGTTCCACCGCGACCGGCCGAAACGCATGGCCGACATTTGCCTTGTTCTCAACATCGAGGACACGCATGTGGTGACGTACGCGATCAAGAAGCTCACGCGGCTGAAACTCGTGTCCAGCCAGCGGCACGGCAAGGAGAAGCTCATCTCGATTACACAAACCGGCGCGGACGCCTGCCGGCGCTATCACGAATATCGCGAGGCGCTGCTGGTGCGGTCCGTTGCGACCTTGGGCCTCGATCAGCAGGCGCTCACGAAAATCGCGACGCAGATGCGGGTGCTGTCCGGCCACTACGATCAGGCCGCGCGCGCCGCCGCCTCGCTCTGATTGCCGAAAAACCAGGCCAAGGCGCCGGGAAAGGCGGCAACCGAGCCTAGCGATTGTTTCTTGACGATTTACCGACGTTTTGCGAATGATGCGAGGCATGACGCCGCCAGGCGCGACCGGTCAAACGCGTTTGATTGGGTCGCGGCGAAGGCGCCGAAACAATCGAGGCCGCGTATTGCGGCCGGGAGGGCATTGTGGTTCTACGTCGACTTGCCTTGTCACTTGCGCTCACGACGAGCGTCTTGGCCGCAACGGCCCATACCGGCGCTGAGGCGGCGGGCACGCTCGTCTGGGGCATGCCGGCGGAAACCGACTCGCTCGATCCGCACGCGACGGGCGGCTGGAGCACGTACCAGGTCACCTATCAGATTTTCGAAGGGCTGGTGAAAGAGGACCTGACGAAAGCCGACGAGCCGACGCCGCCGATCGTCCCGGCGCTGGCTAAGTCCTGGGAGATTTCCGACGACGGGCTCACCTACACCTTCCATTTGCGCGAAGGCGTGAAGTTCCATGACGGAACGCCGTTCGACGCCGCCGCCGTCAAGTTCAATTTCGACCGGTTCTGGAACGAAAGCTCGCCGGACTTCTACAAGAAGGCCAAAGCCTTCGTGATCGCCTACACCAAGTCGATCAAGAGCGTCGACGTGGTCGACCCGATGACGGTCAAGATCACCCTCACGGCCCCCAACTATCAATGGCTCCGGCAGGGTCTGCAGAGCTACGGCCAGCCGCTGATGATCAGCCCTGCTTCAGTCAAGAAGTATGGCAACGACGGCGTCGCGCTGCATCCGATCGGCACCGGGCCGTTCAAGTTCGTCGAGCGCGATCAGGGCGTGAAGACCGTGCTCGAACGCAACGACGACTATTGGGGCACGAAGGCCAAGCTCGACCGAGTGATCTTCCGTCCGTTGCAGGATCCGGCGACGCGCGTGAACGCGCTCGAAGACGGCGAAGTGCAAATGATCACGACGCCGCCGTGGGACGAAATCGACCGGCTGAAGGGCGAGGGCTTCAAGCTCTCGACCAATAAGAACGCGCCGTACATCAACTACATCCACCTGAACTTCAAAAACCCTGCGTTGCAGGACGTCCGAGTGCGCAAAGCCATCAACATGGCGATCGACCGCGCGGGGATCACCAAGGAGATCATGCACGACACCGGCCGCCCGGAATATGGGATGCTGTCGCCGGGCACCGACGCTTACGATCCCAACTTCAAGGTCTATGGCTATGACCCGGAAGGCGCCAAGAAGCTGCTCGCGGAAGCCGGCGTGAAGGACTTGAAGCTCGTCTTCGAACTGCCTCAATACGGCACCGGCGAACTCGTCGAGACCTGGATTCAGCGCGATCTCAAGAAGGTCGGCATCGACGTCGAACTGCGCAAATACGAGTGGGTGACCTATCTCGGCAAATGGGCGGCCGGCATGTCGCCCGACGTGGCGATGAACGAAATCGGCTGGGGCATGTCGACGCCGGCCTGGACGGGCGTCGTCACGCGTTGCGATGCGTTCCCGCCCGGCGGCATCAATTCCGGCTATTATTGCAACAAGGAAGTCGATAAGCTGCTCGATCAGGCGATCGCGACGCGCGATCCGGTCGCCGCGAAGGCGATCTACCAAAAGGTCAACCACATCGTCATGGACGACGCCGCCTACGTGCCGCTCGACGACGACCTCGAGCCGGTCCTGCTGTCGCCCAAAGTGAAGGGCTTCGTGAACCCGCCGGAAGATTGGTTCGATCTGTCGACCGTTTCGGTCGAATAAGACCGGAGCGGGTCTTGGCGAATTTCATCCTACGACGGATCATCGGCGTTGTTCCGGTGATCTGCGGCGTGTCGATCGTGATCTTTCTCCTGGTGCATCTGGCGCCAGGAGACGCCGCTACCGCGTTGCTCGGGCCGCAGGCGAGCGAGGCCGCCAAGCAGGAACTGCGGCACACGCTGGGTCTCGATCAGTCGTTGCCAGTTCAGTACTTGGCGTGGCTGGCCCGCACGCTCAGGGGAGACTTCGGGGTTTCGATCGCCACCCACCTGCCGGTCTTGACCCTTGTGCTGCCCCGTTTTGGAAACACGCTCATTCTCACCTTTGGCAGCCTGCTCATCGCAATCGTCTCCGGCTACGTCATCGGCCTCCTCTCGGCGCTGCGCGCCAATTCGCTGTTCGATCGCCTCATCATGTCCGTCACGCTGCTCGCAGGCAGCGCGCCGCCGTTCTGGCTCGGCCTGATCCTCGTGCTGTTGTTCGCAATCCAATTGCGTTGGCTGCCTGTCTCGGGGATGGATGACGTCACAGGGAACGGCGGCGTCATGGACGTCCTGCGCCATCTCGCCTTGCCCGCCGTCACCACCGCGATGGGGCCCGCCGCGGTCATCACCCGCATCGTCCGCACGAGCCTCATCGAGGCGCTCGGGAGGCCGCATGTGCGCGTGGCCCGAGCCAAGGGACTGAAGCGCAGCGAACTCCTGCGGCGGCATGTCATCCTCAATGCGCTGCCGCCCGTGATCACGATCACCGGCCTGCAGCTCGGCTATCTGCTTGGCGGCGCGTTGCTGACCGAAGTCGTGTTCGCATGGCCGGGCCTCGGCTCGCTGCTCTACGACAGCATCACGGCCCGCGACCTGCCGGTGATCCAGGCCACCACGCTTGCGATCGCGCTGGCCTTCGTGCTGGCCAATATCGTCGTCGACCTGATCAACGCGAAGCTCGATCCGAGGCTACGGGAAGCATGAGCGGCGCCAATTCCTCCGCCGGTATCGTCGAGGCCGTGAGCGCCGCCGCAGCGCCGGGCTCAGGCAGCGCCCGTTTCTGGCGGCTGAAATCCTTCGCGCGCAACCGCGCCGCCTTGATCTCTGCGCTGGTCCTCGTTGGCGTCGTCGGCGCCGTGACGTTCGGGCCGCTCATCGGCGGCCTCAATCCTGACGATGCGGACAATCTCGCCCGCTACGCACCGATGGGCTCCCCCGGCCATTTGCTCGGCACGGATCAGCAAGGCCGCGACATGCTGGCCCGCCTGCTGTTCGGCGGACGCGTGTCGCTCCTCGTCGGCGTGGCGCCGACGCTCACTGCCGGCGTGATCGGCCTGGCGCTCGGCCTTCTCTCCGGATACGTCCGCGGCGTTGTCGACCAAATCATCATGCGCTGCCTCGACGTCGTGTTCGCCTTTCCGATGGTGCTGCTCGCAATCGCCATTGCGGGCGCGATGCAGCCGGGCGTGCTCACGGAGATCATCGCCATCACGGTGATCCTGGTGCCGTACTTCGCGCGGTTGGCGCGGACGGCGACCGAGAGCGTCGTGCCGATGCCCTTCGTCGAGGCTGCCCGCGCCGCCGGCGGAACCCCGTCGGCGATCATGTTGCGCTACATTCTTCCGGCCGTCTTCGGCCCGGTGATCGTGTACGCCACCACGCTGATCGGCCTGATGATCGTCGTCGGCTCCGGCCTGAGCTTTCTCGGGCTCGGCGTCCAGCCGCCGACGGCGGACTGGGGCGCCATGGTCGCCGAGGGCCGTGTCGTTCTGCGCCGGGCTTCGCATGTCACCATCATTCCCGGAGTTGCAATCCTGATCGTTTCGCTGGCGTTCAATTTCCTCGGCGACGGCATTCGCGACGCCCTCGATCCCAGGACGATCCGCCGATGAGCGAGGGAGCGGACGCCGGCTTGATCGTCGAGAACCTTCGCACCCGCTTTGGATCGGACCGGGCCGGCGCCACAGTGGTCGACGGGGTCAGCTTTGCGTTGCAGCCGGGCCGCACAATCGCGCTGGTGGGAGAGTCCGGCTGCGGCAAGTCGGCGACAGCGCTCTCGCTCATGCGGCTGATCGAGCCTCCCGGACGCATCATATCGGGCAGGGTGCTCCTCGACGGGCGCGACCTCCTCGCCATGAGCGAGCGAGAGATGGAGGGCACGCGCGGCGCCAAGATCGGGATGATCTTCCAGGATCCGCTGACGTCGCTCAATCCGGCCCTCACCATCGGCTGGCAGATCTCCGAGACGATCCTCGCGCACCAGCCCGTCTCGCGCGCTGCTGCGGAGCAGAAGGCGATTGAGCTCCTCCGACACGTCGGAGTGAACGACGCCGAGCGTCGCGCCCACGATTACCCCCATCATTTCAGCGGCGGCATGCGCCAGCGCGTCCTGATCGCGGCGGCGATCAGTTGCCGGCCCAAGGTCATCATCGCGGATGAACCGACGACTGCGCTCGACGTTACGGTTCAGGCAAAAATCCTTCGCCTGCTGCGCGATCTTCAGCAGGAAATGCATGCGTCCATGCTGCTCATCACGCATGACCTCGGCGTCGTCGCCGCCATGGCGGACGAAGTGATGGTCATGTATGCGGGCCGCATCGTGGAACGCGCGGACGTCGACACGTTGTTCCACAATCCCGGGCATCCCTACACGAAAGCGCTCCTCGCCTGCGCGACTGGGATCGAGGACGATCGCGGCGTGCCGCTGGAGCCGATCGGCGGCAGCGCGCCGGACCTCCGTCATCCCCCGCCGGGATGCCGGTTTGCCCCGCGTTGCAGCGCCGTTCAGGATCTCTGCCGCGCGCAGGACCAGTCGCTGCGCGCCCTTGCCGGCGGGCATGAGGTCGCCTGCGTCGTCGTCGAACAGGAACGGGCCGATGCCTGAGCCTCTGCTGCAGGTCGAAAGCATCGTGAAGTCGTTCGCCGGCCGGGGATCGGGCGGAGTGCGCGTCAAAGCCGTGTCGGATGTCGGCTTCACGCTCCAGCGCGGCGAAACGTTGGGGCTCGTGGGCGAGAGCGGCTGCGGCAAGTCCACCTTGTCACGCCTCATCCTCTCGCTGCTCGACCCTGATTCCGGCCAGGTCCGCATCGAAGGGGTGGATTTCACCCGCGCGCACGATCGCCAGAAGCGGGAGCTTCGACGCCGCATTCAGATCGTCTTCCAGGATGCGCTATCGTCGCTCAATCCTCGCATGACGGTTGGCGCCAACATCGCCGAGCCGATGCGATTGCAAGGGATAGGCACCGCTGCGAGCCGCCGGGCCGAGGCGCGACGTCTGCTCGGTCTCGTGGGGCTGCGCGACGAACATGAAGAGCGCTATCCCCACGAATTCTCGGGCGGCCAGTGTCAGCGCATCGCCATCGCACGCGCGCTCATCCTCAAACCCGACATCATCGTCTTCGACGAAGCGGTTTCGGCGCTCGACGTGTCGATCCGCGCGCAGATCCTGCGGCTGATCCTCGACATCCAGCAGCAGTTCGGTCTGTCGTATATTTTCGTGTCGCACGACCTCGGGGTCATCAAACGGATCTGCGATCGCGTCGCGGTCATGTACCTCGGGCAGATCGTCGAGATCGGGCCGGCCGATGTCGTCTGCCGCAGCCCGCGCCATCCCTACACCGAGGCTCTGCTGCGGGCGATCCCGATCGCCGATCCCCGGCGGATGCGGGTCGAAAACCTCGGCCTGATCGAAGGCGACACGGTCGGGGCCGTCAAGCCGGACGCTTGCCCGTTCGAAAACCGCTGCCCCAAGCGCTTCGCTCCCTGCAGCAAGGATCGCCCTGCGCTGACCGAAGTCGCGTCCGGCCATAAAGCGGCCTGTTATCTCAACAGCTCCCAATCAGAAGGTGGAACTCCATGAGCGCGTCGCCAAAAATCGTCGTAACGGGATTTGAGCCCTTCGCCCACGGGACCGAAAACCCGACATTGGATGTCCTCGCGCAGCTCCGCGCCGCGAACGACATCGAAGGCGATCTGACCACCTTGCAGCTTCCGGTGGAGTCGACGCGGCTTGCGGCCATCACCAGCGCCAAGCTCGACGAGCTCAAGCCCGACATCTGGATCAGCCTCGGCCTTTCGGCTGGGCTCGCCGTCGTGGCGGTCGAGCGGATCGCCGCCAATGTGATGGATTTCGTGATCCCGGACAATGTCGGCGTTCAGTACGGCGGCGAGCCTGTGTTTGTGAACGGTCCCGCCGCGCATCTGGCGACGCTGCCGGTCAAGAGCATCACATCGGCGCTGCGCGCCAGCGGCATTCCCGCCAAGATCTCGAACTCGCCGTCGACCTATCTCTGCAACCAGATGATGTACACGGTGCTGCATTTGATCGCCGAGAAGGGACTTCGCACACGCGCAGGGTTCATCCATGTCCCCGCTCATCCCTCCTATGTCGCCAAGCAGTCGTACCCCTTCGTGGAAATGCCCTCGATGAGCATCGACCTCGTGACGGCGGCGGTAAAGAAGGCGATCGCGACGACTGCGAGCGTGCATGAGGACCACCGGGAGCCGGCGTTCAACTATTGACGCGGGCGCCGGCCATCGATCCAGACGCCGGCTCGACGTTCCCAGCAGGCCCCTTGAATCCTCGAACAGGCGGGATCAGGGGCTGCCCGACGACAAGGCCGTGTTCAGGCACGCAAGCAGATCGTCTTGCGAAAAGGGCTTGATCAGGAAGCCCTTGGCGCCGCCCCGGACCGCCCGGCTCTGAATGATGGGATCGGGATGCGCGGTAATGAAGACGACCGGAATGGGATCGCCCGCCGCAATCAACCGGGAGTGCAGCTCCAGGCCCGTCATGACGGGCATCTGAACGTCGGCGATCAGGCAGGCGGTGCTCTGCCGGCGATCGGAGCTGAGAAAATGCGCGGCGCTCTCGAAATCGGCGACCGTGTATCCGAACGAACTCAGCAACGCCGTCAAAGCCTGACGCATAGAGTCATCGTCGTCGACGATAGCGATGAGAGTTCTTTGCGACAATGCGAACGATCCTAATTTGCGACAGCAACACTCGTCGCCGGCCGACTTCTAACGCCAATATAGCGCATCAGCACAGCAATTGGGCACGGAATGAAGGTTTTGTGATTATACCAAGGTATATCTGTCCTTCGACCATCAGCCGTGTTCGGGAGAAACGAGGTGTAAGTTTACCTAACGAAAGTCACTTTGTCGTTCATGAATACTCGGCTATCCACAGCGCGGCGCGAAAAAAGAAAGAGATCGAGGCTCGCCACGGTGGCGTTAACGTTCACTGAGTGATCTTTAGTTTGTCCATCATCCTGGCCAAATCCGGCAGAGAAGTCGCTTTCATCTTTCGCATTGCTTGGCCGCGATGAACCTTGACCGTGATTTCGCTGATGCCGAGCTCTCCAGCGATCTGCTTGTTGAGCCGCCCGGCGACGACCCGCACCAACACCTCCCGCTCCCGCGACGTCAGGCGGTCGAAGCGCGCGCGCAGGGCCGTGATGTGTTGGTCGTCTTCGAGCCGCGCGCGATCCTTGGAAATGCCGATTTGGATGGCGTCGAGGAGATCCTGGTCTCTGAACGGCTTGGTCAGAAACTCGATCGCGCCGCCTTTCATCGCCTGGACGGACATCGGGATGTCGCCGTGACCGGTGATGAAAACGATCGGCAGGCTCATGCTGTTGGCCACAAGCTCCCGTTGGAGCTCGAGCCCGCTTTGTCCGGGAAGCCGCACGTCGAGAACGAGGCAGCAGGGTCCCTCGGGACGCCCCGACCGCCGAAATTCGTCCACCGACCCTAAGACGCGCGCTTGAAAGCCAACCGAACGGATAAGGCTGCTGATGGATTCCCTGACTCCGGCGTCATCGTCGATGACGACGACGACCGGCTGGCTAGTTGGCGCAGTCGACATCACAGACGAACTCCACGCGCGGGCAATCCGAGTGTAGGACCCCAATCCGCCGCTGACAAGATTGAGCTCTTCGAGCGGACCGGCGCCGACGCGCGATTGCTGGCGAGGCTTTCCGGCAGACCGCCCCCAAAACCTCGGTATAGGGGGGCTCACCCCAATGGGCGCCCCGCTCATTCGAGAGCGCAATATTCAAATCGCTCGCTTCGGCGCAGTATGAACCTGCCTCTCGAGGTCGGTTCTCCCCGCCCCCCAAACACCGACCTCAGATTGGGCCTCTCCCAGGTGAACCTCCCCACCTGGGAGGGGCCACTTTCCAAAACCCTTCCCCTTCGATGCTCCGATCCCGGTCAGCGATGGCCGGGCAACATACGCGAGCGCTCCGCCACGCACCTGGATGCCGGCGGCGCGACTCGCGGCCCTCATGCGCCGGAGGCGGGAATCCAGTGGCGTAGGGGGATTCGTAGCGAGAGGTTGGCAACGCCGCCTTCAGGGAGACAGCGCGGGCGGCGCGGGCCGATCTCAGCACAGATTGTGTTGGAGCGCTCCGGCGTTACCGGGAATGGCCGCACTCGCCGCTGTCATGCCGACGAAAGAGGCCATGCAGCAGGAGGGATGCGATCCACCTGAAGGAGCGGCGAACCAGCAATTGGATAAAACGATCACGATGGACGGCAGGCGAACGAAGCGGTGACTTGCGAAGTCGTCCCTCGTCAACCGACTTACATGATGCTTTCAGGCTTGGGCTCGGGCGCGAAGGCGTCGAACATCAAAGTGACCGTGATCTGGGACAGCGTCATCCTCCTCGCGACGATTCCCTTGATCCGGGCCGCCAACGCGTCGGCGGCGCCCTTTCCGCAAAGAGATGGATTTCGATCGGTCGACCTGTTGGTGCTGACGGTGCAGAACACCCACCCGCCGCGATGGCCGGCCGTCACCACGATGGGGCCTGCTTCGAGCGAGCCCGAGGGGCGACAGACATTGTCGATCAGCTCGGCGACGATGAGGGTCGCGCGTCGGCACTGATCGGATTGTATCCAGATGGGTTTGCCTTCGATCGAGGCAAATTTGACGCTGTCAGGGCGTCCGTAGCCAGCGGCTATCGTTTGGCACAAACGCGAGATCGAGATCGCGAAATCCGCCGCGCCGTCGGCCTCCGCGGCCACACCGCTACGGCTCTCGTCGTTGGCGTGCAGCATCTTCGCGACATCCTGAAACGCGAACTTAACGTCCGGACTGGATGCGTGCGCCGCGATATGGGGGACTGCGTAAGACGACTCGTTCCGAACCTTGTGCAACACTGCGGTCATGACACCAACCCTCCGAAAAAGGCCTGCGACAAGCAAAACTGTAGCAGGATCCATAGGCGGCGATCATTGTGCAGCGGTCGTAGCGGGATTGGCTTTTCAGAAGTCGGCATTGAACCTTGGCATGAGGGTTCGCAGCTCGCGTCGAAGCGCGGGGAGGGCGGAGCGGCACCCGACTCGGCGCAGTTCGATGAATGCTTGCCAACGCTCCGCCAGCTCTGTCATGGCCGGGCCTGTCGCCGCCTATCCCTAGGCGATTGCGAAGCAATCATCCGCCGCGATTGCGAAACAATCGTGCGCGCGAGGCGCCGTCGCAGGCGACTTTCAGCGTTGGCCGCAACGCGGCGCAAGGCCGGGCAGGGCGCCAATCGAGCATTCGACGTGTTGCGGCGGCTGTCGATCCCTCGGCCGCAAGGGAAGGGCCCGATTAAACCGACGTCTAACCTTCCTCAACCAAATAGCCGCACCATCGTCCTCTCGTGCAATTTCAAAACCCGGGCAAAGGCGTATCTTACTCGAACCTCCCGCAGCCGGCCATTCTGACCCGACGGCCGGCAAGACTCGGCCCCTCCCTCGAGGGAGGGGCCCTTTCGCTCCGATATTCCAGCATTGTCAGCGGCGAGGCCGGAGAGGAGTGAACCATGATCAACGGCTTCGAAAAAATCGGCGTTTTGACGCCACATGAATTCGCCCATCTGGGCGACGGTTCGATCGCTTATCTGAAGACGATAAAGTCCGAAGACGTGCGGCGGCTGTTTCCCCAGATCCCCGCCGTTCGGCCCGGCTTGAAACTGTTCGCGCTCCTCGGCGCCGACGGCTCGCCCATCATGTTGACCGATTCCAAGGACGAGGCGATCGCCAACGCCAAGCAATACGAACTGAAGACGATGAGCGTGCACTGAGCGTTCGCCCGCTGTGGCGGGGCGCGTCCCTGCGCCGATTGGATTGAAATGAAGGTCTCTCATGGATTCTCGTCTTGACCTCTTTGCCCGCCGTTTCGGCGTCGTGCTGGACTTCGACCGCTCCTCTCCGAGCGGCGGTGGAACGCCAGCGTTGCTGATGATCGGCGCGGTTGCCGGCGGCGCGTTGGCGCCGGCGGTCGGCCATCCGACGCTCGGAGCCTGCGTTCTCGCTGTCGATGCGATGGCGGCGCTTCTTCTCTCGTGCGCTCCCTCGCTTCGTTTCGTCGAGACGGCGGTCGATCGTCGCAGCGTTCAGGGCGGCTTGCTGGGAGACCGTTGAAGGACAGAACGATGATCCTCGAGGCGCGCCAAGACGAGGCCGGTGACGATGACCTGAATCGGACCCTCGCCAAGATCGGTGAGAATTTCGCGATGCTCGTCGGCGCGCTCCATGAGCTCAAGGCGCAGATCGAGCGTCTCGGCGTCCCGCCGGCCCGGCGTCCTCTGAGCGAGGCTCCACCATTGCCAGGGCTCGGGCCTGGCGTCGATCTTCCCCGCTAAGGCGGTCTCGCGCAGGGTAGCGCCATCCCTCCTGTCCGCTCTACGAAGCGGGGTCCATATGCCGTGCTCCCCAATCGAACGACGCTGGCGCGGCGCGCACAATTCCGCTAACCTCTCGACCCTGTCGACTTGAGCGGCCGGACGCCACAGGCTTTCGGCCTCCGGAACCGCAGCGAACGCCGCGAGCAGAGCGACAATTGAGCGACTTGGGCCGCGCGGCGATCGTCGCCCCACGGTCCAAAAGAAAAATCCGCCGGTCGACACGCGGCTCAAGCTTGGGAGACCATCTTGAGGCAACGAGAGGCGACAATCCGGACCTGCGGGGGTCCGATCCGAGGCGCTCGCCGCGCGTCATGGCGGCGCAGCGTCGCTTTCAATCCCGTCATCGGCTTGGTTTGCGGCGTCCTGCTTACGGGATGCAACGGGTCCAAGAACGCCTACGTGGCTCCGCCGCCGCCGAAGGTGGTGGTCGCACAGCCGATCCAGAAGCCCGTCACGCAGTACCTCGATCTCACCGGCAACACCCAGGCGATCAACTCCGTCGATCTCGTAGCCCGCGTGCAGGGCTACCTGGAGTCGATCGACTACGCCGACGGCGCTATCGTGAAAAAGGGAAGCCAACTGTTCGGCATCGAACGGGTCAACTACCAGGCCCAACTCGATCAGGCCCAGGCCACGCTGGCCTCCAACCAGGCATCGGAGGAATACGCCCGCGCCGAATATCAGCGCCAGTCCGCCCTTTCGCGGCAGGACTTCGCGAGCCTCGCCACGCTGCAAGACGCGAAGGCGAAGTTCGACCAAGCGTCCGCCTCGGTGCAGAGCGCTATGGCCGCCATCGAGCTGGCAAAGACCAACCTCGGCTATACCCAGGTGTTCGCGCCATTCGACGGGGTTGTCACCAACCATCTGGTCGACGTTGGCTCGCTGGTGGGCTTCAGCGGACCGACCAAGCTCGCGACAATCATCCAGACCGACCCGATCTACGTCTATTTCACGGTCAGCGAGGCGCAAGTCCTGGCGCTGAAGGCCCATCTCGGGAAATACGGGGTGCAATTGCGCACGACGGGCCTGACGGATGTTCCCGTCGAGATCGGGTTGCAGAACGAGGAAGGCTACCCTCACAAAGGACGCCTCGACTACGCCTCGCCGCAGGTCGAATCGGGGACCGGCTCGCTGACGGCGCGGGCGCTGTTCGACAACAAGGATCGCGCACTGCTTCCCGGCCTCTTCGCGCGGGTTCGCATGCCGATTGGTCAACAGCCGAAGGCGTTGCTGACGCGGGACGACGCCATCGGGACAAGCCAGGAGGGCAAGTACGTCCTGGTGGTCGGCCCGAACAATGTCGTCGAGAAGAAAATCGTCAATACTGGCCAGCGCGACGGACAACTCCGCGTCATCGAATCCGGTCTCGACGCCAATGACTGGGTCGTTACGGAGGGGGTGCTGAGAGCGCCTCCGGGCGCCAAGGTCGATCCGCAACGTCCGCCTCCCGATGCCGTCGCGAGCGATCCTCTGGTCCCGCCGAAACCCGACGCGCCAGGGCCGACGTCCAAATAACCCGAGGGGCGGTCCGGCATGATCTCACGCTTCTTCATCGATCGCCCGGTTCTCGCCAACGTGCTCGCGCTGGTGTTCGTGCTGATCGGCCTCGTCGCTCTCATCCAGTTGCCGACCTCGCAATACCCCAATGTCGTTCCACCGACTGTGCAGGTGACGACGCGATACCCGGGCGCCAGCGCCAAGACCCTGGTCGACACCGTCGCCCTGCCGATCGAGCAGAATGTCAACGGCGTCGAGCACATGCTCTACATGCAGTCGACGAACGCGGACGACGGCACCTACACCCTCGTTATCACCTTCGCCATCGGCACGGACCCGGACGAGGACGAGATCCTCGTGCAGAACCGTGTTTCGGCCGCCCTTTCCTCGCTCCCGCTGGAAGTGCAGGTCCAGGGCGTGACGACAAAGAAGAAGTCGACCTCGATTCTCGAATATGTCGGGTTGGTTTCGCCCGACGGCCGCTTCGACAGTTTGTTCTTGTCGAACTACGCCGTCATCAATGTGGTGAATGAGCTTGAGCGCCTCCCCGGCGTCGGCGACGTGTCGGTCATCGGCGCCGGGCAATACGCGATGCGCATATGGATGAATCCGGATCTGCTTCAGGCGCGCGGCTTGACGCCGCAGGACGTCATCAACGTCATTCAGCAGCAGAGCCAGGAAGTCACCGCCGGCCAAGTCGGCGCTCCGCCCGCGCCAAAAGGCCAGGGTTTTCAATATACCCTGAATCTCAAGGGCCGCCTTGACGATCCCGCCGAGTTCGAGAACATCATCGTCAAGGTCGAGTCCGCCAATGGCGGACGCATCACCCGAATCCGCGACATCGGCCACGCCGAACTCGGCGCCCAAACCTACAGCGAAGCGTTTAATTACGACGGCCGGCCGGCCGCCGGGATTGGCATCTCCCTCTTGCCGGGCGCCAACGCAATCGCGGCCGCCAACGCGGTCAAAGCGAAAATGGACGAGCTCGCCAAGAGCTTCCCGGAGGGCCTCACATACGTCACGCCCTACGACACGACGAAATTCGTCAGGGCCGCAATCAAAGAAGTCTACTGGACGCTGTTCGAGGCCCTCATTCTGGTGCTCATCGTCATTATGGTCTTCCTGCAAGACTGGCGAGCCATGCTGGTGCCGGCCACCACGGTGCCGGTGACGATCCTCGGCGCCTTCGCCGCGATGGCCGCGCTAGGTTTTTCGATCAATCTCCCAACGCTCTTTGCGCTCATACTTGCGATCGGCATCGTCGTCGACGACGCCATCGTCATCGTCGAGGGCGTCTCGCGATACGTCGAGCAAGGCATCCCCGGCCGCGAGGCGGCGGGGCGGGCGATGGACGACCTCACTGGTCCGGTCATCGGCATCACTCTGGTGTTGATGTCAGTTTTCATTCCCGCCGCGTTCCTTCCGGGACTGACTGGGCAAATCTACCGGCAATTCGCCCTGGTCATCGCGGCTACGGCCGTCATCAGCGCGATCAACGCCATGACCTTGAAGCCCACCCAAAGTGCGCTGTGGCTGAGGCCACCGACGCCGGGTGCGCGGCGCAACTTCTTTGTTCGGGGCTTCGATGTCGTCTTCGGCGCCTCCGAGCGCGGATACGCGAGACTCATGGGCGCGATGACGCGACGCGCCCCTGTAATGGTGCTGCTTGCGCTGGTTCTCGTCGGCGGCGCCATCTGGGGACTGACCCGCGTCCCGACTGCGTTCCTGCCGACCGAGGACCAGGGCTACCTAATCGTCGTCGCACAACTGCCCGACGGAGCCTCCAAGGAGCGCACGGATGCGGTGATGCAGAAGATTTCAAAGATCGCTGGAGCCGTGCCCGGCGTCGAACATGTGGTCGCCGTCAGCGGCATTTCGATCTTCGACAATCTGGCCAGCCTCGCCAACGCGGGCGTGGCTTTTGTCATTCTGAAGGACTGGGACGCGCGCCTTAAGGAGGCCGGACAGGACGTCCGCTCGATCGCCCTTCGCCTGAACGGCGGCTTG
Source organism: Roseiarcus sp. (assembly GCA_036488815.1). Classification (GTDB taxonomy): domain Bacteria; phylum Pseudomonadota; class Alphaproteobacteria; order Rhizobiales; family Beijerinckiaceae; genus Roseiarcus. The sequence continues at coordinate 77,891 of DASXGX010000160.1, forward strand.
CAAGGCGTACCGGAAGCCATCGCGTTCGCGCTCCCCCCGCCGCCGATCCAGGGCATAGGCAACGTCGGCGGCTTCACGATGCAGGCCGAAATCAAGAACGGCGATTTCGACTATGCGCTGCTGCAGAGCCTGACCAACACCGTGGTCAGCGACGCCAACGCGCAATCCGCTTTGCAAAGGGTCGCCACCACCTACCGGGCTGGCGCGCCGCAACTCTTCGTGACGGTCGACCGCATCAAGGCGGAAACGCTGGGGATCACCGTTGGGCAGGTGTTCGCCGCCCTTTCGGGCTACGTGGGATCGAACTACGTGGCGCAGTTCAATAAGTTTGGACATGTTTTCCAAATTTATACGCAGGCGCTGCCCGCCTATCGCGCGAACGCCGAGGCCATCCAGGGGCTGAAAGTCAAAGCGGGCAGTGGAATCATGACGCCGGTCGGAACGGTTGCCGACGTCTCCGAAGTCCAGGGACCCCCGCTGATCAGTCTCTACAATCTCTATCCGTCGTCGACCATCATCGGCGGCGCGGCGCCCGGTTTCAGTTCCGGCCAGGCGCTCGACCTCATGGAGCAGATTGGCGCCCAGGCTCTGCCGAAAGGAACGGGTTACGAATGGACCGCGATGTCCTACCAGGAAAAAGAGGTCGGCGCGCAGATTTACTTCGTCTTCGGCCTCGCGATTCTGCTCGTCTATTTCGTCCTCGCCGGCCAGTACGAGAGCTGGATCCTGCCGCTCTCGGTGATCCTGGCGGTGCCGCTGGCCCTCATCGGAACGGTCGGCGCGCTGACCTATTTCGGCGCGACCAACATTGCCGCCAGCCAGAGCGGCGTCGCCGCCACCAATCTCTACACCCAGATCGGCCTCATCCTCCTGATTGCGCTCGGAGCGAAGAACGCAATCCTCATCGTCGAATACG
>DASXGX010000056.1:0-79727 GCA_036488815.1 Roseiarcus sp.
GCGATCCCCGCGACCGCCGGCGCGTCGAAGAGCACCGCGCTCACCCCCGAGGCCAGCCGCGCGTCGTCCGCATTGCCGACCCGAAGGCCCGGAACGTCGGTGATGAGGTTTTTCATGCGCGCCATGTCCATGAATGGTGACTAGCAGGATACCCGCCTTGCGCGGGAACTGCGCCTCGCGTCAAGTCGCTTGGCGCCGGCGGGCAGGGCTAGGCGCGCGTCGAGGGCGAACGGCGTCGCCATTGGCGTCGCGCCCCTCGCCACCCCCGGGAATTTGCGTTACCAACCCGGGCGAACTCGAAACGAGGAAAGTCGTCACGCATGAACTCCGCCGCTCGCCCCTTTGACGATATTCGCGCACTGCTCGCCGCCATGCCGAAGCCGGACGCCGCGGCGATCGGCGCGGTGCGCGAGCGCGAGGCGCAATTGACGAAGCCGGCGGGATCGCTCGGGCGCCTCGAAGAGATCGCCGAATGGCTCGCCGGCTGGCAGCGGACGGCCCGGCCGCACGCCGATACGCCGCTGGTCGCCGTGTTCGCCGGCAATCACGGCGTCGTCGCCCAGGGCGTCTCGCCGTTCCCGCAGTCGGTGACGCAAGCGATGGTCGCCAACTTCTCCTCCGGCGGCGCGGCGATCAACCAGATCTGCAAGACGCTCGACATTTCGCTCCGCGTGTTCGAGCTCGCGCTGGAACAGCCGACCGGCGACATCACTGAAGGGCCGGCGCTCGACGAGAAAGGCTGCGCGGCGACGATGGCCTTCGGCATGGAGGCGCTCGCCTCGCGGCCCGACCTGCTGTGCCTCGGCGAGATGGGCATCGGCAACACGACGGTCGCCGCGGCGATCTACCATGCGCTCTATGGCGGCGAGGCCGAGGATTGGGTCGGCCGTGGCACCGGCGCGGACGAAGCGGGCGTCGCCCGCAAAGCCGCGGCTGTGCGCGCCGCCGTCGCGCTCCATCGGGAGCATCTCGGCGATCCGCTCGAGGTTCTGCGCCGGCTGGGCGGGCGCGAGATCGCAGCGATGGCGGGCGCGATCCTCGCGGCGCGGCTGCAGAACGTGCCAGTCGTGCTCGACGGCTTCGTCGTCTGCTCGGCGGCGGCGGTGCTCCACGCGCTCGATCCGGCCGCGCTCGATCACTGCGTCGCCGGCCATGTCTCGGCGGAGAAGGCGCACGCGGAGGCGCTGCGCCGCATCGGCAAGGCGCCCCTGCTCAATCTCGGCATGCGGCTCGGCGAGGGCACCGGCGCCGCGCTCGCGGTCGCGATCATTCGCTCCGCCGTCGCCTGCCACACCGGCATGGCGACCTTCGCCGAGGCGGGCGTCGCCGGCAAGGAAGGCTAAGACCTCGCCATGCCTGGCCCCTACGCCGACGACGACATCGACGCGGCGGTGGCGGCTGGAGCGCTGACGCCCGAGTCCGCCGCGGGATTTCGGGCCTTCGTCGAGGCGCGACGCGGCGCGCCGACGCCCGCGGACGACGAGCAGTTCCGGCTCGTCACCGGCTTCAACGACATCTTCGTTTCGATCGCGCTGGCGCTGGTGCTGATCGCGCTCGGCTGGCTCGGCGCGCGCTCGGCGGCTCTCATCGGCGGCGGCCTCGTCGCGGCGGCCAGTTGGGCGCTGGCGGAGTTCTTCACCGCCCGGCGGCGTATGGCGCTGCCCAGCATCCTGCTGCTTCTGAGCTGGGTCGGCGGGCTGCTTTGGGCCGGCTTCTCGCTCGCGCCGGCCGGCGGCGCCGACCATTCCGGCGCAGCGATCGTCGCGGCGACCGGCCTTGCCGCCGCTGCGGCGAGCTATGCGCACTGGCGACGGTTCCATGTGCCGATCGCCGTCGCGGCCGCGACTTGCTCCATCCTCGGTGCGGCGGTCTTGGCCGCGGCGCGGTTGATTCCCTATTTCGCGCAAAACGGGCTGACGCTGGTCTTCGCAGCCGGTCTCGCCGTCTTCGCTTTCGCCTTGTGGTGGGACGTCGCCGATCCCGCGCGCCGCACGCGGCGGGCGGATGTCGCCTTCTGGCTGCATCTCGCCGCCGCGCCGATGATCGTTCATCCTGCTTTCGCCTGGATCGGCTTGGCGGGCCAGCCGTCGTTCGGCGGGGTCATGGCGATCGCGAGCGACGCACCGGCCGCCGCTGAGCTAACGGCGCCGGCCCTGGCGGTGGCGATCTACCTTTTGCTCGCGCTGGTCGCGCTGGTGGTCGACCGGCGTGCCCTGATGGTGTCCGCGCTCGCCTATCTGCTCTACGCGATGAACGTGTTTCTGCGGGCGACGGGCGCCTTGAGCGTCAGCTTGGCGCTGTCCGCCCTGATCGCGGGGTCCGCGCTGCTGCTGCTGTCGGCCTATTGGCGACCGGCGCGCCGCGTCGTGCTCAAGTCGACGCCGCTGAACTGGCGGGCGCGCCTGCCGGCGGCGTAAACGCTGCGAGCGCGCCGGGGCGGCGCTCGCGCTGAGGATCATCAGGCAATGCGCACAATCAGCGCGCGCGTGTTAGAGCGCGTTGCTTTTTGGTTGACCCACACAGCCTGTCACCCCCGCGAAAGCGGGGGTCCAGATAACAGCCGCAGGCCTTCCCCTTTGACTCCTGGATGCCCGCTTTCGCGGGCATGACAGGGAAGTCTGGAGAGGCTGCTTCTACCGAAATGCACAAGGCTCTAGCCGATTTTGGCGGCGTGCCCGGCGACAATTCGCCAACGCGAGCCGGACTGCCGCCAAAGTCGCGTGTAGGCGAATGTACCGCCGATCGGGAAATCCCCGAATTGGCCCGACAGATCGGCCTTCGTCGTGACAAGGATCATTGGACCCAACCGATGGGTCTGGCTGTCGTGGAGATCGATTTTGTCGAGGCGAAGGAGCTTGTCCCGATGAGTCGATAGATCTGCCTCTTTCGACAGAATGCTCCCGTCTGGTCCTGTGAACACGAGGTCGTCGTCAATAAGATCGGATAACGCCGAGACGTCGTTGTTCAGCATGGCGGACCGAAGCGCCGCCTCATGCTCAGCAATGATCGCAATATCGTCCATGCGCAGCTCTTTCGACGTCGTGATCACATCCCGCCGAGATAGTCGGCGACGGCGAAGATGTCCTTGTCGCCGCGGCCGGACAGGCAGAGCGCCATCAGATGGTCGCGCGGCTTTTTCGGCGCGAGTTCAATCACCTTGGCCAGGGCATGCGCCGACTCGAGGGCGGGAATGATCCCTTCGAGGCGCGAGCAGAGCTGGAAGGCGTCGAGCGTCTCCTTGTCGGTCGCCGAGAGATAGGTGACGCGGCCCTTCTCCTTGAGCCAGGCGTGCTCCGGCCCGATGCCGGGATAGTCGAGGCCGGCCGAGATCGAATGGCCCTCGTTGATCTGGCCGTCGGCGTCCATCAGGAGATAGGTGCGGTTGCCGTGCAGGACGCCGGGACGCCCGCCCGCCAGCGAGGCCGCATGGCCATCGGGGACATCGAGCCCATGCCCCGCCGCCTCGACGCCGTAGATCTCGACGCTCGGTTCGTCGAGGAAGGGATGGAACATGCCGATGGCGTTGGAGCCGCCGCCGACGCAGGCGATGACGCTGTCGGGCAAGCGGCCCTCCGCCTCCAGCATCTGGGCGCGCGTCTCGTTGCCGATCACGCATTGGAAGTCACGCACCATAGCGGGGTAGGGATGGGGGCCGGCCGCCGTGCCGATGCAATAAAAGGTGTCGGAGACGTTGGTCACCCAATCGCGCAAAGCCTCGTTCATTGCGTCCTTGAGCGTGCGCGCGCCCGACTGGACGGGGCGCACCTCGGCGCCGAGCATCTTCATGCGGAACACATTGGGCTTCTGGCGCTCGATGTCGACCGCGCCCATGTAGACGATGCATTGCAGTCCGAACCGCGCGCAGGCGGTCGCGGTGGCGACGCCGTGTTGGCCGGCGCCCGTCTCGGCGATGATCCGCTTCTTGCCCATGCGGAGCGCAAGCAGGATCTGGCCGAGCACGTTGTTGATCTTGTGCGCGCCGGTGTGGTTGAGCTCCTCGCGCTTGAAGTAGACCTTGGCGCCGCCGAGCTGTTCGGTCAGCCGCTCGGCGAAATAGAGCGCGCTCGGCCGACCGACGTAGTGCTTGAGCAGATGATTGAGTTCGGCGTGGAAACTCGGGTCGGCCTTGGCGGCCTTGTAGGCTTCCTCGAGCGACAGCACGAGCGGCATCAGCGTCTCGGCGACGAACCGGCCGCCGAAATCGCCGAAATGTCCGCGCTCGTCGGGGCCGTTGCGGAAGGAATTTGGCTTGTCGACCTGTGTCACGCGATGCTCCTATTGGGGACGCCCCTTCTCCCTTGCGGGAGAAGCGAAAATGCTATCGGCGTCATCTCCGTGAATGCTCCTCAATGCGAAGCCGGCGTCTAGCGGCGCCGACCCTCATCCGGCCGCTGCGCGTCCACCTTCCCCCGCAAGGGGGGAAGGGATGCGGGCGAACCCGGCGCGCGCGGCGGCGACGAATGCTTTGATCTTGTCGACGTCCTTGACGCCCGGCGCCGTCTCGATCCCTGACGACACGTCGACGCCCAACGCGCCGCTCGAGGCGATCGCCTCGCCGACGTTGGCCGGCTCAAGGCCGCCCGACAGCAGCCACGGGCGGCGCGGCGCGAAATCGCTCGCCAGCCGCCAGTCGAAGGGCGCGCCATTGCCGCCCGGCCGTGTCGCGCCTTTCGGCGGCTTGGCGTCGATCAGCAGCCAGTCGGCGGTGTCCTCGTATTCGCGCGCCTTGGCGAAGTCGCGGGCCTCGGCGACGCCGACCGCCTTCATCGTCGGCAACCCGAAAGCGCGCCGGATTTCGCTAATCCGTTCCGGCGTCTCGACGCCGTGCAGTTGCAGCATGTCGGGGCCGACCGCTTTGACGATTTCCGCCAGCGTCGTGTCGGCGGCGTCGACGACGAGCGCGACAATGAGCGCGCGTCCACGAGCGAGCCGAGCGAGTTCGGCGGCGCGTTCGAGCGGCGCGTAGCGCGGGCTGCGCTCGAAAAACACCAGGCCGACCATGTCGGCGCCGGCGTCGAGCGCCGCCGCAAGCGTCGGAGCGGTGGAGAGGCCGCAGATCTTGACCGTCGAGGGCATGCGTCTCTTTGGGTCAAGACGGCCGGGAAGTCAAAACGTCTAACCGCGCAAGGCGCCTCACTCGAGGCTCCAACTTACTTTGACGGCAATTCTATCGTCCAGCCAGGCGGGTTGATCGGTATCTTCACCGCTTCGCCGTGGTCGACCTTAAGGGCGTCCGTCTTCCAGTCCCACAGAGGCAGCGATGGCTTGTGCCACGAATGAGAGCTGCCCGAGATCGCTGCGGCGACAAGGGCGCCCGCGGGAACCGACGCGAGCCGGCCTGTCAGCAGCGTATCCAGCAACATCCATACAACAAGGACGTGAGGAATATAAAAATAGCGATCGCCACCCCCAATCGGCATAAGGAGATCTGGCGGGAGGTGGCGGAATTTTATCCAGACGAGCGCGCTCAGCGTGACCCCTGCGCTCAGCAGGAGCGCCTTCCACTGTGATTCTCGCCCAAGCGCGCCAACGGCTAGGACGATTGCCAATGAAAAAATCGCCACCAAATGCAGCCCGTCGAATTTGACCGCGCTCGTCGGAATTAAATTGAGATCCCGATACAATATTATTGCAGCGACTTTAAGTGGGCTTGTAGAAGTGCCGGTCGGTTCTGAGCTTGCCGCGAGTGCAAGACACAATTGAATTATCGACGCTGAAGCGACTATAAGACAAATGGTCGCGTCAAATAGCGACCGGCGCCTTATTCCTCTCCACAAGACCACAGGCGCGGCGGCGACGCAAAACGGGCCGGTTAGGGCCGATACAAACGCGAATACAATTTGATTGTACCGAGCCAGGCGCGACTGGGGCGGCCGAGTCGCCACAATCAGAAACAGAGCTGGAGCGAGGATCCATTGAACGTTCAGCAGAACGCCGAACACCTCACCGTTGTGAGGCGCCGCCGCCAGACAGGCTCCGAAGATCCAGGAGAACCGAATCGGCGTCGACGCGATGGTGGCGCTGGACCAGACAGCGGCGGCTACAGCGGACCAACAATAGATTTTCGGCGTGAATACTGCGCTGAACATTGTGGCTGCGAGCGCGACCAATCGCGGTAGAAGGTTCAGATATCCGGCATAGGCAACGAAAACGGAGGCTGCGCCGTCTGTATGCGCTTGGGCGAAAAATACGGGCCCATCCTCGGCGAAAAGCTGCGGATGGAAGAAAGTCTGCGGCGCGCGGAGCAAGAGTTCCACCACGGTCGCGCTAGCGGCGAACGCGATGGGAACAGCCGCCAGAAACATATTCGAAGGAGCGCCATGATCTCGAGCACGGCGCTCCTCCGCTTTTGGCGGAAATCCAGTCGAAGCGGTCACGGCGCCACAGGCCGTAGACGAGCGTGACCCGACAAGATCATTGGCGTTCTGGCTCAACTTGTATGTCCCTTACGCCCAGCAGATGTCGTTTCAGCCTCCTGCGACGCCGAATCGCCCAACGTCTCTCCCGCGCGACGACCGCCAATCGGCGGGGCTACCCCTCGCCGCCCGCCTTCTTCCAAACCAGGATCGCCGCCGCGAGATCCTCGATCGCCGCGCCGACGGATTTGAACAACGTAACTTCGTGCAGCGCGGTGCGGCCGGGCGCGCCATGCACCAGCGCGGCGAGGTCGCCGACGATGTCGGTCGGCGTCAGCGCGCCGCTCTTGAGACCGAGCGCGACGTCGCCGCCTTCGTTCAGCGCCGCGCTCGTGTCGACGAAGACGCGGGCGCGTTTCAGCGCGGCGTCGTCGGCTTCGCGCATATGCATGTTGAAGGCGCCGACGAGATCGAGGTGCTGACCAGGCCTCAGCCAGGCGCCCGCGACGAGCGGGGTCTGCGAGAGCGTCGCGCAGGAGATGACGTCGGCCTTTCGCACGGCTTCCTCGAGATGCGGCGCTGCGTGGGCGTCGAAGCCTTCGTGTCGCAGGCTCTCTGCGAGACGCTCGGCGCCTTGCAGACGATGGTTCCAGACCGCGACCGTCTCGATCGGCCGCTGGCTCCTGTGGGCGCGGGCGAGGAAGGGCGCGAGCGAGCCCGCGCCGACCAGCAGCAGACGCTTGGCCTCAGTGGGCGCGAGATAGCGCGCGGCGAGCGCGGAGGCGGCCGCCGTGCGCCACAAGGTGAGGCGTGTTCCCTCGATCGTCGCGAGCGGCGCGCCGCTGAGGCCGGATTGCAGCGCATAGAGCCCGAGCACCGCCGGCAGACCGCGCGCCGAATTGCCGGGATAGACGTTGACGATCTTCGTGCCGAGGAAATCGCCGGCGTCGCCGCCGGGCGCCGTCCACGCGGGCATCAACAGCGCGGTTGCGTTCGGCTCGCCGGGGCGATCGATCTCGTGGTGATGGCGCTGCGGCGCATGGAAGCCGCCGCGAAACGCCTCCGCGAGAGTGTCGATCAGCGAGGGAAAATCGAGCGCGGCGTCGACGTCGGCCGCCGTAAAATGGCGCATCGCGCCGCTCCTTTTTAGCGTTGTGCGAAGGCCCCAGGCGGCGGAAGCGCGTGGGCGCGCGCCGCCTCGGCCCGCCATTTCGCCGCCTCGGCGCGGTTGAGGCGTTCGGCGCGCCGATGCTTGCCTTGCGCGAACCAAGTCGCCGCGCCGCCGAGGACGACGCCGACCATCATCGAGACGATCAGCACGACGAACAGCGGCGCTTCGATCGCGAAAGCCGGGATGTCGCCAGAGACGAAGGGATCGAAGGAGACCATGACGAACTGGCGATTGGCGAACGCGAAGACGAGAAACAGGATCGCGATGGGCGCGACGACGACAATCTTCAGAAACCGTAGCATGAGCGGAACCGGCGCCTTTCTCGCGTGGGGAGGATCAGCGCGAAGATGGCGCGAATGCGACCGCAGCGCAAACGAGGCGGCGCGGCGCGCGGCTCGCCGCGCTTCGATTCGGCGTTCCCGCCTTCCCTGCGCGCTCGAGATACCTCAATTGCCGCGCGCTTTTGGCGAAAAACCGGCGGCCAATTTTTCGCCGCGCGCGCTCGCCTCACGCCTCGGACTTGTTGTTGAGGCGCTCGCGCATCTCCTTGCCGGTCTTAAAGAACGGCACGAGCTTTTCGGTGACCGGCACCTTGTCGCCGGTCCGCGGATTGCGGCCGGTGCGCGCGAGGCGCTGCTTGGTCGAAAACGCGCCGAACCCGCGCAGCTCGACGCGCTCACCGCGCGCGAGCGCGTCGGTGATCTCGCCGAGTATCGCATCGACGATGTGTTCGATGTCGCGTTGATAAAGGTGCGGATTACGCGCCGCCATGCGCTGCACGAGCTCGGACTTGATCAAAGGAGATGCCCCTCGAAACGACCACGCACACCAAATATCGCCTTGCCCCAGCTAATCCTGTGAGGACAGTTGCCAAATCGAGACCAATCCGTCAACCGCGCCGCCGTCAAGCGCAGCTTCGGCGCGCCGCAGCGCATCGCCGAACAAGCGCAGGCCGACCGCGTCGGCGACGTCCGCCGCGACGCTGGAGATTCTCATGCCCGCCCATCCTTTGTCCGGACGCCAGTCACGTACGGGCAAATTCTTGGCTATGCCTTTTTCCTTTTGGAGCCAGTCGATCGCCTCGGCCTCGCCGCCGATCGCGTCCGCGAGCTTCAGCGGCACCCCCTGGCGACCGGTGAAGACGCGACCGTCGTCGACCCGCGCGAGTTCGTCGTCGCTCATGCCACGCCGCGTTTTGACGAGGTCCTTGAACCAGGCAAAGGAATCTTGGATGAGCGACGCCATTGCGGCGCGCGCCTCCTCGCTGGTCGGCTCGAACCCGTTCGGGGACGCCTTGAGCGGAGAGGACTTGATCGACTCGAACTTGATCCCGAGCTTGTCCATCAGCCCCGACACATTGGGGTATTCGACCAGCACGCCGATCGAACCGACGATCGAATTGCCACGAACGAAGATGCGGTCGGCGCCGAGCGCGGCGATATAGGCGCCGGAGGCCGCCATGGTTCCGACGACGGCGACGACGGGCTTCTTCTGCGCGAGCTTTCTAAGCTCGTCATAGAGGACTTCTGAGCCTTCGGTCGTTCCGCCGGGGCTATTGATGTCGATGATCGCCGCCGCGGCTTTGGAATCGGCGACCCGGCGGATCAATTTCAGGGTCGATTCGTCGCCGGTGATGAGGCCGGTAATCGACAGGCGCGCGATATGCGGTTGCGCCAGCCCGGCCGGCCCGTAGAAGCGCCAGGCGATGGCCAAAATCGCAACGGCCACGGCGAGAAACGCCGCGATACGCCAGAAGCCGACCTGACGGCGGATCTGACGTCGATCGACCAAATAATCGGGGGAAATGGACAAACGGCCCCTCGCAGCAGATTTACGCGCCGCCGCGGCTCTGAGGCGCCGGCAGCCCCTCGAAGCCTAGACGCCGCGCACCTCTTACGCAAGGGCGTGGCGAACAAGCCTTTTTAGGCGGCGCCGCTGCTCGCGTACTGGCCGGTCTTGCGGAAGCGATAGAGGTAGCTTGGCGTGGCCGTTTCGACGCCCTGCGGCGCGACGGCGAGGTCGCGCAGCGTGCGCCCGTCAGCGATCGCCGCCGCCGAGACGACGTTGTCCACTCGCAGGAGGTCGATCTGGTCGCGAGTGACGGTCAAGTCCTTGGAGAAGCGGCCGAGCGAGAGCGCGCTGGCGACTTCCGTGCCGCCGGCGAGGAGGCGCGAAACCGGGAACGGCAGCGGAACCAGGATGCGGCGGCGCTCGATGACGCGCAGGGTGAGCTCGACGGCCTCCCGCAGGGTCATCACGTCGGGACCGCCGAGTTCGTAAGTCCGGCCGGCCGTGGCGGCGTTGTCGAGCGCGGAGGCGGCGGCAAGGCCGACGTCGCCGGCGAACACCGGCTGCAGCTTGGTCGCGCCGCCGCCAAACAGCGGCAGCGCAGGAAGCGCGCGGGCGAGGGCGGCGAAGCGATTGAAGAACTCGTCCTCAGGGCCGAAGACAACCGAAGGCCGCAGCACGACGGCGTTCGGGAAGGCTTCGCGCAGCGCCGCCTCGCCACGTCCCTTGCTTGCGATATAAGCGTTGCGCGAGGCGGCGTCGGCGCCGATGCCCGACACATGAACGAGGGCGCCGATCCCGGCGTTCGCTGCGGCGCGACCGATCTCGGCGGCGCCGAAGACGTGCGTCGCTTCGTAGTTCTGCCGCCCGCTCTGCGACTTGATCCCGACGGCGTTGACGACGGCGCTGGCGCCGGCGAGGGCGGCTTTGATGGAGTCGGGGTAGCGCAAGTTGGCCTGGACCGGCTCGATCTGGCCGACGACGCCGAGCGGCCGCAGGAACCAGGCAAGATCGGGCCGGCGAACGGCGACCCGAACCCGCCACCCCTCGCGCGCCAACGCCCGGACGATATGACGCCCAACGAAGCCGGATCCGCCGAACACCGTGACGAGACGATCGCTAGAGGAGGAATATTCGACCATCGCCGCAGGACTCCGCGCAGGCAGGAAAATGGGGTTCTCCATAGGCGAATGCGGCGCGGGTGTACAGACGCGGCGAGCTCGGCGGCAAACGCGGGTTTGGTCCGGATGCAACGAGATTACGTCAGAGACTTGGTCATCGGATACCCGGAACTCGCTCCAAAGGCGCCGCTTGGCGGTCCTGACTCGATGTAGCCATTTGATCGGTAAAATCGGCGGGCGGTTTCGGTGCTGATCAAGGCGCATCGCCTGTTTCCGCGCTCCACCGCGCGGGCTTCCAAAGCGCGCAACAAGGCGCGACTGACCCCTCGAAATCGTGCATCCGGCGAAATATAGTTCAAGCCTATTGTTCCCGCGTCTGTGACAGACCCCACAGCCAGAATCGCGCCGTTCTCAACGGCCACGAGCAGCGAATTGTCGGGTTGCTCGATCCAAGCGACAAAATTTTCGACCGTTTTGTTTCCAAGCCATCGCGCGAGAATTGCCGGGTCATTCCCGTGGTCAGCCTCACACAGCTCCGCAATAGACCGCATTAGCACCGTGCAGCCGGCGAGCGCGTCATCCGGCGTTGCGTCTCGAACTTCCAGCATCCCACTCTGTCCCTCCGCTTCGCTCGATCGCGTCGTCCTTAGAGGAAGCGCCAGCGACTGTTCGACGCAAGTGACCCACGACCACGAGTACGATGAGCTTGTCCACGCTTGTCACTCCCGCTTCTCGCGAAGGACAACGTTGCGCCATTGCACGCACGGAGCCGAGGGACGCGTCGGCGCCGCGCGCCTCAAAAAGGTCGCGAATCATGAAGAGCTTGCCGGCGGCTCTCCCACCCCTTCGTCCAATCTCGGCCAGGATCGCGCGCCCTCGATGGAAACGTTCGCCGCCCCTGCGCCGCTCGGGTTCGCACAACGCCTGCCGGGACTAGACCTCCTTCGCGCCGTCGCGATCTGCTGGGTCATGCTTTATCATGCTTCCCTGTTTGGCCTGGATTCGCAGGATTTCTGGATCGTTCGTTTTGGCTGGATGGGCGTCGATCTGTTTTTTGCGCTCAGCGGCTTCCTGATCGCCGGCCAACTGCTCCGCCCGTTCGCGCTCGGCCTCGCGCCGAACTATCCGAGATTCTTCGTGCGCCGCTGGCTTCGCACCGTGCCGGCCTATCTGGTGGTCGTCGGTTTGTATTTTCTGGTTCCCGCCGTGCGCGAACGCCCGAACCTGCAGCCGCTGTGGCAATTTCTGACCTTCACAGAAAACCTCTTCATCGCGCCGCCGCTGCCCAAGGCGTTTTCCCAGGTATGGTCCCTCTGCGTCGAAGAGCAGTTCTACATCCTCCTTCCCGCCGTCGTGGCGGTCCTGGCGATCCGGCCTAGCCCCGCGAAAATCATTGGCGCCGCCGTCGCCGTCCTGCTCCTCGGCATGGCGCTGCGCGGGTTTCTATGGCTGCACGACGTCGCCCGAACGCCTTTCGACATCGCCGCGACTCCCGCTCCGGCCGCGTTCATGCGGTTGATCTACTGGCCGACCTGGAGCCGGCTCGACGGGCTGCTGGCGGGCGTCGCGGCGGCGACGATCAGAACCTTCCGTCCCCGCTTGTGGGCAGGGCTGACCGCAAGTCCCAACATGCTCCTTGCCGTGGGCATTGTCGGCGTCGGCGTTTCCGCGAGCCTTTTCCAGGTACAGGTCGCCGGCTTCGCGCCGACCGTCTTCTCCTTTCCGCTTCTGGCGCTCAGCATGGCGTTGATTGTGACGGCCGGCAGCGAAAGCCGCTCGCTGATCGGGCGCCGCGCCATTCCCGGCGCGGCGCTTCTGGCTTCGGGCGCCTACAGTCTTTATCTCACCCACAAGGCCGTCTTTGCCGCGACGCAGAAAGCGCTGGCCCATGCGCCTGCGCCAGTTCAGAGCGCCGGACTTACCATCGCGCTGCTGGCCGCTTTCGCGGCCGGCGCCGCGCTCTACGGATTGGTGGAGCGGCCATTCCTGAAGCTTCGGGACCGTGTCGGCGGTCCCTCGCTAAGCTCCCGCGCGGCGGCGATACCGACGCCCATTATTGCCCAATAGCGTTTCCCTTTTTGCGCAGGCCGCCGCGACGGGTCTCCGCGGCCCGTCACCCCAAGCTCCTGCGCCGCGCGGTGATCACCGCCTCCGCCGGCCGGCCAGTCAATTCGGCGAGGTGGTCGAACTTGGTCTCGAAGGCGCCGACGCCCGCCGTCGCGGAGCGCAATTCGATAATCAGGTCGCCGATTTCCGCCTCGGCGATGAGGGCGCGGAGCTCCTCCCAGCCCTCCCAGCCCGGGCGGCCCTCGAAACCGAGGATCTGCCCGCGCCGGGCGCTGACGAGGGCGCTGGCGCGAGCCAGCGCGTCCGAGGGCACCGTGATCGTCACCGCGAGGATCGGCTCGAGCAGCACGGATCTGGCTTTCGGCAGCGCCTCGGCGAGCGCCGCCTTGGCGGCGGCTCGGAAGGCCATGTCGGACGAATCCACGGTGTGATAGGAGCCGTCGATCAGCGTGACCGAGACGTCGACGACGGGAAAGCCGAGCGGGCCCCGCGCCAAGGCGTCGCGCGCCCCCGCTTCGACGGAGGAGAAATACTGGCGCGGCACCGAGCCGCCGTGCACACGCTCGGCGAAGGCGAAGCCTTCGCCACGCTCGCGGGGGGCCACCTCGACCACCACGTCGCCGAACTGGCCGTGGCCGCCCGACTGTTTCTTGTGGCGCCCGCGCACCGTCACGCCGTCGCGGATCGTCTCGCGATAGGCGACGGACGGCTTCTTGACCTCGACAGGGACGCCGAAGCGCTCAGCGAGGCGCTCGGCGATCACTCTCAGATGCATCTCGCCTTGTCCCATGAGTCTAAGCTCGGCGGCCTCCTGATCCTGCACGTAGGAGAGCGAGGGGTCTTCCTCGCAGAGCTTGGCGAGCGCGGCCGCGAGCCGCACCTCGTCCTTGCGGTCTTTGACGTGGATCGCGATCGCCTGCGTCGGCGGCGGAGACGGCGTGGTCGCGGCCGGTTCCGGCGGCTTCTTGACGTCGCTGAAACGGTCGCCGGTGGTGAAGCCTTCGAGGCGCGAGAACGCAACCGTATCGCCTTCCTCGGCGCGCGGAAGCTTGGTCGAGACGGCGCCGATCAGCCGCGCGACGCCGGCGATGCGCTCTTCGCCGCCGCGCGACCCGGTAACGGTCGAGCCGTCGGCGAAAGCGCCGCGCAGCACCCGCGCCAGCGACAACTTTCCGCCGTGGGCGGTGTGGATCGTGCGGATGATCTGCGCCAGCGGCGGTCCTTCGTCGGGGACGCCGAGGCGCGCGCGCGTCTGCGCGACCGCGGGCGCCTCGTGGCGCAGCGCCTTGAGAAGCCGCGTCACGCCGTGTCCGGCAGTCGCCGACCCCATCAGCAGCGGCACGACGTGGCCTTCGCGAAGCTCCTGGGCGAGATCGTCGAACACACGGTCCTGCGGCGGCTCGATGTCGCTGATCAGTTCCTCCATCAAGGCGTCGTCGTAATCGGCCAGCCGTTCGAGCATCGAATAGCGGGCGCGCTTCTCGTCGCCCGCCGCGCCGGCGGGTATGGCGACGACGCTGGACGGCGAGGCTTCGCGGTAGACGAAAGCGCGTTCGAGAGCCAGATCGATGAAACCGGTGGCGACGCCGTTCTCCCAGATCGGAATCTGGCGCAACAGAAGCGGGGCGCGCGAGGCCGGCTGCAGCATCTCGAGCGCTTCCCGGACGCCGCCGCCGGCGAGATCGATCTTGTTGAGGAACAGGATGCGGGGAACCTTGAGTTCCTCGAGTTCGCGCAACATGACTTGAAGAGCCGGCGTCTTGCGCCGGTCGGCTTCGCACACGACGATGGCGGCGTCGCAGACCGGCAGCGCCAGGCGCATGTCGTGCGCGAATTCGACCGAGCCGGGGCAATCGAAGAACGTAAAGCGATCTCCCATATAGTCGACGCTCGCGACATTGGGCTCGACGCTCATGGCGTGGTTGCGGGCTTCGGGGCTGGAATCGCCCACGCTCGTGCCGTCGCGCACCGAGCCCTGCCGGGCCGCGCCGCCGGCGCGCGCCAAAAGCGCTTCGAGAAGGCTGGTCTTGCCGCTCTGGAAAGGGCCGATGACAGCGATCAATCGAGGACCAGCGATTCTGTGTTCGCCATTGTGAGCGGCAGCGGCCATCGCCTCCTCCTCGCGTCGTTCTTGGCAAAACTTTTGATCCATGCTTGCAAACGCCAGCGCGACGCGCAAGGCGTCTTTCGCCTGGGAGCGATCGTCTTTAGGTTGGGAAGAGGGCCGCGCTGTGGCGTTCCGCAACCGGTTGCGATAGGAACGTCGACCCCCGGCGGGGCCGAACGCCGGGCCGTTTCGCATTGGGAACTAGGGAATGAACGAGACCGCGATCCTCGAAGCCGACGACGTCGCCGCCGCATTGGGCGGGCGTTCGATCGTGCTCGTCGGCATGATGGGCGCGGGCAAGACTTCGGTCGGCAAGCGGCTCGCCCAGCGCCTCGGCCTGCCGTTCATCGACGCCGACGCCGAAATCGAGGCGGGCGCCCAGATGACGATCGCCGAGATTTTCGAGCGGTTCGGCGAGCCCTATTTTCGCGAGGGCGAGCGGCGGGTCATCGCGCGATTGCTGAGCGACGGGCCGAAGGTGCTCGCGACGGGCGGCGGCGCCTTCCTCAACGCCGCGACGCGGGATCGGATCGCCGAGGCCGGGATATCGGTCTGGCTGAAACCCGAATTCGACGTGTTGATGCGCCGCGTGCGCAAACGCTCGAACCGGCCGCTGCTGCGCACCGCCGATCCGGAGGGAACGCTGCGCCGTCTGCTCGACGAGCGCAGCCCGATCTATGCGCTCGCGGATTGGACGATCGAGACCCAGGACGGGCCGCATGACTTGGTCTGCGACGCGATCATCGGCCGCCTGCGTCGACGCCGCGGGGGGCACGCGGCCTCGCCGGCCGCGGCGCCGGTCGCCTCGGCGCCGCGCGAGGTCGACGTCGCGCTCGGCGCGCGCTCGTACAAGATTCTGATCGGCGACGGCCTCATTGGCGAGGCGGGCGAGCACATCACTCGCCTCGCGCCGGGCGCGCGCTGCGCGGTCGTCACCGACGAAACCGTCGCTGCGCTGCACCTCGGCGCGTTGACCGAAAGCCTCGCGCGCGCCGGTATCAAGACGAGCCTCGTCCTCTGCCCTCCAGGGGAGGCGACCAAATCCTACGCCGAGTTCGCCCGCGTGAGCGACGCGTTGATCGAGGCGCATATCGAGCGGCGCGATCTCGTCGTCGCCTTCGGCGGCGGCGTCATCGGCGATCTCGCAGGATTTTGTGCGGCTTGCCTCAGGCGCGGCGTGCGCTTCGTGCAGATTCCGACGACATTGCTGGCCCAGGTCGATTCGAGCGTCGGCGGCAAGACGGCGATTAATTCGCCCTCCGGCAAGAACCTGATCGGCGCCTTTCATCAGCCCTCGCTGGTTCTCGCCGACACCAAGGCGCTCGACACGCTGAGCGAGCGCGAATTTCGCGCCGGCTACGCCGAGACGGTCAAATACGGCCTGATCGGCGACCGCGATTTCTTCGATTGGCTCGATGGGCGCTGGCGCGACGTGTTCGCCGGCGGCGGCGCCCGCCTCGACGCCATCGCCGCGGCTTGCGCCGCCAAGGCGCGCGTCGTCGCCGCCGACGAGACGGAGCAGGGCGAGCGCGCGCTGCTCAATCTCGGCCACACCTTCGGCCACGCTTTCGAGCGCCTCACGCACTACGACGGCGCGCGGCTCGTGCACGGGGAGGGCGTCGCGATCGGCATGGCCTGCGCGTTCCGCTTCTCGCGCGAACTCGGCCTCTGCTCCGGGCAGGACACGGTGCGGGTGGAGAACCATCTCAAATCGGTCGGCCTTCCCACCCGCATCGCCGACATTCCCGGCTTCGCCGCCGATCCGCAAGCGATCCTCGCCGCGATGCAGCAGGACAAGAAGGTCGATCGCGGCAAATTGACGTTCATCCTCGCCAAAGGCATCGGCGAGAGCTTTATCGCCAAGGACGTGCCCGAGGCCCAGGTCCTCGCCTTCCTCGAACGCGAAATCGCCGCGGCCTAGCGCCTTCTGCAGCCTGATGGACGCGCCGAGTAGCCTTGTGCCGGGCATCCCAAGGCGATTGCAAAGCAATCGTCCGCACGCCGAGCCGCCGATTCTAACGTCATAGGGTCTATGTGACGGCGCCGCATGGGTGGCAGGGACAAGTCGGCCATGACGGTGGGCGTCAACCCATTTGCAAATGGCTTAGGCGCCTTTCCGCTTCGCTTCCATAAGCGTCCTCGCCGGCCGCGGTGACCCCGAAGCGGGAGTGCGGCGGGTCGGCGTTGACTCGTAAAATCATATAATCATATTATCAAGCAATACAGGAATCGCGATGCAACGCGATGCGCCCGCTCAAACAGGCGGAGCGCCGCTCACAGAGCAGGGAGGAAGGCATGAGGAGCATGAATTATGCGCTCGCGGGCCTGATCGGCCTCGTAAGCTTTGCGGCTCTTTCCGCATCGGCCTCGGCGCAGACGATTGGGTTCTCACAGGTCGGTTCCGAAAGCGATTGGCGCACCGCGTTCTCCGCCGACATGAAGGCGGAAGCCGAGAAGCGCGGCATCAAACTGCAGTTCTCCGACGCCCAGCAGAAGGAGGAGAACCAGCTCAAGGCGGTGCGTTCGTTCATCGCCCAGAAGGTCGACGCGATCATCATCGCGCCGGTGGTCGTCACCGGGTGGGATCAGGTTCTCAAAGAGGCGCAGGCGGCGAAAATCCCGGTCTTCATCGCGGACCGCGCGGTCGAATCCGATCCTTCGCTGTTCGTCACGCGCATCGCCGCCGACTTCAATCTCGAAGGCCGGCTCGCCGGCGCCTGGCTCGCCCAGGCGAGCAAGGGCAACTGCAACGTCGTCGAGCTTCAGGGCACCACCGGCTCGGCGCCGGCGATCGAGCGCAAGAAAGGCTTCGAGGCGGTCATCTCCGTCTTCCCCAACATCAAGATCGTCAAGTCGCAGAGCGGCAATTTCACCACCTCAGGCGGCAAGGAGGTGATGGAGAGCTTCATCAAGTCGACCGACAACCTGAAGGGAATTTGCGCGGTCTGGGCGCATAACGACAACATGATGCTCGGCGCCATCCAGGCGATGAAGGAGGCCGGCCTGAAGCCCGGCACGGACATTCTCACCGTGTCGGTCGACGGCGTTCCGGACATCTTCAAGGCGATGCTGGCGGGCGAATCCGACGCTTCGGTCGAGCTGAAGTCCGACATCGGAAAATACATCTACGACGTCGCCCAAGGTTACCTGAAGGGCAAACGCGACTATCCCAAGTGGGTCGTGATCCCGAGCGACCTGCACACGCCTGCGGACGCGGCCGAAGTACTCAAGCGCAAAGGCGGCTGAGGCCCGACCCTGAACCGTCCCCGTCATCGCGAGCGGAGCGAAGCAATCCAGTGGCGCCGACCATGCAAACGGAGGAATGGATTGCTTCGCCACTCCTCGCCATGACGATCCAACAGTTCTAGTCTGACGACAGGCTCGCGTCCCGCGCTCGGCGTCGGACGCGAGATCCGCCGCGGGTTGACGGAACGAGGCTGATGCAGGCGCCCCGGGTCGAACTTACAAACGTGTCTAAGCGCTATCCCGGCGTGGTGGCGCTGCAAGGCGTCGACATCGCCTTTGCGGCCGGCGAGATTCACGCGCTGCTCGGCGAGAACGGCGCTGGCAAGTCGACGCTGATCAAAATCATGACCGGCGCCGTCGGGCGCGATTCGGGTGAGATCCGCATCGACGGCGCTCCCGTCGAGATCGCCACGCCGACGGCCGCCCAGGCGCTCGGCGTCGGCGCGGTCTACCAGGAAGTCAATCTGGTGCCGACGCTGTCGGTCGCCGCCAATCTCACGCTCGAGCGCCAGCCGCGACGCTTCGGCTTCATCGACTGGCGCAAGGCGCGCGAGGCCGCGCGCGAGTCGTTGGCCAAGCTCGGTCTCGACATCGACGTCGAGCGTTCGCTCGGCTCCTATTCGCTCGCGATCCAGCATCTCGTCGCCATCGCGAGGGCGCTGCGGCCGGAGACGCGCACCCTGGTGCTCGACGAGCCGACGGCCAGCCTCGACGCGCGCGAGGTCGATCGGCTGTTTGCCGTGATGCGCGAATTGAAGGCGCGCGGCATCGCCATCGTCTTCATCACCCATTTCCTCGAGCAGGTCTATGCGATCAGCGACCGCATCTCGGTGCTGCGCAACGGCCGCCTCGTCGGCGGCGGGCTGACCAGGACCCTGCCGCAGGTCGAACTCGTCTCGCTGATGCTGGGCCACGAATTGCAGGCGCTGGAGGCGCGGGGGCCCGCAGCCGCCAAGAAACAGGACGGCGAGCCGCTTCTCGCGGTCGAGAACCTCGGCGCGCGCCGAGTCATCGCGCCGTTCGATCTGAGCTTGCGGGCCGGCGACGTGGTCGGTCTCGCAGGGCTGCTCGGCTCGGGACGCACCGAGGCCGCCAAGCTCATCTTCGGCGCGACGCCCGCGGACAGCGGGACGATCCGCATCGACGGCCGCCCAGTGAACTGGCGTTCGCCGCGCCAAGCGATGCGGCGCGGCGTGGGCTTCTGTCCCGAGGATCGCAAGCGCGAGGGGCTGTTGCTCGATCTGACGGTGCGCGAGAACATCGTCCTTGCGCTGCAGAGCAAGCGCGGCTGGTTTCGCCGCATCCCCCGCAACGAGCAAGATCGCCTCGCCGACGAAATGATCGCGGCGCTCGGCATTGCGACGCCGGACGCCGAGCGGCCGGCCGGACAACTCTCCGGCGGCAATCAGCAGAAGGTCATTCTCGCGCGCTGGCTCATTTCCGATCCGCGGATCCTTATCCTCGACGAGCCGACGCGCGGCATCGATATCGGCGCCCATGCCGAGATCATCGCGCTGATCCGCCGCCTCTGCGCGCAGGGGCTGGGCCTGCTCGTCGCCTCCTCCGAGCTCGACGAGATCATCGCCGTCTCGACGCGGGTCGCCGTGCTGCGCGATCGGCGCAAGATCGCCGAGATCGAAGGGGAGGCGATTACGCGCGACGCCATCGTTCAAGCGATCGCCGGGCCATGAGCGGCGAAACGGTCAGATCCCGCGCGCCGCGCGCGCCGGTCGCCCATAGCTGGTCGGACCGGCGCGCTCTCTGGCCGCTCGCGGCGCTGGCGGCGATCTTCCTGGTGGACGCGTTCATCTCGCCGGGCTTCTTCACCGTGCGCATCGTCGAGGGGCGCCTCTACGGCAGCCTGATCGACATCCTTTATCGCGGCGCGCCGACCGCGCTCGTCGCGCTCGGCATGACGACCGTGATCGGCGCGCGCGGCATCGACCTTTCTGTCGGCTCGATCATTGCGATCTGCGGCGCGGCGATGACCTGGCTCATCCACGCCGACGTCTCGGCGCCGCTCGTCCTGTTGGCGACGCTCGGCGTCGGGCTGCTTTGCGGGTTGTGGAACGGCGTCCTGGTGACGGTCTTCGACATCCAGCCCATCATCGCGACGCTGATCCTCATGGTCGCTGGGCGCGGCGTCGCCCAGATGATCGACGCCGGCATGATCATCACCTTCCGCAACCCCTTCTTTTCAAGCCTCAGCACGGGAGCCGTCGGCTGGATACCCTCGCGGATCGTCGTCGCGCTGGGCTTCTATGTCGTCGTCTGGCTTGCGTTGCGCCTGACTGCGCTCGGGCTGTTCGTCGAATCGGTTGGCAGCAACGCCGAGGCTGCGCGCCTCACTGGCGTCGATGCGCGCTTCGTCAAGATCGTCACCTATCTGATTTCGGGCTTGGCGTCGGCGATCGCGGGCATCCTCATCACGGCTGATGTGCGCGGCTCGGACGCGAACAATGCGGGTCTCTGGATGGAGCTCGACGCCATTCTCGCCGTCGTGCTCGGCGGCGCGTCGCTGAACGGCGGACGTGTGCTTATCGTCAATACGCTGCTCGGCGTCCTCATTATCCAGAGCCTGACGACCTCCATCCTCGTGAGCGGATTGCCGCCCGAGTACAATCTCATCGTCAAGGCGGCGGTGGTGTTCGTCTGCCTTCTCCTTCAATCGAGGCCGTTCCGCAGTTCGCTCGGCCGCCTCCTTCGCTTGGGCCGGCCATGATCGAGCGTTACGCACCGCTGCTGGCGACGATCGTCGTCTTTCTCGCGATCTACGGATTCGGCGCCGTCAGCTACAACAACTTCTTTTCGACGCTCGTGTTCGGCGACCTCATCACCGACAACGCCTTCGTCATCATCGCCGCGGTCGGCGCGACTTTCGTCATCCTCTCCGGCGGCATCGATCTTTCCGTGGGGTCGATGATCGGTTTCGTCAGCGTGGCGCTCGCCGCGCTCGTCGGGCATGGCTGGCATCCGCTTGCCGCTGCGGCCCTTCTGATCCCGCTCGGCGCGCTGTTCGGCGCGGCAATGGGCTATCTTATCGACGCCTGCGAGATCCAACCCTTCATCATGACGCTGGCGGCAATGTTCCTGCTGCGCGGCCTCTGCTTCGTCGTCACGCTCGATTCGCTGCCGATCAGCCATCCCTTCGTCGACGCTTTCGCCGGCTGGGGCATTCCCTTGCCCGGCGACGGGCGCATCTCGGCGTCAGGCCTGCTGATGTTCGCGGCGCTCGCTTTCGGCATTGTCCTCGCGCACTTCAGCCGCTTTGGCGCCAATGTCTACGCAATCGGCGGCGACGCCCAGTCGGCGCGGCTGATGGGCGCGCCGATCCGCCGCACCATCACCTGCGTCTATGCGCTGGGCGGGTTCTACGGCGCTCTGGCGGGCGTCGTCTACGCGTTCTACACCGGCTCGGGCTATCCCTTGGCGGCGGTCGGCGTCGAACTCGATGCGATCGCCGCGGTCGTCCTGGGGGGCGCCTTGCTGACCGGCGGGGTCGGCTTCGTCGCCGGAACTTTGTTCGGGGGATTGATTCAGGGGACGATTCAGACATTGATCACTTTCGACGGCCGGCTGACGAGTTGGTGGACCAAGATCGTCATCGGCGCGCTTCTGTTCGTCTTCATTGTCGCGCAGAGAGCCATTTTGAGGTCGACGCGGACGAGGGAAAGCCTCGCCTGAACGGCTTGGTCGGAGCAGGTCTTGGTCGTGGAGCGGGTTTTGGCGGATACTCACCGGGAGAGCGCGGCGCGGGCGGCGCGTGCGAAGTCAAGCGAGGGCGAGCCTCACTCCGCCCGCGGCGACGACGGTCTGGCTCACAAGCGCAACGCCAACGACTCGCTCGCCGCCGTCCTCGGCCGCGAGATCATCGTCGGGCTTCATCCGCCGGGATCGCGCTTGCCCACGGAAGCGCAACTTCTGGTGCGCTTCGGCGTCTCCCGTCCGACGCTGAGGGAGGCGTTTCGCGCCCTGGAGGCGAAGGGGCTGATCGTCTCGCGCCAGAAGGTCGGAACGCTGGTGCGGCCCAAGTCCGACTGGCACATGCTCGATTCCGACTTTCTCGCCTGGCACATGCGGGCGGCGCCGACGCTCGAATTCGTCAACGACCTGTTCCAACTCCGGCAGATTTTCGAGCCGCACGCCTCCTAC
Source organism: Roseiarcus sp. (assembly GCA_036488815.1). Classification (GTDB taxonomy): domain Bacteria; phylum Pseudomonadota; class Alphaproteobacteria; order Rhizobiales; family Beijerinckiaceae; genus Roseiarcus. Next base: position 22,009 of record DASXGX010000056.1, read on the forward strand.
CTCGCCGCGCAGCGGGGCGATCCGGCGGCGATCGAGCGGATCAGCTCAGCCTACGCCGACATGGAGCGTCGCAAGTCGGGGCGCGGCGACCTCGTCGGCGCCGACGTCCGCTTCCATAAGGAGATCCTGGAGGCGACCGGCAACCGTTTGATCGGGGCGCTCGGCGGCTTGATCGAGACCGCGCTGGTCGGCACGTTCCGGATGGGCTGGCGCGGCGTCGCGATCAAGGACGAGAGGCTCTTGCAGCACCGCGCGGTGCGCGACGCGATCGCGGTTCAGAACCCGGAGGACGCGCAGGCCGCGATGGCCCGCCTTCTGAAGGACTCCGCCGCCGACGTGCGGCGCGAATTGGAGAAGGACGCCCGCGCCAGCCGCCGGTCTTCGCCGCGCGAGAGGGGCCGCGCGCGCGCCGTCCGCCGCGAGCGGCCGACCGAGGGAGCGTCCTGAGCGGCGAGCGCTCGGCCTCTTTTTTTGCGCCCTGTGCTATGATTTCTCCATGCCGATATCCTTCGCCGCGCTCCTGATCCTCGTCAGCCTCGTCGCCGCCGCTTTTTTCGCGGGGGCGGAGACCGCCCTCACGGCGGCCTCGCGCGCCCGCCTTCAGGCGCTGGAGACAGGGGGCGACGTGCGGGCGCGGCTCGCCAACCGGCTCGTCACCAAGCGCGGCCGGCTGATCAGCGCCATGCTGCTCGGCGGCCAGCTCGTGACGATCGCCGCTTCCTCGCTCGCCACCAGCGTGCTCGTCGTGGCGCTCGGCAACGAGGGCGTCGTCTATGCCACCATCATCATGACGGCGCTGATCGTGGTCTTCGGCGAGGTCCTGCCCAAGACGATCGCCATCCGCTACCCCGACCGCATGTCGCTGCTGATCGCCCCGACCGTCTCCTTCTTCGTAACGGTGTTCGGGCCGATCGTCAGCGCGGTCGAAGCGCTGGTGCGCGGCATGCTGCGGCTGTTCGGGGTCGATCTCGCCAGGCACGAGTCCGGCATCTCCGGTCACGAGGAATTGCGCGGCGCCGTCGACATCCTGCACCGCGAGGGCGGCGTGGCGCGCGACGAGCGCGACATGTTCGGCGGGCTGCTCGGATTGTCGGAGATCCCAGTGGCCGACATCATGGTCCACCGCACCAAGATGCGCACGATTGACGCCGATCTGCCGCCCGCCGAGCTCGTCCGCGAAGTGCTCGCCTCGCCTTATACGCGGATGCCGCTGTGGCGCGGCGATCCCGACAACATCATTGGCATGCTGCACGCCAAGGACCTGTTCCGGGCCTATGCGGCGGCCGGCGGAGACGTCAGCCGCATCCGCGCCGCCGACATCGCGCTCGAAGCCTGGTTCGTTCCGGAAGCGACCACGCTGCGCGACCAGTTGACCGCGTTCCTCAGCCGCAAGACCCACTCGGCCCTGATCGTCGACGAATACGGCGTCGTGCTCGGACTGCTGACGCTCGAGGACATCATCGAAGAGATCGTCGGCGACATCAAAGACGAACACGACGTCGTGGCGCAGGGCGTCCGCAAGCAACTCGACGGCTCGATCATCGTCGACGGGTCGGTGACGATCCGCGATCTCAACCGGGCGATGGACTGGAACCTGCCGGACGAGGAGGCCGCCACCATCGCCGGTCTCGTCATCCACGAGGCGCGCGCGATCCCCGAGCCCAAACAAACCTTCAGCTTCCACGGCTTGCGGTTCGAGGTGCTGCGCAAACAGCGCAACCGCATCGCGGCCCTCCGCGTCTCGCCGCTCGCACCCGCCGAACCGACCGCGGCCAAGGCGGCGGGCGTCGCGGAAGCGGCTGGGCGGCCTCCTCCTTAACCTCGCCGCCGGTTCGCGTTGCCGCGCTCGCGGGGCTCCCCTATATAGGCGCGCGAGGCGCGACGACGCGCTCGAGAGGTCTCATGTCCTGGAACAATCAAGGCGGCGGCGGTCCCTGGCGCGGTTCGGGACCGGGGCCGTGGGGCCACGGTCCGATCGGCTCTCCGCCGCCCGGCGACATCGAGGAGTGGCTGCGCCGCCTCCAGGACGGCCTCAGGGGACTTGGCGGCGGCAGGGGCGGCGGCTTCTTCGGGTTCGGCTCGCGCGGTCTTCTGCTGATCGCGCTCGTCGTCGTGCTGATCTGGTTCGCCTTCGGTTCGTTCTACACCGTCCAGCCGAACGAGGTTGGAATCAACCTTGTCTTCGGCCGCTACACCGGCAAGACGGCGGCGGGCCTCAACACCAATTGGCCTTGGCCGATCGGCACGGTGATCAAGGTCCCCGTCTGGGATCAGCAGATCACCGAGGTCGGATACCGCAGCGTCGACAGCGTCGAAAACTACGCGGAAAGCCAGATGCTGACGGGCGACCAGAACATCGTCAACGTGCGCTTCCGCGTGATCTGGCAGATCGACCCGGCGAACCCCGAGGACTACGTCTTCAACTTCCTCTATCCCAAGGAGACGGTGAAGGCGGTCGCCGAGAGCGTCATGCGCGAAGTGATCGGCCTGAAGACGATCGACGGCGTGCTCACCAGCGATCGCAAGTCGATCGAGCCTGACGTGCGCGACCGCATGCAGAAGGTGCTGGAAGGCTATCACGCCGGCGTGCTGATCAAGCAGGTGCAATTGCAGTCGGTCGACGTGCCCGCCCAGGTGATCTCGGCCTATCGCGACGTCACCGCCGCCCAGCAGGATTTGCAGCGCGCCGTCAACGACGCCGACACCTACGCCAACCGGGTGGTTCCCGAGGCGGAGGGCGCGGCCTCGCGCATCCTCGCCGAAGCCAAGGCCTACCGCGAGCAGACCATTCTCCAGGCGAAGGGCCAGACGGCGCGCTACAATCAGATTTACGCGCAGTACAAGAACGCCCCCGGCGTGACGCGCGAGCGCATCTATCTAGAAACAATGGAGCGCGTGCTCGGCGGCATGAACAAGACGATTCTCGACGCGAGCGGGTCCGCGGCGCCGGTGCCCTATATCGCGCTCGATCCCTTGCAGCAGAAGCCGGCGGGCGCCGCCCAACCGGCCGGAGCCGCCCAATGAAAAATCCATTCGGCAGCTTCGGGCTGCTCGCCATCGTCGTCGTCGCGATCGTCGTCGCGTCCTACACGTTTTTCGTCGTCGATCCCACGCAACAGGCGCTGGTGCTGCGCTTCGGCCAGCCGGTGCGCGATCTGATCGGCGCGCCGGGTCTCTACGCGCGCGTGCCGTTCATCGACTCGGTCGTCTATATCGACAAGCGCATTCTCGCCCTCGACAACGAGCGGCAGGAAGTGCTCGTCGCGGAAAACCAGCGGCTCGAGGTCGACGCCTTCGTGCGCTATCGGATCGCCGATCCGCTGCGCTTCTATCAGTCGGTCGGCAACATCCGTGGGGCGGACGCCCAGCTCGGCGGCATGCTCAACTCCGCCTTGCGCCGCACCTTGTCCGAGGCTTCGATCGTCGACATCGTGCGCGACCGCCGCGACGCGCTGATGGCCGACATCCGCGATCAGGTGAGAGCCGGCGCCCAGCGCTTCGGGGTCGAGGTCGTCGATGTGCGCATCAAGCGGGCCGACCTGCCGGAGGAAAACTCCGAGGCGGTGTTCCGCAGGATGCAGGCGGAGCGCCAGCGTCTGGCCGCCTCCTTCCGGGCGCAAGGCTCGCAACAGAGCCAGCAGATCAAGGCCGACGCCGACGCGAAGGTGACCGTGACGATCGCCCAGGCCCAGCAGCAGTCCGACCAGATCCGCGGCGAGGGCGACGGCGAGCGCAACCGCATTTTCGCCGAGGCCTACGGCAAGGACCCGGAGTTCTTCGCCTTCTATCGCTCGATGCAGGCCTATGAAACGGGCCTCAAGTCCGGCACGCGCGCCGTGCTCGGGCCCCAGTCGGACTTCTTCCGCTATTTCCAGACGCCGACGCCGACGCCTTCTCCAGATTCCGCGGCTTCTCAGCCGCCAGCCAAGTGACATGCGAGATTTCTGCGCCGCCATCGGCCTCGTCTTCGCGATCGAGGGACTGCTTCTCGCCGGCTTCACCGAGTCCATGCGCAAGCGCATGGCGGAAGTCGCGCGCCAGACCCCCGAGCGCCTTCGCCGCATCGGCATCGCAGCGGCGATGGTCGGCGTGGCGATCGTTTGGGCCGCGCGCAGCCAGCTTTCGTAGAGCGCGCGGCTAAAAAGCGGCAGCCGGTTTTTCGCCAAAAGCGCGCCGCAATTGGCGAATCTAGACCCTGCGGCGGCTTTATCAAATCGCTGCACGGCCCAGAGCGCCATTTTCGCCGCGTAACGGACATGATTCGCGGTCAGAGTGCATAAAATCGCTGCCTAAGGCCGTAAATTAGGAGAGAAGACCTCATGCGACCGAAACACGCTGAAGCCGGCAGCCGTTCCCGCGGCATCACACACGCAGCCCTCGCCTTGGCCCTCGCTGCAGCCGCGCTCGCCGCGCCGGCCCCGCTTCTCGGCGCTTCGCCGGCTTTTGCACAGGCCAAGCCTACCAACCTCGCCGATCTCGTGGACGGCGTCGCCGACGCGGTGGTCAACATTTCCGCTACGCAGACCGTTGAGGATAAGACGCCGGAGGGCATGCCCGACCTGCCCAAGGGCACGCCCTTCGACGACATGTTCGAGCAGTTCTTCAAGAACCACGGCTTGAACAACGGCGCGCCGCATCCCCACAAGATGTCGTCGCTCGGCTCTGGATTCGTGATCGATCCGAGCGGCATCGTCATCACCAACAACCACGTCGTCGGCGACGCCAACGACGTCGTCGTCATCTTCACCGATGGGCGCAAACTGAAGGCGACCATCGTCGGCAAGGATCCCAAGGTCGACGTCGCGGTGCTCAAGGTCGAGAGCGACAAGCCGTTCAAGACGGTCAAATTCGGCGACAGCGACAAGATGCGCGTCGGCGACGGCGTGATGGCGGTCGGCAACCCGTTCGGCCTCGGCGAGACGGTGACCGCCGGCATCATCTCGGCGCGCAACCGCAACATCGATAGCGGACCCTACGACGACTTCCTGCAGACCGACGCGTCGATCAACAAGGGCAATTCCGGCGGCCCGCTCTTCAATCTGCAGGGCGAGGTGATCGGCATCAACACCGCGATCCTGTCCCCGTCGGGCGGTTCGATCGGCATCGGCTTCGCCACGCCCTCGTCCTCGGTCGAGCCGGTGATCGACCAGCTTGAGAAATATCACGAGACGCGCCGCGGCTGGCTCGGCGTGCGCATCCAGCCGGTCGACGACGCGATCGCCGACAGCCTCGGGCTTGGCAAGGCGCGCGGCGCGCTGGTCGCCGGGGTCGACGACCACGGGCCGGCGAAGCCGGCCGGCATCGTGGCGGGCGACGTGATCGTCAAGTTCGACGGCAAGGACGTCAAGGAATCGCGCGACCTGCCGCGCATGGTGGCGGGGCTCGCCGTCGGCAAGGAGGTGCCGGTCGTCGTCGTCCGCAACGGGCAGGAGATCACAAAGACGGTGACGCTCGGCCGCCTGGAGGACGGCGAAAAGGCGATGGCCAAGGCGGACGATACGAGCGGCGATCAGACCCCGCCGGTCACGAGCGCGCTCGGCCTTCAGCTCTCGCCGATCAACGAGGAAGCGCGCAAGTCGTTCAAGATCAAGGACGGCGTCAAGGGCGTCGTCATCTCCAGCGTCGAGCCGAACTCGGCGGCCGCGGACAAGGGTCTGCGCCCGGGCGACGTGATCGAGGAGATCAATCAGCAGGCGGTCGAGAATCCCGCCGACGTCAGCAAGTCGATCGCCGCGCTCAAGAACGCGGGCAAGAAGTCGGCGCTGCTGCTCGTCTCGAACGGCTCCGGCGACGTGCGGTTCGTCGCGCTCGCGCTGAACTGACGACGGGCGCGAACTGCCGCGCCCGACTTTGTGATGACGCGCGCGCCCGCTTGAGCTCAGCCTTGCGGGCGCGTCGTGTTGTCGCCGCATTCGGCGCCTACCGCTCCACTCCATAATTTTGATGGAGCGGGGTGTAATGAAGCGGGTCGAAGGCCTGTTCGCCTTCTTGCTGTCGCTGCTGGCCGCGTTGGCGCCGGCGCAAGCGGCAGCCGCTCCGATCCCCGTTGCGTCGCCCGAGACCGTCTTTCTCGACGTCGCGCGCCAGATCGGCGGCTCCGCCGTCGTCGCCGAAATCGTCAAGCCTTCCGAGCGGCCCGCACAGCCGCCGCAAATCCTCATCACTGAAGGTGACGCCTCGGATCGTTGGGTGTCGAGCGCGCGCGAACGCCTGCGTGCGAGCGCGGTCGTCGCCGCGCGCAAGGTCGCGCCCGACTTGGCCGGCGACGGACCGAGCTGGTACGATCTCTCCGCGATGGGCGCCCTTGGCGGGGCGATCGCCGCCGAGATCGCGCGCGCCGCGCCGGACCAAGCCTCCGGCGTCACGTCGAGGCGCGACGCTTTCCTCATAGCGCTCGCGGAACTGAAGCTTAAATCCAAGCAAATCGTCGACGGCTACGGCGGGACCTCGGTGCTGCTGACCGACGCCCGCTTCGAGCCGTTCTGCCGCTCGCTCGGATTGAAGGTGGTCACGATTCCCCCGCAGGGCGAGGCGGCCAAGTCCGCAATCGCCGCCCGCGAAGGCATCGTCCTCATCTACAACGCCGACGATCGGAAGGGCCTGGACGCGCTGAAGGCGGTCGCCGAGGACAGCGGCCTGCCGCTCGTCGGGCTCCGTCTCACGCTTCCCTCCGCCCTCAGCTACCAGCAGTGGATCGGCCGGGAGATCAATCTGGTGCGCGGCGCCTTGAACGAGGCGGCGCCGTGAGCCTTTCGCGTTCCTTCTCTCTCCTCGCGTTCCTCCTCTCGGTCGTCGTGGCCGCCGGCCGCGCCGAAGCCCATCCGCATATCCTCGTCGACGCGCATGTGAAGCTCATCTTCGATCAGCGCGGGCAGCTTACCGCGGTCGCCAACGCCTGGGATTTCGATGAGGCGTTCTCCGCTTATGCAATCCAGGGCTACGACAGCAAAGGCGACGGCAAGCCGACGCGGAAGGATTTGCAGCCGCTCGCCCAGATCAACATGGACGCCCTCAAAGAGTATCACTTCTTCACGACCGTCACCGCCGACGGAACCACAGCGGCGCTCGGCGCGCCCACCGATTACTGGGACGAGTTCACCAACGAGAAGATGACGCTGCACTTCACCATTCCCTTGAAGCAGCCTCTGCCGGTGGATGGGCGCAACGTCTCGGTCGACGTTTACGACGACGAGTATTTCGCGGCGGTGAGTTTTCCCAAGGACCAGCCGAGCGCATTTCCCTCCGAGCCGCAGGCCTGCCGCGACATCCTGCAGCGGCCGCAGCCGCTCGACAGTGCGACCGCCCAGCAACTCGCGAAGATCCCGGTCACCCAGCATGAGCTGCCGGCCGGCCTCCACGCCGTGACAAACAAGCTCGTCAATGCGATCGTGATGCATTGCGGGCGAGCCGACGAGACGAAATGACCAGGGTTTTCGCGCGATCCGCCATTTGCTTCTGCGCTCTCGTCGCATCGAGCGGCGCCTTCGCGGGGATGGGCGGACCTTTCGGCAATGCGCCGCCCGAAGAGGGCTACGGCCTGCTCGTCTATTTCCCTGACATTATCGGCCCCTTCGTCTCGGCGCAGATCGCCTTTCAGCGTGAGCTGACCGCCGCGACGCATGCGGTCGCGAACGATCCGAGGGCGCTCATCGGGCTGCTGGCGCTCTCCTTCGCCTACGGCGCGCTGCACGCCGCCGGGCCGGGACACGGCAAGGCGGTGGTCTCCTCATACGTGATGGCGACCCGGCAAACCCTGCGCAACGGCCTACTGCTCGCCTTCGCCGCATCGACGGCGCAGGCCTTGTGCGCCATCGCCTTGGCGGTGGTCGCCTCGCGCCTGTTCCACCTCACCAGCGTCATGATCGCCAACGCGACCTTCAAGCTCGAAATCGTGGCCGACGTCGCGGTGCTCCTGCTCGGCGCGCGGTTGGTCTGGAGCAAGATCCTGCGGCCGCTGCTGCGACGTCTGACTACGCCGCCGCCGGCGCCGGCGGAGGCTTTGTTCGCCGGGCCGATGGCGTCGCAACCGATGACGATGCCGGTCGTGAGCCGGTTCGCCGCCGTCGGCCTCGACGCCGGCGCCGCCTCGCCGGCTTGCGATGCGGCGGACGCCGATTGCGAATGCGGGGGCTTTCACATCCCCGACGCCAAATTCGCGAGCGGCCTCGATTGGCGAAAGGCGTGGATGGTCGTCACGACGACGGGCCTGAGGCCCTGCAGCGGCGCGCTGATCGTGCTCGCCTTCGCCATCTCGCAGCATGTGCTCGTTGCCGGGATCGCCGCGACGATCGCGATGGGGTTCGGCACCTTCCTGACCGTCGCCGCCTTCGCGGCGATTGCGGCCTCCTCGCGCGCGGGGATTTGGGGCGCGGGGTCGGCCTCTCTGGCTCGGGCGCGGTTCATTCGGTGCTGTGAAGCGGGCGGAGCACTGCTCGTCTTCGCCTTCGGCCTCGCGCTGTTGGCGGGGCACATTCTTCTCGACGCCGGCTGGTCGCCTTAAAGGCGTTCCCCTGCGTCATGCTCGCGAACGCGGGCATCCAGCGAGCCGCCCGCCAGCCTTTATCGCGCTTGCGTCCTGGCCCCCTGGATGCCCGCGTTCGCGGGCATGACAAGGCGAAGCGTGCGGCGGGCTCAGGCCCGCAACTGCCCGTCGCCGCGCACCCTGTACTTGAACGTGCAGAGCTGCTCGACGCCGACCGGGCCGCGGGCGTGCATTCGCCCTGTCGCGATGCCGATTTCTGCGCCGAAGCCAAACTCGCCGCCATCGGCGAATTGGGTCGAAGCGTTGTGCAGCACGATCGCCGAGTCGACTTCGCTGAGAAAACGTTCGGCGGTCGCCGCATCCTCGGTGAGGATGCAATCGGTGTGGTGCGAACCGTAGGTCTCGATATGCGCCATCGCGCCGTCGACGCCGTCGACGACCTTCGCCGCGATGATCGCGTCGAGATATTCGGTGCGCCAGTCTTCTTCACTCGCTGCAGTGACGGCCGGGTCGGCCGCTTGCGCCGCCTCGTCGCCGCGCACCGCGCAGCCCGCGGCGAGCAGCGCCTTGACGAGCGGGGCGAGCATCGTCGGCGCGGCGGCGCGGTCGACCAGCAGGGTCTCGGCGGCGCCGCAGATGCCGGTGCGCCGCATCTTCGAATTGACGACGATTCCGATCGCTTTGTCGAGGTTCGCCGCGCGATCGACGTAGATGTGCACGAGCCCCTCGAGATGCGCGAAGACGGGCACCCGCGCCTCGCGCTGCACGCGCTCGACGAGGCTCTTGCCGCCGCGCGGCACGATGACGTCGAGCGTTCCCCCGAGGCCCTCGAGCATTTCGCCGACGGCCTCACGCGCGACGGAGGGCGCGCGGGAGATCGCCGCCTCCGGCAGACCGGCTTCGCGAAGGCCGGCGACGAGGCAGGCATGGATCGCGGAGGAGGAGTGGAAACTGTCCGAGCCGCCGCGCAGCACCACCGCATTGCCGCTCTTGAGGCAGAGCGCGCCGGCGTCGGCGGTGACGTTCGGGCGGCTCTCGTAGATCACGCCGACGACGCCGAGCGGCGTCGCGACGCGCTCGATCGTGAGCCCGTTCGGCCGCGTGAAAGTAGCGAGCACGCGCCCGACCGGGTCGGGCAGTGCAGCGACCTCCTCGATGCCGCGCGCAATGGCCTCGATGCGGGCGGGGTCGAGGGCGAGACGGTCGAGGAAAGCGTCGGCGACGCCCCTGGCGCGCGCCTCCGCGAGGTCGCGCGCATTGGCGTCGAGCACCTCGGCCGATCGCTCGCGGAGCGCTCGCGCGGCGGCGATGAGGGCGCGCGTCTTGGTCTCGGCCGGCGCGTTGGCGAGTTGACGGGCGGCGGCGCGCGCTTCGGCGCCGATCGTCCGCATCGCGGCGCGCACGTCCTGCGCGATATCGCCTGAAGTGATGGCTTTGGTCATGACGGTCGTCTGCTCGATCCTGGGCCGCCCCCATAGCACGAGGCCGCCCGCAGGCTCAATCTGGCCTTCCGAGCCCTGTCAGGGCCGCGAAGGCGGGCACCCAGAGGGCAGGGGCGCAAGCGCGAAAAAGGCTGGCGGCTTGCTGGATGCCCGCTTTCGCGGGCACGACACTCTCGGGGCGTGCCTCCCCGTTGTCCGCGCCCGGCTCAGGGCTTGGCGTCGAGCCCGTAGAGCGTGTGCAGCGTGCGCACTGCGAGTTCGGTGTAGGCCTCGTCGATCAGCATGGAGAACTTGATCTCCGAGGTGGTGATCGCCCGGATGTTGATCCCCTTCTCCGACAGCGCCCGGAAGGCGCGGGCGGCGACGCCGGAATGGCTGCGCATGCCGATGCCGATCGCGGAAATCTTCACGACGTCCGGCGCGCCGTGCAGCGCCGAATAGCCGATGGTCTCGCGCCGCTGCTCGAGGATCGCCTTGGCGCGGTCGAATTCGGCGGTCGGCACCGTGAAGGTGATGTCGGTCGTCGCCGCGTCGTCGGAGACGACCTGGATGATCATGTCGACGTTGACGTTGGCGTCGGCGAGCGGAACGAAGATCGCCGCGGCGACTCCCGGCTTGTCCGCAACCTTGCGCAGCGTGATCTGCGCCTCGTCACGCGAGAAGGCGATGCCGGTGACGACCTGCTGTTCCACGATATCCTCCTCGTCGCAAATCAACGTGCCCAGTTTCGGATCGTCCGGGTCGTCGAAAGACGAACGCACGTAAAGCTTGACCCTGTGAACCATCGCGACTTCGACCGACCGCACCTGGAGCACCTTGGCGCCCAGCGAGGCCATTTCGAGCATTTCCTCGAACGAGACCTTGTCGAGGCGACGCGCCTTCGGCACGACGCGCGGGTCGGTGGTGTAGACGCCGTCGACGTCGGTGTAGATGTCGCAGCGGTCGGCGTGGAACGCCGCGGCGAGCGCCACTGCTGAGGTGTCGGAGCCGCCGCGCCCAAGCGTCGTCACGCGGCCGGTCGGCGCATGGACCCCCTGAAAGCCCGCAACGACCGCGATCTGGCCGTTGGCGAATCCCTCGATGACGCCGCCGCCCTCGATGTTGGCGATGCGCGCCGAGCCGTGGGCGTTGTCGGTGACGAGGGGGAGCTGCCAGCCCTGCCAGGAGCGCGCGTCGAGCCCCATGTCCCTGAGGACGATCGCCAGCAAGCCGGCGGTGACGAGTTCGCCCGAGGCGACGACCGCGTCATATTCGGCCGAATCGTAGACCGGCGCGGCCTCGCGGCACAGGGCGACCAGTTCGTTCGTCTTGCCCGCCATCGCCGAGACGACCACCGCCACCTCGTGCCCGGCTTCGACTTCGCGTTTCACATGGCGCGCCACATTGCGAATGCGCTCGACATTGGCGACCGACGTGCCGCCAAATTTCATCACCAGTCGCGCCATGAAAATTCCGCTTGCGGAAGGGTAGGGACGGCTCGCGCCGTCGTTGACGCGCGCGTATAAAGGCCGGGGCCGGGGCGGTCAACGCCCGCCACCTTCTCCAGGCGAATGCGTAGCATTCGTCCGCTCCCGCAAGGGGAGGAGGGCCTGCGCAGGGAACAGAAGAGGCAACCACATGGCAGCCGCAGGCGGCGCGCCGAGCGTCATCGACGAGGAAGTCGCGCGGTTCGACGCGCTAGGCGCCGATTGGTGGGACCCCAATGGGCCGATGGCGCCGCTGCATCGGCTCAACCCGGTCCGCATCGGCTGGCTGCGCGACGCGATCGCTGCGCACTTCAAGCACACCGGCGACGCGAACGAGTCGCCGCTCGCCGGACTCAGCCTGCTCGACGTCGGTTGCGGCGCGGGCCTGCTCGCCGAGCCGCTGTCGCGCCTCGGCGCCGAGGTCACCGGCCTCGATCCCGCGCCGACCTCGATCGAGATCGCCCGCGCCCACGCCGCGGAGAGCGGCGCTTCGCCGGTCTATCGGGCCGGTACGGTGGAGGATCTGGCGCGCGAGGGCGCGCGCTTCGACGTCGTGACGGCGATGGAGGTCGTCGAGCATGTCGCCGATGTTCCCGCGTTCGTGGCGGCGGCGGCTTCGCTGGTCAAGCCCGGCGGCCTGTTCGCGCTCTCGACGCTCAATCGCACGTTCAAGAGTTTCGCGCTGGCGATCGTCGGCGCCGAATATGTGCTGCGATGGCTGCCGGCGGGCACGCACCATTGGGAGCAGTTCGTGACGCCCGACGAACTCGCCGCGGCCCTCGAAGCCGCCGGGCTCACGCCGACGCAGCGGCGCGGCGTGGGATATGACCCGCTCAGCGGCGAGTGGCGGCTGACACGGGACCTGTCGGTGAACTATTTTATGGCGGCGAAGCGGTAGGCACGAACGTCGCGCTAGATGCTGCGGATCCAGTTCAACGCCGCGATGCGCGGGTCCGAAGCGAATGCGTCCCGGTCGAATTCGATCGCCTGCTGTGGGAACTCACAAATCGCCTGCACGCCGGAGGCGCTCAACCTGATCCGCCAAGTCCGGCGGTCGACGGGCTCCGGCTTCGCAAACGCTCGGCAGGCGAGAACGGCGAGGTTCTTTTTGCCGGCCGGATCCCGGACCGATCGATAGCGGATCGCTTGGGCGTCGACTGCCCGCGCCGCGTCCGCGAAGCTCTGGCAGCCGCCATAGACGATGGGGTCTGTCCAGACGGCTTCGTGGACGGCGAACGGCGGCTCCGTCAGGTCGAGAAGCCGACCGGTCGCCAGTTCGGCCGAGAACGCGGTGTATTCCGCGGCGTTGTCGGGCCAGGGCGTTTCCGGCGACTCTGCGAAAAACAGGAGGCGGTAGAACGCCATCTCCGCGACAGCGGTCGCTGGCTCCTCCGCGGCGTAGAAGACGCCCGCCGTTCGCCCGGCGCGGCGGAACCGAGATCCCGCGGGATATTCGGCGTCATACCGAAACGGGGTCGCCAGCAAGAAGTTCAGATGGCGACACTCCGCCGGCACGGTCGGCTTGGCGCGCTCGACGAGGTCTTCAAGCAACGCTTGCTCGGCCAGCGTGTCGACGAGCTTCAGCGTAGAAACCTGATGCTGCGCCTCCACCAAGCGCCAGCAGGGCCCGGCGAAGGGGCGGAACTCAGACGAGAGCGCGTCGCGCGTCCAGGTAGGCGATGACATCGACAAGGCCGGCGACGGTCTGAATTCTATCGATCGGACGGGCGTCTAACGCCGTGTTCGGATTGCGCAGCCACGCCGCCGCGACCTCATCGTCGCCGCCGACGATCGCATCGAGCGACCGAAACAGGCGCACAAACAGGACCCCGAGTTCGAATGGCTTCGTGCCGGGCTCAAGACGGAATTCTCCGTGCTTCATGCGTGAGACTGTCGCCTCGCTGAGGCCAAGGACCCTCGCCAGGGCGCTGGCGGCGACGCGCAGGCGGCCGGCCGCGCGAATCGCAGCCTTCGTTACGGCGGCGCTCGTGTCGACCGGGGCGACGTCCTGGAGTTGGCGACGGGGCATGGGCGTTTCTTTCAGTGGAAAGAATACGCCCTTCACGATCCAAAAGAAAGGAAAATCAGCCCTGCGCCTTCTCGAAGCGAATGTCCTGCGCGCCGTGCCACAGCGCCAGGCGGCCGAGCTCGCGCAGGTTCTCGAGACCTGAGGTCAGCGTGATGAAGTGGTTGCCGGCGAGCTGGCCCATCTTGCACGCGAAATGGACGCCGCCGTAGGCGAGCAGAATTTCCGTCTCGCTGATGCCGCCGGGATAAAGGATGATCTGCCCCGGCGCCGGGTAACTGGTGTGGTTCTCGTAGCCGACGCCGAACTGCATGTCGCCGAGGGGCATCCAGACGCCCTCGCCGCTCCAGCGCACATGGACCACCTCGCTGACGAAGGGAAGCCGAGCCTCGAAGGCGGCGCAGGTCTGCGGCGCGCTTTCGCGCTCCAGCTTGGCGTCGAATTGAAACGGTCCTGCGATCACGCGGAGGTCGGCCATGGGGTTCCTCTATGGGTATCGAGACGGAGCCGCTCGAATCGAGGGCCATCATGGCGCCGCATGTCGCTGCGCGCCACCTCGCTGCGCGCTAGGCGGACCTCAGCCGCCCGGGCAGTCCTTCAGGGCCCGGTCGATCGCCTGGCTGAAGCCCGACAGCGAATAGGTGTCGGTCGTGACGTTGCCCTTCTTGGAGCTCGCCTTGATCACCAGCTTGGAGCCCTTGCGCATTTCGGCGATCAGCTCGCTCTCCTTGGCGGCGTTCTTGACCCACAGGTCCGCGCCCTTTGGCAGCAGCTCGAAATTCGCGTCGCCGATGACGGCGGTCGGGGCGACGGGATCGCTTTCGCCCTTCCTGGCCTTTCGCTTGCCCTTGGCCTCGCTGGCGTCCGCCGCCCCGACATCGAAGCCCATGATGAAGGACACTTCGTTGCGCACGCCCTCCGCCGGGCGCTCGGAGATGAAGGCGTACGCGGCGTCGCGCTTGAGATCGGCGGGTTCGCGATCTTTCGGCTGCGCGAGGGTGTAGCAGATGCGGTTCTTGCCGGACTGGCTCTGGAACACGCTCCAGTCGCCGTAGGAACCGACCAGCGCCGGCTTGGCCGCCGGCGGCGGATCCTTTTCCTTGTCCTTGGAGGACCTCGGCGCCGCGTCGGCGCCGAAGGCGATGACTGCGAGGCAAAGGCCAAGCCCGGTGGCGAAGGCGCGGGCGGCGTGGGACGCGACAAATTGCATAGTTCTGTATTCCTTCGTCGTCGATCGCATGGCGATGGCGAGTCTGCGCGGTCCTTGGACCGCGATCCCGGCGAAACTTCGACCCTCCGGCTCTCGGTCAATCCGCCCTCTTTTGCAAATGTGGCAAGGGTTAATGAAAAATGAGTAAAATTCGTGTCCGTTCCCGTACGCTGAGATTTACCAAGGGCTTCCACGGCGCAACCGCAAACGGCGGGGAGGAGAGGCAGAGCGAATCGGCGCCATTTGCTGCGGCGATAGGGCGCAGCTGGAGCGGCTTGCCAAGATTGTTGCGGTGCACAATATAGCCGTCGGGGCGCTACGAAGGTCAGGACGATGGCGAATTCCACCAGCCCGCTTGTCGAGATCCGGCGGCTCTGGCCGGCCGACATGCCCGCGTTTCGCGACCACCTGCTGCGTTTGAGCGCACAGAGCCGCCACGCGCGGTTCGGCGGCGGCATGTCGGACGACTTCGTCGTTGGTTACGCTGAGAACTGCTTCGGGGAGGGCGACCTCGTATTCGGCGCTTTCATTGACGGGGTGATGCGCGGGGCGGGCGAATTGCGCTCGCAATCGGCCATCTGGACCGAGCAGCCGCCGTTCCAGCGCCATATCAGCGCCGAGGCGGCGTTCAGCGTCGAGGAGACCTATCGCCGGCGTGGAATCGGCGCGCAATTGTTCCAGCGGATCGAACGGGCGGCGACCAATCACGGCGTCGAAACGATCGAGATCGTCTGCCTTCCCGACAATGTCGGCATGCTTCGACTCGCCGCGAAGTTCAACGCGCAGTTCTCCTTCGAGGAGAACCAGATGGCCGGCCGCCTGACCGCGCGCCGCCCGACGCCGTTCTCGCTGGTGCGCGAAGCGTCGCGCGACCTGGTCGATTTCACCAGCTCGCTCTTCGATGCGCAGATGCGGAGGATTCAGCAGGGGTTGGTGAAGGGCGTCTGAGGTGGCGCTCTCATGCCTGCGAAGGCGGGCATATCCAAGTCGCCGCACACCTTGTCGGGCGTTCCCCGGAGCCCCTAGATGCCCGCGTTCGCGGGCATGACAAGCGGATAGCCACTTAGCCAATCAGGGCGCTGTCATGCCCGCGAAGGTGGGCATCTATCCAAGCCACCGCCCATCTTGCCGGCTCTGTTCGCGGGCGCGACAAAAGGAAGCCGGGGCGCCGGCGCGCTTACGCGCGCCGCTCGATCATCATGTTCTTGATGCTCGCGATCGCCTTGGCCGGGTTCAGACCCTTCGGGCAGGTCTTGGCGCAATTCATGATCGTGTGGCAGCGATAGAGGCGGAACGGATCCTCGAGATTGTCGAGCCGGTCGCCGGTCGCCTCGTCGCGCGAATCGATCAGCCAGCGATAGGCCTGGAGCAGGACGGCCGGGCCGAGATAGCGGTCGCCGTTCCACCAATAGCTCGGGCACGACGTCGAGCACGAGGCGCACAGGATGCACTCGTAGAGGCCGTCGAGCTTGGCGCGATCCTCCGGCGTCTGGCGCCATTCCTTCTCGGGCGTCGGCGACGTCGTCTTCAGCCACGGTTCGATCGAGGCGTGCTGGGCGTAGAAGTTCGTGAGGTCGGGAACGAGGTCCTTGACCACCTCGAGATGCGGCAGCGGGTAGATCTTCACCGCGCCGTCGATCTCGTCCATGCCGCGCGTGCAGGCGAGCGTGTTGACGCCGTCGATGTTCATCGCGCAAGAGCCGCAGACGCCCTCGCGGCACGAGCGGCGGAAGGTCAGCGTCGAATCGACCTTTGACTTGATCCAGATCAGCGCGTCGAGCACCATCGGGCCGCAGTCGTCGCGATCGACATAGTAGGTGTCGATGCGCGGATTGGCGCCGTCGTCGGGATTCCAGCGGTAGATGCGGAATTCCGTCAGCCGCGAGCCGGTCGGCTTCGGCCAGGTCTTGCCGGGCGTTGGCCGCGAATTCTTGGGAAGATTGATCTGGACCATGGCTGTCTATCCGTTGAGGCCGCAGCAGCGTTAGTAGACGCGCGCTTTCGGCTCGATGTAGGCGACGTCGTTGCTCATCGTGTAGGTGTGCACCGGCCGGTAATCGAGCGTCACCGCGTGCTTGTCGGCGTCGACCCACGCCAGCGTGTGCTTCATCCACTCGACGTCGTCGCGCTTGGGATAGTCCTCGCGCGCATGCGCGCCGCGGCTCTCCCGCCGGTTGACGGCGCCCTCCATCGTCACGACGGCCTGGACGATCAGATTGTCGTATTCGAGCGTCTCGGTGAGATCAGAGTTCCAGATCAGCGAGCGGTCGGTGACGCGGACGTCTGCGCCCGCCTTCCAGGCTTCGTGGATGAGGGTCTTGCCCTCTTCCAGGGTCTCGCCGGTGCGGAAGACAGCGCAGTGGGTCTGCATGATGCGCTGCATATCGAGGCGCAGTTGCGCGGTCGGCGTGCCGCCCTTGGCGTAGCGGAAGCGGTCGAGCCGCGAGAGCGCGAAGTCGGCGCTGTCCTTGGGAAGGTCGGGCTGGCGCTCGCCGGGCCTGACGATCTCCGCGGCGCGATGACCGGCGGCGCGGCCGAACACCACGAGGTCGATGAGCGAATTGGAGCCGAGGCGGTTCGCGCCGTGGACGGAGACGCAGGCCGCTTCTCCCAGCGCCATCAGGCCCGGCACGATGGAGTCGGGATCGGCGCCGACCTTGGTCAACACTTCGCCGTGGTAGTTCGTAGGGATGCCGCCCATGTTGTAGTGAACGGTCGGCAGCACCGGGATCGGCTCCTTGGTGACGTCGACGCCGGCGAAGATGCGCGCGCTCTCGGAGATGCCGGGCAACCGCTCGTGCAGCACCTTCGGATCGAGATGATCGAGGTGCAGGAATATGTGGTCCTTCAGCTTGCCGACGCCGCGGCCCTCGCGAATTTCGACCGTCATCGCGCGGCTGACGACGTCGCGCGAAGCGAGGTCCTTGGCCGATGGGGCATAGCGCTCCATGAAGCGCTCACCCTCGGAATTGACGAGATAGCCGCCTTCGCCGCGCGCGCCCTCGGTGATGAGGCAGCCCGCGCCGTAGATGCCGGTCGGATGGAACTGCACGAACTCCATGTCCTGCAGCGCGACGCCGGCGCGCAACGCCATCGCGTTGCCGTCGCCGGTGCACATATGCGCAGACGTCGCGGAAAAATAGGCGCGGCCATAGCCGCCGGTCGCCAGAATCGTCTGCTGGGCGCGGAAGCGATGGATGGTGCCGTCGTCCATCTTGAGGCAGACAAGGCCGCGCACGCGGCCTTCCGAATCGCGGATCAGATCGATCGCGAAATATTCGATGAAGAATTCGCAGCGCGCCTTGAGCGCCTGGCCGTACAGCGTGTGCAGCATCGCGTGGCCGGTGCGGTCGGCGGCGGCGCAGGTGCGCTGCGCGACGCCCTTGCCGAATTCCGTCGTCATGCCGCCGAACGGGCGTTGGTAGATCTTGCCGGCTTCATTGCGCGAGAAGGGCACGCCCCAGTGGTCGAGCTCGTAGACCGCGGCCGGCGCGTTGCGGCAGAGATATTCGATCGCGTCCTGGTCGCCGAGCCAATCCGACCCCTTGACGGTGTCGTACATGTGCCAGCGCCAATCGTCCGGGCCCATGTTGCCGAGCGACGCCGAAATGCCGCCCTGAGCGGCGACGGTGTGCGAGCGGGTCGGGAACACCTTCGAGATGCAGGCGACGCGCAGGCCCGCCTGGGCGCAGCCGACGCTGGCGCGCAGCCCGGCGCCGCCGGCGCCGACCACCACGACGTCGAACGTATGGTCCGTGATCGGATAAGCGGCGCCGCCGAGCGTCGGAGCGCTCGCGCCGTTGGAGCCGTTAGTCGCCATTCGAGTCGAGCCCTTAATCAGGTTTGTTCAGGTGAAGCTGATGCGCAGCACCGCATAGAGGCAGGCCAAGCCGAGCGCGGCGGCGAAGAAGGAATTGGCCATCAGCGCCCATTCGCGCGCCTGGCCCTGGATATAATCGAGGATGACCGAGCGCATGCCGACCTGCATATGGTAGGCGCCGACGACGACGAACAGAAGCAGCACGATCGCCGGAAGCGGTTCGCCCAGCTCCGAGCGCACGCCGTTATAGTCCTTGTGCAGAAGGGTGAGCAGCAGCCACACGAAGGCGATCGTCAGCGGGATGAGCGCCGCCGAGCTCACCCGTATCATCCAGTTCTCCTCAGCGCCGAGACGCGCCGACCCGAGGAAGCGAACGCGGCTGAGCGGCGTGCGGAGGGAATTGTCATTGCCGACCATGGCGATTTCCTTCAACGAACGATGTAGCCGACGATCCAGACGACGATGGTCAACACCAAGCCGCCGATCAGCGTCGCCTGCGCCAATTGCTCGCGCTCGGGATCATCGAGGCCGTAGCCGGCGTCCCAGAGAAAATGACGGACGCCGCCCAGCATGTGGTGAAACAGCGCCCAGGTGAATCCGAACAGCACGATCCGGCCGATGATCGATTGGATGAACCAGGAGAACGTCGCGAAGGCGGAAGCGTCCATCGAGGCGGCGATCAGGAACCAGGCGAGCAGCAGCACGCCGACATAGAGCCCTACGCCGGTGATGCGGTGGACGATCGACATCGCCATGGTGAGGGTGAAGCGGTAGATGCCGAGATGGGGCGACAGCGGACGCTGGGCGGGTTGAGTAGGCGTCGAATTGGTCGCGGCCATCGGTGCATGTTCCATTGCGGTTCGCGACGGCCTTTTAGCTCCGTCGCCGCCGCTCCGCAATGATCGACATCCGCCGCACGCGCAATGCAGCTATTCAACCGCGTTGAAATGTCTCGATTTCAGTCATCGTGGGCGGATTCGAACCCCTGCGGGTGCAAGTGATGGCCGAGGCGGTGGCGGCGAAGGCGAGCCAGGTCTCGAGGCGCGCGCGATTCGGCGCGCCCGCGTTAGCCCCGAGCGCTCCGTCGCGCTCCATCGCCGCGAGCAGCGACGACATGAAGCTGTCGCCAGCGCCGACCGTGTCGACGACTTGGATGCGCGGCGCCGGCACGCTGAGCCTTTCGCCGCCGAGGAAGGCGACGGCGCCGCGCTCGCCGAGCGTCGCCACGCAGAACGCCGGACCGTTCCGAGCCCATTCCGCGAGCGCGTCGTCGACCGACCGGCCGGGGTAGAGCCATTCGATGTCTTCTTCGCTCGCCTTGACGAAGCTCGCGAGCGCCGCCTGCCGCTCGACCAGCGCCGTGACGCTCTCGCGATCGGGGGTCACCAGGGGACGAATATTCGGGTCGAAGCTCGTCGTCGCGCGCCCGCGCGCCGAGCGCAGCGCCGTGACCACGCTTTCGCCGTGCCGTGGATCAACCGCGGCGATCGAGCCGACGTGCAGATGACGCGCTCCGTCGGGCCACGTGGCCGGAAACGGCCAGCGGCCGTCGAAGGCGGTCGCATCGAGATAGAACGAATAGCGCGAGCCCGTCTGCGCCGTGCCGCGCATCACGAAGGCGAGCGGTGTCGGCTTCGCGTCGCGCGCGACGAGTTCGAGGCTGACGCCCTCTGCGGCGAGCGCCGCGGCGAGGGCTTCGCCGTTCGCGTCCGCGGAGAGCCTGGAGACGAAGGCCGTCGGCGCGCCGAGGCGGCCGAGGCCGATCGCCACATTGTAGGGAGAGCCGCCGCGAACCGCGTCGTAGCGGCCCTCCATGTCTGGGTCGGGAATGAGGTCGACGAGCGCCTCGCCGGAAATGAGGATCATGCCGCCGTCGCCCCCCTTTTTGTTTGGTCAGGCCAGAGTGTAGGCCGTCTTGACCGTCGTATAGAACTCGACCGCGTAGCGTCCCTGTTCGCGCGCGCCGAGGCTCGAACCCTTACGGCCGCCGAACGGCGTGTGATAGTCGACGCCGGCCGTCGGCAGGTTGACCATCGCCATGCCGACTTCGGCGTTGCGCTTGTAGTGCGTCGCGTACTTCAGGCTCGTGGTGCAGATGCCGCCGCACAGGCCGAATTCGGTGTCGTTGGCGATCTCGAGCGCGTGCTCATAGTCGCGCGCCGGGATCATCGCCGCGACCGGCCCAAAAATCTCCTCGCGGGAGATCCGCATCGCATTGTCGGCGTCGACGAACAGCGCAGGGGCCATGTAGAACCCAGGCGCCGACCGGTTGAGCCGCTCGCCGCCGATCGCGAGCTTCGCGCCCTCGTCCTTGCCGATGCCGACATAGGAGAGGTCCTGCTCGATCTGGCCGTCGTCGACGACCGGACCGACGTGGACCCCGGCCTTACGGGCGTCGTCGATGACGAGGCCGCGGATGCGCTCGGTGAGCGCCTCGGCGAACTTGCCGTAGATTCCCTGCGTGACGATGAGGCGCGAGGAGGCGGTGCAGCGCTGGCCGGTGGAGAAAAAGGCGCCGTTGACGGCGCATTCGACGGCGGTCTTCAGGTCCGCGTCGTCCAGCACGACGAGCGGGTTCTTGCCGCCCATCTCGAGCTGGAACTTGCGCATCGCAGTGGTGCAGGCGACGGCGACTTTGCGCCCGGTTGCGACCGAGCCGGTGAAGGTGATCGCGTCGACATGGCGGTGGTCGAGCATCGCCTGTCCGACGACCGAGCCGCGGCCCATCACCAGATTGAACACGCCCTTGGGCGCGCCGGCGCGCACGATGATCTCGGCGAGCGCATGGGCCGAACCCGGCACGAGGTCGGCCGGCTTGAAGACGACGCAATTGCCGTAGCAGAGCGCGGGCGCGATCTTCCAGGCGGGAATGGCGATCGGGAAGTTCCACGGCGCGATGATGCCGACGACGCCGACCGCCTCGCGCGTGACTTCGATGTCGACGCCCGGGCGGACGCTCGGAAACTTCTCGCCGGGAATGCGCAGCGCTTCGCCGGCGAAGAAGTCGAAGATCTGCGCGGCGCGCCCGACTTCGCCGATCGCTTCGGGAAGCGTCTTGCCCTCTTCGCGCGCGAGCAGATTGCCGAGCTCCTCACGGCGGGCGAGGATTTCGGTCGAGACGCGCAGCAGGATGTCATGCCGCTCCTGCGGGGTCGAGCGGGACCACGCGGGGAAGGCGGCGCGCGCCGCGGCGACCGCCGCATCGACCTGCGCCGCGCTCGCCTGCGCATAGGTTCCGACGACGTCGTTGGTGTCGGAGGGGTTGACGTTGCGCGTCACGCCCTGGCCATCGAGCCACTCGCCGGCGATGTAGTTCTTGTGAAGCTCGCTCATGAGGATCTCGTCTCCTTTGAATGCTGTCCGCTTCGTCGGTTCAAATCAAGCCCCGGCGAGCGAGGTTGCGCATGAGGTGGCCAGCGGCGAAATCCCAGGGGGCGCAGTCCTGGCTATGGCGCATCCGATTCGCCAAGCGGCCCAGCTTGTCGGCGCTTACGGTGACGATGTCGCCGACCTTATGCGTAAAGCCCTTGCCTGGCTCGTCGCGATCCGCGATCGGCGCGAACATGGTGCCGAGAAAGAGCGCGGCGCCGTCGGGATAGCGATGCGCGGCGCCGATCAACTGGCTAACGAGATCGGCCGGATCGCGGCTGATCTTCGCCATCGACGAGCCGCCTTCCAGCACATAGCCATCCTCGCCTTCAACCCTGAGGTTCACCTCGGCCGAGCGCACGTCGTCGAGGCTGAAGGTCGCATCGAACAGGCGCAGGAAAGGTCCGATCGCGCAGCTCGCGTTCTGGTCCTTGGCCTTGCCCAGGAGCAGCGCCGAGCGTCCCTCGAAATCGCGCAGGTTCACGTCGTTGCCGAGGCTCGCGCCGACGATTGTCCCCGTCGAACTGACGAACAGAACGATCTCCGGCTCGGGATTGTTCCAGACCGAGGCGGCGTGGTAGCCGGCGTCGTCGCCGGCGCCGACCGCAGACATGGGCTGGCTCTTGGTGAAGATCTCGGCGTCCGGCCCAATGCCGACTTCGAGGTATTGCGACCAGGCGCCATCGGCGAGCAGCGCCTCCTTGAGGCGGGTCGCCGCCGGCGAGCCGGGCTTCAGGGTCGAAAGATCGGCGCCGATCAGCCGCGACAGTTCGGCCCGGATCGTCGCCGAGGCGCCGCTTTCGCCGCGCGCGCGCTCCTCGATGACACGCTCGATCATCGAGGTCGCGAAAGTGACGCCGGCGGCCTTCAGCGCCTGCAGGTCGACCGGGGCGAGCAGCCAGGGCTTGGACGAATCGCGCCCGTCCTGCGGCGTGTTGGCGAGGAGCTCGGCAAGGCTCCCAAGCCGTTCGCCGTCCGCCTGCCGCACCGCGGCCGCCGGGTTGGACGCCTCACAGAGATCGCGCATCGTCGGGAAGGCGCGGCTGATGTCGAAGACGTCGCCCGAGCGCAAGGCGACGACCGAGGGGCCCGCCACGTCGGGCCGCCAGACTCTGCCGCAAAGGGTCCCCGCAAAGCCGTCGCTCGGCAGGATCGAGGCTTCGGTCAGGCGAAAGTTCGTCATCGGTTCCCCACTCCAGGCCGCCCGGAAATGATGATTGACGGCGGACCGCAGTCTCTCTAGCCTCTAACATGCCAGCTGGGAAGAGGCGCTCACGGAGGCGGCCGCGGGAGTCGACAATCACATGGGGGAGCGGGTCAGCAGCAAGGCGGACCACGTCTATGGCGAGCTCAAGGAGGCGATCCTGACGGGCGCCCTGGAGCCGGGCGAACCGATCGACAAGCTGGCGCTCTGCGAGCGCCTTGGCGTGTCGCGCTTTCCGGTGTCCGCCGCGGTCAGCCGGCTCGCCTTCGAGCGGCTCGTCGTCATCGAGCCCCAGCACGGCTCGTTCGTCTCGCGCATCTCGGTCGAGGACGTGCGCGAGCGCCTGTTTATCCGCACCGCGCTCGAGTGCGAGATCGCCGCTGAGGCGGCGCTTCGGCTGTCCAGGGAGGGACGCGCGGCGCTCGCCGGCAATATGGCTCGTGAGCGGGAGGCGGTGGAGGCGGTGGACCGTCAGAAATTCTATGAGCTCGATGTCGAGTTTCATCAGATTTTGACGTCGCATCTCGGTCTGAGGCACAGCGGGGAAGTCCTGGACGGGCTGCGCGCGCATCTGGAGCGCGTCCGCCGCTTGCTTATGGCGCCCGCCGGCCGCATCCGCGTGACGCTGAACGATCACCAGGCGGTCTTCAGCGCGATCGAAGCCGAGGACACCGTGCGCGCGAGAAGCGCCATGGCGGACCATCTCGCGGGCACCACGGAACAATTCGAGACGTTCGCGCGCGAACGCCCCGAGCTTTTTTCGGCCTGAATGGCCGCTGACGAGGACAGAACATCATGACGACCCCGCGCGCTTTGCGCCTCAACGCTCAAGACAATGTGATGGTCGCGGTCGACGAGATCCGCGTCGGCGACACGCCCACGGGCGCCCCGTCGGCCGCCGAGCGCATTCCTCGCGGCCACAAGATGGCGACCGCCCCGATCGAGACCGGCGCGCCAATCCGCAAGTTCGGACAGATCATCGGCTTCGCCGCGAAGCCGATCGAGGTCGGCCAGTGGGTGCACGAGCACAATTGCGTCATGCACGATTTCGCGCGCGACTATCATTTCAGCGAGGACGCGCGGCCCGAGGCGATCCTGCCGCTCGAGAAGCGGGCGACCTTCGAGGGCTTCCGCCGCGCCAACGGCAAAGTCGGCACGCGCAACTATCTCGGCATCCTGACCTCGGTGAATTGCTCGGCGACGGTGGCGCGGCTCATAGCGCGCGAAGTCGAGCGCTCCGGCGTCCTCGCGGACTATCCCAATGTCGACGGCGTGATTGCGCTGGTGCACGGCACCGGCTGCGGCATGGCCGGCAAGGGCGAGGGCTTCAACATCCTCGAGCGCACGCAATGGGGCTATGCGACCAATCCGAACATGGGCGGCGTGCTGATGGTCGGCCTCGGCTGCGAGGTGTTCCAGATCGGACGGATGAAGGACGACTATGACATCGTCGAGGGCGATCTCTTCCAGAGCATGACGATCCAGGCGACCGGCGGGACGCGCAAGACGGTCGAGGCGGGCGTCGAGCGGGTGAAGGCGATGCTGCCCATCCTCAACGCCGCCAAGCGCGAGACCACACCCGCGAGCGAACTGACGCTGGCGCTGCAATGCGGCGGTTCGGACGGCTATTCCGGCATCACCGCCAATCCCGCGCTCGGCGCGGCGGTCGACATTCTCGTGCGCCACGGCGGCGCCGCGATCCTCTCGGAGACCTCGGAGATTTATGGCGCCGAGTACCTGCTGACGCGCCGCGCGGCGACGCCGGAGATCGGCCACAAGCTGGTCGATCTGATCCATTGGTGGGAGGACTACGCGGCGCGCAACGGCGGCGAGATGAACAACAATCCGTCCCCCGGCAACAAGGCGGGCGGTTTGACGACGATCCTAGAGAAGTCGCTCGGCGCCGCCGCCAAGGGCGGCACGACGATTCTCAACGGCGTCTACCGCTATGCGGAGCCCGTGACCGCCAAGGGCTTCGTCTTCATGGACACGCCCGGCTACGACCCCGTTTCGGCGACCGGCCAGGTCGCCGGCGGCGCCAACATCCTCTGCTTCACCACCGGGCGCGGCTCCGCCTATGGCTGCAAGCCGACGCCGTCGATCAAGCTCGCGACCAACAGCGAGATGTACCGGCGCATGGTCGAGGACATGGACATCAACTGCGGCGACGTGCTGGACGGCGTTTCGCTGGAGGAGAAGGGCCAGGAGATTTTCGAGAAGATCCTCGCTGTCGCGTCCGGCGAGCGAAGCAAGTCCGAGGCGCTCGGCTACGGCGACGCGGAGTTCGTTCCCTGGCAGATCGGCGCGACGATGTGAGCGCGGGCCATGGGGGCCGCGCTTCTTTTCGATCTCGACGGCACGCTCGTCGACAGCGACGCCGAGCATCTCGTGGCGTTCCAGCGCGTGTTCGCGCCCCACGGCGTCGCGCTCGATCGTGATTCCTATGTGGCGCGGATCATGGGCGCGTCGAACGACGCGATCGCGCAAGCGTTTCTGTCGCACCTGCCGCCAGAACTGCAGGTCGCGACGATCGCGGCGAAGGAAGCCGCTTATCGCGAGAGCCTGGGCGCGCTTGACCCGATCGCCGGCGCGGGCGCCCTGCTCGATTTCGCCGACGCGCGCGGCCTTAGGCGGGCGGTCGTCACCAACGCGCCGCGCGCCAACGCCGATCTCGTGCTGAAAGCGCTCGGCCTCGACGCGCGTCTGCCCATCCGCGTCATCGGCGGCGAATTGGCGCGCTCGAAGCCCGATCCGCTGCCCTATCTCACCGGCCTCGAGCGGACCGGCGCGCGCGCCGAACATTCGGTCGCCTTCGAGGATTCGCCCTCGGGAGTCCGCGCGGCGGTCGCCGCCGGATTGGCGGTAGTCGGGCTGACGACCTCGCTCGATGCCGACCGGCTGATCGCCCTGGGCGCGAGCCTCGCGGTGGCGGATTTCACGGATCCCAGTATTTATGAATTGATCGAATCGCGAATGGCGCGCGCCTGAAGGCGGCGGTTTTCTCTAAGGGGTCCTCCATGCGACTGGCTCAAATCATCGACGAATCCGACAAGCGCGCGCTCGTCGTCACCGCGCGCGGCGAAAGCCGGCTCGTCAAAGGCGCGCGCACGACGCTCGATCTGGCGAACCAGGCGATCGAAGCCGGCGTCGCGCTGCGCAAGCTGATCGCCGACCGCGGCGTCGGCAAGCCGGTCGATCTCGCCGCCGCCTTGAAGGAGAAGCGCGTCCTCAGTCCGATCGATCACAAGGACCCGGCCCACGTCCACGTGACCGGCACGGGCCTCACTCACCTCGGATCGGCCGAGGGGCGCGACAAGATGCACCGCAATCTCGCCGACGCCGAGACGCTCACCGACTCGATGAAGATGTTCAAGCTGGGCCTCGAAGGCGGCAAGCCGGCGAAGGGCGCCGAGGGCGTTCAGCCCGAATGGTTCTACAAGGGTGACGGCTCGACGCTCGTTCCGCCCGGCGGCGATCTCGTCTCGCCGAGTTTCGCGCTCGACGGCGGTGAAGAGCCGGAGATCGTCGGCGTCTATGTCATCGATCCCTCGGGCGCGCCGGTGCGCGTCGGCTTCGCGCTCGGCAACGAGTTCTCCGATCACGTCACCGAGCGGCAGAACTACCTCTATCTCGCCCATTCGAAACTCCGCCAGTCGAGCTTCGGGCCGGAGCTGCTGATCGGCGACCTGCCGCAAGACATTCAGGGCGTCTCCCGCATCCGGCGCGGCAAGGAGGCGCTGTGGGAGAAGCCGTTCGTCTCCGGCGAGCAGAACATGTCGCACACGATCGCCAACCTCGAGGCGCATCATTTCAAATATGCGCTGTTCCGGCGGCCCGGCGACGTGCACGTCCATTTCTTCGGCACCGCGACGCTCTCGTTCAGCGATGGAATCAAGACCGAGAAGGGCGACGTGTTCGAGATCGACGCCGAGGCCTTCGGCCTGCCGCTGCGCAATCGGCTGGCGCTCGGCAAGGCGGCGAAGGTGAAGGTGAAGGCGCTGTGAAACTGACCTGTCATGCCCGCGAACGCGGGCATCCAGGGGGCAAGGACCCAAGCTAGGCGCACGCGAGAGGCGCCGTGCGCGGCGGCGTCTCTGGATGCCCGCGTTTCCCGGGCATGATACGGCGGCTCTCGTTGACAACCCCGGCCTCGATTGCAACGTTGAAATGACGCGATCGAAGAATCGTTAAGCGCCGGGGGACTCGCCATGAATCGGGAAGCGAACATCGCCGCTGGCGCTGCGGCGAGGCCGGTGTTGAGCGCACGCGGCATCTTTGCCGTCGTGCTCGGCAACGGCTACGAATTCTTCGACTTCGGCGTCTACGCCGTCTATATCGGTGTCATCGGCCAAACCTTCTTTCCCGCTGGCGACACGCTCGCGAGCGACCTTGCCGCCGCCGCGACCTTCGGCGTCGGGTTCTTCGCTCGTCCGCTCGGCGGCCTCCTGATCGGCGCCTATGGCGACCGGGCAGGGCGTAAGGCGGCGATGACGCTGACCATTGCGCTGATGGCGCTCGGCTCGGGGATGATCGCCGTGCTGCCGGGCTATTCCACGATTGGCGCCGCCGCGCCGGTTCTGCTTGTCCTCGCGCGCCTCGTGCAGGGCTTCGCGGTGGGCGGCGAAATGGGGCCCTCGACCCTGTTCATGCTCGAAGCGGCGCCGCCCGGCCGGCGCATGTTTTATGGCAGTTGGCAACTCGCCAGCCAGAACCTCGGCGCGCTCGCCTACGGGCTCGTCGGCGCGGCGACTGCGCTCGCCCTGTCGAAAGCGAGCCTGAACGATTGGGGCTGGCGCCTTCCCTTCGCGCTCGGCGTGCTCATCGCGCCGGTCGGCGTCTACATCCGCAACGCGCTCGAGGAGACGCTGTCGCGCGAGCCGCACGTCATCCCGCCGCGCGTCGGCGCATTGGTCGCCGTCGTGTTGCGCGAGCATTGGCGTGGCGTCGTCGTCGGCGTCGTGCTGATCGCCGGCAGCACCATCGCGCA
Organism: Roseiarcus sp.; assembly: GCA_036488815.1. Lineage (GTDB taxonomy): Bacteria > Pseudomonadota > Alphaproteobacteria > Rhizobiales > Beijerinckiaceae > Roseiarcus. Next base: position 50,015 of record DASXGX010000056.1, read on the forward strand.
ATATTTCCTGGTCAGCATGACGCCCTACGCGATCCGCACCCTCCATCTGCCGGAGGCGACGGCGATGATCGGCGCGGTGACGCTCGGCGCCACCGGCGCGATCGGGGCGCTGATCGGCGGTCTGCTTGCCGACCGTTTCGGCGTGAAGACGGTCGCCATCGCGCCACGAATCCTCATGTTGATCGCGCTGCTTCCGGTGATGGAATGGCTCGTGGCGACCCCAAGCGTCGTCACGCTGGCGCTGGCGGTCGGCCTGCTGAGCGTCTTGCAGGGCCTGAGCGGTGGCCCCGCATTGATGCTGATCCCGCGGCTGTTTCCCAAAGCGGCGCGCTCGACGGGTCTCGCCTTCACCTATTCGCTCGGCGTCGCGGTCTTCGGGGGAACCGCGACCGCGATCGTCACCTGGCTCGTCGAAGTCACAGGAAACCCGCTCGCCTCAGCCTACTACGTCCTCGGCGGCAACTTGGTGATGGTGGCGGCGATCCTGGCCGTGCCGGATAGCGACGAGGGGTAGCCTCACCGCATCTCCGGCATCGCCTCCTCGCGCGCCAGATTGCCGAACCGCGTCAGCTCCGCCTCGAATTGCAATTCGACGGTGCCGGTCGGGCCGTGGCGCTGCTTGCCGATGATCACCTCGGCGCGGCCGTGCGCGGCCTCCATCTGGTTCATCCAGGTGAGGTGTTCTTCGGTGCCGGGGCGCGGCTCCTTGCCCTTGAGGTAATATTCCTCGCGATAGACGAACAGCACGACGTCCGCGTCCTGTTCGATCGAGCCTGATTCGCGCAAGTCCGAGAGCTGCGGGCGCTTGTCGTCGCGCTGTTCGACCTGGCGCGAGAGCTGCGACAACGCCACGATCGGCACGGCCAGCTCTTTCGCCAGCGCTTTCAGTCCGGTGGTGATCTCGGTGAGCTCCTGCACGCGGCTGTCGCCGCGCGATTTGGAGCCCGAGAGCAATTGCAGATAGTCGATCACCAGGACGTCGAGGCCGCGCTGGCGCTTGAGTCGGCGCGCTCGCGCGGTCAGCTGGGCGATCGAGATGCCGCCGGTCTGGTCGATGTAGAACGGGATCGACTGCATCTCGCGCACCGCCTCGGCGACGTGATGAAAATCGCTTTCGGTGATGTCGCCGCGACGGATCTTGTGCGACGAGACGCCCGATTGCTCGGCGATAATGCGGGTCGCCAATTGTTCCGCCGACATTTCCAGCGAGAAGAAGCCGACGATGCCGCCCTCGACCGTCTCCAGCGACCCGTCGGGGCGCTGCTCGCCCCGATACGCCTTGGCGATGTTGAAGGCGATGTTGGTGGCGAGCGACGTCTTGCCCATGGCGGGGCGGCCGGCGAGGATGATCAGGTCGGAGGCCTGCAGGCCGCCCATCTTCTGATCGAGATCGATCAGGCCGGTGGAGACGCCGCTCAGATGGCCGTCGCGCTCATAGGCCTTGGCGGCCATGTCCACCGCGGTCTTCAGCGCGTCGGAGAAGCGCTGAAAGCCGCCGTCGTAGCGCCCGCCCTCGGCGATAGCGTAGAGGCGCCGCTCAGCCTCCTCGATCTGATCGCGCGGGCTCGAATCGACCGGCGCGTCATAGGCGACGTTGACGACCTCCTCGCCGATCTGGATCAGATCGCGGCGCACCGCGAGGTCGTGGATCATGCGGCCGTAGTCGTTGGCGTTGATGATCGTCGTCGCCTCGGCCGCGAGCCGGGCGAGATATTGCGGCACGGTGACGCCGCCGAGGTCGTGCTCGCCCAGAAAGGTCTTCAGCGTGATCGGCGAGGCAAGCTTGCCAGCGCGAATCAGCGAGCCGGCGATCTCGTAGATCCGCCGATGGATTTCCTCGGCGAAGTGCTCGGGCTTGAGGAAGTCCGAGACGCGGTCGTAAGCGTCGTTATTGACGAGGATGGCGCCCAGCAGCGCCTGCTCCGCCTCGATATTGAGCGGCGGCGTGCGATAGACGGGCTCGGACGGGTTGGCGACGACGGCGCGCCGCCCCGCGAATGAATCAACGTTCGCCATGGCGTTTGGAGCAATTCGGGTTGTGAGGTTGAAAGCGAACGCGGCTACGCGATTCGGCTGAACGAGAGATTACGCTCATCCCGCAGCCGGAAAAGATTTGTGTCATGGTTCGCGGCGGCAGGCGAGGGCGCCACCGCGAGTGGCGCCGTTTGTCCCCGCAATCCCTAATGTAAATCTTTTTCGCCTGTTGTAGCCGCCGACCGGCTTGACTGTAGCCGGACCGTCACACGACCGGCAGGGCGAGATGCGTCGACATGGCGTCGAAGTCGCGATCGTCGTGCAGAAGGAGATGGCCTCGCTCGAGACAAAACGTCGCGATCACGAGGTCGATCGTTTTGCGGACGGTGACGCCGCGCTGGCGCAACAATCGATAGTGCGCGGCCGCGCGCGCCGCGAGCGCCTCGTTCAGCATGCTTTCGATTGTGAACTCGCGCAACGCTCGTTCGATGCGCGCCGCATGCGCCTCGTTTCTCGCTCCTTGCAAAACTTCAAGCAGAACAATGTCGCCGACGAGGATCGCGCCAGGGTCTTCGATCGCGTGCAGCTTAGCGACAGCGCGACTTCGTTCGCCGCGTAGGTTGGCGATCCAGACCGAACTGTCGACGACGATCAACGGCGCGCGGCTTTCGGGACATCAAGGCGCATCGCATCGAGGTCGCCCTGCCAGCCGAGACCCGCCATCTCGCCGATCGCGCTCCGCTGCGCCTCCTGGCGCACCAACCGGCGCAAAGCTTCCTCGACGGTGGCCTTCTTGGTCTTGAGACCCGAGGCCGCCATCGCGCTCGCCAAGAGTTCGTCGTCGATCTCGATATTGGTGCGCACGTTTCAGTCCGATGTGTATGGGGCGAGCTCATTATACACATCTTCGCTCATGCGAGCAATTCCCAAGTCGTTGCTGGTTTTTCAGCCCGTTCTCGACATCAAATCGCGCATGCGAGCGGTTCTACCGCGTGGCGAAGTCCGCGAGCCGGCTTGGGCGACCGAACTAATGCGGAGCTATTGGTGACCGCGCGCCGAGCGGTGGTTCAGCCGGCGCAAATGCGGGACTTGGCCGCCGCATATTCCTCGGCGAGGCGCGCGACGACCTCCGCAGCGGGCCTCACCGCCTTGACGGCGCCGATGCCCTGGCCGGAGCCCCAGATGTCGCGCCAGGCCTTGGCCTTGGCGCCGGAGCCCGAGCCGAAGTCCATCGTCTTGACGTCGCCGGCAGGAAGGTTCTCCGGATCGAGGCCTGCCGCGATGATCGAGGGCCTGAGATAATTGCCGAAGACGCCGGTGAAGAGGCTCGAGCCGACGATGTCTTCGGCGCGGCCGTCGACGATCGCCTGCTTGTAGTCGTCGATCGCGCGCGCTTCCTTGGTGGCGATGAAGGTCGAGCCGATATAGGCGAGATCCGCCCCCATCGCCTCGGCGGCGAGGATCGATCCGCCGTTGGCGATGGCGCCGGAAAGCGCCAGCGGCCCGTCGAACCATTCCCGGATTTCCTGCACCAGCGCGAAGGGCGAGAACGGGCCGGCGTGTCCGCCCGCGCCGGCGGCGACGGCGATCAGGCCGTCCGCGCCTTTCTCGACAGCCTTGCGCGCGAAGCGCACGTTGATGATGTCGTGCAAGGTGAGGCCGCCGTAGGAATGGACGGCCTGGTTCACGTCCTCGCGCGCGCCGAGCGAGGTGATGACGATCGGAGCCTTCCACTTGACCGTCAGCTCCATGTCCTGCTCGAGGCGCGCGTTGGACTTGTGGACGATCTGATTGACGGCGAAAGGCGCCGCGGGGCTGTCGGGATGGGCGCGGTCGTGGGCGGCCAGCGCCTCGGTGATCTCATGCAGCCATTCGTCGAGCTGGCTGGCGGGGCGCGCGTTGAGGGCCGGAAACGCGCCGACGATGCCGGCCTTGCACTGCGCGATCACCAAGTCGGGATGCGAGATGATGAACAGAGGCGCGCCGATCACCGGCAGGCGCAGCTTGGCTCGCAGGGCGTTCGGCGCGGTCATCGTTCGCTTCCTCCAGTTTGTTCACATGTAAACGATCGTCGGCAGCGACGCAAGGCTTTCGCGGAGTCACTGCGGGTCCGTCAGCCAGTCGCAGACGAATTCGCTTCCCGGGCCGCGCCGCAGGAGTTGCGCCAGCCAGGGCACAAGAATGCGCGCCTCTTCGATCAGCGTGAAGGGCGGATTGACGAGGAGGAGGCCGGTGCGGCGCAGCGGGCTCGGCGAATGGGGACCCGGATCGACGGCGCCGACATCGATCTCGAGCCGTAGGATTGCCGGCGCGCCGAGCGCGGCGACGCCATTCAGGAAGCGGGCGTCCTCAATGGCGCTCTTGATCGGGCGCCAGAGCGCATAGGAGCCGCGCGGCCATTTCACCAAGGCGCGCTTGAGCGCCGTCTCGACGCGCTCGGTCTCGTCGGTTTCCTCGAAAGGGGGATCGATGAGGACGAGGCCGCGCCGCTCCTTGGGCGGCAGATAGGCGTTGAGCGCGACATAACCGTCGGTGCCGACGATCGAGAGCCGGTTGTCGCGTCCGAGAGCGGCGACGAGGCGCTCGCGCTCCTCGGGATGGTGTTCGCACAGCGCGAGGCGGTCCTGCGCGCGCAGAAGCGTCTGAGCGATCGCGGGCGAGCCCGGATAGGAGTGAGGGCGGCCCTCGTCGGCGTCGTACGGGCCGATCGCCTGAAGATAGGGGGCGACGAGGTCGGCGACGGGCGGGGCGGGGCGCGCTTTCAGCAGCCGGGCGACGCCGTCGCGCCATTCCGGGGAGCGGCGCGCGGCTTCACTCGCCAGATCGTAGCGGCCGGCGCCGGCGTGCGTGTCGATGAAACGCATCGGCGCGTCTTTGCGCGCGAGATAGACGAGGATGCGCGCGAGGATCGCGTGCTTGAAGACGTCGGCGAAATTGCCGGCGTGGAAGGCGTGCCGATAGTTCATCGCGCCGTGCTCCGATTGCCGCGCATCCGGTCAGCGCAGCGGCGCGACCGTGATCGAGGAGGCATGGCAGGTGTGGCCCGCGACCTTCGGACAATTCGCGAAGGCGTGCAGATCCTTGGAGACGCAGAGACGTACGTCGACGAATTCGCCGTTGCGACAGGTGACGGCCATGTTCGCCGGCTGCAGATTTGCGTTGGCGGCGACGAAGGCCTGCTCGATCGCGCTTGGGGCGAGGGTCAAGGCCGCATGCGGCGCCTTAAGGATGTCCGGCACGACGACGCCGTCGCGCAGCGTCTTCACCGCGCCGAAATAGTCTTCAGGATCGAGGCCGGAGCAGGAGCCGTGCTTGAGATATTCGTAGCGCGCCAGACCCTCGTCCGGGTAGACGCCTTCGGTCAGAGCGACGGCGGCGGCGGATATGTGGGCGCCGTATTGGCAATTCTCGGGATTCGGGCCGCGCGCGCGGTCAGGCCAGAGCCCGTGCACGACGAAGCCGCTCCCGGCGCCGGCCGCGCATTGCGTCGGCGACTTCTCGGCCCCGCCGGTGTCGCAGAAGCCCGGCGACCACGACAGGGTGAAGACGTAGTAGTCGAATCCGGCTGCATCCTGGGCGCTCGCGGGGGAGGGCGACGCCGTGGCGGCGAGCGCCGCAGCGGCGAGGGCGAGAGCGAGGGTTCGTCCGAGACGCATGGGAGGACCCCCCCGATCCGCGACTCAGTATCGGGCGCGAATCGCGTTTTCGCCGAGGAAGCGCTCGGCGAACGGACGCAGCGATTGGCAGCCCGGCGCATAGGCGAGATTGCGATCGAGGCCGACCACGCACCATTCGACGCCGTAGCCCCAGCCGATGATGCCGAGGTTTTCCTCGATGTCGTAGATCACCGTATGTTCGCGACGGTCGTTGAGGGTCGCGCGGGCGAGGCAGTAGCGGCGCGGGATGTAGTCGAGCCCGTTGGCGCGCATGCCGATCTCGCGGACGCGGTCATAGGCGGCGATTTCGAGCGAGGAGGCCCAGTATTCGGATTCTTTCTGGGCGAAGCGGTCGCTGATTCGCGACAGGACCCACGGATCTTCGCAGGCCGGCAGTTGGCCGGAATACCCTGCGTACCGTTGCTCCGCCGGCACTACAATATGGCCCCCATCGGCCTTAGCCGCGGCTCCGAAGGCAAGGAACGCCGCGAGGCAGATCATGATGCGTTTCATCGCCGAGTCTCGCTGATTTGCTAGCACGCCACCATGCGGTGCGCGCTTGCGAGGGTCAAGGGATGCGTCGCGGATTTCCCCGTCCGCCGCCGTTCGGGACTCCGTGCGGCGAGGGTGCGGCGTCAGTTCAGGCGGTCTTTCAGCGCAGCGATCTCGCGCGCCGCCAACTCAGCGCCGACGGCGCCCTGGGTCTCGTCGCGGAGCACGACCTCGGCCGCCTTCGCAGCATAATCGGCGGCGACTGAGCGCACGTCGGCCGCGGCTTGGTTCTCGGCGAGGGCGATTTTGGCTTCGGCCTGCTTGGTGCGGCGGGCGACGAAATCGTTCATGCGCTCGGCCGTGTCCTTCGCCAATTGCTCGGCTTGGGCGCGCGCCTCGGCAACGATGGCGGCGGCGTTGGCCTCCGCCTCGGCGGCCTTCTTCTCGAAGCTCGCGAGCAAAGCGGTCGCCTCGGCGCGCAGCTTGGCGGCCTGCGCGAGTTCGTCGGCGATCGCCTGGCCGCGCGCGTCGAGCGCGGCCAGAAGGGTGCGATGCACGCCCAGGTAGCCGAGCAGGCAGAGAAAGACGATGAAGCCGACGAGGACGAAAAATTCGGCGCCGAATTCCATGAGGCTCCCCTTTTAGTTCGCTTTCACGGACTGGACGGCGGCGGCGACCGCTTCCGGCTTCGCGGGACGGCCGATCAGGCGCTCGATGATCGCGCCGGCGGCGTCGTTGGCGATCGTGGCGACGTTCGACATGGCCTGCTCGCGCCGCTCGGCGATCTGCTTCTCGGCCGCGGCGAATTGGGCCGCGAGGTCTGCTTCGAGCGCCTTGCGCTTGGCGTCCGATTCGGCGGCGAGCTGGTCGCGTGCAGCTTGAGCCAGGCTCTGCGCCTTGGCGCGCGCTTGCGCGAGCGACTTCTCATGCGCGACGGCGGCCGCGTCGGCCTGCTGCTGCATCGCGGTGGCCTCGTCGAGGTCCTTGGCGATGCGCGCCTTGCGCGCCTGGATCACCGCCCCGACCTTCGGCAGCGCTTTTTTCGACATGTAATAGTAGAGCGCGCCGAACGTGATGGCGAGCCACAGCAACTGCGAGGGGAACGTCTCGCGCGCGAAGGGCGGGAAGTTGGCATGGCCAGCCTCGTGGCCGACTTCCGTCTGGGTCGCTTGGGCCGGGGTGTCGGATTGAGCCATCGCTTTTCAAAAGCCTTGTTGCGGGAAAGCGCCCGGAGGCGCCTCCCGCGATGCGTTTGGGAAACGAACCCGTCTTAGACGGCGAACAGGAGCAGGAAGGCGATGAGGAGCGCGAAAATGCCGAGCGCTTCCGTCACCGCGAAACCGAAGATCAGACGGCCGAACTGCCCGTCCACCGCGCTCGGGTTGCGCAGAGCGCCGTTCAGGAACTGGCCGAACAGCGTGCCGACGCCGATGCCGGCGGCGCCGGTTCCGATCGCGGCGAGACCCGCGCCGATATACTTCGCGGCGACGGCAAGGTTGGCGGCGTCCATTCTAAACTCCTAGTTTTTGGATTGCTGCGTTTTGCGACGAAAGCGACCGGTCAGTGACCGCCCGGGTGAAGTGCGTCATTGAGATACATGCAGGTCAGCATGGCGAAGACGTAGGCCTGCAGGAACGCGACGAGCAATTCGAGCGCGTCGAGCCCGATCGTCATGGCGAAGGGCAGCACCGCCAGCGCCTTGGTGGCGGCGCCGGCGCCGAGCAGCATGACGACGAAGCTGCCGAACACGTTGATCGTGATGTGGCCGGCGAGCATGTTGGCGAAAAGACGGACCGAATGGCTCAAGGGCCGCGTGAGGAACGAAATGATTTCGATCGCCACGACCAGGGGCAGGATGTAGATCGGCACGCCCGACGGCACGAAAAGCTTGAAGAAATGCAGGCCGTTCTCCCACACGCCGACGATGACGACGGTGAGGAACACGAGCAGCGCCAACGACAGCGTGATGATGATATGGCTGGTGACGCTGAAGGAGTAGGGGAACAGCCCGACGAGATTACAGATGAGGATGAACATGAACAGGCTGAACACGAGCGGAAAAAACCGCATGCCCGCTTCGCCGGCCGCCGATCTCACCATACCAGCGACAAATTCGTAGACCATTTCGGCGAGCGCCTGAAGGCGGCCGGGAACGCCCGCGCCGCCGCTCGCCCCGATCGCCATCAGCGCGCAGGCGATGGCGACCGCGATGATCATGTAGAGGGACGAATTGGTGAGCGAAAAATCCTGGTGAGCGATTTCGATCGGAACGATCTTGGATATGGAGAATTGCTCGATCGGATTGATCGCCGGTCCCGCTTCCGCCACGTCTAGTCCTCGTCGTCTTCCGCCCTGTTTGGGCCCCCCGCCTCGGCCGCGGGGGCCGAGCGCCGCACGTCTTTATCTGGCGCATGAGCGTCAGACAAGCGCGAATTGCGATCTTTTGGCGGACTTTTCGGGGATGTCACCCGGATAACGTTCCAAATGCCCGCCGCCGCCCCGAGAAGAAAAAAGACGATCAGCAGCGCAGGTTTGGTTTTCAGCCAGACGTCGAGTTGCCAGCCGATCGCCCCTCCGACGATGATCGAAGCGGCGAATTCACCTGCCGCCCGAAAGCCCATCGACATCGCCGCTCCGGTCTCGGGGCTGTCCTGCCGCGTTGCGTTTTCGGTGGCGCGCCTTTCGGCGTTGCGGCGCGCGAGCGTTCCCCTGAGCGCCTCGAGCTTGCCGCGCAGGGCCTCGTCGTCGTCTCGTTCCGACATGACCGCCTCCTCAAGCCGGTTTGTCCTGCTGGCGTGGCAAGAAGCGGGGGGCCTGTCAATCGCCCGGACGGCCCGGCCCTTGACCCTGCGGGGCGCCTCGGGCAAGGCAGGCCGACGCAACCAGCCCTCGCCCATGTCAGCTCCTTCGACGACCGCCCATCCGAGACCCAGACGCCCCAGGGGCGGGCTCCTGCGCGCGGCGCGCCGCCGGGTGCGCCTCATCACGGCGACGCTCGTGATGGTGGCCGTCTTCTTCGCCATTCCCGGCCACATGCGCGAGGCCACCCGCGCGCTCATCGCCTGGAACGCCGGGGCGGGCTGCTTCCTCATCCTGATCGGCGTGATGTTCGCCCGCTCGGCCGGCGGCGGCGCGCGAACCTACGCCGCGCTCGAGGACGAGAACCAGGGGGCGCTGCTGGCCTTAGCGGTGTTCGCCGCCGTCGCCGCCATGGCGGCCATCGTCTGGGAACTCGGCCCGGTCAAGGACATGACGGGCCTGCTGAAGGCGGGGCACATCGGCCTCGTCGCCGCGACCATCATCACCGCATGGGGGTTCATCCATACGATGTTCGCGCTGCACTACGCCGGCGAATATTACGCGTCGGCGCCGGAGGGCGTGCGGGCCGGGCTGCGCTTCCCCGAGGAGGACGAGCCGGAGTGGGGCGAATTCCTCTATCAGGCCTTCGTCATCGGTTGCGCCTGTGCGACGGCGGACGTAAACGCCACCTCCAGCGCGATGCGGCGGGTCTGCCTCGTCCATGGCGTCGTCGCCTTCTTCTTCAACACGATCATCCTCGCGCTGACGATCAACATCGGCGCGGGCCTCATTTGACGCCCGAGGCGTCCGGTCTTTGGGAACCACGATGAACGACACCGCTCCTCCCAATCGCGTGCGCGCCGCTTTGCCGCGCGGCCTCGTCGACCGCGACAGCGCCGACATCGCCGCCGCCGACGCGATGATGGCCAAAATCCGCGCGGTCTATGAGCTCTACGGTTTCGAGGCGGTCGAGACGCCGTTCATCGAATACACCGAGGCGCTCGGCAAGTTCCTGCCAGATCTCGACCGGCCGAACGAAGGCGTCTTCTCGTTCCGCGACGACGACGAGCAATGGTTGTCGCTACGCTACGACCTCACCGCGCCGCTGGCGCGCTACGTCGCTGAACATTACGAAAAGCTGCCCAAGCCCTACCGCTCCTACCGGGCCGGCTGGGTGTTCCGTAACGAAAAGCCCGGCCCCGGCCGCTTCCGGCAGTTCATGCAGTTCGACGCCGACACCGTCGGCGCAGCCTCTCCCGCGGCCGACGCCGAGATCTGCATGATGGCGGCCGATTGCCTGGAGGCGCTCGGCGTCAAGCGCGGCGACTATGTCGTGAAGGTCAACAACCGCAAGGTGCTCGACGGCGTGATGGAGGCGACCGGCCTCGGCGGCGCCGAGAACGCGGGGCGCCGGCTCACCGTCCTGCGCGCGATCGACAAGCTCGACCGACTGGGGCCGGAAGGCGTGCGCGCGCTGCTCGGCGCCGGGCGCAAGGACGAGAGCGGCGATTTCACCAAGGGCGCTGGGCTCGAAGCGGCGGCGATCGATCGCGTGCTCGCCTACACCGCCGCGCGCGCCGCGGATAACGGCGCGACGCTCGCCGCGCTCTCGCCCGCCGTCGCAGGGTCGGTCGCCGGTGAGGAAGGGCTGGCCGAACTTCGCGCCATCGCCGAACTCACCGAGGCCGGCGGAGCCGCCGGCCGCATCGTCATCGACCCCTCGGTTGTTCGCGGTCTCGAATATTACACAGGCCCGGTGTTCGAGGCGGAGCTGACCTTTGAGACGCCGGGCGAGGATGGCAAGCCGATCCGCTTCGGCTCGGTCGGCGGCGGCGGTCGTTACGACGGGCTCGTCGCCCGCTTCCGCGGCGAAGCCGTGCCCGCCACCGGCTTCTCGATCGGCGTCTCGCGCCTGTTGGCGGCGCTGCGCGCGATCCGCAGCCCGATCGTCGCGGCGTCGGCGAAGGCCGGCCCGGTCGTGGTGGTGGTTCTTGATCGCGACCATATGGCCGACTACCAGCGCCTCACGGCGAGCCTGCGCGATGCTGGCGTCGCCGCCGAAATGTATCTCGGCGCCGCTGGCCTCAATGCGCAACTCAAATACGCCGACAAGCGCGGCAGCCTCTGCGCCGTCATCCAGGGTTCGAACGAACGCGAGGCGGCGGGCGGCCCTCAGGTGGTGATCCGCGACCTGCGCCTCGGCGCCGAACTCGCCAAGGCGAGCAAGGACCGGTCCGACTATCTCGAGCTTCGCCAACGCGCCCAGTTCGCCGCGCCCGAGGCGGAACTCGTGGCGCGGGTGCGCGAGGTTCTCGGGCGCGGGCGGGAATGAGGAGCGCCTATGTGCGCCGCCTACCCATCCCCTTCTCCCGCTTGCGGGAGAAGGTGGCGCGAAGCGCCGGATGAGGGCCGCGACGCTCGGCCCGTCGGCGCGGCGTGGATGGCCGGGACAAGCCCGGCCATGACGAAGGAGGACTTGGAGGCGCCCCACCAATTCATCTACCTCTGCTTCGGCCGCTCCCCCAGCGTGCAGCGGGAGTTGCGCTACAGCATCGAGACGCTGCTGGCCGAGATTGGCGGCGATTCGTCGCGCATCACCGTCTTCACCGACCGCCCCCAGGATCTCGCCGACCGGCCGGAGCGGCTCGTCGACATCGCCGCCGAACTCGGCGAGATGACCTGGGGCAGCACCTATATGTTCCGCGCCAAGCCGGCCGTCCTGGCGCGCGCGCTGCGCCTGCATGAGCGGGCCTGCGTCATGATGGACACCGACAGCTTCATCCGCCCCGGCTTCGAGAAGGCCGTCGCCGCGGCGCTCGCCTCGGGCGCGGCGATGAACAGCTTCGTGCGGGGCGATCCCTACCCCTTCTTCGGCCCATTCGAGACCGAGCTGCCGCATCTCGGCGCCTATGCTTTCGATCCGGGCAAGTCGCTGATGCTCAATTCCGGGCTCATCGCCGCGCGCTTCGAACACGCGGCGCTGATCGAGGACGCCGTCATCCTGCTCGATCGGCTCTGGAACGGCGGCCTCATGCGCCACGACGTCGAGCAATTCGCCGTCGCGGAGGCATTCCGCATCGCCGGCGTGCCGGTCGGGCTGATCCACCGCGAGTTCGAGCATTACTGCCCGCGCTGGTCGAAGCGCTACATGCGCCGGCGCTTGCGCCGCCATCGGCCGAGCGAGGCTGCCGAGCGCACCGGCGCGCGCCCGAGCGTCCCGTTCTGCAAAACGCGGGTTCGCCTCTTCAAGGGTCGCAGCCTCCTGCGGCTCGGCCTGCGGTCGCTGACGCGCCGGCCTCTCCGCAAGCGCAAGGCGGGTTTGTAGAGCTGCGCCGGCGAGCCGGGAGTGTTGAAACGCTCCGGCGAGCGGGGGTATTAAGCGTAAGGCCGACGCGACGGGCGGCCGAGGGGCGGGCGGTGACGGCGATCGTCAAGAAGGACAATGTGAAATCGATCCGGCCGGATCTCGAAACGGCGCCCGTCCAGGCCAAGCGCTTCGGCGCGGCCCGGCGGCGTCGCGCCGCGTCGATGCTCGAGGACTACACCGAACTGATCGCCGATCTGATCGCTTGCGACGGCGAGGCGCGCACCACCGACATCGCCGAGCGCCTCGGCGTCGCCCATCCTACGGCCAGCAAGGCGATCGCGCGGCTCAAGCGCGAGGGTCTCGCGGTGGCGCGGCCCTATCGCGGCGTCTTCCTCACCGACGCGGGCAAGGCGATGGCGGAACGCTCGCGCCAGCGTCACCGCCTCGTGGTCGATCTCTTGGTCGCGGTCGGCGTGCCGCTCGAGGCGGCTGAGGCCGACGCGGAAGGCGTCGAGCACTACGTCTCGCAGGCGACGCTGCGCGCCTTCGCCGCGTTCTTGAAGGCGCGCAACGGCTGAAAGAAAGCTTTAGGCGCTGCCGATCAATATCCCCGCCGCCAGCACCAAGCCGCCGCCGAGCATGACCTTCGCCGCGGCGGAAATGGGCGGCGTGTCCATGAAACGCCACTGGATCCAGGCGATGACGGCGAGTTCGATCACGACGACGACGCAAGCGATTGCGGTCGCGGTGAAGAAATCGGGAATGAGATAGGGCACCGTGTGGCCGATGCCGCCGGCGATCGTCATCAGGCCGCAGACGAGGCCGCGTAGCAGCGGCGTGCCGCGCCCCGACAACTTGCCGTCGTCGGCGAGCGCTTCGGCGAAGCCCATGGAAATGCCGGCGCCGATCGACGCCGCGATGCCGACCAGGAACGCGTTCCAGGAATTGTGCGTCGCAAAGGCCGCCGCGAACACCGGCGCCAGTGTCGAGACCGAGCCGTCCATCAGCCCGACGAGGCCGGGCTGGATCACCTGAAGGATAAAGCGCCGCCGGGCGTCCTCGTCCTCCGACTGACGGGCCTCCTGGTTCAGATGTTCGCCTTCGAGTGCGGCGGCGGTCTGGTCGTGCCGGGTCTCGGCTTCGGCGAGATCGCCTAGCAACTTGCGGACGGAGGCGTCGGTCGTGCGTTCCAAGGCGAGGAGGTAGAAGCGCGCCGTATCCTGCTCCATTTCCCGCACGCGCCCGCGCACCGCCTCGATGCCGAGCGGCCGTACTTGCCAGATCGGCTTGCGGGTGATGAAGCCGCGAACGTCTTGCCGGCGGACGAGCGGAATGTGCTCGCCGAACTTCGCCACGTAGAGGTCGATCAGGCTGCGGCGGTGCTCGTTCTCCTCGACCGCCATCTCCTCGAAGACGCGCGCGCTCGAGGGGTAGCTGTCCCTGAGACCGTCTGCGAAGTCGGCGTAGATGCGCCCGTCCTCCTCTTCGGCGCCTATCGCGAGCGCCAGAATTTCGCGCTCGGAGAGATCGTCGAATTTGCGCATCGGCAGGGCTCCAAAGTCGTGAAGGCGCGCGCAGGAGGGCGGTCCGCGCGAAATGTCGGGTTGAGAAGCGAGGACCGGCGTGGTTCCGCCGGTCCGGCTGCTATATTAGAGTCATTCTAGAAAGACAAGCGCGCGCATTGTCGCACCCTCGACCGCGGCTTGCGTTGGCGCGGTCGCTGCTCTACGGCCAGAGTCCCGCCTCCGCCCGACCCCCGACCTCACGTGACGAAGCTGCCCCAACTCGCCCATTTCTCCCGCATCGTCGTCAAAGTCGGTTCGAGCCTCCTCGTCGATCGCGCGCGCGGCGCCCTCAAGCAGGAATGGCTCGACGCGCTTGTCGCCGACCTCGCGGCGCTGCACGAGCGCGGCGCGGACGTGCTTGTCGTCTCCTCCGGCGCGGTCGCGCTGGGGCGCACCGTCATTGGCCTGAAGGCCGGCAAGCTGAAGCTGGAGGACAGCCAGGCGGCGGCGGCGATCGGCCAGATCGCGCTGGCCCGTGCCTGGTCGCAGGCGCTCCACCAGCGCGGCATCGTTGCCGGCCAGGTGCTGCTGACCCTGCAGGACACGGAGGAGCGGCGGCGCTACCTCAACGCGCGCGAAACGCTCGGCCGGCTTTCGGCGATGCGCGCGGTGCCCATCATCAACGAAAATGACACCGTCGCCACCAGCGAAATCCGCTACGGCGACAACGACCGGCTCGCCGCGCGCGTCGCGACGATGGCGAGCGCCGATCTGTTGATCCTGCTGTCCGACATCGCCGGGCTTTACGATTCGCCGCCCAAGGACAATCCGCGCGCCAAGCTGATCCCTGTGGTCGAGCGCATCACCCCGGCGATCGAGGCGATGGCGGGCGGGGCGGCCTCGGAGCTTTCGCGCGGTGGGATGCGCACCAAGATCGAGGCGGGGCGCATCGCCGCCGGCGGGGGCGCCCATATGGTGATCGCGGACGGGCGGGTCGCTCATCCGATCGCGCGCGTGGCGGCGGACGGCCCCTGCACCTGGTTCCTGACGCCCTCCAATCCGGTGACGGCGCGCAAGGCCTGGATCGGCGGCACGCTCGAACTCAAGGGGGCGGTGTCGATTGACGCTGGCGCAGCGAAGGCGCTGGCGAGCGGCAAGAGCCTGCTGCCGGCCGGCGTGACGCGCGTCGAGGGCGTCTTCGCGCGCGGCGATTGCGTCGCCATCCGCGACGAGAACGGCGCCGAGATCGGCCGCGGCCTGATCGCCTACGACGCCCTGCACGCCGAGCGCATCCGCGGCCGAAATTCTCGCGACATCGCGCAGCTTCTCGGCACGCCTGGGCGCGCCGAGATGATCCACCGCGACGACATGGCGCTGAGCGAGCGCTGAGCAGCCGCGACGAGGCTGGACTATAGCGCGCTGCTGTTAGGTTGACGCAGAGCATCCCTTCTCCTCGCGCGCGGGGAGAAGGAGTCGCGTCGATTACACCTAACAGCAGCAGGCGCTAGGCGGACCGGACCTTTGCCGTGCTCTCGCGGACCACGACGCGAAACCCGACATCGATCTGCGTCGTCTTCGGCCGTTCGCCCGAGCCGCGCACGATCTCGAGGATGATTTCCGCCGCGCGGCGCGCCATCTCGTAGCGCGGCGTCGCAATGGTGCTCAGGGCAGGGAAGGCGCAGGCGGAGAATTCGAGATCGTTGTAGCCCATGATCGACAGGTCGCGGGGGACGTCGACGCCTCGCCGCTGGCATTCGAACAGGGCGCCGAGCGCGAGATTGTCGTTGCCGCAGAAGATCGCCGTTGTCTCCGGCTGGCGCTGCATCATCTCGGCGAAGAGCTTGGCGCCGATCGCAAAGCTCGACGGCTCGTCGACCGCGGCGACGATCGGTTCGACGCCGAATTCTCTCGCCGCCCGCGCATAGCCCTCGGCGCGCTTACGGGCGCGGGAGTCGCGCGGCGCCATGAGATGCCCGACCTTGCGGTGGCCGAGTTCGAAAAGATGGCGTGCGGCGGCATAGCCTGCGTCGGCGTGCGAAAGACCGATGTTGATGTCGATCGGCGTTTCGGCGATCTCCATCGTCTGCACGATCGGAATCGCCGCCTCCCGGAGCAGCCGGCGCGCGTGTCGCGTCTGATCGATTCCGGCGAGAATGACGGCTTCGGGATATTGGCCCAGCGCGGTCGCGATCGCCTTCTCCTCCCGGCCCGGCAGATAGTTTGAGCTGAGGACGAGGATTTCGACGCTCGCGGGAACGAAGGCGTCGTGCAACGCGCGCAGATAATCGTCGAACACGCCATTGGTGAGCGAGGGGACGATCACCGCGACGCGCCCGGTTCGCGAGGAGGCGAGGGCGCTCGCGAGCTGGTTGGGGACATAGGCGAGCTCGCGGACGGCCGCCTCGACGCGCGCGCGCAACCGGGGGGAGACGATGTCGGGGTGGCGCAACGTGCGCGACGCCGTCACCGCGCTGACTGAGGCCAGAGCCGCGACGTCGTTCAGCGTAGGACGCCCCCCTGGCGGCTTGCGTGGGGTCCGCAAATCGAGTCTCCGATCGTACTAATTTACTTGTTACAATAGTGTTATTGACAGCGCTTTCACACCACTATATATTTCCATTTGCGTAGTGAAATCAAGTTGTTTTGAAGTACGATGCAACAATTGTCGCCGGGCGTCAGCGGGTTCGAAGAAAACCCGGGGATGAAACGGGGGCGCGCATAGGGAAATTCCAAGGGAGTGCTTGCATGATAATCGCGTCAATTCTGCCCCGAGCCGCGAGCGTTGCGGCGATTTTGGCGGGGACTATCGCTTTCGGAGGCGTTGCGCACGCTGCGGGTCCGCAAACAGTCGCCGGACCGTCGGCCGAGCCGAGCTGCTTCGTGCCGTGGACGCAACAGACGAAGTTCTACAAATTTCCTGCCAAAAAGGGCCCATTCCGCATCGCCATCGCCAACGGATACATCGCCAATACCTGGCGCATCCAGATGATCCAGACGGCCAAAGCTTATGCGGCGCAGCCCGCCGTCGCCGCCAAGCTCAAGGAGTTCAAGGTCGTTTCGACCGGCGAGGACGTGCCGGCGCAAATCTCGGCCATCAACAACTTCATCGACGCCGGTTATGACGCGATCATCGTCGACGCGCAGAACCCCACCGCCTTCGGGCCCGTGATCAAGCGCGCGAAGGCTGCCGGCGTCGTTCTGGTTGCGTTCGACAACATCCTCGACACGCAGGACGCGATCAACGTCGACGTCGACCAGAACGGCATAGGCAAGGTGTGGGGGGATTGGCTGGTCAAGAACGTGCCGAACGGCGGCAAGGTGCTCGAGATCCGCGGCGTCGCCGGGACCTCGGTCGACACCGATCGCCACAACGGCGTCCACGCGGCGCTCAACGCCTCGGGCAAGAAGTGGGACGTGACCGAAGTGTTCGGCAAGTGGGACGACGGCGTCGCTCAGAAGGCGGTCGCCGACGCCATCGCGACCAACGGACCGTTCGTTGCGTTCACCGCGCAGGGCGGCGACACGGGAGCCGTCCAGGCGATGATGGACGCCAAGCATCCCTTCGTGCCGTTCGGCGGCGAGACGGAGAACGGCTTCCGCAAACTGTGCGCGGCGCATTCCGCCGACGGTCTGAAGTGCTCGTCGGCCGGCACCGGCCCGGCCCAGGTCGCGGTGGCGATCAAGGTCGCGATGGCGGCGCTCGAGGGCGAGGTCGTCCCGCAATCGGTCAAGCTCCCGCTCGCCCTCGCGCAGGATCCGAACTTCAAGAAGAACGAGGATTACTTCCCCGACCAGTCTGATAACTTCTTCGTCGGCAACTCCTTCCCGACCTGCGGCATCAATTTCACGGCGCAGGAAATCATGGGCCAGTCGAAGGAAAACCAGTAAGCCGTCGCGTGCGGCGTCGCGGGACGCTCCGCGACGCCGCGTCCATTGAACTATGGAGGATTGCGAGTGGCCGAGCCGGCGCCCTTGTTTACGATGGTTGGCGTTTCCAAACGCTATGGCGGCGTCCACGCGCTCGAAAAGGCCGACCTCGACGTTCGCGCGGGTCGCGTGCACGCGATCCTGGGCGAGAACGGCGCGGGCAAATCGACGCTCATCAAAGCCATGTCCGGCGTTATCGCTCCCGACGAAGGCCGCATGACGCTCGACGGACGCGACGTGGCGTTCGGCTCGCCGGCGGCCGCCAATGCCGCGGGCGTCGTCTGCATCTTTCAAGAACTGTCCTTGATCCCTGACCTTTCGGTCGCCGACAACATCGCGATCAGCAACCCGCCGCGCCGCTTCGGATTGATCGATCGGCGCAAGCAGCGCCAGATCGCGGAGGAGGCCCTGGCGCGCGCCGGGGCCGAGGACATTCACCCGCTCGCGCTGGTCAAGGACCTGCCCCTGTCGCGCCGACAAATGATCGAGATCGCCAAGGCGCTGGCGCGCCGCCCCCGCATCCTCATTCTCGACGAGGCGACCTCGGCCCTCACCGCCGCCGACGTCGCCAAGGTGCTCGCCGTCATCAAGCGGCTGCGCGCCGAGAACCTTGCCCTTCTCTATATCTCGCACCGTATGCACGAGATCGCCGAACTCGCCGACGATTGCTCGGTGTTCCGCAATGGCCGCAAAGTCGCGACCTACCAAGCCGGAACCAAGAGCGACGCCGAGGTCGTCGAGATGATGATAGGGCGCGAATACAGTCATGTTTTTCCGCCCAAGCCTGTTCGCACTGGAGACGCCAAGCCGCCGCGCATCGAGGCGCGCGGCCTCTCCTGGGCCGGCCGCTTGCGCGACATCTCCTTCGCCGCGCGGGCGGGTGAAATCGTCGGTCTCGGCGGGCTCGACGGCCAGGGCCAGCGCGAACTGCTTCTCGCGCTGTTCGGGGTGCTGCGCGGCTGCGGCGGAACCGTCGCGATCGACGGCGAGGCCGTCTCGCTGTCGAGTCCGGCCCAGGCCAAGTCCGAGAAGGTCGGCATGGCGCTGATCCCCGAGGATCGCAAGACCGAGGGCCTGATGCTGCCGATGTCGATCGGCGACAATCTGACCTTCGCCGCGTTCCACCGCATCTCTCGCGGCGGCGTGATCGACCGCGCCGAGGAGCGGCGCCTGATCGAGGAGATGTTCGCGACGCTCGATATTCGCGGCGCCGGGCCGCAGACCGCGGTCGGCTCCCTGTCGGGCGGCAATCAGCAGAAAGTCGTCATCGCCAAATGGCTGATGAACCGGCCGCGCATCATCCTGCTGAACGACCCGACCCGCGGCATCGACGTCGGCACCAAGCAGGAGCTTTACCAGCTCTTGCGTCGGTTAGCCGACGAGGGTGCAACGATCATTTTCTATTCCACCGACTACGACGAACTGATCGGTTGCTGCGACCGCGTCCTCGTCATGTACGACGGCGCCGTCAAGCGCGAGCTCGTCGGCGACGAGATTACGGAGAAGGCGTTGATAGCGAGCGCTCTCAACATGCCGGCGGAGCAGGCCGGCGCGAACCCGATGGCCGCGGCATGAAAGAGTGGCGTTTCTGGCTCGCCGAACAGCGCGGCACGGTCACCGCCGCGGCGATTTTCGTCGTGATGTTCGCCATCTACGGCCTCAACCATCCCGCCGGCTTCAGCGCCAACATGGTGCAGACCGCGGCCAACAAAGGCGTCCTGCTCGCCTTCGTGGCGATGGCGCAATCCCTTGTCGTCATCACGGCGGGCATCGACCTCTCGATCGGCATGATCTTCACGCTGACGAATTGCCTCGCCTCGACGATCGTCGTCGGCTCGCCGGTCGAGGTCGCGTTCGGCGTCGCGGGCGTGCTGGCGGCCGGCCTCGCCTGCGGGGCGATCAACGGGCTCATTGTCATCTATGGCCGCTTGCAGCCGATCGTCACGACGATCGCGACCGGCGCGGTCTATTTCGGCCTCGCGCTGGCGCTGCGCCCGACCCCTGGGGGCTCCGTCGACGAGACGCTGGCTGACCTGATGACCGGACAGTTGTTCAACGTCGTTCCCTCGAGCCTCATCGTCCTCGCGGCGGTGGTCTTGGTGATCTGGATACCTTATCGCCGCTCGGCGATCGGCCGCGCCGCCTACGCCACCGGTTCGTCGGAGGCGGCGGCCTATATGTCCGGCGTGCCGATCCGCTGGGCCAAATTCGTCGCCTATTCGATCGCGGGGCTGCTTGCGGGCGTCGGCGGCTTGTTTCTGACGTTCTTCACCTACACGGGTGATGCGGCCTACGCGAGCGGCAATGCCTACACGCTGTTCTCGATCGCCTCGGTGGTGCTCGGCGGCGTATCGCTGTTCGGCGGCAGCGGCAGCGCGATCGGCGCCATTTTCGGCGCGCTCGCGTTCCGCACCATCGGCGACCTGTTGTTTGTCTTCAATCTCGATCCGCTCTGGCAGCCCTTGTTCCAGGGCATCGTGCTGCTGCTGGCGGTGAGCCTCAGCGCGTTCGCCCTCCTCAGGGTGCGCAATCGGTTGGATTGGTTCGCATGAGCACCACGAGCGCCGCAAGCAGGTCCGCGATCGCCCGCCGGTTCGATCCGGCTGTCGCGACCGCCTTCGGCTGCATCGTCCTGCTCCTGCTGGTGGGCAGCCTTTATTCGCGCAATTTCCTGTCGCCCGAATATCTGCTCCAGCAGCTCAAGGTGGCCTCGTTCCTCGGCGTCATTGCGAGCGGCATGATGATGGTCATTCTCATCGGCCAGATTGATCTGTCGCTGCCTTGGGTGGTGACGACCGGCGCGATGATGTCCTGCGCCCTCGCGAGCTACGGGACGACCGGGTCCGTTCTCGCCATTCCGTTCGGCATCGCTTGCGGGATGCTGCTGGGCCTCGTCAACGGCCTTGGCGTCGCCTACTTGCGCATCCCCTCGATGATCATCACGCTGGCGATGAACGCGGTCGCCCAGGGACTGATGGTCGTTTACTCCGGCGGTTTCTCGCCGCGCGATTTCGCTTCGCCCGCGATGCGCTATATCGCGACCGGCTCCGCCATTCCCGGCGTGCCGAACGCGGTCATCTGCTGGATCGTGGTCGGCGCGGCGACGGTGTTCGTCCTGACGCGCACGACGTTCGGGCGCGCGGTCTACGGCATCGGCAATCGCGAGCGGGCGGCTTATCTCTCGGGGGTGAACACCCGCCGCGTCGTTCTCGCCGTTTTCGCCATCTCCGGCGGCGCATCGGCGCTCGGCGGCGTGCTGCTCGCCGGCTACGCCTCCAAGGCGGCGCAGTCGATGGGCGACGCCTATCTCTTGCCGGCGATCGCCGCGGTCGTGCTCGGCGGCACCTCGATCCTCGGCGGCCGCGGCAGCTACTACGGAACCGTCGCGGGCGCCATCCTGATCACCCTGCTGCAGTCGATCCTGTCCGTGATGCAGATGCCCGAATTCGGCCGTCAGATCGTCTACGGCGTGGTGATCGTCCTCATGCTGCTGCTCTACGGCCGCGAGAGGGCGGTGCGATAAAAAGCGAAAGCCACGCGGCGATCTGCTCGCCGCGTGGCTTTCGCTTGTTGTGTAAGAACTACAGCGGCGAAACAAAGCTTCGCGTCGCTGAGCATGACAGCATCGATCCGAATCGACGCGCTGAGCCCTATCCCGCCACGGGCAAGTCGTCCCGCTCCCTCCCGCCGACCGTCGCCATGTAGCTGGCCGAGAACGCGCCAACCAAGAGGGCGATGAACGTCCACAGCGAGACGTAGGCGCCGACCTTGCGCGCCTTGTCGGCCGCGGTCTTGGCCTGATCGACGACCGTTGAGACCCGCTTGTCGGCGTCCTGCTGGCTGATGCCCGTTCGGGCCGCAACGAGCTGGGCGATGTAGGTCCGGTCGGTCGCCGGCATATCGCCGGAAGTCGCGTCGGCTGTCATGATGCGCTGGACCTCGTTCTCCGAGTCGCGCAGCGCCGGAAGATCGGCGGGAGCCACAGGATGCTCGGTGCGAAACAGCGTATCCATCAGATACGTCGTCTTGTCGCTGCCGCCGCCCGACGTTGCGCTCGCCGCGCCATTGCCCGCATGCGACGCGCCCGCCGCCGCCATTGCGGCAGCGCTCAAGAGGAGGACGGTGAGAACCGCGCCGAGCGCCCAGACGAGAAATCCGTGAGCCGTATCGCGGAAAAAGACCTCGTCGGTCGGCGTGCTGACCCAGCGGGTGCGCAGCCGCCCCGCCATGTAGCCGCCGACGCCGTAGGCGAACAGCTGAACCGCCAGCAACCAGATGGCCACCAAAATCCCGAACGTCGTCGGCGAAGGATTGTTGGTCGACCACGGCGAGACCGAACCCAGTCCGATCCCTGCTCCAAGCGCAAACAGGGCGAACGAGACCGCCGCAGCGATCAACGCGCCCGCGATCACGGCGGCCCATGAAACGGCCGAAGCCGAAGCCTCCAGAGCGACCGTTCCTGGGCGCGCAAATCCGGGATCATAAGCGGGGCGAGTGGCGAAGGTTGCATCTGTCATAGGTTATCTCCGAATTTCCGGAGGCGTTTTGGCCCCTCAATGATATCTTCCGGGAGCGTCGGCCCCTCAATGATAGAAGAGCGCGAGAAGAATGATGATGGGGATTGGCACCCCAAGTAGCCAGAGCAAGATTCCGCGGCCCATGATCGTCTCCTTTTGCAGGCGCCTATTCAATCAAACGACCGCAGGGACAATTCGTTCCCGAGAATCCGCCGATCGGGCGCGCAATCACGCAAGCGGCCCGACCGGACGAAGGCATTGTAGGAGCGTACTTTTCGAGCGTCCGGCGCGCCGGGTTGCGCGCGCCCTGATCGTCAGCCGCTGTTGCGCAAGCCGGCCGAAACGCCGTTGATCGTCAGCTGAATGCCGGTGAGCACCTTGTCGCTCGTCGCGCGGCTGCGATGGAGCTTCAGGAGTTCGACCTGGACGTGGTTCAGCGGGTCGAGATAAGGGAAGCGATTGCGGATCGAGCGGGCGAGCAGCGGATTGCTTTCGAGCAGGTCGCTTTGCTGCATGATGGTGTTGAGCGCTTCGACCGATTGACGCCATTCGCTGGCGATGCGCGAAAAGATCGCCTCCCGCAAAGCGACGTCGCTGACTAGATGGGCGTAGCGCGACGCGATCGCGAGGCTCGACTTGGCGAGCACCATGTCCATGTTGGAGAGCAGGGTGCGGAAGAACGGCCAGTTGCGGTACATCGCCCTGAGCCGATCGACGCCGTCCTTGGGATGGGTGGCGACGAATTCTTTCACCGCCGCGCCGAAACCGTACCAACCCGGCAGCATCAGTCGGCACTGCGCCCATGAGAACACCCACGGAATCGCGCGCAGATCCGCGATTGCGGTCGTCTTCTTGCGCGAGGCGGGGCGTGAGCCGATGTTGAGCGTCGCGATCTCGGTGATGACTGTCGAAGACCAGAAGTAGCGCTCGAAGCCCTCGGTCTCGTAGACGAGCCCGCGATAGGCTTTGTAGGCGCTGAGCGAGAGTTCCTCCATCGTGCTGAGATAGGCGGGATCGGGAGCGGCGACCTGTTCCTGTAGCAGCGTGGCCTCGAGCGTCGCGGAGGCGAGCGTCTCGAGATTGCGTCGCCCGACTTCCGCGTTGGAGTATTTGCTCGAAATGATTTCGCCCTGCTCGGTGATGCGGATCTGCCCCTGCACCGCCCCGCCGGGCTGGGCCAAAATCGCGTCGTAGCTCGGCCCCCCGCCGCGCCCGACCGACCCGCCGCGGCCGTGGAACAGGCGCACCCGCACGCCATGCCGCTTGAAGACTTCGACGAGGCCGATCTCGGCCTTGTAGAGCTCCCAGCCCGAGGTGACGAAGCCGCCATCCTTGTTGGAATCCGAATAGCCGAGCATCACCTCCTGCTCGCCGCCGAGGCTGTCGACGAGCCGGCGGTATTCGGGGATCGCGAACAGACTGTCCATCACCCCCACGCAGGCGCGCAGATCGTCGATGGTCTCGAACAGCGGGACGATATTGATCTCGGCGCGCCCATCGGCGCTGACGAGGCCGACCTCCTTCAGCAGCAACGCCAATTCGAGCATGTCCGAAACGCCTTGCGCCTTCGAAATGATGCTGGTGCGGATCGCCTCGGGGCCGTACGTGCGGCGGATCGCCGCCGCGGTGCGGAACACCGCGAGCTCGCCTGCCGTCTCGCCGCTATAGGCGAAGAAGGGCGAGACGAGCGGACGGGGCGAGCGCAATTCTCTCAGCAGCAGCGCGACGCGCGCCTCCTCGTCCAGCGCGAGGTAGTCGACCCCTGGCGTTGCGGCGGCCAGCAGCTCGGCGACAGTGCGCTCGTGCACGTCGGAGTTCTGGCGCAGGTCGAGCGGGGCAAGATGGAAGCCGAATACGCCGACCGCCCGCCGCAAGGCGCGCAGCCGGCCGCGCGCCAGAATGCCGGCGCCGTTCGCTTCGAGCGAAGCGGCGATGGTTTCGAGATCGGCGCTGAGCTCGGCCGCGTTGGCGTAAGGCTCGGCGTCGATCAGCGGCTGGCGGGGCGCGACGATGTGATCGAGATCGCGCGCCGTCTTCGCGACGCGCGAATAGATGCCCGCGATCGCACGGCGATAAGGCTCGTCGCGGCGCGTGGTCGCGGCGTCGCTGGAGCGCTCGGCGAGCGCGCCTAGAGCCTCGCTGACTTTGACGAGCGACGCGCTTAAGGACAGTTCGCCGCCCAGCTCATGCAACTCGCTGAGATAGTGGCGCAGCGCGCTCGCGCTCTGCAAACGCATCGCTTCGCTCAGGACGTCGGCCGTGACGAACGGATTGCCGTCGCGGTCGCCGCCGATCCAGGAGCCGACGCGCAGGAACGAGCCGATCCGCTGGCCGGCGGACGCCGGATCCTGGCTCGCCAGTTCGTCCTCGATCGCGCCATAGAGGCGCGGCAGCTCGCGAAAGAAGGTGTAGTCGTAGTAGGTGAGCCCGTTGGTGACCTCGTCGATCACCTTGAGGCGCGTCTGGCGCAGCATGTTGGTGCGCCAGAGGGTAAACACCACCCGGCGCAATTCCTCTTCGATGCGCGCCGTCTCGACCTCGTTGCCGCTGAGGCGCTCCAATTCGTCCAGGAGATCCGCGACTTCGAGCTCACGAATCAGCGTGCTCTTGCGCCGCACCTCGGTCGGGTGGGCGGTCAGGACGGGGCTGACCAGCGCCGCATCGAAGAAGGCGCGCAGCGCCTTGGCGTCGATCCCGGCCTCCGCCGCCCGCCTGAAGGCGTAGGCCAGGGCGCCCGGGCGCGGCTCCGACTTCATGCGCACATGCGCCCGGTTGCGGCGGATGTGATGCTGGTCCTCGGCGATGTTGGCGAGATGCGAGAAGTAGCTGAAAGCCCGCACGATGCTCAGCGTCTCATCGTTGTCGAGGCTGTCGAGCGTCGCCTCCAGCTCCCGCCGCGCGGCGGTCTCGTTGTCCCTGTGGAAGCGGATCGAGGCCTGGCGGATGCGCTCGACCAGCTCGTAGACGTCGCCGCCCTCCTGCTCGCGCACGGTGTCGCCGAGCAGGCGTCCCAGCAGGCGGATGTCGGCGCGCAGCGGCGCGTCCTTCTCGGCTTCGGGGGATTCGCGTTCGCTCGTGACGACCGACATGGGGCGGAACCTCCTGGCGCCGCAGGGAACGGCGCGTTGCAATAGGTTTTATGTTGCAGCGCATCAAACGCCTACGCAAGCCATTTGGCGCGCTAGTCGCTGGAAGCAAGTTCCGCGCCGAGGCGGGCTCGCAAGGACGGTAGGTCCTTGAGGGCGCATTCGTAGACGATCGCCGCGCGCCAGCCCATGGCCCTTAGCGCCTCGATCGCCGCCGCGTCGCGCGCGCGGTTGCGGGCGATCTTGGCCTGCCAATAGTCGGCGTTGGCTTTGGGCATGCGTGCGCCGCGCGGGCAATCGTGGCCATGCCAGAAGCAGCCGTGCACGAAGATCGCCAGCCGGCGGCGCCCGTAAACGATGTCCGGCTTCCCCGGCAGATCGGCGCGATGCAGGCGATAGCCGGGGGCGAACGCGCGCAGCAACTTTCGCACCGCGAGTTCCGGGCCGGTGTCGCGTGATTTGACCGCGCGCATCGTGGCCGAGCGCTCGGGGGAGGGCGGCCGGAGCGGCTTCATAAGCGCATAACGCAGGGGCGCTCGCATTTTGACCATCGACGAACGCAGCCTATTCCGCGGCGATCCGTTCGCTCAAACGCTCCGCCGTCAAGATCGGCTCCAGGATATTTGCGGCGATGTGGCGCACGACGGGAACGCAAACGCCGTCGCCGCAAACATGGTAGGCGTCGTTGTAGCGGGGCGGAAGCCGATAGCTGTCGCTGAGACCCATGAGCCGCGCCGCCTCACGGGGCGAGAGGAGGCGGGAGCGGACGCTCTCGCCCTCGACGACGAGGATGATCTGCCGCGACGAGCCCCCCGCCGGAGTGCGCAAACAACCGGAGGCATCGTCGAATCGGGCCTCCGCCCGCTGACGCTTGACGCCGCGCTCGTCGGCGCGCGTGCGCCGATAGACCGTGCCGACCACGCGGTGGCCGGCCTTCTTGGCGCGGGCGACTTTTTCCCGGTTCACGGCCGTCATCAGCCCGAGAAGATGACGCGTCTCATCGGGACTATGCCAGCCGACGCCGGTCGGATGGTCCTCGATCAGTTCCGCGAGGCCCTTCGAGGGCGCTTCGGGAAGCGCAAGGTTCCACCACACCCAGTTGCGCTTGGCCTTTTCGTCGACGCCCTCAAAGGCTCGTTGGAGAGCGGCCGGGACCCAGGCGTCCGGCGGACTTTCGGCGATCAAGGCGCCCGGGATGATCTCACCGCTGCGAATGGCGACGAAAAAGACGCGCGGCCGCGATTGCGGAACGAAATGCGCGGCATTGATGACGAGGGCGCCAAATCGATAGTCGGCTTGCGACAGAGCCGAAGCGAGCGCGGCGAAATCCCGACCGCCGTGCGACGTGAGACACCCGTAGACGTTCTCCAGCACGATCGCTCGCGGTGCGCGGCCGTCGCGGGCGAGACTGCGCATCAGTTTCCAGAAAGGCCAGAACGTGCCGGAGCGGGTCACGGCGTCGTCGCTCTCGCGGCCGAGGCCGCGGTATTCGCCCGCGAGCGAGAGATCCTGGCAAGGAAACGAAGCCCACGCCAAGTCGATGGTTTCCTTCGGGAGGTCGTCCAGGCTGAGCGTTGCGACATCCGCTTGCCGGATGTCTTCGCGCCCCCAGTTCGCCGCATAGGCTGAAGCCTTCATCGGGTCGAAATCATTGGCGAACAGGCAACGCCATCGTGTCCCGAGACCCGCGCGGGCCATGCCGCCGCCGGCGAAGAATTCGCAGAATGTGAATTCACGCGTGCTGGCGGCCATGCGGCGTGCCCCCGACGTCGGGACGGCAAGCGCCGGTCCCCGAATCATGTTCATTTTCTGTTCCTTGTAAAGCGTTGCCGAGCGGACACAAGGTCGCCTTGAGCCTGTGATCCACTTG
Organism: Roseiarcus sp.; assembly: GCA_036488815.1. Classification (GTDB taxonomy): domain Bacteria; phylum Pseudomonadota; class Alphaproteobacteria; order Rhizobiales; family Beijerinckiaceae; genus Roseiarcus. The sequence continues at coordinate 77,148 of DASXGX010000056.1, forward strand.
TTCAGCCCGCTTGACCGCGCCTTCTCGAGCCCGCTTTATGCCGACATGAGCGAATTCGTCATTCCTTTCCCGGTTCTCGTCAGCGACGTCGGCGGCACCAATGTGCGGTTCGCGATTCAAACCGCGCCAGAGGCGCCGCTCGGGCCGGTGGTCCATCGCAAGACGGGGAATTTCCCCGGCTTTGTCGAGGCGGCCGAAGCTGCGCTTGCGGAACTCGGCGCGCGGCCGCGCTCGGTGATCGCCTGCGGCGCCGGGCCGGTCGACGGTCGCAAGCTCAAGCTCACCAACGCGCCCTGGGTGATCGACGGGCCGGACGTCGCGCGGCGGCTCGGCCTCGACCAGGGGCTGCTGTTCAACGATTTCGAGGCGCAGGCGCTCTCCCTGCCAGCCATCCCCAGGGAATGGGCGCGCGCCATCGGCCCGGCGCAGTTCGGTCCGGCTGGGCCGCAAGTCATTCTCGGGCCGGGAACGGGCCTTGGCGTCGGCGCGCTGGTCGAGGCCGCAGGTCGCCACACGCCGCTGGCGTCCGAAGCCTGCCACATCGATTTCGGACCGCTCGGCGACGAGGAGGCGGCGGTCTGGCCGCATCTCGAACGCGCGCATGGCCGCGTCACGACCGAGAGCGTCCTCTCAGGGGCAGGACTGGTGCGCGTCCACGCGGCGCGCATGATCGCGCTCGGCAAGTCGCAGCCCTCGCTCGACGCCCCGGCGCTCGTCGCCGCCGCGGATGCGGACCGCGCGGGCGAGGCGGCGGCGAGCGTCAGGCTGTTCTGGCGCATCATGGCGCGTTTCGCTGGCGACATGGGCATCGCCTTCGTCGCGACAGGCGGCGTCACGCTCGCGGGCGGGGTTCTGCCGCATATCGTCGATTTTCTCGACGACGCCGTGTTCCGCCAGGCCTTCGAGGCCAAGGCGCCGGTCGACGCGCTGGCGCGCCGCATACCGACGCGGCTCGTCATGCGCGCCGATTCCGTGCTGGTCGGCATGGCCGCGATCGCCGCGACGCCGCAGCGCTACGCGATCGATACGCGCACGCGCGGCTGGGCATAACTGGCGTCGCCACCGTCGCGTCGCCGCGTTTTCGCCGTTTTGGTGTGGAGTGTCGCGCCGACGCAAGGTGATGTAAGGATGCGAACCCTATTGAATCGGGATTTTCGACAATGAGGCGTTCCACGACGATGCTGTTTCTTGCGCTGTCGCTCGGCGGCGCGGGCTGGGCGGCCCCGTCCTACGCGCAAAGTTGCGCCGAGGATCTCCAGAAGCTTGCGCAGCGCCGCGAGTCGGAGCTGGCGATCATCAACGGCATGGTGAAGGCGGCGAAAGGCAAGCAGCTTGATCCGGCGGTCTTCTGCGCCAAATCGGCCGGGCTCAACTCGGCCGAAAACGCGATGATCGCCTATATGGAGAAGAACAAGGACTGGTGTCAGGTGCCCGACGAGGCGCTTGCGCAGCTCAAGGCGAACCACGCCAAGAGCGTCGCCTTCTCTACCAAGGCCTGCACCGTCGCCGCGCAGATCAAGAAAATGAAGGAGCAGCAGGCGCAAGGCGGCGGCCCGCAGGCCCAGCCCTTGCCGGCGGGGCCGCTTTGAGCCTAGGCGCGCAGCGTTCCGCGACGCTGCCGGACGCGCGGCCCGCGAGCTTCGTTTTGCGGCTGACGCCGGATTTCGCGCTGCCCTTCGTGCAACTTGCCCGGCTCGACCGTCCGGCGGGCTGGCAGCTTCTGCTCGCGCCGTGCTGGCAGGCGACGGCGCTCGCGGGCGTTGCGGCGCATCGCGGGCCGAACCTGCTGCATCTCGCGCTGTTCCTCGTCGGCGCGATTGCGATGCGGGGCGCCGGCTGCACCTATAACGACATCCTCGACCGCAAGCTCGACGCCGGCGTCGAGCGGACGCGCGGGCGCCCGCTTCCCTCGGGCCGCGTCAGCGTGCGCGCCGCCGCCGTCTTCCTCGTCTTTGAGGCGCTGGTCGGCCTCGCGGTGCTGCTCTCCTTCAACGCGTTCTCGATCGCGCTCGGCGTCGCCTCGCTGGCGATCGTCGCGATCTATCCGCTCATGAAGCGGGTCACGTCCTGGCCACAGGCGGTGCTCGGCCTCGCCTTTTCCTGGGGCGCGCTGATCGGCTGGTCGGCGAGCTTCGGCGCGCTCGCCGCGCCCGCGTTGTTGCTCTACGCCTCGGCGTTTTGTTGGACGATCGGCTACGACACGATCTACGCGCTGCAGGATGCACGGGACGACGCGATCGTCGGCATCCGCTCGACGGCGCGGCTGTTCGGCGCTCATACGCGGCTCGGCGTCGGCCTGTTCTACGCGCTGGCGGCGCTCTTCGCGCAAGCCGCGCTGTTGACCGCCGGCGGCGGCCTCGTCGCCGAAATCGGCTGGCTCGCCTTCGCTGCGCATCTGCTCTGGCAGCTCTCGCAAACCGAGGGCGCGACGCCTTCGACGGCGCTCAAGCTGTTCCGCTCCAACCGCGACGCGGGGTTGCTGCTGTTCGTGGGCTTCGCGCTGCAGGGGTGGATGGGCGGCGCGGGTTTTTAGGCCCGCGGGGACGCCTCGCTCGTCGTGGCCGGGCTTGTCCCGGCCAT
>DASXGX010000060.1:0-24770 GCA_036488815.1 Roseiarcus sp.
ATCCGAACCTTCATCAAAATCCACAATGACAACCCGCGCCCCTTCCGATGGACAAAATCCGCCGACGACATCCTCGACGCCGTAAAGCGATTTTGCCTGCGGACCCTGCAAGTCGCTAAAACTTCTGAATCAGGACACTAGGAACTTCCGCTCGCCCGTGTTACGCAGCCCCGCCATGAAGCGGGGCGCGGCGAAGCGTCCGCGACTCCCTCAAACAGGACGGCTCCCATGGCGACAGTGGAAAACCCGGCGTTTTCGGAAGGCCTCGCCTTCGACGATGTGCTTCTGCGCCCGGGCCACAGTACGGTGATGCCGAGCGGCGTCGACATCGGCGCCCGACTGACGCGCTCGATCCGACTCAACCTGCCGATCATTTCCTCCGCCATGGACACCGTGACCGAGGCGCGCCTCGCCGTCGCGATGGCGCAGGCCGGCGGCCTCGGCGTCATCCATCGCAATATGACGCCCGAGGAGCAGGCCGAGGAGGTCCGCAAGGTCAAGCGCTTCGAGAGCGGCATGGTCGTCGATCCGATCACGATCTTTCCCGATGCGACGCTCGCCGACGCGCTAGCCATGATGCGCCGCTCCTCGATCTCAGGCATTCCCGTAGTCGAGCGCGGCGCCCCCTCCGGCAAGCCCGCGCGGCTGGTCGGCATTCTCACCAACCGGGACGTGCGCTTCGCCGACGATCCGCGCCAGCCCGTCGCCGATTTGATGACGCGCAAGGTCGTGACTGTCGGCGAGGGGGTCTCCAAGGACGAGGCGCGCCGGCTGCTGCATCAACACCGCATCGAGAAGCTCGTCGTCGTCGACGACGATGGCCGCTGCGTTGGGCTCATCACGGTCAAGGACATCGAGAAGGCGACTGCGCATCCCCACGCCGCCAAGGATCCGGACGGGCGTCTGCGGGTCGCCGCCGCGACGACGGTCGGCGACAAGGGTTTTGAGCGCGCCGAACTCTTGATGGCCGCCGGCGTCGACTGCCTCATCGTCGACACGGCGCACGGCCATTCCGAGCATGTGCTCGAGCAGGTCCGTCGCATTCAGCGCGCCACCAACAAGGTCGCGGTCATCGCCGGCAACATCGCGACGCGCGAAGGCGCGCAGGCCCTGATCGACGCCGGCGCGGACGCCATCAAGGTCGGCATCGGCCCCGGCTCGATCTGCACCACGCGCATCGTCGCGGGCGTCGGCGTGCCGCAACTCACCGCGATCCTCGAAGCCGCCGAAGCGGCGCGCAAGGCAGGGGTGCCGGTGATCGGCGACGGCGGCATCAAATATTCCGGCGATCTCGCCAAGGCGATCGCCGCCGGCTCCGACTGCGTGATGATCGGCTCGCTGCTCGCCGGCACCGACGAGAGCCCGGGCGAGACTTTCCTCTACCAGGGCCGCTCTTATAAGAGCTACCGCGGCATGGGTTCGCTCGGCGCAATGGCGCAAGGTTCCGCCGACCGCTATTTCCAGCAGGACATCAAGGACCAGATGAAGCTGGTGCCCGAGGGCGTCGAGGGACAAGTGCCCTATCGCGGCCCGGCCGGCGCCATTCTGCATCAGCTCGCTGGCGGCCTGCGCGCGGCGATGGGCTATGTCGGCGCGGCGTCGATCGAGGAATTCCAGGCCAAGGCGCGCTTCGTGCGCATCACCTCTGCCGGCCTGCGCGAGAGCCATGTGCATGACGTGGCGATCACGCGCGAGAGCCCGAACTATCCCTCGGCCGGGGGCTGAGGGAGCTGAGCGCGGACGGCGCGCTCCAAGACGCAACTCGAGCTGAGGATTTAGCCGTGGACCTTCACGCGGACGCTCAGGGCAATCCCCTTCTTGGGCCGTGGACCGGCCCGTTCGAAGCGCCGCCCTTCGCGCGCATCCGACCCGAGCATTTCCGGCCCGCTTTCGACGCCGCTTTGGCGATGAAGCGCGCGGAGATCGCCGCGATCGCGAATGATCCGGCCACGCCGACGTTCGAGAATACGATCGCGGCGCTGGAGCGTAGCGGCAAGGCGCTCGACCGGGTCGAGTCGGTCTTCTTCAACCTCGTCGGCTCGGACAGCAACGAGGCGCTGCAAGTCCTCGAACGCGAAATGGCGCCGGTCCTGTCGCGCGAGCGCAGCGCGATCTTGCAGAACGATGCGCTGTTCCGGCGCATCGAGACCCTGTGCGCCGAGGCCGGCGGGCAGGGGCTCGACGCCGAAGCGGCGCGCACGCTCGAGCGTTATCGGACCGCCTTCCTTCGCGCCGGCGCGGGCCTTCCCGCCTGGACCAAGGCGCGGCTCGCGGCGATCAGCGAGCGCCTGGCGACGCTCGGCGCGACGTTCGGTCAGAACGTGCTCGCCGACGAGAAGGAGTTTCTGCTGATCCTCGAGACGCCGGACGATCGGCAAGGGCTGCCGGAGAGCTTCCTCGCCGCGGCGGCCGAGACGGCGAGCGAGCGGGAGCATTCCGGCAAGCACGCCGTCACCTTGTCGCGCTCTTCGGTCGAGCCTTTCCTGCAATTCTCCGCCCGGCGCGATCTTCGCGAAAAGGTTTTTCGCGCCTTCCTCGCCCGCGGCGCCAATGGCGGCGCGCAAGACAATTCCGCCACTATGCGCGAAGCGGTCGAGCTGCGCGCCGAGCGCGCGAAGCTGATGGGCTTTGCCTCCTACGCGCACTTCCGCCTCGCCGACACGATGGCCAAGACGCCCGAGGCGGCGCTCGGGCTGCTGAAGCGGGTCTGGACGCGAGCGCGGGCGCAGGCGCTGCGCGAAGCCGAGGGCTTGCAAGCGATGATCGCCGCCGAGGGTGGCAATTTCGAGCTTCGCCCCTGGGACTGGCGCTATTACGCGGAGAAGCGTCGCAAGGCGCTGTTCGACATCGACGAAGGCGAGCTCAAACCCTATCTGCCGCTGGACGGCATGATCGCGGCGGCGTTCGACGTCGCCCATCGCCTGTTCGGCCTCTCTTTCGCCGAGCGGCGCGACATCCCGCTCTATCATCCCGACGCGCGCGCCTGGACCGTGATGGGCCGCGGCGGCGAGCCGATCGCGCTCTTCATCGGCGATTATTTCGCGCGGCCCTCCAAGCGCAGCGGCGCCTGGATGAGTTCGTTCCGCGACCAGCAGAAACTCGACGGCGCGGTGCTGCCGATCATCGTCAACGTGATGAACTTCGCCAAAGCCGGCGCGGGCGAGGCGTGCCTCCTCAGCATCGACGAGGCGCACACGCTGTTCCACGAATTCGGTCACGCGCTGCACGGGATTCTGTCGAACGTCACCTATCCCTTGCTTGCAGGGACGAACGTCGCGCACGACTTCGTCGAATTCCCCTCACAGCTCTACGAGCACTGGCTGGAACGCCCGGAGACCCTGCGCCGCTTTGCGCGCCGCCAGGATAGCGGCGAGCCGATGCCGGAAGCGCTGATCGAGCGTCTCGAGGCGGCGCGGCGCTTCAACCAAGGCTTCGGCACAGTCGAATATACGGCTTCCGCGCTGGTCGACATGGAACTGCACTTGCAAAGCGAGCCCGGCGCGATCGACGTCGCCGGCTTCGAGCGGCGCGCGCTCGAAGACCTCGGCATGCCCGAGGCGATCGCGCCGCGCCATTCGGCGCCGCATTTCCAGCACATCTTCTCCGGCGAGGGTTATTCGGCCGGCTATTACAGCTACCTCTGGTCCGAGATTCTCGACGCCGACGGCTTTGAGGCGTTCGCGGCGGGCGGCGACGTCTTCGATTCCACGCTCGCCGAGCGGCTCGAACGCTTCGTCTACTCCGCCGGCAATTCGCGCGAGCCCGGCGCCGCCTACCGCGCCTTCCGCGGTCGCGATCCCGACCCGGAGGCGCTGCTTCGCAAGCGAGGCTTGGCGGAGTCGCCGCCGGCTTGATCCGGCCCGCGCTGAGATCGACGCGGGGGCAGGCGGCCGCCGCGAACTTCTCGTTATGTAGCGCCCGCGCCCTACGCGCTCAGACGCCCGCTTTCGGGGCATGACAGCTGCGAGGCTCTTTAGCCCTACGTCTTGTAATGTCCATGTCCGGTTATGTAAAACCGTCCGGACGGTTTGCTTCACGATCGGCTTATCTCATGCAGACGCGCAGTCAGGCGACGCTGGAAAAGATCATTGTCGCGGCGAGAACCCTGATCGCCAGGGAAGGCATCAACGCCTTGACGATGGAGGCGGTCGCCGAGGCCGCCGGGATCAGCAAGGGCGGCGTGCTGCACCATTTTCGCGCCAAGGAGGCTCTCCTCGCCGAACTGGTGTCGCGGGAACTCGAAGCGGACCGTCGCGACTCGGCCCGCGAGATGGATGTCGATCCGGGCGCGCCGCGCCGCGCGCTGCTCGGCGTTGTGCGCGCCGGGGCCCGCCACTATGCCGGCGAGTCGGGATTTCCTCCGGCGTTGCTGGCCGCCGCGATCGGACATGCGCCTTGCGTCGCCGCGATCAGCGCGGCGATGAAGCAGGCGCTCGACGAGGCCGCCGCCGAGGCCGAGCGACCCGACGAGGCGCGGGCGCTGCTGTTCGCTTGCTGGGGTCTGCAACTGTTTCGCACGCTCGGCTTCGAGCCTCTCGCCGATGAGGAGGCGAGCCGAGTCTTTCGCGCGATCGAACAGATGGCTCGCCGCAACGAATAGGATTGCGGCGCCATGGCGCGGCCACGGGTTTGGCGGACCCGCAGCCATCGTCACGATCGTCAGTCGTTCTTGGCGGACGTAGTGGGTTCCGCCTTCGGCGCGGAGGCCACGGTTGGGGCCTTGCCGGCCGCCGAAGCCACTTGAACGAGTTCGCCAGTCTCCATCGACTCCGGGGGATTGTCGATCAGCCGGTCGTTGAGCGCGACGCCGGATTGGATTTCGACGTGACTGCCGAAGTTGCGGCCGAGCTTGACCGTTTTTAGGATCACGCGGCCGTTGGCGTCCACCGCGGCAACCTGCATGCCGTGCTCTCCGAAGACAAGCGCGGTCAGCGGCACCGACAGGGTGTTCGGGTCGGACGGGATGTGGAAATGGACCTCGGTGAAGGCGCCGGGCCACAGTTTGCCGTCGGGATTGTCCGCCTGCAGTTCGATCAGCGCGGTGCGCGAGCCTTCCGTCAGCGAATTCGAGGTCGACACCATTTGGGCCTCGAAGGTCTCATTCTGGCCTGGGATGTGGAGCGTCGCCTTGATGCCGGGCGTGAGCTCACCAAGGAAGCCTTGAGGCACGCTCACATAGATGCGCATCCGGTGAATGTCGGCGACTTGGAAGAGGGGCGTGCCGGTATTCCCCCCGGCGGCCACCAGGTCGCCAATGTCGACGTGGCGCGCCGTGATGACGCCGTCGAACGGGGCCTTGATGGTCTCGAAACGCGTCAGCTCTTCCAGTCGGCCAACCGCGGCCTGCTGCGCGACCACATTCGCCTTAGCGACGGACAGCGCGGCGTCCCGCGAGGCAGAGGTCAGATGGTCGGTGTCGCCTTGCTCCTTGCTCGTCCAGCCCTGCGCGACGAGTTGCGCGGTGCGGTTGTCCGTCACCTTGCCGAGTTCGGCGTTGGCCTGCGCCTGCTCGACGGCGGCCTGCAATTGCACGAGTTGCCCTTTCGCTTCCGCGAGCTGCTGGTCGAGGTCCGGCGCGGAAATCGTCGCCAGGACGTCTCCCTTGGTCACATGCGCGCCAATGTCCTTGCTCCAATTGGTCACGTAGCCGCTCGCGCGGGCATAGAGCGAACCGGTGTAATAGGCGGCGACGTTACCGGGCAGGATCAGATCCTGCTCAGACGGGCCGCGCACGGCCTGCACGAGCTTAACGGTTGGGATGGCCTGCTCGTTGGTCCAATTCGCCACTTCCTGATGGCTCGCAGCGCGGTTGATGATGCCGAAATAGGCAACGGCGATGGCGCCGACCGCCACGGTCGCGAGCAGCATGAGCACGCGACGCGGCTTGGGAGAATGGATCGGGGGTTCAGAGGACGACATAGAGGCTCCGGGTCAGGCGTGAGAGGGCAGGCCGGCGAGCGGTTCTGCCGCGCGAGCGTGGCTGGGTTGGCGACGGTGGGCGATGCTGAAGACGGTGGGCACGAACACTAGCGTCGCAAACGTTGCAAAAAGAAGACCACCGATGACCGCGCGACCGAGTGGCGAATTCTGCCCGGGCTCGATGGCCATCGGCAACATGCCGATGATCATCGCGAGCGCGGTCATCAGCACCGGGCGAAAACGCGTCGCGCCGGCGGCGAGCGCCGCGGCCACCGCGTCCTTGCCTTCCGCGAGCTGCTCACGCGCAAAGCTCACGACCAGAATGCTGTTTGCGGTGGCGACGCCCATGCACATGATGGCGCCGGTGAGCGCCGGCACCGAGAGCGTCGTGCCGGTGAGGAACAGCATCCACACGATGCCGGCCAAAGCGGCCGGCAAGGCGGTGATGATCACGAACGGATCGAGCCACGACTGGAAGTTGACGACGATTAGCAGGTAGATCAGCACGATTGAGAAGGCCAAGCCGATCAGGAGCTGCTGATAGGCGCTGTGCATGGTCGCGACCTGGCCGCGAATGGCGATGGTCGTGCCGCGGGGAAGATCCGCCCGCGCGTCGTCGACGATCTTCTCGATGTCGGCGGCGACCCCGCCGAGGTCTCGGTCTTGCGTCTCCGCGTAGATGTTGACGGCGTCACGGATGTCGTAGTGCGAGACGATTGCATCGACGGGTTCGGGCGTAAAGGTGGCGAGGCCGCCGAGGAGTTGCGTCGACTGGGCGCCGCTGAGTTGCACGTTCTTAAGCTCGCCGAGCGTTTGAATCGAATATTGCGGTGTCTGAACGGAGACGGCGTAGGAGACTCCGTTCCGCGGATCGAGCCAATACGTCGGCGCGGTCTGCGTGCTGCCCGACAGCGTCGCCTGGACGCTGCTCGCCGCGTCGGATTCCCTGAGGCCGACGACGCCGGCGAGGTCGCGATTGAAGTCGACCTTGATCGCGGGGTCCCGGAACGCCTCCTCAATACGCGGATTGGCGATGCCGACGACATGCCGGATTTTGTCCAGCAACTTGTTGGCGACGGCGCGGCTGGCGGGGAGATTGTTGCCGACGATCTGGACGTCGATCGGCGCGGGAGAGCCGAAATTCAGGATCTGGCTCACCATGTCGGGCGGTAGAAACGCGAAGGTCGTCCCTGGGAAGGCCCTGGGCAGCTTTTCGCGCAACGTTTTCACGTAGACGTTCGTCGGCGTCTCGCCGGGCTTCAGCGTCAGCAGGATGTCGCCGTCGAACACGCCGATGGTTCCGTTGTTGCTGTAGGAGATGTTGATGCCGCTATTCGGCAGGCCGATGTTGTCGACGATGCTCTCGAGCCGATCGGGCGGAACAATCGAGCGGATCGTGTGCTCGATCTGGTCGGCGAGCGCCGTCGTCTGCTCGATGCGGGTGCCGGTCGGCGCGCGAAAGTGGATGCGGATCGCCGGCGACTCGATCGTCGGAAAGAAATCCTCGCCGAGGTAGATCGTGAGGCAGAGCGACGCCAGCGCCACGGCGACGAAACCGCCGGCGAACGCGTAGCGGTGGTCCAAAGCGAGTTGCAAGATGCCGAGATAGCCTTGACGCAGACGCTCGAATTGACGCTCAAATCCTCGCTGAAAGCGGCCGAAGACGCCGACCTTGGCGGCTTCGCCGGCGCCGGCGGCATGGTGCTGGTGCTGATTGCGCAGGAGGAAATGCGCCAACGTCGGCACCAGCGTATAGGTGAGGATGTAGGACGCGATCATCGCGAAGACGACGGCCATCGCCAGCGGTCGGAACAGATAGCCGGCGACGCCGCCCAGCGCGAGCAGGGGCGCGAATGCGATGCATATGCAGAACAGCGCGATCGTCGCTGGCGGCATGATTTCCCGCGCCCCGGTCGTGATGGCGGTAAGGATGTCCTCGCCGAGCTCTTCCATGTGGCGATTGACGTTTTCGATCGTGACCGTGGCGTCGTCGACCAGGATGCCGACCGCGAGCGCGAGCCCGCCGAGGGTCATCACATTGATCGTCTCGCCAAGCATCGAAAGCACGATGAGCGAACTGAGCACGGCGAGGGGGATCGACACAGTGATGATCAGGGTCGAACGCCAGCTGCCGAGAAAGAGGAGGATCATCAAACCGGTGAGCACAGCGGCGATCAGGCCTTCGCGCACGACGGCCGTGACCGATTGCTTCACGAAATCGGACTGGTCGTTGACATAGCGCAACGTCACGCCGGGCGGCAGCGTCGCCTGGATGGCGGGCAGGCGGGCTTTGATGCCGGAGATGATGTCGAGGGTGGAGACTTCGCCGATCTTCAGCACTGACATCAGGACGCCTTTGCGCCCGTCGAGCTGGACGACGTTGGTCTGCGGCGGCGAACCGTCGTGGACATACGCGACGTCGCGCATGAACACGACCGCGCCGTTGACCACTTTGATCGGCAGATTGTTGAAATCGGAGAGGACCTTCGGGGAATCGTTGAGGTCGACGGTCAATTCATAGGCGCCGATCTTTTCGGTGCCGACTGGCGTGATGAGGTTCTGCTGCGCAAGGGCGGCGCCGACGTCGGTGGCGGAAATGCCGTGGGCGTTCAGGGCCGTTTGATCGAGGTCGATCTGCACTTGCCGCGTCGAGCCGCCGTAGGGGTAGGGAAGCTGGGCGCCGGGCACCGTGACGAGCTGCGGCCGGATGAAATTCAGCGCGAGATCGGCGAGCTGGGTCTGCGACAGCGAATCGCTCGACAAGGCGAGCTGGATGATCGGAACGCTCGAGGCGTTGTAGGATAGAATTTGCGGCGGCGTGACGCCGGGCGGCATTTGCTTCAAAATTGTTTGCGAGATCGACGTCACCTGCGCCTGCGCGGCGCTGATGTTCACGCCCGACTGGAAGAAGATCTTGACGACGCCTACGCCGGGCAGCGACTGCGATTGGATATGCTCGATGTCGTTGACCGTGGCGGTCAGCGAGCGCTCGTAAGGGGCGATAATGCGGCCCGCCATGTCGTCAGGCGGAAGCCCGGTGTAGGTCCAGATCACCGAAATGACGGGGATGCCGATGTTCGGGAAAATATCGGTCGGCGTCCGAATCGCGGACAGCGACCCGAACAGCAAAATCAGGATCGCCATGACCACGAAAGTGTACGGGCGCGAAAGCGCGATGCGGACAATGCCTGCCATATTGGCCGATCTCTAAAATGTCAGGGAAGAGGGCGCGACGGGACGCCCACGGCGCCGCCCGAGGGCGACATAATGCACTGCAACATTGCCATGCGACGCGTCCCGCAGCGGCGTCGAGCGACTACCCAATCCCAAACAAGGGATTTGACCCAAACCCATGGCGATCCAGCCTAATCGACCGACGGCGAAACGCCGCTCGCGGTAAGATGGATAAGAAAGTGCGAGTCGGCAATTGTTGCGCCGCACACAAAATCGAGAACTGGCGTGAGGGCCTGTGAACGGTGGCCGACCATTCGCCTGCGAAGCGGAGGCAAGCGGCGCCAAAGCTAGGCGATTTCGCGCCGGCTGAAAAGCCCCTCACGTCACTGTGGTCCTATGAGCGAGCTTGGCGGCGCGGCGTCTGACAGGCGTACATCTTTGAATTCGCTCGCCATTGTTCCCCCGGTTTGAAGCATTCGGCTCGGGCAAATCGAGCGGCGGCGGGCGTTAGTCAAAGCGATGGCGCCTTACCGCGGGCACAGCGGCTTCGCCTCCGCTTTCTTCTTCTTGTCGGAAATCCCTACTGCATGTTTAACGATTATTTAAGATTAAATTATAACAAAATTAAGTGGATCAATGCAACCTATCCGTGCGCCGATGCCGGCCTAATAGTGGAGACGTGCGGTGGAACTGGCATTGATGTTCGTCACGATCGTCATCAGCGCCGTCATGGCCGGGCTGGTGAGTTATAAAGTGAACGAATCCAAGGACGGAAGGCGATTTGTCGGCAATAAGGCGGAGGAGCTTTACTGTCATGCAGAATCGATCGACCGCGAATTTTGTCGCTTCTTCGGCGATCGTTATTCGCTGGTCGGCGCGGCTCGCAGCGCTATCGGCTCAGGAGACGAGGCGCTGGAGAGGGCCGGGGCGACATTGGTGAATGCAAAGATGTTGGTCGGTTTCTACTTCCCTTCGCTCGCCCCGGCTTTGGCGCGCACGATCGCCGCCGTCACAACCGCGCACGGGGCGTTGAGGCGTTGGGAAGGAGCCTCAGGAACCGCGTCAGGCGACGACCTCGTGATCGCCCTCGATCGCGACGTCGCCGCGCTGAAAGATGCGCTCGAGAGTCTGAAGGCGGCGATCATCGAGACCGGACGGGCCGCCAGCCAGCCTGCGTCGCTCATCGTGTTGCGGCGGCCCGCTAAGCCTGCGCTCGAGGGACGAGTGCTGCGAGTCGCGGCCTGAGACGGCGGTGAAATCCCTCTCTCGCGAACGGGAGAGGAGCTTTTGCAGCGCCGCTCGCCGCGAAGCGCCGGACGTGGGCTCCGAATCATTCAGAGCGCAGCGTGTTCCAATCTAGCTACGGTCGTTGCTGCCGCCTCCGCTGAAGAGGCCGCCGAGGAGGGTGCCGGCGGCGCCCAGCGCAGCGCCCGCAGCGACGCCGCCGGCGGTTGAATTGGCGCCCGTGTCGGAGCCGCGCGGCAAATAGCGGCCGATCTCTTCGGCGAGATTGAGGATCGGCATGCTTTGCAGCCAAATGTGACCGGGGCCCGTCAAAGTGGCGAGGAACAGGCCCTCGCCGCCGAACAGCACATTCTTGAACCCGCGCACCATCTGAATGTCGAAGCCGACGCTGGGCTCAAAAACGCCGACATGGCCGGCGTGAACGAGGAGGCGCTCGCCCGGCGCCAGATCCCGCTCGACGACTTCGCCAGAGAGGTCGAGCCATACGATGCCCGGTCCCGTCACCTTTTGGAGAAGGAACCCATCGCCGCCGAAGAATCCGGCGCCGACCCGCTTCTGCCAGGCGACCTCGAAAGTCACCGACTTCTGCGCGACGAGAAACGTCTCCTTGCGGCAGATGAGCGACTGTCCGGGCTGCAGCAAGGCGGGGAAGATCGTGCCGGGAAAGCGCGGCGCGAAGGCGACATGTCCGGCGCCATTGGCGGTGAAGTCGGTGATGAAGAACGAGCCGCCGCCGAACGTGCGCTTGAGCCCGGCGAGGAAACCCCCGCCGGTGTGCGTATCCATCGTCACCGCGTCGTTCATCCAGGCCATCGTATTGGTCTGGCTGTAGACGGTCTCGCCGGGATCGAGGTCGATCGCCACCGTCTGCATGATCGAGCCGGAAATCTCATATCGCATGAGAGCCTCCTACACCGGTCCGCGGCCGGCTATTTCGTCGCCTGGATGCTGTCGGAGATTTTTTCGAGCTCGCTCGCGTTGGCTTTTTCGCCATCGGCGGAGCCCCAGTAGTAGAGCATCAGGACCTTACCGGCGGCGTTGGTCTTCACCAGCGTGAGGCTGACGTTGGTCGGGCCGTCCTTGTCCTTGCCGCTGAACGACAGGTCGAACGCGTTCAGGCCATTGATCTTGGTCTCGGTCTGCTTTTGCGAGTCGACGTTGATGTCGACGCCGCTCTTGACGAAGAACTTGATGCCCTCCTCGATGGCGGATTTGATGTCCTCCGCTTTGACCTGTTCAGCCGCGATATAGACGGCGCCGTCTTTCGAGGTGGCTTCGACGCCGCCGTCATAGGCCTTCGGCTCCCAGGAGTCGGGAATGTTGACGGTGGCGATCGGGTCCTCGTCGGGAACCGGGAAGGTCGCGGCGCCGGCGGCCGACGCGCAGAGGCCGAGGGCGAACGCGGCGAAAACAACGGATCGCATCAAAAGCTCCAAAGTTGGGAGGTGGAAAAGTCGCAGCGGCTGCGCGTAGCCTATTGATTTGCCGCTGCGGAGATGTCGACTTTGCCGAGGAAGGCGGCGGGGTCGCTGATCGCCATGAAGTCGTTCGCCTTGAGAGCGTCGCCCTTGGCTTTCAGGGCAATCGTCAGATTGTGTGGCGAGGCGATAAACTTCTGCGTCTCCGCAGCGGCCTGGAGCGCCGAAGGCGATCCGCCGAGGAACAAGGGCGCCATCTGGCCGATCATCGCCGACCATTGCTGCTTGAGCGCGTCGGGCGTCGAGCCTTGTTGTTTGGCGGCGAGCGCGAGCGCCTTCTCGAACAGCCCCGCGTTGACGAGGCGCAACTCGAGCGACGCCACGCCGCACTCGAGAAGGGCCTGCAGGCGCGCCTCCTTGTCCCCCGCCAAAAGCTCAGCCGGGACGTCGCTGAAATCCGCCTTGAGGGCGAGCGAACCCATCTGGAGGCCGTCGACAGTGAAATTGTCGAGCGTGAATGTCTTCGCCTCCGCTTTGTAGTTCGCGCTGACGTTCACCGCGAGTTCGACCTTGGAGTAGCCGAGATCGGCGAGGTTCTTGCCCTCGTCGGAATCGGCGGCGGGCTCGATCACGACGCCGGAGAGCTTCGTCGAAGCTTCCCTTAGGACATCGCCGGAATAGCCGCCGCGCAGTTCGATCGCGCCAAGCGCGATGTGGACGGGTTTGCTTTCCGCGTTCTGCGAATCCGGTGCGACGATGTCGATCGCGTTCCATGTCAGATGTTCGAGGCGACCGCTTTTGCCGCCGCCGTCCGATCCGTCGACCGCCTTCAGCAGATCCGCCACGTCGAGGCCTTCGACCTGCAAGGAGCCGGATTTGAAGGAGACCGGTGAAGTCGCGCTTGTCGCCGAGCTGTCGATGCTGGAAAATCCGAACTTGCCGACACGCCCGCCATCGATGTCGGTGACCAGGAAGTCGTGCACCTTGATCTTCGCGCCGTCCTTCGCGTCGATTTCGATCGAAGGCGCGGCGATCTTGTCGGCTTTGAGCTTCGTGACGAGGGCGCGCTTGTCGGCCTCCGGCGTGTCGGGGTTCAGCAGCGCGCCGATCTCGTCCTTGCTGAGATTGGTGTTGGCGAAGTCCGCGTGCGGAATCAAGAACGTGTCGCCGTCCTTCGACTTGACGGTGAAGTTCTCGATCGCGACGTCGCCGCTGGCCCCGACGGGCCACGCCAGAGCGGGCAGGCCGCCGAACAGCGGCGCCGCAACCGCAAGCGCAATCAGGCCGATAAAGCCGCGCAACGCGCGGTCGGAACGGCTGCACATGATTTGAACCCCGCCATCGACTCCTGCCCCAATCCTGGAGTCGCGCGCAGGTTCACCCAGCGGAGCGAAATTAGCAACAATGGAGGTGAGGATATCCCGTACAGAATTCGTCGCTGAGCTATGAACGAAGGCTGCATGAGATGGGCCCCGTCGCCTTCAGCGGAGCGGGGCCCTGTTTCGCCTGTGCGAAACGATCTGGAGTGCTGCAGGTCAATGACGGCGTTCGACGCTTGGCCTTCGCGTCGGCGGCCGACGGTTCACAGTCAAATTTTCGAAAGCGCCGTTCCCCCTTGGCATGTCAGGCGGCTTTGGCGCTGCGATCTCGACGAGGCCGAGATCAGAGAACATTCTCCGGCGGAGTCATGGCTAACCCCGTGCTTTCCGCCAGGCGCACTTCAGCGGCTGGCCATTTGACAAGTTCGTGAGGCATGCGCGCCTCGAACTTTGCGGAACCGAGCCTCGACTCCAACGAGCGAGCTGTCAAATCAAATCTTTAGTGCATGGCAGGGCGCTCGAAGCGCCGCTCGCGCGCCGCTCGGCCTCGGCGCGCGGCGGAATGAAGGCGATTGACGGAAGTGTAGCTGAGGCTACATTCTAGGGATGCAGAAGGAACGATCCGTCATGAGCACAGCAGTTCCGCAATCGATGAGCGACCGCACCACGATCGCGATTCGCGAGGTTCTCGACGGGCGCAGACATGGCTTGCGAACCGCGGCGCTGTTCGCCGGGCCGGCGGTAATCGCCTCGATCGCCTATATGGATCCCGGCAATTTTGCGACCAACATTCAGGCCGGCGCGCGATACGGTTACACGCTGCTTTGGGTCGTGCTGGTGGCGAACGTGATTGCGATGCTGTTCCAGGCGTTGTCCGCAAAGCTCGGCATCGTGACGGGAAGCAACCTCGCCGAGATGTGCCGCGATCGCTTCTCGCCGCCGGTGGTGATCGCGATGTGGATCATCAGCGAGATCGCCGCCATGGCGACGGACCTGGCGGAGTTCCTCGGCGGCGCGGTCGGCCTGTCGATCCTGTTCCATCTGCCGCTTCTCGCCGGCATGATCGTCACGGGAATCGTCACCTACGCGATCCTGATCATCGGCGGGCGCGGCTTTCGCCCGATGGAGCTGATGATCGGTGGTTTGGTCTCGGTGATCGGCCTCTGCTACATCGGCGAAATGTTCATCGCCCCGGTCGATTGGGCTTCGGCCGGCTTGCACTCGGTGTTGCCGCAAATCCCCGATGCCGCGGCGCTCACGATCTCGGTTGGCATCGTGGGCGCGACGGTGATGCCTCACGCGATCTATCTGCATTCCGGATTGACCCAGGGCAGGGCGCCAGCGCGAAACGACGAAGAGCGCCGCAAGCTGCTACGCTTCTCCAACCGCGAGGTGATTATCGCGCTCGCCCTTGCGGGGCTCGTCAACATGGCGATGGTGGCGATGGCCTCGAGCGCCTTCCATGCGGGACACAGCGATGTCGCCGAGATCGAGACCGCATATCACACCCTGACGCCGCTGCTCGGCGCCGGCGCGGCCGTCGTCTTCCTGGCTTCGCTGCTCGCCTCCGGCATTTCGAGTTCCGCCGTCGGCACGATGGCCGGCCAGCTCATCATGCAGGGCTTTGTCGGCGTCCGCATTCCGCTCTGGGCGCGCCGCTTGGCGACCATGGTTCCCGCTTTCGTGGTCGTCGCCCTCGGCGCCGACGCGACGAAGGCGCTCGTCCTCAGTCAGGTTGTGCTGAGCATCGCGCTGCCGGCGCCGATGATCGCGCTGGTCCTGTTCACCCGGCGCGCCGACATCATGGGGCCTTTCGTCAACAGCCGGCTGATGGACGTGCTCGCGATTGTCGGCTCGGCGTTCGTCATCATCCTGAACGCGGTCCTGCTGCTGCAGACATTCGGGATCAGTATTCCGGGCCTGCCCTCGAACTGAATTCCCATCCTGCGGCCGCGGGCGATTGCGGCGGCCGCTGGACGCCGCTCAGCGGTCCGGCGAGGCTTCCGCGGCGGCGATCGCCGTCATGTTGACGATGCCGCGCGCCGTCACCGAGGGGGTGAGGATGTGCGCCGGCTTCGCCGGGCCAACGAGAATCGGCCCCACCGGAAGCGCGTCCGCGGTGATGCGAGTCATTTGCAGCGCCGTGTTGCCCGCGTCCAGATTGGGGAAGATCAGCACGTTGGCTTCCCCCGACAGGCGGCAGTCGGCGGTGACGCGACCGCGGGCGATCAGCGACAGAGCGGTGTCGGCCTGCATTTCCCCGTCGATCTCGAAGTCGGGCCCGCGCGCGAGCACCTGAGCCAGCGCCGTGCGCATCTTGATCGCGGTGGGCGTGTCGGCCGAGCCGAAATCGGAGTGCGAGACGAGCGCGATCTTCGGGGTCACGCCGAAGCGGCGCACGTGATCCGCGCAGGCGAAGGCGAGATCGGCGATTTCTTCCGCCGTCGGGTCGTAGCGCACGTGCGTATCGGCGAGAAAGATCGAGCGGCTCTGCGTGATCACCAGCGAGATCGCCGCCAAGTCCTTGGCGCCCGGCGCGAGGCCGACGATGTCCTTGATGTGCTTGAGGCGCTGGGAGAAGCGACCTTCGAGGCCGCAAATCAACGCATCCGCTTCGCCCCGATGCAGCGCCAATGCGCCGATGACGGTCGTATTCGTGCGCACCAGCGTGCGCGCGGCGTCCGGGGTCACGCCTTTCCGCCCGGCGAGCTTGAGATAGGTCGCGACGTAGTCGCGGTAGCGCGGATCGCTCTCGGGATCGATGTTCTCGAAGTCCTTGCCGAGCGTCATTCTGAGGCCGTAGCGGCGAATGCGTTCCCGGATCACCTCCGGCCGCCCGATCAGGATCGGCGTCGCGAGTCCTTCCTCCAGCACGACTTGCGCCGCGCGGAGCACGCGTTCGTCCTCCCCCTCGCTGTAGATCACGCGCTTTTGCGCGACGCGCGCCTTGGCGAACAGGGGCTTCATCATGAAGCCGGAACGGAAGACGAAGCGCGAGAGCTTGTCCGCATAAGCGTCGAAATCGGCGATCGGGCGACGCGCGACGCCGCTCTCCATCGCCGCTCGCGCCACCGCGGGGGCGATGCGCAACATCAGGCGCGGATCGAACGGACTCGGAATGAGCGAGGCGCGGCCGAACAGCGACGCTTCGCCGCCATAGGCCTTGGCGACGACTTCGGAAGGCGTTTCGCGCGCGAGCCCGGCGATCGCCTTGACTGCCGCGTGCTTCATCGCCTCGTTGATCTCGCTCGCCGACACGTCGAGCGCACCGCGGAAGATGTAGGGAAAGCAGAGGACGTTGTTGACCTGGTTGGGGTAGTCCGAGCGCCCGGTGCAGATCATCGCGTCGGGGCGCGTCTCCTGCGCCAGTTCGGGCATGATTTCCGGCGTCGGGTTGGCGAGCGCCATGATCAACGGGTCGCGCGCCATGCGCTTGACGTGTTCCGGCTTCAACACGCCGCCGGCGGAAAGGCCGAGGAAGACGTCGGCGCCCTCGATCACGTCGGCGAGCGTGCGGGCGCTGGTCTCCTGCGCATAGGGCTCCTTCCAGCGGTCCATCAGCGTGTTGCGTCCCTTGTGGACGACGCCTTCGATGTCGCAGACGAAGATGTTCTCACGCTTCACGCCGAGCGAGACGAGAAGGTTGAGCGAGGCGAGGGCGGCCGCGCCGGCGCCGGAGCAGACGACCTTGACGGAATCGAAGCTCTTGCCCGTCAGTTCGAGCGCGTTGGTGACCGCGGCGGAAACGATGATGGCGGTGCCGTGCTGATCGTCGTGAAACACGGGAATGGCCATGCGCGCCTTGGCCTTTTCCTCGATCTCGAAGCACTCGGGTCCTTTGATGTCCTCGAGGTTGATGCCGCCGAAGGTCGGTTCGAGCGCGACGATGATGTCGACCAGCTTGTCGATGCCAGTTTCGTTGACCTCGATGTCGAAGACGTCGATGCCGGCGAATTTCTTGAACAGCACCGCCTTGCCTTCCATCACCGGCTTGCTGGCGAGCGGTCCTATCGCGCCGAGCCCGAGCACAGCGGTGCCGTTGCTGAGCACGGCGACGAGGTTTTGACGCGCGGTGAGGTTGGCCGCCTCTTCGGGATCGGCGGCGATCGCCTCGCAGGGAGCGGCTACGCCGGGCGAATAGGCAAGCGCCAGATCGCGCTGATTGCCCAGGGGCTTGGTGGCGGCGATCTCCAGCTTACCGGGTCGGGGCTCGCGATGATAATGCAGCGCATCGGATTTCAGATCGGCCACGCCGTCGCTGGACATATCGAGGGTCTCCATAGGGTTCGCGGCGGACTGTTGCCGCAAGCGCTGCCCCTCGGCAAGGGCGAGGCGCCCATCGAGTCCTCATTGGACCAACTCTGGGATGACGGCGCTCGAACCGGGGAGTTTCACTTCGGCTCGTCGAGGAAGGCTTCCCACTGCTCGCGCGAGCCATAGAAGGCGTTGCGGTCGACATGGCCTTGAATTCCCGGGATCGAGCCGTCAGCCTGATACTGCCAGAACTTCCATGGCCGCGAGCCGTAGCGCACGGCGGGATGATGCTTGGTCGAGCGCACCCAAATCGCATAATTGGAGAAGGCGCCGTCAGACAGGATCGCCTGGTAGAAGTCGACCGAAGTGTAGATCATCGGCCGCCTGCCGTAGTGCCGCTCCATCTCGTCGAGCATCACCTTCATGTCGGCGATCGCCGCATCGCGCTCGAGATGGCGCTTGCAGGTCTTCGAGTCCGGCGTCGCCTCGACGTCGAGCACGGGCGGCAAGGCGTCGTCCTCGACCGGCACGTTCTGCTCGAACCACGTCGCCTCCTCGATCGGCGGCCGGCACCAATACATGAAATGATAGGCGCCGTGCGGAATGCCAGCCTCCTTGGCGCCCTGCCAATTGGCCTGGAAGCGCTCGTCGAGATGGTCGCCGCCTTCGGTGGCCTTGATCCAGACGAACTTGACGCCGCTGGCTGCGACGGCGTTCCAGTCGATTGCCCCCTGGTACTTGGAGACGTCGATGCCGTGGATGGGGTAGTCCCTGGGCTTGGGATAGTCGTCGTCGAACACGAGCGGACCTTCGCCGCCGCCACAGCCGGCAAGGCCGACGGCGAGAAAGGCAAGGCAGCCAAAGCGGGCGAGAACGCGGGACAAAGTGGACGCAGGCAGGGTCATCGGCTTCACGGTCTTGGGCGCGACTGGCCGGCGAGATCGGATTTATCTCACTGGTGGGGCGCGAGGCGCAAGTTAGAGCTTTGAAGGTAACGCTTCGTTAATGGCGCGCTTGACCGGGCGGCTCCGGACGGGGCATGCGCAGAGGACCTTCCCGCGAAGACAGAGCCCCACCATGCGCCTCGCCGTTGTCTTGTTGCTGGTCGCCGCCGGCCTCGCCAGGGCTTCGGCCGCCGAATGCGGGCCTGACAAGCTCGGGACCTCGCGCATCGCCGAGGTCGGGACGCAAGGCGGCCTCCTCGTCGGCCTGAAGACCTATCCCAAAGCCATTCCCCTCGCCGATCACGAGGTGATCCTCACCTTCGATGACGGACCCGATCAGCGCACCACGCCGCAAGTGCTCAAGGCGCTCGCCGACGAATGCGTTCGCGCCACCTTTTTCGCGATCGGCCGCAACATCGACGCGCTGCCCGCGCTCGCCCGGCGCGAGGTCGAGGAGGGGCACAACGTCGCCCATCACACCTACACGCATCCGCAGCCGACCCTGCGCTATATGAGCGATTCGGCCGCGCGCGCCGACATCCTCAAGGGCATGATCACCGTCGAGAGGGTCGCCTACGGCCAGGATTTCAGCGCCGGCGAGCCGAAGGACCTTTCGCAGATCAGGCTGCACGCGCCGTTTTTTCGCTTTCCCGGCTTCGCCGACACGGCGGATTTGCGGACGTGGTTCGCTCAGAACAATGTCGCGATCTTCGGGACGGATCTGTGGGCGTCGGACTGGGTGCCGATGACGCCGGATCAGGAGCTCAAGCTCATCCTGGGGCGGCTCGAAAAGGCAGGGCGGGGGATGCTGCTGTTCCATGACAACCGACAATGGACCGCCGACATGCTGCCGGCCTTCCTGCGCGAATTGAAAAAGCGCGGTTATCGCGTGGTGCATGTCGTCGCCGGGCCCGGCGTTGGGCCGACGACCGACGCGCCGGCGGGCTGGGTCTCGGAGACCGAGCGCGTCGTTGGCGCCATAAAGCCCCGCCTCGACGGGCCCGCGCCCAAGACCCCGCCCGGTCCGATCGCCGTCAAGCGGGCGCCGTTGGAATAGCGCGGTCGCACGGGCGAAAATGCGAAACCGCTGCCCGAAGGCCGCCGTCATACTTTTCGGCGCGACGACGCGACGGCTTCAAGCCCCGAGACTGTCGGCGTCTGGCCCTGGGGGCTGAAGCCCCTTCCATCGTGTCGCGATTTGGAGGCGAGTTGCGCCAGCGCGCTTCAGGGCGTCCAGATCACGCTCGCCGCTGTCGTAAGCCTCGATCAGTTTCCGGGTCACGGCGCGATCGAAGGCGGCAAGCTCGGCGGCCGGGAGTCGCTGATCCGTTTGCGCCATCACTTCGGCGAGCGCGGCGGAAAGGAGGCGGATCGCCTCCGCATCATAACCCAAGAATGACATGCCGATTCCCTTCGTTCGCTGTCGACGTTTGGCCCGCGGCGCGACGGCGATCTCTCCACCCCCAATGGGAGCGGCCAAACTCGATTGCTCTCTTGGCGCGTCAATGTGACGAGATCGAGTCCCGAGATGCGGCCCCGTGCGGCGTATCGTCTCCAGGACCATGCGCCGCCGCCATCACGACGAAAGCCAGCGGGGCATGACCGCGACCAAGTTCGCCAACATCCCACGTCAGCGCGCAAGGACGGCCCACACGTCGCCCATCAACAACAGGGCGCGTATTATTATTTTTTGTAATCGTGCGCCGATTATTCATATGCCTGCGAAGCGGCATATGCAGGGGCTCTCGCCGTGCCACGCCGCGGAGCTTCCCGGTTCGGCTCACGGCCTCCGCAACGCCGGCGCGGCGGTGGCGCAACTAGAAGCGATATTCGGCTGGTGCAGGGGAACCATGGCGAGCCTCTATACGAAGTGCGCCGACAGAATCAGACTTTCGAAGGGATCGATCGGGAAGCTCTCAAAGAGCATTCCCGGGTCACCCATTCCCAACTCCTCGAATGGACTGGGATCGAGCTAGAAAGAGCCCGGCAACTTCAAGACCCCGAAGGGGCAATTGGTGCGGTCAAGAGGACTCGAACCTCCACCCCGGTTAAAGGACTAGCACCTCAAGCTAGCGCGTCTACCAGTTCCGCCATGACCGCATCGCGTTGAGCCTCTCGGCGTCGGCGAGGCGCGTCGTCTAACAAATCGCCTCGGCGATGACAAGCGCGTCGATCGCCCGTTTTTCGGCGCCTTGGGGAAAATTTTCGAGGCGGTTCAATTGTTGCGCTGGCGGCGCGGACCTGCTAACTCCCCCGCCTTCACCCGTGGAAGAACGCCCGGTCGCCAGCCGGGAGCCCGTTCGCACCACGAACTGCAACCTGGCGTAGCCGCTCGGGGTTCTCCTAAGCGGTCGCGCTGTTTTTGGAGCAGCCAGATGGCAAAGAAAATTGCCGGCTACATCAAACTGCAAGTGCCGGCCGGGGCGGCCAATCCGTCGCCGCCGATCGGTCCCGCGCTCGGCCAGCGTGGTCTCAACATCATGGAATTCTGCAAGGCCTTCAATGCGCGCACCGCGCAGCTGGAGAAGGGCTCGCCGATTCCGGTCGTCATCACCGCCTATCAGGACCGCTCGTTCACCTTCGAGATGCGCCAGCCGCCGGTGACCTTCTTCCTGAAGAAGGCGGCGAACCTCAAGCTCGGCAAGAAGCCGGCCTCCGGCGCCAAGACGCCGGGCCGCGGTTTCGTCGGCAAGGTGACGCGCGAGCAGGTGCGCGAGATCGCCGAAAAGAAGATCGTCGACCTCAATTGCGAGTCGATCGAGTCGGCAATGAAGATGATCGAAGGCTCCGCCCGTTCGATGGGCCTCGAGGTGGTGGGGTAAGCCATGACTCAGCACGGCAAGAGAATCCGCAAGTCCCGCGAGGCGGTCGAGCGCACCAAGCTCTATAAGCTCGACGACGCGGTCAAGCTGGTGAAGACCAACGCCAACGCGAAGTTCGACGAGACGGTCGAGCTCGCGATCAATCTCGGCGTCGATCCCAAGCACGCCGACCAGATGGTTCGCGGCGTCGTCAATCTGCCCAACGGCACCGGCCGCACGCTCCGCGTCGCCGTCTTCGCGCGCGGCGCCAAGGCGGATGAGGCGCGCGCCGCTGGCGCGGACGTCGTCGGGGCCGAGGACCTCGTCACGACGGTGCAGGGCGGCACGATCGACTTCGACCGCTGCATCGCAACGCCCGACATGATGCCGCTGGTAGGCCGCCTCGGCAAGGTGCTCGGCCCGCGCGGCCTGATGCCGAACCCGAAGGTCGGCACGGTGACGATGGACGTCGCGGCGGCAGTGAAGGCCTCCAAGGGCGGCGCGGTCGAGTTCCGCGTCGAGAAGGCGGGCATCGTGCAGGGCTCGGTCGGCAAGGCGTCGTTCGGCGAGGGCCAACTCGCCGAAAACATCCGCGCCTTCGTCGATGCGGTGACAAGGGCGAAGCCGACAGGCTCGAAGGGCACCTATCTGCAGCGCGCCGCGCTGTCGTCGACCATGGGCCCGGGCGTCAGGCTCGACCTCTCGACGCTGGCGACGCAGGCGCAGGTCGGCACGTAAGTCTTTTCCTCTCGTGCCCGCGAAAGCGGGCATTTCGGGCCGCAGGATTCGAACCTGCGGCCCTTTTGCTTGTGGGGCCGCAGCGCCGTTGTCATGCCCCCGAAAAGCGGGCATCCAGGGCCGTAGGGGGCCGACCTTTTTCGCGTTTAGACCCTTCATCTGGACCCTCGCTTTCGCGAGGGTGACAGGCATGAGCCGCTGAGCGCGTTACCTCACTTCGCGAGCGCGGCGATCTCGTCGATCATGCGCGGCCATGTCTCGATCGGCATCGCATGGCCCATCCGGTCGAACACCACGAGCTTCGCGCCGGGGATCGAGGCGGCCGTGTCTTTGCCGGCCTCCAGCGAGACGAGCGGATCGTCGGCGCCGTGAATGACCAAAGTCGGCGCCTTCACCATGGCGAGCGCCGCCTTCCGGCTTCCCGAGGCCATGACGGCGAGAAACTGCCGCTGGCCGCCTCGCGGATCGAAGCCGCCGCGCTGCACCGCCCGGATCGCTCGCGGGCGGTCGCGCTGTTCGTCCTCTGGGAAGCCGACGCCGCGGAAAATTAGCCACGCCCTCACGTTCGCCTCGACATATTCGTCCGCGGTCGTTGGCGGCGGCGCGGTGAACACCTGCACCGCCTGTTCTGAAGGTCGAGGAAGGCCCGGTTCGCCGGTGCTCGACATGATCGAGGTGAGCGTCCGCACGCGTTCCGGCCAGCCGATCGCCATCTCCTGCGCGATCATGCCGCCCATCGAAGCGCCGACGACATGCGCGCTCGCAACGCCGAGCGCGTCCAGCAACCCGATCGCGTCGGCCGCCATATCCTTGAGCAGATAGGGCGCAGCGACTGGGCCGGAATTGTCCGCCGGCGGAGTCCAGTCGATGCGGCTCGAGCGGCCGATGTCGCGGTTGTCGAAGCGGATCACCCAGAAGCCGCGCGCGCCCAGCGCGGCGCAGAAATCATCCTCGAACAGGATCATCTGCGCGCCGAGGCCCGAGACCAGGAGCAGGGGCGGATCGTTTCTGTCGCCGAAGGTCTCGTAGCAGATCGTCAGCCCGCCGACCTCAGCGAAGGCTTCTCCCGAACCCATCTCCAGCTTGGACATTATCGGTCTCCCGTTTCATAGTGCGGGGTACGACAGGCCGCATGGCCGTGCAAGCTTCATGGGAGGAGGCCTGATGACGCCCCGAGCCGTCGCCCAATGGCATGCGATCGTGCGCTCGCGCGACGCAGCGGCGCTCGACGCGCTGCTCGCCGACGATGTGGTGTTCTTTTCGCCGGTCGTCTTCCGCCCGCAAGTCGGCAAGGCGCTGACGAAGGCCTATCTCGCTGCTGCCCTGGAAGTGCTCGGCAACGAAACGTTCCGTTATGTCGGAGAATGGACCGGCGCGGATTCGGCGGTGCTGGAGTTCGTCGCGATGGTGGACGGCGTCGAGATCAACGGCGCCGACTTCATCGCCTGGAACGAAGCCGGGCGCATCGTCAGTTTCAAGGTGATGGTGCGGCCTCTGAAGGCGATCGAAATGGTGCGCGCGAAGATGGCGGCGCAATTGGAAAGGGCCGGCGGCGCTTGAGTCTCGCCGCCGCTGGCCTGTTGTCTGATCAGGCCGTCGACGCCGCCTTCCTTCCCAGCGCCGCCTGTGCCGCCGCCAGGCGCGCGATCGGGATGCGGAAGGGCGAGCAGGAGACGTAGTCGAGCCCGACCTTTTCGCAGAAGGCGATGCTCGCTGGATCGCCGCCGTGCTCGCCGCACACCCCGAGCTTGATGTCGGCGCGGGTCGCACGGCCGCGTTCGACCGCGAGCGAGACGAGTTCACCGACGCCCTCCACGTCGAGCGTGACGAAGGGGTCGGCCGGCAGCAGGCCCTTGGCGGTGTAGGCGCCGAGGAAGGAGGCCGCGTCGTCGCGCGAGACGCCGAGCGTCGTCTGCGTGAGATCGTTGGTGCCGAACGAGAAGAACTCGGCGCTTCCAGCGATGTCGCCCGCACGCAAAGCCGCGCGTGGCAGTTCGATCATCGTGCCGACGCTGTAGGGCACCTTCACCCCGGTTTCGGTCGCGACCGCTTCCGCCGTGGCGACGACGATTTGTTTCACCAAATCGAGCTCGCCCCGCGTCATCACGAGCGGAATCATGATTTCCGCCGTCACGGGCTTGCCGGTGCGCCGGCCCGCCTCAACCGCGCCCTCGAAGATGGCGCGCGCCTGCATCTCGGCGATCTCGGGGTAGCGGATGGCGAGGCGCACGCCGCGGAAGCCGAGCATCGGGTTGACCTCGTGCAATTCGGCCGCCCGTGCGCGCAGCTTGTCCGCGCCGACGTTCATCGCTTTGGCGACTTCGGCGACTTCCGCGTCGGTGTGCGGCAGGAACTCGTGCAGCGGCGGGTCGAGCAGGCGGATGGTGACCGGCAGGCCCGTCATGATCTCGAACAGCTCGGCGAAATCCTTGCGCTGCATCGGCAGAAGCTTGGCGAGCGCGGCGCGCCGGCCGGCCTCCGATTCGGAGAGGATCATTTCGCGCACGGCGACGATGCGCTCGTCGTCGAAGAACATGTGTTCGGTGCGGCAAAGGCCGATGCCCTCGGCGCCGAAGCCGCGTGCGACGCGCGCGTCGTTCGGCGTCTCGGCGTTGGCGCGCACTTTCATGCGGCGCACGCCGTCCGCCCATTGCATGAGGGTGGCGAACTCGCCGGAGAGCTCAGGCTTGACCATCGGGATCTCGCCGGCGAGCACCTCGCCCGAAGCGCCGTCGATCGTGAGGGTGTCGCCCTTCTTCAGCGTGACGCCGCCAGCGGACATCGTCTGCCCGGCGTAGTCGATGCGGATGGCGCCGGCGCCCGAGACGCAGGGCTTGCCCATGCCGCGCGCGACGACCGCCGCATGCGAGGTCATGCCGCCGCGCGTCGTGACGATGCCCTCCGAGGCGTGCATGCCGTGAATGTCCTCGGGCGAGGTCTCGACGCGCACCAGAATCG
>DASXGX010000061.1:0-14918 GCA_036488815.1 Roseiarcus sp.
TCGAAGACGGGCGTGGCGATCGGAATGCCGCGACGCAGATTCTCGCCAAGTTCGACGACGTCCTTGTCGTCCAGCGATTGGATGGTTTCGTCGGCGCCGTAGATCTCCTTCAGCTTGGCGCGCAGCGGCTTGACGTCGCCCTTGCGCATATAGGCGTTGACCGCCTCGCCGACCTGCCTGCCGAGGCCGGCGCAGGCCCAGCCGAGATGGGTCTCGAGGATCTGCCCTACATTCATCCGGCTCGGCACGCCGAGCGGATTGAGCACGATGTCGACCGGCGTGCCGTCCGGCAGGAACGGCATGTCTTCCTGCGGCACGATGCGCGAGACGACGCCCTTGTTGCCGTGGCGGCCCGCCATCTTGTCGCCGGGCTGGATCTTGCGCTTCACCGCGATGAAGACCTTGACCATCTTCATCACGCCGGGCGGCAGCTCGTCGCCGCGCTGCAGCTTCTCGACCTTGTCGAGGAAGCGGTTTTCCAGCGACTTCTTCGACTCGTCGTACTGCTTGCGCATCGCTTCGATCTCGGTCATCGCCGAGTCGCTCTCCAGCGCGAAGGCCCACCACTGCGAACGCGGGACCTCGTCGAGCATCTCACGGGTGAGCACCTGGTCCTTCTTGAAGCCCTTCGGCCCCGAGAGGGCGCGCTTGCCCGTCAGCATCTCGGCCAGACGCGCATAGACGTTGCGGTCGAGGATCGCCTGCTCGTCGTCGCGGTCCTTGGCGAGCCGCTCGATCTCCTCGCGCTCGATCGCCTGGGCGCGCTCGTCCTTATCGACGCCGTGCCGGTTGAAGACGCGCACTTCGACGATCGTGCCCTGCACGCCCGGCGGCACGCGAAGGCTGGTGTCGCGAACGTCGGACGCCTTCTCGCCGAAGATGGCGCGCAGCAGCTTCTCCTCGGGCGTCATCGGGCTCTCGCCCTTGGGCGTGATCTTGCCGACGAGAATGTCGCCCGCGACGACCTCGGCGCCGATGTAGACGATGCCCGCTTCGTCGAGATTCTTGAGCGCCTCTTCCGAAACGTTCGGAATGTCGCGCGTGATCTCTTCAGGCCCGAGCTTGGTGTCGCGGGCCATCGCCTCGAACTCCTCGATGTGGATCGAGGTGAAGACGTCGTCCTTGACGATGCGCTCCGAGAGCAGGATCGAGTCCTCGAAGTTGTAGCCGTTCCACGGCATGAACGCGACGAGCACGTTGCGGCCGAGCGCGAGATCGCCGAGATCGGTCGAGGGACCGTCGGCGATGATGTCGCCCTTTTCGACCCGATCGCCCACGCGCACCAGCGGCTTCTGGTTGATGCAGGTCGATTGGTTCGAACGCTGGAACTTCATCAGGCGATAGATGTCGACGCCGGGCTTGGTGGCGTCGGTCTCGTCAGTCGCGCGGATGACGATACGGGTCGCGTCGATCTGGTCGATCACGCCGCCGCGCCGGGCGGCGATCGCCGCGCCGGAGTCGCGCGCCACCACCGCTTCCATGCCCGTGCCGACCAGGGGCGCGTCGGAACGCACCAGCGGCACCGCCTGACGCTGCATGTTCGAGCCCATCAGCGCGCGGTTGGCGTCGTCGTTCTCGAGGAACGGGATCAGCGCCGCGGCGACCGAGACGAGCTGCTTGGGCGAAACATCCATGTAGTCGACACGGTCGGCCGAAAGGAAGACGACGTCGCCGGCCTGCCGGCAGACGATCAGATCGCCGACCAGATGGCCGTTCTCGTCGATCGGCGTGTCGGCCTGGGCGACGCTGTATTTCTGCTCCTCCATCGCGGAGAGGTAGCTGACGTCGTCAGTCACCTTGCCGTCGCGGATCTTGCGATACGGCGCTTCGATGAAGCCGTATTTGTTGACGCGCGCGAAGGTCGCGAGCGAGTTGATCAGGCCGATGTTCGGCCCTTCCGGCGTCTCGATCGGGCAGATGCGGCCGTAGTGGGTCGGGTGCACGTCGCGCACCTCGAAGCCCGCGCGCTCGCGCGTCAGACCGCCGGGACCAAGCGCCGACAGGCGGCGCTTGTGGGTGATCTCGGAGAGCGGGTTCGTCTGGTCCATGAACTGCGAGAGCTGCGAGGAGCCGAAGAACTCGCGCACCGCCGCCGCCGCCGGCTTGGCGTTGATGAGATCCTGCGGCATGATCGTGTCGATCTCGACCGAGGACATGCGCTCCTTGATCGCGCGCTCCATGCGCAGCAGGCCGACGCGGTACTGATTCTCCATCAATTCGCCGACCGAACGCACGCGGCGGTTGCCGAGATGGTCGATGTCGTCGATCTCGCCGCGTCCGTCGCGCAGATCCACCAGCGCCTTGACGACCGCGAGGATGTCCTCCTTGCGGAGAATGCGCATGGTGTCGGGCGCGTCGAGGTCGAGGCGCATGTTCATCTTGACGCGGCCGACCGCGGAGAGGTCGTATCGCTCTTCGTCGAAGAACAACGAATTGAACATCGCCTCGGCGCTCTCCACCGTCGGCGGCTCGCCGGGACGCATGACGCGGTAGATGTCGAACAGGGCTTCGTCGCGCGTGGAATTCTTGTCGACCTTGAGCGTGTTGCGGATGTACGGCCCGATGGTGACGTGGTCGATGTCGAGGATCGGCAGTTCGTTGAAGCCTTGCTCGATGAGCTGGGCGAGCAGCTTGTCGGTGATCTCCTCGCCCGCCTCGGCGAAGATTTCGCCGGTCTCGGAGTTGTAGAGGTCCTGGCCGATGTACTGGCCGTAGAGGTCCGCGTCGCTCGCGCGCAGCGCCTTGACGCCCTTCTCGGAGAGCTGACGGGCCGAACGCGCGGTCAGCTTGCGGCCGGCCTCGACCGCCACCTCGCCGCTGTCGGCGTCGATGAGATCGACGGTCGCCTTCACGCCCTTCATGCGCTCGGCGTCGAACGGCACGCGCCAGCTATCCTTGGTGCGTGTGTAGACGACCTTCTTATAGAAGGTCGACAGAATCTCTTCGCCGTCGAGCCCGAGCGCGAACAGCAGCGAGGACACCGGAATCTTGCGGCGCCGATCGATGCGCGCATAGACGATGTCCTTCGCGTCGAACTCGATGTCGAGCCACGAGCCGCGATAGGGGATGATGCGAGCCGCGAACAGGAGCTTGCCCGAGGAATGGCTCTTGCCCTTGTCGTGGTCGAAGAACACGCCGGGGCTGCGGTGCATCTGGGAGACGATGACGCGCTCGGTGCCGTTGACGATGAAGGTGCCGTTGGCCGTCATGAGCGGCATGTCGCCCATATAGACGTCCTGCTCCTTGATGTCCTTGACGGACTTGGCCTGCGTCTCCGGATCGACGTCGAACACGATCAGGCGCAGGGTAACCTTGAGCGGCGCGGCGAAGGTCATGCCGCGCTGGCGGCACTCGTCCACGTCGTACTTCGGCGCTTCATATTCGTACTTTACGAATTCGAGCTGCGCGGTCTGCGCGAAGTCGGAGATCGGAAACACCGACTTGAACACCGCCTGCAACCCCTCGGTCGGACGCCCGCCCTTCGGCGCGTCCATGATGAGGAATTGGTCGTAAGACGCCTTCTGCACTTCGATCAGGTTCGGCATCACGCCGACTTCCTTGACGTGACCGAAGACCTTGCGAACACGCTTGCGGCCGGTGAATGTCTGCGCCATGTCGGTCCTCAATCCAATCTCGCCGCGCTCGCCGACGCCCTCCAGGAAGGGCCGCCGGGGCGGCGATCGTTGTGGGCGCGGGGCCCAAATTCTTCGTCGCGCGTCGGGCGCGACCACCGTACGCCAGTCGGCCTCGGGGCCGATGGGCCAATCAAACGACGCGCAAGCGCGTCAGAAACGCCTGAACGGCCCCAAGCCGAAGCCGGGACCGTTCGAATCGCGCAGGCCTTAGAGCAGGCCCACGGTTTATTTGAGCTCGACCTTGGCGCCCGCCTTCTCCAAAGCGGCCTTGATCTTCTCGGCCTCTTCCTTGGAGACGCCTTCCTTGACCGGCTTGGGAGCGCCCTCGACGAGGTCCTTGGCCTCCTTGAGGCCGAGCGAGGTGATCGCACGCACTTCCTTGATGACTTCGATCTTCTTGTCGCCGGCGGCGGCGAGAACGACCGTGAACTCGGTCTTCTCTTCGACCGGCGCGGCGGCGGCGCCGGCGGCGGGGGCAGCCGCGACCGCGACGGCGGCGGCGGCCGAAACGCCCCACTTGGCTTCGAGGAGCTTGGCGAGCTCAGCCGCCTCGAGGACGGTCAGGCTCGAGAGTTCGTCGACGATCTTTTCGAGATTAGCCATTTCGCTATTCCTATATGGTTCGAACCAGGGTGTTTGTGAAGAGCCTCAGATCAGGCTGCATCTTTGGCGGCATAGGCCCCAACCACGCGCGCCAGCTTGGCGGCGGGCGCGGTCGAGAGCTGCGCGAGCTTGGTCGCCGGGGCCGTGATGAGCCCGAGCAACTTGGCGCGCAGTTCGTCGAGGGACGGCAAGGTCGCAAGCGCCTTGACCGCATCGACGTCGAGGGCCGTCTTCCCCATGGCGCCGCCCAGGAGCACGAACTTGTCGTGATCCTTCGCGAAAGCCACGGCTGCTTTGGCCGCCGCCACCGGATCGCTGGAATGGGCGATCAGGGTCGGCCCCTTGAGAAGGGGGCTGATTGAAGCGACGTCCGTGCCTTTGAGAGCAATCTGGGCGAGGCGGTTCTTGGCGACCTGAACCTGCGCGCCAGCCTGCCGCATCTGCTTGCGCAGGCGCTGCATCTGGGCGACGGTCAAGCCGGAATAGTGGGCCACGACCACGACCGAAGCCTTTGAAAAGACTTCGTTCAAGGACGCTACGGCCTCCTTCTTCTCCGCTCTATCCACGGTGCTGTCTCCGGTTGGCGGGGAATCCCCGCCTCCTGCACATGTCGCACCCGCCCGCCTCGAAAAGCGACCGGCCGCGACGACTTGCGCCTGTCCCCGGAGTTGGGCGTGAACCCACCGCCGGACAGATGGTTCGAACCGCAGACGCCGTAGGCCCTAACGAGCCGCCGGCGAAAAAATCGGTCTTCCCCGTCTATGCAGGCCCCCTTGCGCCCCGCGTCGCGGGAGGGAATTAAGCAGCGCCTCCCGAAGGGGAAGCGCACGCGCCGGCAGTCTCGGACAGGACATGGCCGGACGAGACACGAGGGATTTCCCCCGGGTCCTCCGGCCTATCCACCGCTCCCGTCGACCGCTCCCTCTAAGAGGGTCTCGACCAAACGAGGCGGAAGCCAATGATGATCATGAGGGTCGCATCGCGCCGCCGACCCCAACGCGCTGTTTAACGATCTTGACGCCTGTTGCCAAGGGGGAGGCGCAAATTTGTTGCGGCGCAAGCCCGCGGCGGCCAATTCTGGGCTTTACCGCATGGAAACCCGGCCATGTTCACATCGCAAACCGCCACGGCACGCCAATGAACCGTCCAACATGACCCTCTCGCCGACCGCCTCCCCCGCATCTCGGGCCGCCACCGTCCTGTGGCTGCGAGCCGCGGTCTCGGCGGCGCCCGTCGCTGGCCTCCTCTTGCTCGGATTCGTCCTGCGTCTCCTCGCCTCGCGGGGGCCGGTCTGGAACGACGAGATCTGGTCGCTGCAAAACCTGCGGCCGATCCACCATTTTTGGCAAGTTTTATGGGACATTTCCCACGACAACAACCACTTCCTGAATTCCCTGTGGCTGTTTTTCGCGTCGCCGATCAGCGACAATCCGACTTGGCTGCGCCTCCCCTCGATCCTGGCGGGCGTGTGCGCGATACCCGTGATGGCCCATCTCGGCGCCCGCCACAGCCGCGCGGCGGCGATCGTTGCGGCGGCGCTGACCGCCGGCTCGTTCTTCCAATTCACCTATAGCGTCGAAGCGCGCGGCTACGCCACCGCGATGCTGGCGCTGATCGTCGCCTTCGCCGCGCTCGAACGGTCGCTGGACTCGCCGTCGGGAGGAGCGCGCTGGATTCTTGCGGCGGCGGCCGGGGTCGGCTTCTTCAGCCATCTGGCGATGGCCCCGGCGATCGTCGTGCTCGGCGCGGCGGGACTCGCGGAGGATTGGCGTCGGCGCCGCGACGCGCTCGGCAGCCTCAAGGCGACCGCGCGGCTATTCTGGCCCGCCGGCCTCGCCATGCTCCCGACCCTCGCCTTCTTCGTCGCGGGGTATATCAACAAAGGCGG
This sequence comes from Roseiarcus sp., assembly GCA_036488815.1. Lineage (GTDB taxonomy): Bacteria > Pseudomonadota > Alphaproteobacteria > Rhizobiales > Beijerinckiaceae > Roseiarcus. Next base: position 6,127 of record DASXGX010000061.1, read on the forward strand.
GTTCACGATCGGCTACCCGAGGGCCTATGCGACCTCCCGCGCGATCGGCGCGATGGTCAATCTGGAGATGGCGACGTTCGGCCTGCCGCCGAACTCGTTTTGGCTTTTCGGATTGGCGTTGTTCGTTCTGCCGCCGCTGCTGCTCGTCGCGATCGCCAAGGCGGCGCTACCCGAGCGCCGCATCGCCTATTTCGCGTTTTTCACCGTGATACCGGCCGCCGTCCTGACCCTTCAGCCCCCAAACACCCACGCGGCGCGCTATTTCTTCGCCGCTTCGCCGTTCCTGCTGCTGCTGGCGGCGGAGAGCTTCAGCCAGCTCTGGAAATTGGGCGGGTGGCGGCGCGCGGCGGCCCTGGCCGCGCTCGCGGCGTCGCTGACGGGCGACGGGTTGGCGATCGCGCAGACCCTGGCGGGAGAGCGGTCGCCCTGGACCGACGCGCTCTCGACGATCCTCGAATCGCGCCAACTGACGCTCGCCACCAGCTTCGACTTCAACGTCGGCAGGAACGTCGACTATTTCAACCGCGCGCGCGGCGTGGAACTCGATCTGGTCCCGGCGGAGCGGCTCTGCGCACAACGGCCCGCATGGTACATCGTTCAGATGGCCGGCGACGTCGCGCCGGATCCGACGATCGACCTCGCCGGCGCGGGATGCCGGCTGACTTATACCTTCAGGGGCGAGTACAACCGGGTCCCCTCGCAATTGCCCTGGTCGCTATATCGCCTGCAGGACGCAACGTCGGGCGGCCGGCAATGACCCGGCAATCGATCGAACGCAGCGTCATAGCGCCCTCTCCGGTCATGTTCGCCTCCATGGAGCGCGCCGAACGGCACTCGACCGGGGCCCCCGTCGCCTGCCCCGCGCCCGAACCGGACTTCAGCGCCGCGGCGCGCATCCTCCTCGGCCTCCTCTTCGTCGCGTTGATCTGCCTGCGGCTTCCGAATGTCGTCTGGAGCGGGCGATTCTACGCGGAGGAGGGCGAGTTCTTTTTCGCCTATGCCTGGCACATGCCTTGGGAGCGGGCGCTCTGGCACCCCCTCGGCGGCTATTTGAATCTCGTCGCTTCGGCGTCGACCTTGCTCGCAAAGGTCCTGGTGGAGAAGGCCTGGGTTCCGTTGGAAGACGCCCCCTACGTCACCGAGGCGGTCGCGCTGTTCTTTCAGACCTGTCCAGCGATATTGATCTTGTCGAGCCGCGCGTCCTGGTTGCGGCCGCGCTGGGCCCTCATCGCAGCCCTTGCGGTCCTGGCGACCCCGCCCCTTGCCGAACAGGTGTGGCTGCACACGCTGCACAGCCAATTTCATCTCGCCCTATGCGCCGCCGTGATCTTGGCGACCGACGCCGAGGCTGGACTGGCCTTGGCGCTTTTCCGCATCTGCCTGTTGATCCTCGGACCGCTGTGCGGGCCAGCGTCGATCGTGATGCTGCCCTTTTTCGTCGCGCGCGCCATCCTCGAAGGAGCTCGGGCGCGCTGGCTCCAGACGAGCGCGCTGGCTCTCGGCTCGGCCCTGCAACTGAGCCTGTTTTATAGCGCGTCCGGGGCGCGCAGCTATCACATCGACGCGGATGTGCTCGCCTGCGTCATGTTCGTGCGCCATCTGATGTTGCCGTTCCTCGGACCTGTCCTGGCGATGCGCTATGGCCACGATATCAGGGTCATGGTCGGAGCGGGCGGAATGCCGTGGGCGATCGTGGCGCTGAGCGTGATCCTGTTTGGCGGGCTGGCCATCGTCTCGCTGCGGCGATGGCGAGAGGCGCCGGCGTGGCTGCTGATCCCCGGGCTCGTCCTCGCGGCGGTCTCCTATTTCGGAGCGATCCGGGCGGGTCCAGCGCTGCTCACCGTCGAATTCGCCACCCGCTACGCCTTTGTGCCGCAGGTGCTGATCGGCTTCGCGCTGCTCGCCTTTGCGACCTCCCGCCGAGGCAGGCTTTCCAAGATTTGCGCCGTCGCCACGGCCTGGATCGTGGCGGTTGGCGTAGTCTCGTATTTTCAACCCTTGAGCAGCCTTGCGGAAGGGCCGGACTGGCGAAGCGAGGTCGCCGCGTGGCGCGCCGACCCGGAACACCGCTTGGCCGCGTGGCCGAAGGGATGGCTCGTCGATTTGGCGCCGACCAAAGCGCAATGCTCGCCCGATCCCAAGGCGGCCGATCAACCCGACTTCTGCGATCAATACTGGGAGAAGCTGTGAGCGGGCGGCTTAAGCCGGCAAAAACCCAACCTTGCGCGCGATCCGGCCCAAGCGCAGGGTCAAGGCCAGCGTCGCGACGACGCCGACCGCAAGCAATCCCAGTCGCGTGGGGCTGGCGCCCGTCGACCAAATCGCGAGCCCACTCTGGGTGAGCGATCCCAACAGCACATAGCCGAACAGCGCCGGCATCGCCGCGAGCGTCCCGATCATGTAGTCGCGGGCGCTGACAGACGAGAGACCGAGCGCATAGCTCGTCGCCGAGAACGGCATCACCGGGGACATGCGAAGCAAGCAGACGATCCGCCAGCCCTCCTTGGCGATCGCCTCGTCAAGGTTTTGCAGACGGGGCCGGCCGGCCAACGCCCGCTCCGCATATCCCCGAAACAGCACGCGCGAAGCGAGAAAGCCGAGTTGCGCCCCCGCCAGCGTGCTGACGGCGGCGACGCCGAACCCCGCGCCCACTCCGTAAATCGCGCCGGCCGCCGCGCCGAGCAATGCAGCGGGAAGCACGCCGCTCACCGCAACCAGGATCTGCGCGATCGCGAGCAGCGCCATTCCCAATGCGCCCGATCCGCGCACCGCTTCGATGACGCTGTCGCAAAGGGCGGCCACTTCGTTCGGCCAGACAGCCGCAAAGGCTCCGCCTATGACGACGCAGAGGGCGAGCGCCGAGCCGAGCGCGAGCCGGGTCACGCCGCGCGCTCTCGCCGCCACGCGGGCAACCGCGCTGCGGCGTCGATCGCAAATAGGGATGACGACCTCAGGCCCCAACGCTGCAATCGGAACGCTAGGGCGGTTCGCAGCACGCCCAGGCCATAGATCAGGCTGCGCCTGAAATTGATCGATGACGCCTCTTCGAAATATTTCGTCGGGCAGGAGATTTCTCCGATCGGGAAACCGAAGAAATGCGCCGAGGTCACCATTTCGTTGTCGAATACGAAATCGTCGGAGAAATTGAGAAGCGGAAGCGTCGCCAACACGTCCCGGCTCCAGGCGCGGTATCCGGTGTGGTATTCGGACAGCTTTTGATTGATGAGAATGTTCTGGATCAAAGTCAGAGCGCGATTGGCGATGTATTTGTAGAGGGGCATGCCCCCCGCCAAGGCGCCATTGCCGAGGATGCGTGATCCGAACACCACGTCGTAGTGCCCCGACGCCACCATCGACGCCATCGCGGTGACCAGAAGCGGGCTGTATTGATAGTCCGGGTGAAGCATGATGACGATGTCGGCGCCGCGCGCAAGCGCCGCCCGGTAGCAGGTCTTTTGATTGCCGCCATATCCAAGATTGCGATCGTGTCGCAGCGTATAAATGCCGAGTTCCTGCGCGATCTTTACAGTGTCGTCCTTGCTGCCGTCGTCGGTGAGAATCACGTCGTCGACGATTTCTCGCGGGATCTCGGCGAACGTCTGGCGCAAGGTCTTGCTTGCGTTATATGCGGGTAGCACGATTGTTACTTTTCTACCCAAGAGCATATTCGCCCTCGTTCGGCGCGCACAGCGGTCTGAAGAGGCTATCTAGACCCACGGGCTCTTAAGATACCGTCAAAGCGGCGAACGAGGCCGCCACCGCAGGCAGCGTCGACCGGTCGAGCTTCCTTTCGACCGCGACGCCCCCGGGCTTCGACCGGGCCGCGTTTCACGCCGCCGTGATCGCCTTCTTCCGCGCCCATCTCGCCGAATCGTGCAAAAGCGCTTGATTTCTGCGCGCCGCCGGAAACACTCGGGCAAAAGCGCAGTGGGGGAGCGGGGAATGAAGATCGCCGAGCTGAAGACGTTCGCCGTCGGCAATCCGCCGCCCGGCTTTGGCGGCCGCTACTTCCTGTTCCTCAAACTCAAGACGGCCTGCGGCGTCGAGGGCGTCGGCGAGGTCTATACGGCGAGCTTCGGGCCGCGCGCGGTCGAAGCGATGATCGCGGACGTCTTCCAGCGCCACGTGGAGGGGGCCGATCCGTTCCGCATCGAGGCGCTGTGGCGCAACGTCTACGGCCGCGGCTATTCCGGGCGCCCTGACATTTCCTTGATGGGGGTGCTGTCCGGCTTCGAGATGGCGCTGTGGGACATTGTCGGCAAGGCGGTCGGCAAGCCCGTCTACGCGCTGCTCGGCGGCCTCGTCCATGAGCGACTGCGCACCTACACTTATCTCTATCCCGACGAGCCCGGCTCGCACGCCTATTCCGACAGCCCTGTCTATCGCGACCCGGACGCGGCGGCAGAGCGGGCGCTCAAGTATGTCGCCGAGGGCTTCAGCGCGGTGAAGTTCGACCCCGCCGGGCCCTACTCCACCTTCGATCCTCGCCAGCCGAGCCTGGAGCGCCTGTCACTCAGCGAGGCCTTCTGCAAAACCCTCCGAGCGGCGCTCGGCGACAACTGCGATCTCCTGTTCGGCACGCACGGACAGTTCACCCCCTCGGGCGCGCTGCGCCTTGCGCGGCGGCTGGAGCCCTATTCGCCGCTTTGGTTCGAGGAACCGACGCCGCCCGAGGCGCCGGAGGAAATGGCGCGCGTCGCGGCGGCCACCTCGATCCCGGTCGCGGCCGGCGAGCGGCTGACGACAAAATACGAGTTCGCGCGCGTGCTCGAAGCCGGCGCCGCCTCGATCCTGCAGCTCAATCTCGGCCGGGTCGGCGGCCTGCTCGAAGCGAAAAAGATCGCCGGGATGGCGGAGGCGCATTACGCGCAGATCGCCCCGCATCTCTATTGCGGCCCCGTCGTCGGCGCCGCCAACATCCAGCTTTCCGCATGCATCCCGAATTTCCTCATCCTCGAAAGCATCGAGCGCTGGGACGGCTTTCAGGCGAAGCTGTTGAAGAAGCCCATCCGCTGGGAGGACGGCTACGTCATACCGCCGACTGAGCCGGGCCTCGGCGTCGAACTCGACGAGGAGGTCGCGCGCGCCCATCCCTATACGGGGGACGCCCTGCATCTCGTGCCGACCTACGCGCCGATCGGATGGCCTGACTGATGCGGCCTCGTCGGTCGGCGGTCGCCGGCCCGATTGCGCGATGCGCGCAAAAAGCGCACCTTCTAGAGATCGATCGACTTCCGCCAAGCGAAGCCAGCCAAGAAGCATTCGCGAGCGGCGAACGGATCCCGCGCTTCCCATGAAGGGGCGCGGGCGACTCGGGAGGTTGACATGCCCAAGGTCACAGCCAACGGAATTACGATCAATTACGAGTCCCAAGGCGTCGGTGAGCCGCTCGTGCTGATCCCCTTTCTCGCCGCCGACCACGCCTGCTACGCGTTTCAGGTCGCCGATTACGCCAAGCATTTCACCTGCATCTCCGTCGATCCGCGCGGGGCGGGCGAGAGCGACAAGCCCGACGGCGTCTATTCGATGGAAGTGTTCGCCGACGACATCGCCGCCTTCATGCATGTGCTCGGCCTGGAGCGCGCGCATGTGATGGGCCTGTCGCTCGGCGCCGCGACAGGGATGTGGCTCGCCGCCAAATATCCCGGACAGGTCAAATCGCTGTCGCTGCACAGTTGCTGGCCCAAGAGCGACCCCTTCCTCAAGGTGGTGGTGGAGGGTTGGCGCAGCATGGCCAAAGGGCTCGACAGCGTCACCGAGATGGTCATCCAGGGCATCTTCCCCTGGTGCTTCACGCCGGAGCTCTATGCCGCCAAGCCCGACTACGTCGACCAGCTCGCCGCTTTCGTGCGCAGCCGGCCGCGGCAGCCGTTCGACGCCTTCCTGCGCCAGTCGGGCGCGGTGATCGCGCACGACGCCAGCGACCAACTCGCCCGCATCGAGGCGCGGACCCAGATCACCTTCGGCCGCCACGACCTCGTGTGCTCGCCGCGCTTCGCCGACACGATGAAGAACGGCGTCAAGGGGAGCGAACTGGTGGTGTTCGAGACCTGCGCCCACGCCCCGATCTACGAGAGCGTGGCCGAGTTCAACGAGAAAACATTGAGCTTCCTCGATCGCCATAGCGGTTAGCGCGTTTTGCTTTTTGGTTGACCTGCGCCTGTCACCCCCGCGAAAAGCGGGGGGTCAGACAACCGCCGCGGGCCTTCGTCATTTGACTCTGGATGCCCGCTTTTCGCGGGCATGACAGGTCCCGCCTGGGTTGCTTCGACCAAAACGCAATGCGCTAGACGCGCGGCGGCGCTACCCGAACCGGAAACCCGAGATCACCTTGCCGCCGATCACATCGCGGAAGCTGTGCTCGCCGGGGCTGTCTGCGGCCGCGCCGGCGGCGACCATGAGCGGGATGAGATGCTCCTCGCGCGGGTGGCTCGCCCGGGCGGACGGAGCCTTGTCCCACTGGGCGAGCCGCGCCTCGCGCTCGGGCGGCTCGCACTTCGTCAGCGTCTCGTCGAGCCAGGCGTCGAACGCCGCCGAGGCCTCGCCGTCGCCGTCGCGGAAGTGGCGCAGGTCGTGATAGCTCATGCCGCTGCCGACGATTACGATCCCTTCGTCGCGCAGCGGCGCAAGCGCCTTGCCGACCTCCACATGAAACTTCGCGTCGAGATCGCGCCGCAACGAAACCATCAGGACCGGAGTCTGCGCCTTCGGATCGACGATCAGGAACGGCACGAAGACCCCGTGGTCGAAGCCACGCTCGGCGTTCTCGCCTACGGCGATGCCCGCGGCGCCCAGCAGCCGCTCGACCTCGGCGGCGAGTTGCGGCGCGCCGGGCGCGGGATATTTGAGCTCATAGGTGTGCGCGGGAAAGCCGTAATAATCGTACAGCATGCTTGGCCCGGGCGAGGTGCTGACGGTTATTTGGGGCTCTTCCCAATGCGCGGTGACGACGACGAAAGCCTTCGGCGGCTCCGGCAGCGCGCGGACGAGGCCGGCGAGGAAATCGCGCAGGCGATCCCAGGCGTGCGGCCCGAACGGCGGCGGGAACTCGATCCAAAAACACGGGCCGCCACCATGCGGCAGGAAGAAGGTCGGCTGGCGAACCTTGGTCAAGCGCCCCTCCATTGCTGCAGGCCGCATCGGCGTCAGCGGCTTGCATCAGCACTCTAACGCCACGAAGCGGAAACGCGACTTGCAAAAACGCAAAGCAAGCGTCGCGCTCTGGCCTAGCGCAGCCCCGCGACACCGCCGGCGAGACCGAGCAGCGACACCGCCGCGGAGACGGCGATCAGCGCGGCGAGATAGGCGCCGCGCGGACGCAAGCCCGCCGGAAGGACCGTGAGCGCCAGCGCGACGAGGAAGCCGACGACCAGCGGCAGCAGGAGGGCGTTCAGCACCTGCGCGGCGATGTTCAACCCGACGAGATCCGGCGCGAAGCCGACGAGCGCGGCCGACCCGCACACCGCAGCGGCGTAGAGGCCGTAGAACCATTTGGCGGCGAAGGGCCGGTGCTCGAGCGAGCGGTGATAGCCGGCCACTTCGCCGACGCCCCAGGCGAGCGCCAGCGAAGAGACGATCGCCGCCACGAGCGAGGCGCCGAGAACGCCGGCGCTAAACACCAGACGGCCGAAGCTGTCGCCGAGAAAGGGCGCGAGGGCGTCGCTGATCCGTCCGACGCTGTCCAAGCCGGCCGTGTGGCCGCTCGGGGCGAGCGCGGCCGCCGCCGCGATCAGAACGGCGCCGGTCAGGCATTGGGTCAGCACGGCGCCAAAGGCGGTGTCCCAACGGGCCGCCGCCAGATGATCGAGCTGCAGCTTTTTGTCGGCGATCGCCGACTGCTGGTAGAAAACCATCCAGGGATTGAAAGTCGCCCCGATCACCGCCGCGGCGAGAAACAGAAATTGGCGATCGCCAAGCGGCAGGTCGAGCGCGTCATGCAGCACGACCGCGGGGCTGGGATGCGCCGCCCAGGCGACGCCGAAGAAGGCGAGCTCGAACAGCCCGACCGCGATCGCCGTGCGCTCGACGCGCCGATACGAGCCGGTGGCGGCCACCGCCAGCAGCGCCGCCGTCGCGAGGGGCAAAGTCACGGCGCGCGGCAGACCGTAGAGTTCGCCGACGCCCGCGACGCCCGTAAATTCGGTGACCAGCGAGCCGATCGTTGCGACGGCGAGGCTCGCAGTCGACAACCAAGCCCAGCCGCGGCCAAAGCGCTCGCGGATGAGGTCGCCATGGCCACGCCCGGTGTAGAGCCCGAGCCGAACCGTCAGCTCCTGAACCATGTAAAGCACTGGAATGAGCAAGAGCAGCAAGGGGAGCAGGCGATATCCCCACTGCGAGCCGGCCTGCGCGCCGGTGACAACGTTGCCCGCGTCGGTGTCGGCCAGCATCACGAGCAGGCCGGGTCCGCAAGCCAGCATCCACTGGCGCAGGCCGAATGGTCTCGCTTTCGCGCGGACTGCGCCCTCCATGCCGACGGCCTTTCTCGCCCGTTCCAGGGCTTTGGACCGCGTTGCGTTTTTGGTCGAAGCAACCCAGGCGGTACCTGTCATGCCCGCGAAAGCGGGCATCCAGAATCAGGCCTGCGGCGATGTCTAGACCCCCGCTTTCGCGAGGGTGACAGCCGCAGGTCAACCAAAAAGCAAAACGCGCTAGTGTCCTGATTCAGAAGTTTTAGCGACTTGCAGGGTCCGCAGGCAAAATCGCTTTACGGCGTCGAGGATGTCGTCGGCGGATTTTGTCCATCGGAAGGGGCGCGGGTTGTCATTGTGGATTTTGATGAAGGTTCGGAT
>DASXGX010000062.1:0-12680 GCA_036488815.1 Roseiarcus sp.
ACTGCTGTTCGTCGGGCGCGAATTTGAAATTCGCGGTCAGCCCGTCGGCCGCAAGCGTCGCGAAAGTGACGCGCGCCTTGAAGGCGCGGCGATCGAAATGCGGATATTCCCCGGCGCCCGGCAAAGCGAGCGCAAGGCGGCGGAAATCGTCGGCGTCGGCCATCGGCGGGCTCCCGCCACGAGCATACCGAACTTACGCCGTCATCACGAGCCCGATGACGACCGCTACACCGACAGCCGCTTGCGCACCTCGGTCTCCTGCATGTCCTTGCGCTCGCCGGCGAGCACCACCGCGCCGCGGTCCATCACCGCGTAATCGTCGGCGATGTCGCGCGCCCATTCGAAATATTGCTCGACGACGAGGATCGCCATCTCGCCTTTCTGGCGCAAATAGAGGATGGCGCGCCCGATGTCCTTGATGATCGAGGGCTGGATGCCTTCGGTCGGCTCGTCGAGCACGAGCAACTGCGGCCTCGTGACGAGCGCGCGGCCGATCGCGAGCTGCTGCTGCTGGCCGCCCGAGAGATCGCCCCCTCGCCGGCCCATCATATCGGCGAGCACGGGGAAGAGGCTGAAAATCTCGTCGTCGACGAAGCGCTTGTTGCGCGGCTGGGTTGCAAAGCCCGTCATCAGATTTTCGCGCACCGTGAGCAGCGGGAAGATTTCGCGTCCCTGCGGCACATAGCCGATGCCGCGCCGCGCGCGCTCGTGGGTGGGAAGGCGAGCGATGTCTTCGCCCTTCCACCGGATCGCGCCCGAGGCGATCGGCTGCTGGCCGACGATGGCGCGCAGCAGTGACGACTTGCCGACCCCGTTGCGCCCGAGGACGCAGGTGACGCGCCCGATCTCCGCCTTGAGCGAGACCGACCGCAGAGCCTGGGCGGCGCCGTAGAAAAGGTTGATGTTGTCGACGCTCAACATCCCTATCGCCCCAGATACACTTCGATCACCCGCTCGTCCGCGCTGACCTGATCGAGCGAGCCCTCCGCCAGCACGGCGCCTTCGTGAAGCACCGTCACCTTGACGCCGAGTTCGCGCACGAAGGCCATGTCGTGCTCGACCACGACGACCGAGTGGTCGCGCGCGATCTCCCGCAGCAGTTCGGCCGTGACGGCGGTCTCGGCGTCGGTCATGCCGGCGACCGGCTCGTCGACCAGCAGCAGCTTTGGATCCTGCGCCAGCAACATGCCGATCTCGAGCCACTGCTTCTGGCCATGCGAAAGATCGCCACCGAGACGATCGCGATGCTCGGTGAGGCGGGTCGTCGTCAGAATGCGGTCGATCGTTTCGCGCTCGCGGCACCCTCCGCCTCCGAACAGCGTTGCAAATACGGCGCGCGGCGCCTTGGCGGCGAGGAGAATGTTGTCGGCGACCGTATGGTTTTCGAACACGGTCGGCTTCTGAAATTTGCGGCCGACGCCGAGTTCGGCGATTTCGGCTTCGTCGAGCTGGAGAAGATTGTGCCGTCCGTCGAAGACGACGTCGCCCGCATCGGGGCGAGTCTTGCCGGTGATGACGTCCATCATCGTCGTCTTGCCGGCGCCGTTAGGGCCGATGATCGCCCGCATCTCGCCGGGTTCGAGAACGAGCGACAGCCCGCGCAGCGCCTTGTAGCCGTCGAAGGATACGGCGACGCCGTCGAGATAGAGCAGCGTGCTGGTCAGTTTCGGGTCGTCCGGGCCGATCATGGCGCGCTCCCGCCTTCTTCGGCGATCGCAGCGCGCTCCCCAAGCGGCGTTGGGGGCGCCTTGGTCGAGCCTCCGCGCAAGGTGGCGAGCCAACCGAGAATTCCCTTCGGCAGAAACAAGGTGACGAGAACGAACAGCGCGCCAAGACCGAACAGCCAATATTCGGGGAAAGCGCCGGTGAAGTAGGTCTTGGCGAAATTGACGACGACCGCGCCGAGCGCCGCGCCGACCAATGTGCCGCGGCCGCCGACCGCGACCCAGATCACCGCCTCGATCGAATTGCCGGGGTCGAATTCGCTGGGGTTGATGATGCCGACTTGCGGCACGTAGAGCGCCCCCGCGACGCCGGCGATGACGGCGGAGACGACCCAGACGAACAGCTTGTAGTTTTCGACGCGGTAGCCGAGGAAGCGGACGCGGCTTTCCGCGTCGCGCACCGCGATCAGCGCCTTGCCGTATTTCGACGTCACGATCGCCTTGGCGACGAGGAAGGCGATGACGAGCGCGATCGCCGAAATCGAGAACAGCGCCGCGCGCGTCGCGTCCGCCTGCACGTTGAAGCCCAGAATGTCCTTGAAATCGGTCAGGCCGTTGTTGCCGCCGAAGCCGAAATCGTTGCGGAAGAAGGCGAGCTTCAGCGCGTAGGTGAGCGCCTGAGTGATGATCGAGAGATAGACGCCCGTCACGCGTGAGCGGAACGCGAACCAGCCAAACGCGAAAGCGAGCACGCCGGGAACGAGCATCACCATCACGCTGGCGTAAGCGAAAGAATGGAAGCCCCACCAGGCGACCGGCAGCGCCTTCCAATTGAGAAACACCATGAAGTCGGGGAGGACAGGATTGGCGTAGACGCCGCGCGCGCCGATCTGGCGCATCAGATACATGCCCATCGCATAGCCGCCGAGCGCGAAGAACGCGCCGTGGCCGAGCGAGAGAATGCCGCAATAGCCCCAGACGAGATCGAGCGCCAGCGCGAGGATCGCATAGCAGAGATATTTGCCCATGAGCGCGACGACGTAGGGCGGCAGCGCGAATGCGGAGCCTGCGGGAACGGCGAGCGCGAGAACGGGGGCCAGCGCGGCGACGCCCAGCATCAAGACGACGAAGCCCAGACTCAACCGGTCCAGCCGGCCAAGGAAGCGTACGACGATCATGCCTCCACCGCCCGGCCCTTGAGCGCGAACAAGCCGCGCGGGCGCTTCTGTATGAAGAGGATGATGCACACAAGCAGCAGGATCTTGCCGAGCACCGCGCCGATCGCGGGTTCGAGCAGCTTGTTGGCGAGCCCCAGCGACAGCGCGCCGAGCAACGCGCCCCAGAGATTGCCGACGCCGCCGAAGACGACGACCATGAAGCTGTCGATGATGTAGCCCTGGCCGAGGTTGGGCGAGACGTTGTCGATCTGCGACAGCGCGACGCCCGCCACGCCTGCGATACCCGAACCGAGGCCGAAGGCGAGCATGTCGATGCGGCCGGTCGAAATCCCCATCGCCGCCGCCATGCGCCGGTTCTGCGTCACGGCGCGCATCCGCAGGCCGAACGGCGTTGCGCGCAGCACCAGTTGCAACGCTGCGAAAACGAGGATCGCGAGGGCGATGATCCAGAGGCGCCCCGTCGTGATCGACAAGCCGCCGAGGTCGAAGGAGCCGGACATGAAGGCCGGCGCGCTCACCTGGCGATTGTTGGCGCCGAAGATGGTGCGCACCCCCTGCTGAAGGATCAGCGACACGCCCCATGTCGCCAGCAGCGTCTCCAGCGGCCGGCCGTAGAGAAAACGGATGACCAGCCGCTCGATCGCGACGCCGACGACGCCGGCGACGAGGAAGGCGAGCGGCAAGGCGATGGCGAGCGACCATTGCGCGAGCGACGGCGGCAGCACGCTCTGCACGACGAACGTCGTGTAGGCGCCGAGCATCACCATCTCGCCATGCGCCATGTTGATGACGCCCATCACGCCGAAGGTGATGGCGAGCCCGATCGCCGCGAGCAGCAGCACCGAAGCGGCGGAGACGCCGTACCAGAGGTTCTGGACGACGCCCCACAGCGCCAGGCGCGATTGGATGGACGACAGCGCAGCCTCGGCGGCCGGCTTGAGCGCGGGATCGTTGGTCGCCGCGACCTCATCGAGCAGGCCCTGAGCGTCCTGATCGCCGCGGTCCTTCAGCGCGGCAATGGCGGCGAGACGATCGGCCGCGGGCGCGCTCGCATCGAGCGCGAGGATGGCCGCGCGCGCTTGGCGCAGCGCCTCGGCGGCGCGCGGGTCTTTTTCCCTCGCGAGTTGCGCCTCGAGCGCGGGCAGCGCTTTGGCGTCGCGCGACTTGAAGACCGCCTCCGCGGCCGCGACCCGTTTGGCTGGGTCCGGGTTGGCGAGCGTGAGGGCGCCGAGCGCCGCCGCGATCGCGCTGCGCAGCGCATTGTTGATGCGCACCTTCTTGAAGGAACTCGCGTCGGCGCCGGCGACCGTCTGGCCGCTCCTGGCGTCGATCGTCTCACCCGCTTGCGTGCGGTAGACGAGCCGATGGCTGGCGGCGTCGATCAGCAGGCGATTGTCGCCGAGCGCCTCGATGATCGCGGCGGCGTTCGGGGCGCCGCTCGCGGCCAATTCGCCAACCGCCTGCTCGGTGTGCGAAAACTTGTCGTCGAGAAACTTGGCCAACGTTTCGTCGAGCGCGTCGGCCCGCGCGAAGCCGGCGCAGCAGAGACCGCAGAGGAAGGCCACAATGGCGGCGAGACGGGCGAGCGACATAAGCCGATTCTCGTTCAGAAATGGCGCGGTTCCCCGCGCCGCCCTCGGTCGTCTTGCCCGGCCCTGTGCCGGGCATCCACGCGGCCCAGCAGTTCCCGACTCTTGAGCGTTTTGGCCCGCGGGCGCCGCGTGGATGGCCGGGACGAGCCCGGCCATGACGTTCAGGGGCTGGTTAGGCCTTGCGAACTTCACTCAGCCGCCGCCCTCGGTCGTCCTGCCCGGCCTTGCGCCGGGCATCCACGCGGCGCCGCCGTTCCTAGCCGGCAAGCGTTTTGGCCCGCGGGCGCCGCGCGGATGGCCGGGACGAGCCGGCCATGACGTTCAGAGGCTGGTTAGGCCTTGCGAACTTCGCTCAGCCGCCGCACTTGCCGGTCTTGACGTTCAAGTTTCCGCAGGAGAGCGGCTTGCGCCAATCGGCGATGAGATCGCGCGAGCCCTCGAGGTAGGGCGACCACTCCTGAGCGACGACGGTCCCAGGCGTCTGCCAGACCGTGTTGATCAGGCCGTTCTCCTGGATTTCGCCGATATAGACCGGCTTGGTGATGTGATGGTTCGGCATCATGGTGGCGATGCCGCCCGTCAGATTGGGAACGGCGACGCCGATCATCGCGTCGATCACCGCGTCCGGATTGGTCGTGCCGGCCTTCTCGACCGCCTTGACCCACATGCTGAAGCCGATCACATGCGCTTCCATCGGGTCGTTGAAGGTGCGCTTCGCGTTCTTGGTGAAGGCGCGCCACTTCTCGATCATCGCCTTGTTCTCCGGCGTGTCGATCGTCTGGAAATAGTTCCAGGCGGCGAGATGGCCGACGAGCGGCTTGGCGTCGAGACCAGCGAGTTCCTCCTCGCCTACCGAGAAGGCGACGACCGGAATGTCGGTCGCTTTGACGCCCTGGTTGCCGAGTTCCTTATAGAAGGGGACGTTGGCGTCGCCGTTGATCGTCGAGACCACCGCCGTCTTCTTGCCCGCCGAACCGAACGCCTTGATCTTCGACACTTCGGTCTGCCAGTCGGAGAAGCCGAACGGCGTGTAGTTGATCAGGATGTCCTCGTCCGCCACGCCTTTCGACTTGAGGTAGGCGGCGAGGATCTTGTTGGTCGTGCGCGGATAGACGTAGTCGGTGCCCTCGAGCACCCAGCGCTTCACCGAGCCGCCGTCCTCGCTCATGAGGTAGTCGACCGCCGGGATCGCCTGCTGATTGGGCGCGGCTCCGGTGTAGAAGACGTTGCGCTCGGATTCCTCGCCCTCGTATTGGACGGGGTAGAAGAGAATGCTGTCGAGCTCCTTGAAGACCGGCAGGACCGACTTGCGCGAGACCGAGGTCCAGCAGCCGAACACCACTGCCACCTTGTCCTTGGCGATCAGTTCGCGCGCCTTCTCGGCGAACAGCGGCCAGTTGGACGCCGGGTCGACGACGACCGGCTCCAATTTCTTGCCGAGCACGCCGCCCTTCTTGTTCTGCTCGTCGATCAGCATCAGCATGACGTCCTTGAGCGTCGTCTCGCTGATCGCCATCGTGCCCGAGAGCGAATGAAGAATGCCGATTTTGATCGTGTCCTCCGCGTGCGCGGCGAAGGAACTCAGCGCCAGCGCACCGCCAACCAATGCGCCGGCCGCGCGCAGGACAAATCGTCTCGTCAGTGACATAGTCGCTCCCTCTCCCATCGACGATGCGGCCGCCAACGGCGCGGGCCGCCCAGGGAAGAGGCTACGCAAGCGTTATGCCACTGAAACGGTCGGGTAGACCGGCGTTCCGCCCGCCCCGGCGCCGTCTCACGCGGCAGTCGCGCATTTGTTAGGCGCCCCCGCCGAGCGGGGAGCGGGACGCCGCGTCAGCGCGGCGCGCGCTTGCTCAGGATGCGCTGGAGGGTGCGCCGATGCATATTGAGCTGGCGCGCCGTCTCCGAAACGTTGCGCTCGCAGGATTCGTAGACGCGCTGGATATGCTCCCAGCGGACGCGATCCGCCGACATGGGCTGCTCAGGGCTGTCGACGCGGCCGACCCGCTCGGCGGTGAGCGCGGCGATGATGTCGTCGGCGTTGACGGGCTTGGCGAGATAGTCGAACGCGCCGAGCTTCACCGCGACGACCGCGGTGGCGATGGCGCCGAAGCCGGTGAGGATGATGGCGCGAGCGTCCGGCCGCTTGGCTTTGAGGGCGCGCATCACGTCGAGGCCGCTTCCGTCGGCGAGCTTGAGGTCGATGACGGCGAAGGACGGCGCCTCGGCCTCGATCGCCGCCAGCCCGTCCGCGACGCTGTTGGCGACGCGGGGAGTGAAGCCGCGCCCGCCCATCGCCCGCGCGAGGCGGTCGCAGAAGGGGCGATCGTCGTCGACGATCAACAAGGATTTGCTTCGCGGGGTCGCCGGACCGGAGGCGTCGGCGACTTGAGCCTCATTGGGGTCTTGCATAGTCAGCCTTCTAGCGCTTGTCGGCGCGTCAGTCGACCGTGTTCAAAAGTGGCGCGCATCCAGACGAGGCTGGCGACCGCCCCTGGCGCCGACTGCGACCCGTTGGCGATATCGAGCCGCGCGCCGGACCGCTCGAGCAGGGCGTTGGCGATGAAAAGTCCGAGGCCCAGGCCTCCCGCCGCGCCATCGCGCCGCCGGGTGAGTCCCCGCTTCGAAATATAGGGCTCGCCGAGCTGGGCCAGAACCTGCGGGGGAAAGCCCGGGCCGTCGTCGGCGATGACGATCCTGACGACCTCGCCGCTCCAGGACGCCTTGAGCGAGACCCGGCTCTTGGCGAAGCTTACGGCGTTCTCGACCAGGTTGTTCAGCGCGTGCATCATGCCGGCGTTGCGGCGGCAGGACGGCTCGGGCTGAGGTCCCTCCCGCAAGACCTCGATTTCGATATCGAGGAGACGGTGCGGGGCGGCGATCTCCTCCAGCAGTTCGCCGACCGTCGTCTCGTTGAGCGACGATTCCGCGATCGTCTCGGGGGAGGACAGCTTGCCCAGGATCGACCGGCAGCGGCCGACCTGCTCCTCGGCCAGGCGCAGGTCGTCGGCGCAGAGCGCCGCGATTTGCGGCTGGGCCGCCAGTTCGTGGACGACCAGCGCCACCGTCGCCAGCGGCGTTCCCAACTCGTGCGCGGCGGCGGCCGCGAGGCCGTCGAGTTGGGAGAGGTGCTGCTCGCGCGCGAGGATCAGTTCCGTCGCGGTCAGGGCGCTCGAGAGCTTGCGCGCCTCCCGCGCGACGCGGCTGGCGTAGATGGCGACGAAGATCGCGCCGACGGCGATCGCGATGAGCGCGCCAAAGGCGTAGAGCGGCGGCGGCTCGAAGGCGGCGCCGCCGGAAGAACGTAGCGGAGCGTGCCCGAGCTCGATCGCGGTGGCGCAGACCAGCATGAACGCCAGCAGCCCCGCGGTGCGGCGGGGCGGCAGCGAAGCCGCCGCTATCGTGACGGGCGCCAGAAACAGGATCGAGAACGGATTGCCCAGGCCGCCGGTCAGCGCCAGCAGAGCGGCGAGTTGGGCGATGTCGAAGGCGAGAATGCTCGTCGCCCAGGTTTCATCGAGGCGGTGAGCGACGGGAAAACGGGCGCGCAGCGCCGCGTTCAGGACCGCTGACGCGCCGATGCAGACAAGGCAGGCGACAAACGGAAATTTCAGCCCGAGGGCGAAATGGGCGACCAGCAGGGCGACGGATTGGCCGAATATCGCCATCCACCGCAGCCCGATGAGCGTGGCGACGCGAAGACGGCGCGCCCGTCGGCCAAAATCCTCGTCGTCGAAAGCGTCCAACGTCTCGTCGCGCGTCTCGCGCGGCCAGGGCCGCGGGTTACTGGATCTTCTCGCCGGGATATACGCCCCAGAGGGCCACCTGTTCAATATAGCCCCTGTATCCGTCGCCGAAGATCAGACACCAGGAGCCGTCGCAAGAGCGGACGTTGGCGATCACGCCCGATTGGAGGGTCGCCGCGACATCGCCATTCATCCGCGGCTGCGTGTAAATCTTGAACGTCTGGCCGGTCTTGCCGACGCCGACCAGGCCGGTGCGGCGCCCCGACAGAAGGGAGTGAAGCACCCAGCCTTCCGTGCCCTCGGAATCGCGCACCTTGCGCCAGGTGTCGAATTCGGCCGTGATCTCGACCGGCAGGCCGGCGCGCTCGTACACCCACTTGGTGGCGTGGTCCTTCGAGGGCCCTTCCCTGAGGTTGACGCGATCGGTCTTGAGGCTCGCATAGCGCGGCAGCGGCAGCCCAGTCGCAGGGCCGACCGGATCGGCGAACGCCGCAGACGAGACGGCCACCAACGCGGAAATGAGGCCGAGCGCGGCCAGCCGTAAGCCGAAAATGCGAATCACAAAGCCGATGAGGTTCATACCCGTTCCCTGCTCGGCGGCGCCAAGCCGCCTCTCCTTGTCTTTGCCTCTCCATCTGGTAGAGAGGCCGCGACGGCTCACAATCAAGGCGCGACCCGAGGGTTTTCCCTAGGGCTGTCTTTGTGCGTGAATCGCGGTAAACGATGCGTAAAGGCCTTTGATGTTGCGCATGAATGGGGTTGAAATCAGGCCACGGGCGTCGAGGCTCCGGGAGAACGGGGAGAGCAGGGCCAATGTCTAGGAAGAAGCCCGTCGTCATCGTCACGCGCCGATTGCCGGACCTCGTCGAGACCCGAATGCGCGAATTGTTCGACGCGCGCCTCAATCTCGAGGACAAGCCGATGTCGGAGAGCGAGATCGTCGAGGCGATGCGCGAAGCCGACGTGATCGTGCCGACCATCACCGACCACATCACCGCCCAGATGATCGCCCAGGCCGGCGAGCACATGAAGCTGATCGCCAATTTCGGCAACGGCGTCGATCATATCGACGTCACCTCCGCGCTCAGGCGCGGCATCACCGTCACCAACACGCCGGGCGTCCTCACCGAGGACACGGCGGACATGACGATGGCGCTCATTCTCGCTACCGCGCGCCGCGTCGCCGAGGGCGCGCGCGTCATTCCCGAGGGGCGCTGGGGCGGCTGGTCGCCGACCTGGATGCTTGGCCGCCGGCTCGGCGGCAAGCGCCTCGGCATCGTCGGCATGGGCCGTATCGGCCAGGCGCTGGCGTCACGCGCCCGCGCGTTCGGCATGTCCATCCACTACCACAACCGTCGCCGCGTCGCGCAGCAGATCGAGGAATCCCTCGAGGCGACCTATTGGGATTCGCTCGACCAGATGCTTGCGCGCATGGACTTCGTCTCGGTCAATTGCCCGCACACGCCGGCGACCTACCATCTTCTTTCGGCGCGCCGCCTAAAATACCTGCGTCCCGAGGCGATCATCATCAACACCGCGCGCGGCGAGGTGATCGACGAGAACGCCTTGACGCGCATGTTGGAGGCCGGCGAAATCACCGGCGCCGGGCTCGACGTCTTCGAGCACGCCCCCGCCGTCTTGGACAAATTGATCGCGCTCGCCGACAAGGGCAAAGTGACGCTGCTGCCGCATATGGGTTCGGCGACCTACGAGGGGCGCAACGACATGGGCGAGAAGGTCATCATCAACATCAAGACCTTCATGGACGGCCACCGCCCGCCGGACCGGGTGCTGCCGAGCATGCTCTGAGCCGAGGCGCCGGCGGGAGATTGACGTCGAGGCGCGCGTCAAGTCCGCGTCAAGTTTTGTCAAGCAACGTCAAGTTTCGTCAAGGATTGGGTTGACGAGACATCCTGCGATTTCAATGGCTTGACCCCGCCGCGTATTGCCGACGGCGCCCGGCGCGAGTTCTCGACCCTGTGTCAGTTTCGCCGGCAAGAAAGCCCTTACCCGTAAAAAAGAATAGCGCGACTTTCAGCGTCCAGAAAGAAAATGTCGCAACTCGAACACCGGGCGGATGGGGTCGTCCGCGCCTGCTCGCCGAGCCGACGCTTCGTCGCAGGCGGCGGCTTCGGGAAAACTGCCCCGTTCACCGCCATATTTGGCGCTGCCAGCCCTCGAGAGGGCTGCCGCTTCCGTAAGGTCGAAATTTCACCTCGGTCTTGGGCTTCCCCTGCGCGCCAAATCGGAATTGCAGGAAGTAGACCTGTCCGGGAATCGTCCGAGCCATGTCGTCGCTGAGTTGAAGCGGCAGGCATTTGCCGAGCGAGTTCAGTATCGAAGAAACAATCGACCGGCGATCGTCGTCGCTTCCCTGATATCCCAACAACACGACTCGCGGCTTGCCAAAAATCTCGCCGTCGCTCTTGAGCGAAAAATACGCAGTGACCAGCGCTCCATCCGCGTGGGGCGGCTGTCCGATGCAGCTTGCAAAATGCGCGCGCACGTCAGCCATGCTTGTCTCGCGCGTCTGCACGGTCGCATAGCCCGGCGTCGCAACGATGAGCGTCGCAACAGCCGCAATTAGGCTATGCACGGGACGGCTGCGGGATAGATGGCGTATGCGCGTTTGAACGCTGTTCGCTTGCCTAGGCATGTCCGCCCGGTCGTCTCATTTCGCCCGGCCGATCGGCAACTAACAATCCTGTTACGCCAGGGGTCGAGCGCTTCACTGTTTCGAGAACCGCACCCCGAACGCGCACCGCAAATCTTCTGGCTGACCCAGGCCCTCGCATCGCGCGAGATGTTGATCCATATATAGCGTGGCGCTTCCGCGCCGCGACAGGCGCGGGCGCCGAGCCGTGAACTGGAGAGTCGCGATGGACCCGAAATCGACTGCAGTCGTTCTCATCGAATATCAGAACGACTTCACTTCCGACGGCGGCGCCCTGCATCGGGGCGTAAAGCCCGTCATGGACAAAACCAACATGCTGGCGAACACCGTGGAAACCGTTAAGCGCGCGCGGGAACTCGGCGCCACCATCGTCTACGCGCCGATCACCTTCACCGACGACTATCATGAATTGAGCTCGAGCCCGTACGGCATCCTGAAGGGAGTGGTCGACAGCAAAGCGTTTCGCCAGGGAACCTGGGGCGCTGCGATCGTCGACGTGTTGAAGCCGGCGCCGGGCGATATCGTCGTCGAGGGCAAGCGCGGCCTGTGCGGATTCGCCACGACGAACCTCGATTTCATCCTGAGAAGCCGTGGCGTCTCGACCATCGCGCTCGGTGGTTTTCTGACCAATTGCTGCGTCGAGTCGACGATGCGCACCGGCTACGAAAAGGGCTATGACGTCATCACGCTCAAGGACTGCACGGCGGCTCTCAGCGAGGAAGAGCAGCGCCTGGCCGTCGAGAAGAACTATCCGATGTTCTCCAAGCCGATGACGCACAAGGAGTTTCTATCGGGCCTGAAGGGATAAAGGGTTGTCGAAGAAGACAAGCGGCGACAAGGCCGCCGCTATCCTCGGCGGCGGTCTGAAATTGACGCCGCCAACTCGGCGGCTTTGGCGAGAGCCGAGAAGGGCGTGAGACTGATTGCGTAACATCGACTTTCCGCTCCTTGCATGAACAGGACGGCTTGAAGGTCATGGTCAGACTGAACGAAATCCGGCGGAACGAAGTCACGGTCGCGGCGCCGACGACGGTCGACGCCGGCCTCGTGTTCATCGGGACCATCCGGACCCCGTGGACGTCGCGGCTCGACTGTCCGCGCCAAGGGCGCCGCGACGGACCGATCTGTCGCATCGAGGTGCATGAGCCCTGGGTTGCTGCGCTTGACGGCATCGATCAATTTGAACAAATCGAGGTTCTTTATTGGCTGCACGAATCTCGGCGCGATCTCATTCGTCAGAGCCCGGCCAATGACGGCGAGACGCGCGGGACCTTCTCCATCCGGTCGCCAGCGCGGCCCAATCCAATCGGAACGTCGCTCGTCACGCTCGTCGCCCGCCAGGGAGGAACTCTCAATGTCAGAGGTCTCGACTGCCTCGATGGGACGCCCCTGCTCGACCTGAAGCCTGACCGTTGTCTGTTCACGCCGATCGCTCCGCCGCAGCGCGGCGATTTCGAGACGGGATAGAAAGGGGAAACGCCACAGGCCCACTCGCTCTCGCCGGCGCCGGGCCTTCAAATGGCCGATTGCAAACTCGCTGGCGCCTTCTGCATTCTGGTAGAAGCAGCCCACTTGTCATGCCCGCGAACGCGGGCATCCAGGAGTCAAGGGCGAAGGCCTGCGGCGGCTATCTGGACCCCCGCGGAGGCGACAGGCTGTGTGCGTCAACCAAGAAGCAAAGCGCTCTAGTGTCCTGATTCAGAAGTTTTAGCGACTTGCAGGGTCCGCAGGCAAAATCGCTTTACGGCGTCGAGGATGTCGTCGGCGGATTTTGTCCATCGGAAGGGGCGCGGGTTGTCATTGTGGATTTTGATGAAGGTTCGGAT
>DASXGX010000083.1:0-72037 GCA_036488815.1 Roseiarcus sp.
CAGTTCGTCGGCTGCCTGCAGGGCATCGGCGAGGCGGCGCGCGCGCTCGACTTCCCGATCGTCTCCGGCAACGTCTCGCTCTACAACGAGACCATGGGCGCCGGCATTCCCCCGACGCCGGCGATCGGCGGCGTCGGCCTCGTCGCCGACGTCGCCAAGACGGCCTCGCTCGCCTTCAAGCGAGAGGGCGACGCCGTGCTGCTGATCGGCGGCGCGCCCGGCTGGCTCGGCCGCTCGGCCTATCTCGCGACGATCCTCGGCCGCGACGAGGGCGCGCCGCCGCCGGTCGATCTCGCCGCCGAACGGCGCAACGGCGACTTCGTCGTCTCGCTCATCCACGCCGGCCGGGTCAGCGCCGTGCACGATCTCTCCGACGGCGGCCTCGCCGTCGCGTTGGCGGAGATGGCGATGGCGGGCGGGCTCGGCGTCACGATCGATGCAGGCGCGATCGACGGTCCGGCACATGCGTTCTTCTTCGGGGAGGATCAGGCCCGCTACGTCGTGACGATGCGGCCTGAAAATGTCGCCGCGCTCATCGCGGACGCGGGCGCAGCGGGCGTTCCGGCGGCGCAGATCGGGACCACCGGCGGCGACGCGCTCACGCTTCCCGGCGAGGCGCCGATCGTCGTCGCCAGGCTCGCTGACGCTTTCGAATCGTGGTTTCCCGCTTATATGGACGGGAAGCAGAAGGA
Source organism: Roseiarcus sp. (assembly GCA_036488815.1). Classification (GTDB taxonomy): domain Bacteria; phylum Pseudomonadota; class Alphaproteobacteria; order Rhizobiales; family Beijerinckiaceae; genus Roseiarcus. The sequence goes on from DASXGX010000083.1 coordinate 693, forward strand.
GCCGAAATAGATGGCGATGTCGTTGGTCGAAATCGAAACCATGATCCGCGAGGCGCTGCCCGACGCGAAGGTCGAAGTGCGGGATTTGGCCGGCGACGGCAACCACTACGCCGCCACGGTCGTCAGCGCCGCCTTCGCCGGCAAGAGCCGCGTGCAGCAGCACCAGATGGTCTACGCCGCCCTCCAGGGCCGCATGGGCGGAGTGCTGCACGCGCTCGCGCTGACGACGTCGGCGGGGTAAGGCGACGGAGGCGGAATTTGACGCCCGCTCTGCTCTGGCGCCATTCTGTTGCGTCAGTTCTGTCGGACGATCGAAGGGCGTCGCCTCGCACTCTGTCCGTCGGTGGTCGACCATGCCTGGAACGCTGATGAGCTATGTCGTCAAAGTCGGCTTCGACGAGTCCGAGCGCCGATACTTCGTGATCTCTTCTGACCTTCCTGGCCTGCACATTGAGGCCGACAGCTTCGAGGAATTCGTGGAGGCCGTGCGGGACGTCGCCCCCGATTTGGTGGGAGCGCATCCTGAGGGTTGCCGACTTCGCTTCGAGCGAGAAGTCGCCCTCACCGGCTGATGGGCTCCAATCTTTATCCCGAGCTTGTCCGGCTGCTGCGTGAAGCATTGGCCTTGGGATCGCGGCGGGCGAAATCGCCCCAGAATACGACGTCGGCGGAGTAACCCCGCCGTCATCGCGAGCGGAGCGAAGCGATCCAGAGATCGCGACGCCCGAAATTGAGCGCTGATCACGCAAAATCGCTATAGAGATCGCGCCACTCGGGGTTGAACCGGTCGATCAGTAGCAGCTTGTTGCGGCGGGACGCGCCCTTGATTTGCTTCTCCCGGTCAATCGCTGCCGCCATGTCCTCGTACATCTCGTAGTAAACGAGCAGCTTGCAGCCGTACCGGCTGGTAAATCCTGGCGTAAGCCCCTCCCTGTGGTGGGAAACGCGCTGGGGCAAATTGGACGTGACGCCTGTGTAGAGCGTTCCGTTGCTTGCCATGATGGAAATGGCCGGGCGTTTCATCGCGGCAGTTCGCTGGCGCCGTCTCGCCTCCACCCTGCGAATGCGCGATCTCTGGATCGCTTCGCTCCGCTCGCGATGACGGAACCTCTCTTCACCACTACCTGCCCCAGCGCCCCGCAGCCCACGCTTCTCGCAATTCCCGTTTCAGCACCTTCCCGATGGCGCTGCGCGGCAGCGCGTCGACGAAGCGCACGGCGGCGAGCTTTTGGGTCTTGCCGAGGCGCGCGTTGGTCCAGTCGCGCAGTTCGCCAGCGTCGAGCGCGGCGCCGATTTTGAGCGCCACGAACGCCACCGGCGTCTCGCCCCATTCGGCCGAGGGAACGCCGACGACCGCCGCCTCGGCGATCTCCATGCGCTCAGCGAGCACCGCCTCGAGGTCGCTCGGGTAAATGTTGAAGCCGCCGGAAATAATCATGTCCTTGCGGCGATCCATCAGGATGAGGAAGCCGTCCTCGTCGAAGCGCCCGACGTCGCCGGTGCGGATGAAGCGCCGCCCGTCGGCGTCGAGCCATTCCGCCGCGCGCGTCGCATCGGGCCGTTTGCGATAGCCTTCCATCATCGCCCCCGAGCGGCCGACGATCTCGCCCGCTTCGCCTCGGGCGACCTCGCGGCCCTCTTCGTCGATGAGCCGAATCTCGTGGCCTTCAGCAGGCCGCCCGACAGTGTGCAGCTTGTCGGGGAAGAGATGCGCAGGCAGCAGGCAGGAGCCGCCGCCCTCGGTCATGCCGTAAATCTCAATCAAGCCGCCCGGCCAGCGCTTCAGCACGTCGCGCTTGAGTTCGGCCGAGAACGGCGCGCTGGTCGAGAATTTCATTTGAAAGCTCGCCAGATCGAACGCGTCGAAATCGGGCGACGCCATGATGCGGCGGTATTGCACGGGGACGAGCATCGCATGGGTAGCGCGCACGCGCTCGGCGAGGGCGAGGAAAGCGCGCGCCTCGAATTTGCGCATCAACGCGACCGCGCCGCCCATGGCCAGCGCGGGGATGAGACTGACGAGCGTCGTGTTTGAGTAGAGCGGCGTCGAGAGCAGCGCGATGGAGTGCGGTCCGTAGCCAAACTGGCGGGCTCGCCGCATGTGGCCCCATCGCATCGCATGCGATTGGTCGATGCCCTTGGGCGCGCCGGTGGTTCCCGAGGAATAGATCGTGTTGAACACCCATTCAGGGGCGACCTCGACGCTCGCCGGCCGGGCGCCCTGCGGCGCAAGCCAATCCACCAATCGGGCGCCGCGCGCTTGCCCGTCGAGCGCGACGCGGGGCAAGCCGGCCTCGACGTCGATGAGCGCGGCCTCGGTCGTCGCATCGAGAAAGAGAACCCGCGCCTCGCAATCGCGCGTCATCTCGGCAAGGCTCTTCGCCGTCGCGCTCGGCGCGAGGGGCGCGACGGCGACGCCGACCCGCAACGCGCCGAAAAACGCGGCGACATATTCGAAGCTCGAGGCGGCGCAGATTGCGACCGTCTCACGCGGCTGGACCGCGTCGCGCTGCAAGGCGGCGGCAACGCGGTCGATCGCCGCGTCGAACTCGCGATAGGTCATCCTCCGCTCGCCGTCGATCACGGCGATGCGGTCGGGCGCTTCGGCCGCGGTCGCCCGCACCCGATCGGCGACCCGCTCGAAGTCGGGCCACGCCTGGCGAAAGTCCGGGAAGTCGCCGCTCATGGAACGGTGACCACGACCTTCCCCAGCGCGCCGCGCCCCGCCAGCAGCGCGATCGCCTCGCCTCCGCGCGCGAGAGGAAAATGCGCCGAGACCCGTGGCTTGATCTTGCCTTGCGCGTAAAGCTCAATCAGCTCGGCGTTGTTGGCGGCATTGGCCGCGGGATCGCGGCGGGCGAAATCGCCCCAGAAGACGCCGACGATGTCGCAGCCTTTGAGCAGCGCGAGGTTGAGCGGAATTCTCGCGATGCCGGCGGGGAAGCCGACGACGAGGAAGCGTCCCTCCCAGGCGATGGCGCGCAACGCCGCTTCTGAATAGTCGCCGCCGACGCTGTCGTAGATCACGTCGGCGCCGCTCTCGCCGCAGGCGGATTTGAAGAGATCGGCAAGCTTCCTCGAGCCGTCCTTGTCGAACGGGCCGGAGGGATAGACGACGCCGGAATCGGCGCCCCAGCTCTTGGCGAGATCGACCTTGTCCGGCGTCGAAGCGGCGGCGATGACGCGCGCGCCCATCGCTTTGCCGAGTTCGACCGCCGCCGAGCCGACGCCGCCGGCGGCGCCGAGGACGAGCAGGCTTTGGCCGGGCTCGAGATGGGCGCGGTCCTTCAACGCGTGGTAGGTCGTTCCGTAGGTGAACAGCAGCGCCGCCGCCTCGTCGAACGGCATCGCGTCGGGGATCGGCGCCACCCGCGCCTCATTGACCGCGATCTTCTCCGCCATGCCGCCCGAACCGGGCAAGGCGACGACCCGCTGGCCGACCCGGAACCGCGAGACCTCCGCGCCGACGGTCTCGATCACGCCGGCGACCTCGCCGCCCGGCGCAAACGGGCGGGTCGGCCGGATCTGATACTTGTCCTCGATGACGAGCGAATCGGGGAAATTGACGCCACATGCGGCGACCCGAATGAGGACCTCGCGCGCACGCGGCGCCGGATCGGCGACCTCCTCGAGAACGAGCGTCTCGGGTCCGCCGGGGGCCTTGCTCAACAGCGCTTTCATCGTTGGCGTCTCTCCCTTTGCGACCCGTCCGTCGCTTGCTGCGCCGGAGTCGAATCCTGTCGTTGGCTCCCGATGCTACCGATGGCGCCGGGGAAGGCAAGCCGAGCTTGACAATCGCGCCTGGCGCTGACGTTTGTCGCGGCGAACCGTTCGGAAGAGCATATGGACGATCCGCGTCTGGACGACCCGCATCTCACCGCCCCACTCGCGCCGTTTCATGGCGAGCGGCCGGCGGCGCCGGCATGGTTTTCGCGCGCGCTTCAGCATCAGCCGGAGCGCCGCTTCGTCATGGTCGATGGGGCGAAGATCGAGACGCTGATCTGGGAGCCGGCGGAAAAGCCTGCGAAACCGGGCCTCATGCTGCTGCACGGCAACGGCGCGCACGCCGACTGGTGGTCGTTTCTTGCACCCTATCTCGCCAGAGATCGCCGCGTCGTCGCGCTCTCATGGTCCGGCATGGGCGGCTCGGATTGGCGGCCTTTGTATTCGCGGGCGATTTTCGAGCGCGAGCCGATCGAAGTCGCCGCAGCGACCCGCCTCGACGAAAATGGGCCGCCGATCCTGATCGCCCATTCCTTCGGCGGCCGGATCGCGCTGTCGCTCATCGCCAAGCGCCCCGAGCCGTTCGGCGCGGCGGTGATCGTTGACCCGCCCGTCTTCGCGCCGGATCGCCCTTGGAAGCCGAGGCCAGGCGACGCGCAGCCTAAACCCCACCGCGTCTATACGACGCTGGCGGAGGCGTTGGCGCGCTTCCGGTTCCTGCCGGCGCAGCCCTGCGCCAATCTCTTCATCGCCGATCACATCGCGCGCCTGAGCCTGCGAGAAGTCCCCGAAAGCGGCTGGACGTGGCGGTTCGATCCGTTCCTGTGGCGGAACATGAAGCGGGAGGACCCGGCGATCGACATCCGGGCGGCCCAGCGACCGCTGGCGCTCATTCGCGGCGGCGCTTCGCGGCTCATGCGAGCCGAGGACGCCGTCTTCATGATGAGCCTGCTCCCGGAGGGTTCGCCCTCGATCGAGATTCCCGAGGCGGAACATCATGTGATGATCGATCAGCCGCTCGCTTTCGTCGCGGCGATCGAGGCGTTGCTCACGAGTTGGCCGAAAGCGGGTCCTTGACAGCCTCGTGGCTTCGGAAGTTTTGGCCTCCATCAGGTCGACGGCGCTCTTGGTCGCCGCCCTCGCCGCAATAGACGTAAGCCCGACAATTCCTTTTCGATCCGCCGCAACCAGATTACACTTCGTCGGAGCGAGGGCGCGGCGTCAAGGCCTTCGCGCGAAGGCGGCCTTGTCAATGTAGGCCGGCTTAAGCGGTTGATATTGCTGAGGCGAGCGTCAAGCGAAGCCTTGACAAGACTTGACATAAATTGACGTCTCTTGACGAAATCATGCGGAGATTTGACGTCAGGCTGGACGAGGCGTTGACGACCGCCTCTTGACGGGCAGTGCCTCGAACTACTCCTTGCCGGCGAAGCCGGCGGCCTCGATGGCGAGATGCGTCTTGTTCTGGAAGCTCGCGTCCTGGCCGGCGACGAGCAGCTCGGCGGCGTCGGCGACCGCGTCGCACACCGTCTCGACCCAGGGCATTTCCGACTTGGCGAAGTCGCCGAGGACGAAGTTGTGCACCAGCGCCTTGTCGCCGGGGTGGCCGATGCCGAGCCGGACGCGCTTGTAATCGTTGCCGATATGGGCGGTGATCGAGCGCAGGCCGTTATGGCCCGCCGCCCCGCCGCCGACCTTGACCCTCACTTTGGCGGGGGCGAGGTCGAGTTCGTCGTGAAGAACGACGATCGCGCCGAGGTCGAGCTTATAATAGCGCATCGCCTCGCCGACGCTGCGGCCGGATTCGTTCATGTAGGTTTCCGGCATCAGCAGCGCGACGCGCTCGCCGCCGATCGCTCCCTCGGCGATCACGCCCTGGAACCGAGCGCGGAACGGCGCAAAGCGGCGCCGCTCCGCCATCCGCTCGACGGCCATGAAGCCGATATTATGGCGATTCCTGGCGTGACGCGCGCCCGGATTGCCGAGGCCTGCGATGAGGATCATGACGCCTGCCGATAAAAAAGCCCGCCCGCCGGCAAGGGCGGACGGGCCAACAGCCTAAAGTCCGGCGCGCAGCCGGCCCGTCACTTCTTGGCCGCAGGCGCGGCGGACTTCGCCGGAGCCGCGGCGGCGCCCTTGGCAGGCGCGGCGGCGGCGGCAGGAGCCGCAGCGGCGGCGCCGGCGGCCGGCGCCTCTTCCTGGAACACGGTCGGCGGCACGATCGTCACGACCGCGTGGTCGGTCTTGGTTTCGGCCATACGGCAACCCTCGGGCAACTTGATCGTCGAGAGGTGCACCGAATCGTGGAAGTCCATCTCGGCGAGGTCGATCGTGATCGCCTCCGGAATGGCGTCCGCCGGGGCGAACACTTCAACTGTGTGCAACACGAGGTTGACCGTGCCGCCCTTCTTGACGCCCGGTGAGATGTCGCGATTGGCGACGTGGACCGGAACGCCGATGCGCACCCGCGACCCTGCCTTCAGGCGGAAGAAGTCGACATGGACGGGCCTGTCGGTCACGACGTCGAGCTGATAGTCGCGCGGCAGGACGCGCTCCTTGCGCCCTTCGATGTCGAGTTCGAAGATCGTGGTGAGGAAGTGGCCGGAATAGATGAGCTTGTTGAGGTCTTTGAAATCGACCGCAATCGGCTCGGCCTTCTCGCCGCCGCCGTAAATGACGCCTGGAACGCGGCCTTCGCGACGAACAGAGCGGGCGGCCCCCTTGCCTATCCCGCTGCGCGTCACGGCCGCGAGTTGCTTGATCGCTGCCATGTCGGATATCCCTTGAGTTGATCGCGCCCTGCCTCCAGGGGTGTCGGAAACGGCGCGAACGCGCCTTATAGTGAGGGCCGAACAGAGTTTCAAGCCGACCCTGGAAATCCCGCCAATGACATTCAGTTGATTGCGGAGCGCGTGATTTCCGGTCTCGACGGGCCTAAATAGGCCGCACGGGTCCCCGAGTCGCTGATCGACTCCTGTTGCCGGCGCCGCCGACAGCCGTCGACCCAACATGTCGATGGATCCCGATGACTGCTCTAAAGACCAACCGGCCGCTCCTGCTCGGCGCGGTGATGGCCTCGATGTTCATGATTGCGATCGAGGCGACCATCGTCTCGACGGCGATGCCGCAGATTGTCGGCCAGCTCGGCGGATTGCAGCTCTACAGCTGGGTCTTTTCGGCGTTTCTCCTCACGCAGACCGCGACCACGGTCGTGTTCGGAAAGCTTTCGGACCTGATCGGCCGCAAGAAGGTGATGCTGGCTGGCCTAGCGATCTTCCTGATCGGCTCGTTGCTTTGCGGCTTCGCCTGGTCAATGCCGTCGATGATCGTCTTCCGCCTCATCCAAGGCGTCGGAGCGGGCGCTATCCAGCCCACCGGCATGACGGTGGTCGGCGATCTCTATTCGGTCCAGGAGCGCGGCAAAATCCAGGGCTACCTCGCGAGCGTGTGGGCGATTTCGGCCGTCGTCGGGCCGCTCGCCGGCGGCCTGATCATTCAGCATTTCTCGTGGGCGTGGATTTTCTGGCTCAACGTGCCCATCGGCCTTCTGGCGGCGGCAGGCTTCTGGATTTTCCTGCACGAAAACATCAAGCACGAGCGGCGCAAGATCGACCATTTGAGCGCCGGCATCTTCACGATCGCCATCGCCGCCATCATGGCGGACATGACGGCGCTGTCGACCTCGAACTGGACCGAAATCGCCGTGATCACGGCCTTGGCGGTCGTCGCGACGGGCTTGTTCGTGCGCCAGGAGCGGCGATCGCCGGAGCCGATGATCTCGCTCAAGCTCTGGGGACGCCGGCCGATCGCCGCTGCGAACGGGGCCTCGCTCCTGGCGGGCATGACGATGATCGGCCTGACGACCTTTCTCCCAGTCTACGTGCAAGGGGTGATGCGGCAGTCCGCGCTGACGGCCGGGTTCGCCTTATCGGTGATGGTGCTGGGCTGGCCGATCGGCGCGACGCTGGCGACCTATCTGCTGCGCCGATTGGGGGTGCGTCCCGTGCTGGTGACGGGCGCCGCGCTTATTCCCGTCGGGGCTATTCTGTTCACCCTCCTCGGCCCGAATGCCTCGCCCTTGGTCGCCGGCGTCGGCTCCGTGATCGTCGGCTTCGGCATGGGACTGCTGAGCAACTCGTCGCTCGTCCTGATCCAGGAAATCGTCGACTGGTCGGAACGAGGAAGCGCCACCGCCTCGTTCCTCTTTGCGCGCAGCCTGGGCAGCACCTTCGGCGCCACGATCTTCGGCGCGGTGCTCAACTTCGGCTTGCTTCATTCTGGAACGGTGGTCTCCTCCGACCAGCTCAGGGGTCTGCTCGACGGCTCGGCGAAGGACGCGTCCATGACCGGCCCGATCCGCGCCGCGCTCGAGAGTTCGCTCCATCTGACGTTCTTGACGATGTTCGCCATAGCGGTGCTGACTGCGGCGATTTCGGCGCTGGTGCCGAAAATCAAGCTGACGATGCACCGCGTTCCGTCGGTCGCCTTGGATTAGGCCTAACGCCAGGAGAGCGCGACCACCGCGGCGACGGCGAGCACGGACAGCATGCAGGTGTAATAGCTGACGTACAGCATCACCGTCTTCCAGTATAAAATCTGGGACAGGACGGCGCAAAGCGTCTGTTGGCGCTCCAACTCCCCCACCCGTTCGTCGGGCGGGCGAAACAGACCGGGATCGGCCTTGCGGGCGATGATGAACTGGACCTGCCCCCGGCGCGGATAGCGGGGAAACAGGCAGACGAGCAGACACAGGAAGATCACGACGAACGGCAGCAGCGCGACGGACAGCGGAAGATAGGTCGGGAACTTGTCGCGGAAGGCGAGCACCGGACCCAGCATGATCGCGACGAAGACAATCGCGACATTGGCTTTGAAGTCGCTGATGCGGATCGCGTCGGAGAAGCCGAGGATCAGGTTGCGATAGTAGGTTTCGGCGTCTTGCGCCATCGTGCGTTTGCTCCGCCGGCCGGACCGCGCGAAGCAGTCCATGGCCGAAATTTATTGAGTATTCGCTAGCCGTTGTCCAGCGGACGGGAGTGGCGCGCGAGCGAGCGCTCCAGGTTGCGCCGCGCCGCCGCTTCGTAGATCGCCGCGAGTTCAGGCGTGCGATAGATCCGGGGCGCGTCGAGGAAGCGCCTGCGGAAGGCCACCATAGCCGCGCGCCACGTCTCGTCGCTCTTCCGCCCGCTTTCGAGGCGCAGCAAGCGCGTATTGCGGTCGAACGTCTCCGCCGGCGCCCCCAACGGGGTGAGGTCGAGATCGAGCACCCACAGGCGCAGCCGTTCGCGGAAGGTTGCCGCACTCCCCGCCGGCGGCTCGTAGGCGAGATGGTCCTTTGTCGCGCGGATGGTTTCGGCGACCCATTGGCGGTCCGCCTCCGCGATCGGCGCGCCCGCGCTGGCCGCGAGCCACGCCTCGGCTGAGCGCTCCTCGTTGTCGGCGCGCAACGGGTCGTAGACGCTGTCGTGCCAGGCGATGGCGCAGGCGACGAGCCTGTCGGCTTCGGGCCCAGCGAGGCCGGAGCGTTCGGAAAGCCGCCGGTGGCGCCGCCACAAAGCCTCGAGATGGGCGACCCCGTGGTAGTGGCGCTCGGGCCGGCTCATCTCCTGAAAAAGCGCGTCCTTCACCGCGGCGTCGAGCGGCGCCTCGTCGAGCAGGTCCTGGAGCCGCTCCCAGCGTGCATGTTTCGCCATAGGTCCGCCCCGGACATTTCACATCGAAGCGGCGCTCACCCGCCGCTGACAACGACGAGCAACTCCGCCGTGACCACGCAGGCCATGCAGATGAAGAAGCTCGTGCGTAGACACAACGTCTTCCAGAACAGAATATGCGACAGGATCGCGCAGCGCAGACGTAATTGCGTGATCTCGTGGTCGAGATCGGCGATGAACTTGAAGTCGGCCGCCGACGCCGTCCGCAAGACCGGGAAATTGGCCCGGCCGCGCTTGGGATAGCGCGGCAGCAGCGCGACGAGCAGACAGAGAAAGGCCACGAGAAACGGGACCAGCACGACGGGCAGCGGCAGGAAGGTGGGCAGCTTGTCGCGCGCCCCGATGACCGGACCGATCACGATCGACAGGAAGAAGATGACGATGTTCGCCTTGAAATCGCTGGCGCGGATCGCGTCCGTGTAGGAGGCGGATAACCCCTGATAATATGCCGCTTCTTCTTGCGCCATCGGAATACGCGCCGCCCTCGAGGGCGGCCGCGAGCCCACTGCGCCCCCCCGCCACAGCATGGAAGAGAACGTTTCGTCTGTCCAGCGGCCACGCGCCTATCGCTTTGGAGCGGGCGCCGGGGGAGGCGTCGGCTCAGGGCAATCGAAACGCGTGCCGCCACGCCCCTGCGACTGCACCCGGCAACGAGACGCGTCCCCCTGCTGCTGAATCGCGTCGTTCGAGCGGGCGCCGGCGGCCGCCGCTCCTGCGCCCGGGACTTCGACCGTATAGGGGACATAGCCTCCCGGCGCCCCGAATTGGGCCGAGGCGCTCGAAGCGAGAAAAGACAATGCCGGAGCCAGAAAAAGCGCTTTGATGGGTGCCCCCTTCAAGCTCGGCTAGGTCGGAGGTGATTTTGCGCCTTTTCGCCGGGCGGCGCAATCCGGCGCAGCGATGGTGGCGCGGGGCGGGAGAGCACATATATCCTGCCTCGAGAAAGTCTGCGCGAAGCCGAAATCAACGGGGTGGATGCATGAGCGAGACGCGAAAGCTAGCAGCGATCCTGGCGGCCGACGTGGTCGGCTTTAGCCGGCTCGCCGGCGCGGATGAGGACGGCACGCTCGCCCGGCTGCGCGCGCTGCGCAGCGAACTTGTCGATCCCACCATCGACGCGCATCGTGGGCGGGTCGTCAAGCGCACAGGCGACGGGGTGCTCGCCGAATTTCGCAGCGTCGTCGACGCGGTGCGTTGCGCGATCGAGCTGCAGAGCAGCATGGTCGAGCGCAACGCGGGACTCGACGCGGATCGCCGCATCGACTTCCGGATGGGCATTCATGTCGGCGACGTCGTCGAAGAAAGCGACGGCGACCTGATGGGCGACGGGGTCAACATCGCCGCACGCCTCGAAGGCGTGGCCAAGCCCGGCGCGATCTGCCTGTCGGTCGACGCCTATCGCCAGGTGCGGGCGCGGATCGACCGCGCGGTGGTCGATCTCGGGGAGACCACCCTCAAGAACATCGCCGAGCCGGTCCACGTCTACTCGGTCGAGGTCGGCCTCCCGGCTCAGGCGAAGCCCTCCCCGCCCCCGGCGGTTGCTTCCCCCGCGCCCGGAAGACTGTCGATTGCCGTGCTGGCGTTCAACAACATGAGCGGCGATCCCGAGCAGGAATATTTCTCCGACGGGATCAGCGAGGACATCATCACCGATCTCTCCAAGCTGTCCAGACTCCACGTCGTCGCGCGCAATTCGTCGTTCGTCTACAAGAAGGCGCCGGTGTCGGTGCCCGATGTGGCCAAGGCGCTCGGGGTTCGCTACGTCCTCGAGGGCAGTGTGCGCAAAGCGGGCAATCGCGTCCGCGTCGCGGCGCAGTTGATCGATTCGACCACCGGCGGCCACGTCTGGGCGAACCGCTTCGATCGCGAACTCACCGATATTTTCGCCATCCAGGACGAACTCACCAAGGAGATCGTCTCCGCGCTGCAGTGCACCCTGACGATGAGCGAGCAGAACCGCATGGCGCCCAGGCGCAGCGGAAGCGTCGAGGCCTACGAACTGTTCCTTCGCGGGCGCGAGCACCTGTCTTCCGCGACCGGGACCAGCATGGTCGCCGCGCGCAGCCTCCTGGAGCGCGCGGTCGCCCTCGACCCGAGCTATGCAGCCGCGCACGCCATGATCGCGCTCACTCACGTCATCGACTACGCCAACGGCTTCACGCGCGACCCTGACGCTTCGCTTCGCCTCGGGCTCGAAACGGCGGAGCGCGCGTTGGAGATCGACGAAACGGAGCCGAGCGCTCATCTGGGGCTCGGAGCCGCGCTGATGTGGAGCCGCGATCTCGACGGGGCGCGCGCCGCCGTCGGGCGGGCGATCTCGCTCTCGCCCAATTCCGCCGACGGCTTGCGCTCGCTGGCCCAAGTCGAGAACTTCTCGGGCGAGCCGGCGCGCGCGCTCGAGAACCTCGCCGCCTATATGAAACGAGATCCCTACTATCCCGACATCGCGCTGCAAATGGTCGCCGACGCGCGCTTCGCCCTCGGCGAGTACGAGGAGGCGATCGAGGCGATCGAGCAGAGGCTGGCGCGCAATCCGCGTTCCGAGACCTCCTACGCCTTGCTCGCTTCCTGCTACGGGATGCTCGGGCAGAGCGAAGCGTGCCGCAAAGCCTGGGACGAGACGTTGCGAATCCGGCCGGACTTCTCCATGGAGCGCCGCCGCCGCGTGATGCCCTTCCGCGACCCGGAAAACTTCGAGCGCCGCGTCGAGGGCCTGCGTAAGGGCGGCGTCAGCGTGTGACCGCGCTTTTCCAATTGGCGCAGAAATTGCCTTACAATCGCCGATGGGTGTGGTGATTCGCGGGCGGGCCGCACGCCGGCGCTTTGGAGCGTGGAGATGACGGAGCGCGTCGGGCGCAAGAAGGTTCTGATCGTCCTGCATCAAGAGCATTCGACGCCGGGGCGGGTCGGCGCGATCCTTCAGGCGCTGGACGCCCGCCTCGACATTCGGCGTCCGTGTCTGGGCGAGCCGCTGCCCTCGACATTGGGCGACCACGACGGCGCGATCGTGTTCGGCGGCCCCATGGGCGCCAACGACGATTGCGACTGGATCAAGCGGGAAATCGACTGGCTGGCGACGCCGTTGCGGGAGGAGAAGCCCTTCCTCGGCATTTGCCTCGGCGCCCAGATGCTGGCGCGCCAGCTCGGCGCGCGCGTCTTCACCCATCCCGACCGGCGCGGCGAGGTCGGATATGTCAGGATCGCGCCGACGCCGGAGGGCGACAGGCTTTGCGCCGCGCCATTCCCGCGCTCGGTTTATCACTGGCACTTCGACGGCTTCGATCTGCCCGCCGGGGCGCGCCTGCTGGCGACCGGCGGCGCAAACTTCCCCAATCAGGCCTATTGCTACGGCGCGCGGGCGATCGGCCTCCAGTTCCACCCCGAGGTGACGTACCACATGATGTGCCGGTGGACGACGGTCGGCCATGAGAGGCTCGTCCATCCGGGCGCGCAGCCGCGCCATAGCCACCTCGACGGCTGGTTCCAGCACGACGGCATGGTGGCGAACTGGCTGACGACGTTCTTGTCCGCATGGCTGGGCGGCGCGGCGTTCGGCGCCGCAGCCCCCACGCGCGCTGTCGAAATCGAGACCTTGCGCGCCGCCGAATAGCCGGCGCGCTGAGCGGCGCGCAAATCCCCGGTCGTCGGGCTCCGGTTCCGCCTCTGACTGGCGAACCAAGCACGGCGCGCGCCTTATGCGGCTTGCGCCTCGCGCGCGGCCGCCTGGCGGGCGTTCGCTTGCGCGTAGCGGCGGGCCAGCACCGCGCAGACGATCAACTGGATCTGATGGAACAGCATCAGCGGCAGGACGGCGATGCCGACCTGAGCAAGCGGAAAAAGAATGCTCGCCATCGGCACGCCGCTCGCAAGGCTCTTCTTCGAGCCGCAGAACATGATCGCGATTTCGTCGGCGCGGTCGAAGCCGAACCAGCGCGCCCCCGTCACGGTGATCGCCAGCACCATCGCCAGCAGCAACGCGCAGACCACGACGAGCTTCACGAGATCGGCCACGCCGATCACATGCCAGATGCCGTTGAGAACGGCTTGGCTGAAGGCGAGATAGACGACCAGCAGGATCGATCCGCGATCGACGAAGCCCAGCGCCGCTTTGTGGCGCGCAACGAATGCGCCGATCCACGGGCGCAAGAAATGCCCAGCGAGAAAGGGCGCCAGCAGTTGCAGGACGATCGAGACGACCGAGCCGAGGGACACGCCACCCTTCAGATTCATCAACAGCGCCACAAGGGCCGGCGTCAGGAAAATGCCGATCAGATTGGACAGCGAGGCGCTGCAGACCGCGGCGGCGACATTGCCGCGCGCAATCGAGGTGAAGGCGATCGAGGATTGCACCGTCGAGGGCAACAGACAGAGAAACATCAGGCCGGCGAGCAGGGAATCCGGCAGGAACGATCCGAGCGTATGGCGAAGCGCTTCGCCGAGCAGCGGAAACAGGACGAAGGTCGAACAGAGGACGAGCAGGTGCAGCCGCCAGTGCAGCGCGCCGGCCACCACCGCCTCGCGCGACAACCGGGCGCCGTGCAGAAAGAACAGGAGCGCGATCGCCAGAATCGTCGCGACATGGACGATCTGAGCAGCCGCGCCGCTCGCCGGAAGGAGGCTCGCGATGACGACCGCGGCGACGATCGCCAATGTGAAATTGTCAGGCTTGAACGTCGACAAGGAACGCAGCAACGCCATTTCGGCGATCTCCCACGGGCATCACTCCGCGCGCAAAGGCGCCGAAGCGCCCTCGCCTGTCAATGCTTTGCGCCCCGGCGTCACTCCGTCCCCATCACCAGGCCCTCGATGTCGTGTTTTTGCGTGACGGGCGCGAGTTCGTCGACGACGCGGCACACGAGGTGGTCGCGTACGGAGGCGGGAAGCGCCTCGTAATAATCCTGCGTCACCATGAGGTCGTGCAGAGCGGCGTGGCCGGCGCCGGGCGCGTCCGCTCCGAGCACCAGCACGGGCCGCGCGATCGGCGAGGGATGCGCCGTCCCGCGATGAATGGTGAGCGCCGAGCGGCACGAGATGTCGCCCATCTCGGGATATTTTCGCACGCCCTTGGCCGCGAACTCCGGCCAGCGCTCCTTGTCGGGGAACATCTCATGCTTCCAGGCGCGCCCGTCCACCCACTGGGTGCCGACCGCAACCTCGAACGGCCCCATGTCGGGCGTCACGTCGACGCCCGTGAGGTTGAAGGCGAGCGACGTGATGCGCCGATCGCGCCAGGTCTCCGGCGGAGACGGGAAGTCTCGATGCCAGGGCTGATTCATGGCGCCCTGGAAAGGCGTGTCGAAGCCGATCTCGACGATCTCGTACTTCGGGCCCAACGCCGCTTCGCACATCGCCGTCACCCAGGGATGGGTGACGAGATCGACGAAGCCGCGAAAATCCTGGGGATGGATTTCGACGTACCAACGGCGAGGGCCGCGTCCGACCGCGCCGCCGGGGCGTTGGATGGCCGCCCAGAAGGCGGTCATCATGTCCTCGCGCATCCGTTCCGCCCAATCCCTGGAGAACGCCGCTTTCAGGCCGACGACGCCATCGCGGTAAAGGGTTTCGACATCGGCGGCGACGCGCGCCGTGGGGGCTTCAGTCGACATTGGCTTCCTCCGTTTCTTGTCCGACCTCTCGAGGGGTGGTTTGGTTCCGAGCTGCTTTGCGTTTTCAAAAGAGCGAGCCTTGCTCCTCCTTTTGCGGCCGCGGCCTTGTCCGCCTCGTCGCGGATTCCCCGGCAGGCCCGTTGGCGGTCGCGGCGACCTCGCCGTCGGCGAATTCGATGCGCAGGGCCTGATGTGGCGAGACGTTCGCCGCCCGCGCAAGCGGTGCGCCGCCTGCGGCGCGGACCAACGCGAAGCCGCGCGCCAGCACGCTGCGATAGCTCACTGCGTTGAGGACCTGAGTGGCCGCCGCAAGACGCGCACGGCGGCGGCGCTGCGTTTCCTCGAAGGCGCGCCGCAGCCGGCCCTCGAGTTGTACGAGCGCGCGGGCGCGTTCCTCGGAGCGGCGATGTTCGAGGCGCGTCAACGCGTCGAGCCGACGCGCCGCCGCCGCCATCCGCTCCGCGCGCGCTTGCCGCTCGCGGCGCGCCTCGCGCAGAAAGTGCGCGGCGGCCGTCCGCAACGCCTCGCGAGGCCGCGCCGCCAGCGCTGCGCCGACGCGCGCGAGGCGCTGAGCAAGGCCGCGCTGACGTTCGCCGAGGCCGGCGAGGCGGGCGCGCGGCGACTGGCGCGCCAGGCGGCGCGACAATCTCTCGGCGGCGAGCAACCGCGCGTCGAACCCTTCGCGCGAGCGGGAGCGCAGCCGCGAGGCCGCCGAATCGAGCCGCTGGCGCAGCGGCGCGAGGATCGCTTCGCCCGAAAGCAGCGCCCTCGCCACGCCGCGCAGCTCGGCGCGACGGCGCTCGGCGAGCCGCAGGACGGCCCCGCGCAGCCGGCCGTCGAGATCGGCGAGATTCGCCATCAGTTCGACGCGGACCGGCACGCTCAATTCCGCCGCGGCGGTCGGCGTCGGGGCGCGCACGTCGGCGGCGTGATCGATCAGCGTCCAATCCGTCTCGTGCCCGACCGCGGCGATCAGCGGGATCTCGCTCTCCGCCGCGGCGCGCACGACGATCTCCTCGTTGAAACCCCAGAGGTCCTCGAGCGAGCCGCCGCCGCGCGCGACGATCAGGACGTCTGGCCGCGCCAGCGGGCCGTCGACCGCCAGCGCGTTGAAGCCGCGGATCGCCTGCGCGACCTCCGCTGCGGACGTCTCGCCCTGCACACGCACCGGCCAGATCAAGACCTGGACGGGAAATCGATCCGACAGGCGGTGCAGGATGTCGCGAATCACCGCCCCGGTCGGCGAGGTGACGACGCCGATCACGCGCGGCAGATAGGGAAGCAACTGCTTGCGCGCCGCGTCGAACAGGCCCTC
This sequence comes from Roseiarcus sp., assembly GCA_036488815.1. Lineage (GTDB taxonomy): Bacteria > Pseudomonadota > Alphaproteobacteria > Rhizobiales > Beijerinckiaceae > Roseiarcus. The sequence goes on from DASXGX010000083.1 coordinate 17,048, forward strand.
GTCGGCCAGCTTGCGCCGACGCGCCTCGAGCAGCGCCATCAGCGCGCCGACGCCGGCAAGCTCCAGCGATTCGACGACGATCTGATACGCCGACTTGCCGGGGAAGGTCGTGATCTTGCCGGTCACGATGACCTCGAGCCCTTCCTCGGGCTTGATCCGCATGCGCCCGAACGTGGTCTTCCAGATCACCGCGTCGAGGCGCGCCCCGGCGTCCTTGAGGCAGAAATAGACGTGGCCGGAGGAGTGAGGACCGCGATAGCCCGAGACCTCGCCGCGCACCCGAACATAGCCGAAACGATCCTCGAGCGCGCGTTTAAGCGCGCCGGACAATTCGCTGACGGAGAACTCAGGCGCATTGGCGCCGGTGATTGGGGTTTCGCTCATCACGCGATTATGCCGGACGCGCCGCCCGGGGGCCAGCGGCGCGCTCTATGGCGCAGACGAGCGAAACGCGCTAACAGGCGAGCGACGATCAGGCGGGGAACCGGCTTGGCGCAAAACGGCATGGCGCGCGAAGCCATCATCTCGCCGCCTTGTCTGGCCATAGGTCCGGCCATCGATTGCGAGGCGATGACGAAGCGCATGAAGAACCCAACTGGCTCTCGCGCCGTGCTCGGGGCGGTCCTTGGCCTCTTTGCGGCGCTTGTGGCGAATAACGCCGTGCAAGCGCAGCAGAGCCCAGAATGCATGCGGCTCCGCCAGCAAATCGCCGACGCGTCACACAGCGATCAGGGCGGCCAATACCAGGCGGCGGCCGCTCGGCAACGCGAAGAGCTCGACCGAACCTCCGCCTATGCCCATTCGATCGGCTGCGACCGCCATCAGTTCCTGTTCTTCGGCTCGGCGCCGCCGCCCCAGTGCGGCGAAATCAACGCGCAGATCGGCCGCATGCGCGCCAATCTCGAGGAGTTGCAACGCGCGGGCGGCGGCGGGCGCGGCGATTTGGTGGCGCGCTACAATGCGGAATGCGCCAATCCACAACAGGCGCCGAACCTGCTCTCCGCCCTCTTCGGCGGCGGACGCCCGAACAACGAGGTCGACAGCCAGCCGCTCAATCCGGATACGGCTCCGATCGAGGAGAAGCCGCTCGACGCCAACCCGGGCGAAGCCCGTGCGGGCTCCAAGGCGGTCTGCGTGCGCTCATGCGACGGCAGCTTCTTTCCGGTCTCCTATTCCGCGTCCGGGGGCAAGCTGCAAAGCCTCGACGACATGTGCCACGCGCTGTGCCCCAACGCCGATGTAACCCTCTACACCTATCCGACCTCGGGCGAGATCGAGCAGGCGGTGTCGATCAACGGCGCCCGCTATATGGATAGCCCCACGGCGTTGAAGTTTCGACAGAGCTACGATCCGACCTGCTCTTGCCGGAAACGCGGACAAAGCTGGGCCGACGCGCTCGCCAACGCCGAGATCAAGCTCGGGCGCGAGTCGAAGGGCGACATCTACGTGACGCCCGAAAAGTCGGCGGAAATGTCGCGGCCGAGGATCGACCCGAAGGCCGCCAAGGCCGCCAAGTCGACCGCGGCGGCCACGCCCGCCGACGCAGCGACGCCGAACGCCAACAGCACGGATCCCGTCGTCGACAATCTGAGCCAGCAGGCCGCGACGATCAGCCGCGAGGCGTCGGGCATCGCCGGCGGCGAGGCCCAGACAGGGACCCGCTACAGCGAAGGCCAGGGCCAGACGACCGAAACCATCGGACCCGACGGCGTCAAGCGGCGCGTGCGGATAATCGATCCAGCGCTCTGACACGGCCGATCAGCGGCAGCAGCGCGGCGAGTTCCGGACCGGACTCGCGCCCCGTCAGCGCGAGGCGCAGGGGATGGAACAGCGCGCGGCCCTTGCGGCCGGACACGGCCTTCAGCGACGCCGTCCAGGCCGCCCAAGTGTCGGCGCTCCAGGGCTCCGGCGGCAAAGCGGCCACCGCCTGATCGAGAAAGCCCTTATCCTCGACAATCGGGTCGATCGGCCCCTCGACGATCCGCCACCAGTCAAGCGCCTCCCCGAAGCGGGCGAGATTGCCGCGCACCGCCGCCCAGAACCCCTCGGCCTCGGGTCCGGCGATCCCCAGCGTAGCGAGCCGCTCGCGCACCGCCTCGAAGCCGAGATGATGCAGCGTGCGCGCCGACAAGGCGCGCAATTCGGCCTCGTCGAAACGCGCCGCGCCGTGGGAAATGTGCTTCAACTCGAACGTCGCCGCGAGCTCCTCGAGCGAGGCGATCGGCCGCACCGCTTCCGCCGACCCGACGAGCACCGCGAGGGCCGCCGCGGCGAGCGCCTCGACTCCGCTCTCCCGCAAGGAGGCGATCGACAGCGCGCCCGACCGCTTGGAGAGACCCTCCCCGGTCGCGTCGGTCAGCAGATTGTGATGCCCGAAGTTCGGCGTCCGCCCTCCTCCAGCCAGCGCCTCGAAAATCTGGATCTGCACGGCCGTATTGGTGATGTGGTCTTCGCCGCGAATGACGTCCGTCACATCGAGGTCGATGTCGTCCACTACGGAGGGCAGCGTGTAGAGGTAGGTGCCGTCCTCGCGCCGCAACACGGGATCGGAGAGCGAAGCGCAGTCGATGTGGCAAGGACCGCGCACCAGATCGTCCCAGCGCACGATCGTCGGCTCCAGGCGGAAGCGCCAGTGCGGGCTTCGTCCCTGCGCCTCGAGCGCGACCCTTTCCTCATCGGTGAGGCGCAGCGCCGCCCGATCATAGATCGGCGGCCGGCCAAGCGCCTGCTGACGCTTGCGGCGCCGGTCGAGCTCTTCGGCGGTTTCATAAGCGGGATAAAGGCGGCCCATCGCGCGCAACCGTTCGGCCGCCTCGTCGTAGAGCGCCATGCGGTCCGACTGGCGGCACTTGAAATCGGCAATGATTCCAAGCCAGGCGAGATCGGTTTCGATCGCGTCGGCATATTCGACGCGCGAGCGCTCGATGTCCGTGTCGTCAAGACGTAAAATGAAGCGTCCGCCTTGTCGCAAGGTCAACAACCAATTGAGTAGCGCAGTGCGCGCATTCCCGATATGGATGAGCCCGGTTGGGGAGGGCGCGAAGCGGACGGTTGTATGTTCTGGCATACGCCTTCATAGAAGCGTCGCGGGGGCGCCGCAATATTACTGTCCGGTGAATCAGCCGCCTAAGCCATAGGAACGATATGACGATTTCCGCATTGGCGGCCGGCCTCGGCGCCACCGGACTTGCTATCCAGGTCTTCACCGCGGCGCTTGCCGGCTTCCGCTGCCGCTGGAATCCCGCCCACCATGCCGCGCCGGCCTCGGCGCCGCCGGTCACCGTGGTTCAACCGCTTTGCGGCGTCGAATCGTTCTCGCGAGAAACGCTCGCCTCGATCTTTGCGCTCGACTACCCCGACTATGAAGTCGTCTTCTGTGTCGCCGACGCCGACGATCCGGTCGCCCCCCTGGCGCGCCGCGCGATGGCCGCGCATCCGGAGATTCCTTCGCGCCTGTTGATCGGCGACGATCGCATCAGCGGCAATCCCAAGCTCAACAATGTCGTCAAAGGCTGGAATCAATCGAGCCGTCCGTGGGTCGTCATCGCCGACTCGAACGTGCTGATGCCGCCGGACTACATCCAGCGCCTGCTCGAGCGCTGGCGCCCCGACACCGGCATCGTATGCGCGCCGCCGATCGGCGCACGACCCGAATCGTTCGCGGCCGAGATCGAATGCGGCTTCCTCAACTCCTATCAGGCGCGCTGGCAGTATGCCGCCGAGACGCTGGGCTTCGGCTTCGCTCAAGGCAAGACGATGCTCTGGCGGCGCGACGTGCTGGACGGGGGCGGCGGCATCGAGGCGCTGGGCGCGGAGATCGCCGAAGACGCCGCCTCGACCAAGCTCGTTCATCGCGCCGGGCTTCGCGCCCATCTCGTCGACGGACCGTTCCAGCAGCCGCTCGGGGATCGCACGATGCGCGACGTCTGGGGACGGCAGGTGCGCTGGGCGCGGCTGCGGCGGGCGACCTTCGCCCTCTATTTTGCGCCGGAACTGCTCACTTCGAGCCTGTTCACGCTCATCGCCGCCGCCTTCGCGGCGCCGGAGTTGGACCTTGCGCCGCCGACGGCGGTCCTGCTCGCCGCCCTCATCTGGTACGGCGCGGAGGCCGCCTTGGCGCGGGTCGCCGGCTGGCCGCTCGCCTGGACGTCCGCGCCGGCCTGGATCGCGCGCGATGTGCTGCTTCCCTGGCTGTGGGTCCAGGGCTGGAGCCGCGAACAATTCGTCTGGCGCGGCAATGTGATGTCGGTCGACGACGATGCGCTGGCGGCCGATGGGCCGAGTTCGTTCCCGCCAGCCTGACGTAACGAGTGGCCGGCTGAGGCTCTTGCCCGGCCATTTCCGTCGCGCCGATGCGCCGGCTTCCCGACAACTCACGCGAGCGAGCGGAGCCGCGTCATGGCCGGACCCGGCCATGACGCCAATGCTCACCCAGTCACGCCGGGCGCGACTCCTCTTACGCCTGTTCCAGCGCGGGATAGTCGACGTAGCCCTTCTCGCCGCCGCCGAACAGCGTCGCGCCATCGAGCGCGTTGAACGCTGCGCCACGGCGCAGACGTTCGACCAGGTCGGGATTGGCGATGAACGGCCGGCCGAAGGCAATGAGGTCGGCGCGTCGCGCCGTCAACGTCTCGACCGCCAATTCCCTGGTGTAGCCATTGTTGGCCATGTAGGCGCCGCTGAAGGCCTTACGCAGCGCCTGGTAGTCGAACGGCGCGATGTTACGATCGCCCTGCGTCGCGCCCTCGACCACGTGAATGTAGGCGAGGCGCCGCTCGTTGAGGCGCGACACGAGATGGCCAAACAGGGCCGCCGGATTGGAATCGGCGATGTCGTTGGACGGGCTCACCGGAGCGATGCGGACGCCGACGCGGGCCGCGGGCCAGACCTTGAGAATCGCGTCGACGACTTCGAGCGCGAATCGCGTGCGGTTCTCGATCGAGCCGCCGTAGGCGTCCTCGCGCTTGTTGGTTCCGTCGCGCAGGAACTGGTCGATCAGATAGCCGTTGGCGGCGTGCACCTCGATGCCGTCGAAGCCGGCCCGCTTGGCGCTGGTCGCCGCCTTGGCGTAGTCCTCGACAACGCCGGCGATTTCCGACAAAGCGAGCGCGCGCGGCGCCGACACCTCGACGAAGCCGCTCTCGATGAACGTCCTCGACTTGGCGGTGATCGCCGAGGGCGCCACCGGCGCGCCGCCATTCGGCTGCAACGAAGTGTGCGAGATGCGGCCGACGTGCCAGAGCTGCGCGAAGATGCGTCCGCCCGCTTCATGCAGCGCGCCCGTCACCTTGCGCCAGCCTTCCACCTGCGCCTCGCTGAAAAGGCCAGGCGTCCAGACGTAGCCCTGACCCTGCTGGCTGATCTGCGTCGCCTCGGAGATGATCAAGCCCGCCGTCGCGCGCTGACGATAGTAGAGCGCCGCCATCTCGGTGGGCGCCTCGAGACGCGTCGCCCGATTGCGGGTGAGCGGCGCCATCACGACGCGATTAGGCAAATCGAGATCGCCGAGCCGATAGGGCTGAAACAGCGGGGAAACGTCGGACATCAGAAACCTTTCGTGGTCTTGCGACAGATTAAGCGGGCAGAGTGAGGACGCCGGCGACGCCCGCATCGAGGCCGAACGCCAGACGCGAACCGTTCGCGTCCCATGAGAGCGCGCTGACGGCGCCGTCGCCGGGCGCGCGCACGAGGATCTCGGCCGCATCGCCGAGGCGGCAGAGCAGGATCAGACCGTCGGCGTAGCCGATGGCGACGACGAGCGCGCGCGGGTGGAACGCCACCTGCGTCACGCGCGACGAGCGGACGCCGCACTCGCGCGGCGGCTTGCCCATCGGGCCGTCCTTGTCCTTGAACGGCCAGACGACGCAGGCGTCCGCGCCCGATGTGGCGAGCCAATTGCCGTCGTGCGACCAGGAGAGCGAGCGCGTCTTGCCGGGGTAGCCAGTCATCCGCATGTTGCGCGAATCCTGGAGCCGCCAGCCGTGCAGCGCATTCTCCTGCATCGAGGTGACGACGAAGCGCCCGTCGGGCGACGCGAGCACGTCGAGGTGCGATCCCTTCCAATCGAGCCCGGTCGGCTCCGCGGCGGCCTTCGGGAACCACAGCGACACGCCGTTGTAGTGCGCGAGCGCGAGCCGGTAGCCCTTGGGCAGAAAGGCGAGGCCGCGCACCGTCGTCGGCCCGGTGAGGGTCTTGACCACGCCGGCTTCGTCGCGCGCGCTGACGTTCCGTCCGGCGGCCCAGGCGACAGCCTCGCCGCGCGTCGTCAGCGCGTCGATCCAGCGGCCCTTTTCGTCGGCGATCTCATTGACCGTCCCGTCGGCGCTGGTCGCCACGACGCGGCCGTCGTCGCCGCCGGTGACCAAACGACTGCCCTCGGCGCGGGCGACCAAAATCGCGCCGTCCGGGTGGGCGGCGACGCGCTTTTGCGCGTCCCCCTCGCCGATCAGCACAATGCCGTCGGCGAGCGCCAGCGCCGGCGAGCCAGCGAGAAATGCGACGCGCACCACCTGCGCGCCCGCCTCGAGGGGCCGCACATGCGCGGTCAGCGAAGAGCTTGGCTCAGCCATCGTCGGTCTCGGGAATTGGCGCGCGCCGAATCGCCGACGCGCGCGACAGTTGAGGAAGTCCGCGCCGCCATTCGAGCGCGGCTAAGGCGTCAGGCGGCGCAGGCGGCGAAACCGGTGCGGATTTCGTCTTCGTCGAGATTGCGGCCGATGAACACGACCTTGGACTCGCGCTTTTCGTTCGTCTTCCATTCGCGCTGCGGCTCGCCGTCCAGCATCATGTGGACGCCCTGGAAGACGAAGCGCTTGGGATCGCCCTTGAAGGCGACGATGCCCTTGCAACGCAGGATGTCGGCGCCGCGCAATTGGGTGATCCGGTTGATCCAGGGCATGAACTTGTCGGGATCGACATCTCCTTCGAGCCGCGCCGAAACCGACTGCATCTCTTCGTCGTGATAGTGCTTCAGGCCGCCGTGGTGGTGGTGGCCGTGATCATGCTCATGGTCGTGATCATGATCGTGCTCGTCGGCGGTGAGGAATTCCGGCTCGATATCGAGAATGCGGTCGAGGTCGAACGCGCGGCGCTCCAGAACCTCGTTGATCGCGACGTTGCACTTCTGCGCGGGATGGAGCCGAGCGTAGGGGTTGATCGCGCGGATGCGCGCCTCGACCTCGCGCAATTCGTTCGGCGTGACGAGATCGGTCTTGTTGAGGATGATGACGTCGGCGAAGGCGATCTGGTTTTTCGCCTCGGGCGCATCGCGCAACCGCGCCGCCAGCCATTTGGCGTCGGCGACCGTCACTACCGCGTCGAGCCGCGCCGTTTCTCGCACGTCCTCGTCGACGAAGAAGGTCTGCGCGACCGGCGCAGGATCGGCGAGCCCGGTGGTCTCGACGATGATCGCGTCGAAACGGCCCTTACGCCGCATGAGGCCTTCAATGATGCGGATGAGGTCGCCGCGCACGGTGCAGCAGATGCAGCCGTTGTTCATCTCGAAGACTTCCTCGTCGGCTCCGACGACGAGTTCGTTGTCGATCCCGATTTCGCCGAACTCGTTGACGATCACGGCGTATTTGCGCCCGTGCGGCTCGGAGAGGATGCGGTTGAGCAAGGTCGTCTTGCCGGCCCCGAGATAGCCGGTCAGCACGGTGACGGGGATCTTGTCGGCGGTGGCGTCGGTCATGGAGGCGTGTTTCTCCTGCGGCCCGGCGGAGAGGGCGGGCGGAAATGGCCCGCCGGATATAGGGCTGTCCTAGCAAATTTGGTAGAGGCTGCGGACTGCCAGCGTACCAAGCCGCGCAATCCCGGTTGAACTCGCTGTGAGGGGATTTTGAAAGCGGCACTGCCGCTAATCCCTTCTCCCGCTTGCGGGAGCGGACGAATGCGCCGCATTCGCCTAGAGAAGATGGCGCGAAGCGCCGGACGAGGGCGCTCCGATTCCATCGTGCTCTAGCGCCTCAAGCCCACCCCGCCAGTTCCCGCCGCGCCAGCGTCTCCAGAACGCGAACGCCCTCCTCGCTGTCGTTGAGGCAGGGGATGGCGGCGAATTTCTCGCCGCCCGCCGCTTTGAAATAGCCCGCGTTCTCGACGCCGATTTCCTCGAGCGTCTCAAGACAGTCGGCGACGAAGCCCGGCGTCAGCACTGCGAGGCGCCTGACGCCCTGAGCCGCCAGCTCTTTCACCGTATCCGCGGTGTAGGGCTTGATCCATTCCGCGCGCCCGAAGCGCGATTGGAAGGTCATCCGCAGGCGGTTCTCCGGCAAACCCAGCGCTTGGCGCAGCAGGCGGGTCGTCTTGGCGCAGTGGCAATAATAGGGGTCGCCCTTGTCGAAATACTCCTGCGGAATCCCGTGGAACGAGGCGAGCAGCAGTTCGGGCTCGAAATCGAGCTTGGCGAGCGCGGCTCGGGTCGAACGGGCGAGCGCCTCGATATAGAGCGGGTCGTCATAGTAGGGCGCCGCGACCCGCAAGGTCGGCTGCCAGCGCATGAGCTTGAGCGCGTCGAACGCCTTGTCGCAGACGGTCGCCGACGTCGCGGCGCAATATTGGGGATAGAGCGGCACGAGCAGGATGCGGTCGCAGCCCTTCGCCTGGAGCGCGGCGAGGCGTTCGCCGATCGCCGGCTTGCCGTAGCGCATCGCCCAATCGATCTCGAGCCTTCCCTCGCCGGGGGTCCCCGACAATGCCGCGGCGAGCTTACCGGCTTGCGAGCGGGTGATCGTCTTGAGCGGGCTCTCGTCGCGCTCCTTGTTCCAGATCGATGCGTAATCCTTGCCCTTCGCGCCCGGCCGCTTGGTGAGGATGATGAGGTTCAGGATCGGCCACCAGAGCCAGCGCGGCGTCTCGATGACGCGCCGGTCGGACAGGAACTCCTTGAGATACCGGCGCATCGACCAATAGTCGGTCCCCTCCGGCGTGCCGAGATTGACCAGCAAAACGCCGATCCGCCCGCTGCGCACGGGCGGATGGTCTTTCGGCCGCGGCGAGGCGTGAAACTCGCCCAACGAGATTGGCGCGTTCATGAGACGCGCTCAAGCCGGCGTGAAGTTCGTCGCGACGCCGTTGATGCAATAGCGCAAGTTGGTCGGCGGCGGCCCGTCGGGAAAGACATGGCCGAGATGCGAACCGCAGCGCGAGCAATGGACTTCGGTGCGCGTCATTCCCCAACTCCGGTCGACCGTGGTCTCCACCGAACCCGGCACCGGATCGTTGAAGCTCGGCCAGCCGGTGCCGCTCTCGAACTTGGTCGCCGATTGGAACAGCGGCTGACCGCAGCCGGCGCAGGAAAAGACGCCGGCCCGCTTTTCGTAGTTGAGCGCGCAGCTTCCGGCGCGTTCAGTGCCATGCTCGCGCATGATCGAATATTGTTCCGGCGTCAGCAGCGCGCGCCACTCGGCCTCGGTGTGCGTCACGGGATAAGTGTTCTGTTTCATAGGGTCTCCTTCGCGCCAGGCGGTTCGTTTGCAGGGCGGCCGGCGCCGTCGCTTTCGAGGAGGGTTCGCCGCAGCATATGGGGAGCCTCGGCAGCCGCCGCCACTCTATCAGGCCATCCCTCGGGTGAAAACGCCGCCCCTCCCCTTCGCCTGAGCGCGGCCGATTGTTACGGCGCGGCCAACTCGCTTTCGCCATGCATGAACTGCGCCCGAGCGAGCCGCGCGAAGACGCCGCCCTCGGCGACGAGCGAATCGAAGGTCCCGCTTTCGACGACCTCGCCCCTGTCGAACACGAGAATGCGATCCGCCCTGCGGATGGTGGAGAGGCGATGCGCGATGACAAAGGTGGTGCGACCGCGTGTCGCCTCGTCGAGCGCGCCCTGCAACTGGCGCTCGGTCGCGGCGTCGAGGGCGCTCGTCGCCTCGTCGAGGATCATGATCGGCGGGTCCTTGAGCAGCGCGCGGGCGATGGCGAGGCGCTGGCGCTCGCCGCCGGAGAGGTTGCGGCCATGCTCGCCGATGACGGTCTCGAGACCGCGCGGCTGCTCGCTGACGAAGTCGCTCGCCTGGGCGCGGCGGAGCGCCTCGGCGATCTCGCTCATGTTCGCGTCCGGCTTGCCTATGCGCAAATTCTCCTCGATCGAGCGGGCGAAAATGAACGGCTCCTGAAACACGACGCCGATCGCGCCGCGAAGCGACGCGAGGGTCAGTTCACGAATGTCGCGCCCGTCGACGGTGATGCGGCCACGCGTCGGGTCATAGACGCGGTGCAGCAGCGCAAGCGTCGTCGACTTGCCCGAGCCGGTCGCCCCGACCAGGGCGAGCGTCGTGCCGGGCGGCGCGTCGAACGTGAGACCGCGCACGGCGTCGCGCCGCGCGTCGTAGGCGAACGAAACATCCTCGAACCGCACATGACCCTGAAAGTGCGCGACCTTCGCGGCGCCCGGCCGGTCGACGACGTTCGAGGACGTGTCGAGGACCTCGAAGAACTGGGCGAGCTTGGGCGCCTGCCCGAACAGAAAATTGACGAAGCCGACGATCTGCTCGAGCCGTCCGATCAGCATCGTCGCGAGCCCCATGAAGGTCGCGATCTCGCCGACGCTCGTCATCCCGCGCATATGGAGCCAGACGCCGAGAAGAAAGATGGCGAGCAGGGCGAGCGTGGCGCTGGCGCGTGTCGCGACGCTCGCGATCGCCCACCAGGTCAAAACAGGAAATTGCGCGCTGAGAAGCCGCTCGGTCATGCGGCGCATCTCTCGCGTCTCCTCCTCGACGCGGGCGAAGCTCTGCACGACCGGCATATTGCCGAGCACGTCCGAGACCCGCTCGGCGAGATTGGCGCTGACTTCGTCGGCGGCGGTCTGCATCGTCTCGGTGCGCCGGATGACGAAATTCATCACCGCCCCGAAGACGAACACACGCGCGATCAGAATCGCGCCCAATCGCCAATTCTTGAACAGGGTGAGCGGCAGCAGCACGAACAGCGACACCAAGCTCGCACAGTGCTCGCGAAAGAACGCCAGCCAGACGCCGAACATTCCGGCCGAACCCTCGATCATGATCTTGAGCAGCCGCCCCGAATGCGCGCTGGCGTGGAAGCTCATCGGCAAATGCAGAACATGTTCGAAATAGGCGGCCATCACGCCGACCCGCCGGCTATGGACGAGCCGATCGGCGTGCAGCGCGACCAGGATGCCGGCGACGATCGAGAAGACCGCAAACCCGGTCCAGGCCGCGAGCAAGGGCGCGACGTCGCCCCAGGTCGCCGCGAGGCCCGACTGCTGCGCCGTCGAAAGGCGGTCTATCACCCGGCCGTAGAGCAGAGGCTCTGCGAATTGGGCCGAAGCCAGCGCGAGATTGGCGACGACGAGCATCGTCGCCGTCGCCTTGACCGGGCGCAATTGAGTGAGAACGCGCCCGTAGAGGCGAAAAAACGACATGGCGGCGAAGCGAATTGGAGCTAGGCCCGGCCGCCAGAACGGCGAGCCGAGCGGATTGCTTTTAGGCGAACGCCTCCGCAAAATCACGACCTATGTCGCCAAGCCCTTTTCGCGTCTGGGGACGCCGCATCGCCGGCGCCGCCGCGATCGTCGCGGCGCTTTATCTCTCGCTCGCCTATGAGATCGCGCCGACGTACTGGCGCCACTACGAGCGCCAAGCGGGGCTGGCAGATAAGCCGATGATCACCCATACCGCGCTCGGCATTCCCGGCGACGCGCTCAACATTGGCCTCGTCGGCCGGCGCGACGACGTGATTTGCGCCATGCGGGCGGCCGGATGGCGGCCGGCCGACGCCGTGACCTGGCGTTCCAGCGCCGAGATCGCCAGCAGCGTGCTGCTGCGGCGCGCCTATCCGACCGCCCCGGTCAGCGATCTCTACTACGCCGGGCGCCGGCAGGATCTCGCCTTCCAGAAAGCCTCCGGCGCCAGCCCGAGCACGCGCCATCACGTGCGGTTGTGGCAAGTTCTTGCCTCCGGCGACGAGGGCGAACCGGTCTGGCTCGGCGCGGCGACCTTCGATCGAAGCGTCGGCGTCAGCCATTTCACTGGCCAGGTGACGCATCATATCGCCCCCGACATCGACGCGGAACGCGACCGCCTCGCCGCCGACCTCGCAGCCGCCGGCGTCGTCCGCACCACCTATTCGGTGAGCGGCGTCGGCCCGACCGTGCTCGCCCGCAACGGCGGCGGGGATCCCTATTTCACGGACGGCGAAATCGCGATGTCGACGCTCTCGCGGGATTGCGCGACGCGCGCCGAGCCGCCGGTCGCGCTGCCAAACCGGCCCGCGGTCGAGGCGTCGAACGCGCTCGTCCGTTGGGTCAGGAACCTGTGGCGCCTGCTGTAGCCGCCGACGCCCTCATTGCCGCGGGCCCGTGTCTCCCGATTCGTTGTCCGGCCACGGGAAAAGGAACGAGTGCGCGCTGGCGTGGTACCGCGGCGGCCTGCCCAACCCGCTCGGCAACTCCTCGGGGCGTTCGTGCGCGGGATCCCGGACGATCGCCCGGCGATAGAAGCGCCAGGTCGCATGGCCGAGAATGGGCATTACGACCGCGAGGCCGACAAACAGCGGCAGCGATCCGAGGATGAGCCCCGCCGCGACGATGACGCCCCACATGGCGATGGCGCCGGGGTTCTCCCATGCGGTGCGCAGCGAGGCGCCGATCGCCGGCACCAGCCCGACGTCGCGATCGAGCAGGAGCGGGAACGAGACGACGCTGATGCACAGCGCCAGCACGGCGAAGCAGAAGCCGACGAAGCCGCCGACGAGGATCAGCCCCCAACCGCGCGAGGTCGTGAGGACATCGCCGAGGAAGTCCGTGGCCGAGGTGGGCGGATCCGGGCCGTAGAGCCAGACATAGAGGCCCTCGGCGGCGGCGATCCAGACGGCGAAGATCGCCGCCAGTACGAGGCCGAGCACGGCGATCGCCGGCAGCGCGGGCGATCTGAGGACGGCGAAGGCGTCGCGCCAGTCCGCGTTCAACCCGGCTTCGCGCCGGCGGCTCATCTGGTAGAGGCCGATGGCGAGGAAGGGTCCGACGATGGCGAAGCCAGCGGCGACCGGGAACACGAGTTGCAGCAGGTTGGCGAACGAGCCGAGATAGGTCAGGACGATCCCGCCAAACACGTAGAACGCGCCGAGAAAGGCCAGATGCGAAGGCATGGCGCGAAAATCGTCGACGCCCTCGGCCAGCGCGGCGAAGCAATCGCGCGGGCCGATCTTGCGAAGCTCGGGCCGCGCCGCGAGCCCCTCCGGTCCGAAATAGACGTGAAAAGCGGATGTCATAGGCGTTCCTCCGCGTGCAGACGCCGACGGAGTTTCGCGCGCAGCCTGGGAATGAACGGCCTACGTCACGAAATACGCGCGCGGCATCCGCATTAACATAGCGCAGTTGGGCCCAATGTCACGGGGATGCGGGCGCTCAGCCCGAAAACACCACAGTCTTGCCGCCATTGAGCAGCACGCGGTCCTCGAGGTGATAGGCGAGCGCGCGGGAGAGGACGCGGCGCTCGATGTCGCGCCCCTTGCGCACGAGATCCTCGGGGGTGTCGTGATGGGTGATGCGCTCGACGTCCTGCTCGATGATCGGCCCTTCGTCGAGATCGGAGGTGACGAAATGCGCCGTCGCGCCGATCAGCTTCACGCCGCGCGCGTGCGCCTGATGGTAGGGGCGCGCGCCTTTGAAGCCGGGCAGGAACGAATGATGGATGTTGATGCAGCGGCCCTGCAGCTTGGCGGCGAAGCCGTCGGACAGGATCTGCATGTAGCGGGCGAGCACGACGACGTCCGCCTTGGCGGAGCGGATGACGTCCCAGACCTGGGCCTCCTGCTCCATCTTCGTTTGTTTGTCGACGGGCAGATAGTGGAAGGGGATGTCGTCGAAATCGATGTGGTCGTAGGTCTCGCGGGGATAGTTGGCGATGATGGCGACGACGTCCATCGCCAGTTCGCCGCTGCGCCAGCGGTAGAGCAGATCGACGAGGCAATGATCGAAGCGCGAGACCAGCAGCGCAACGCGCTTCTTCTCGTCCTGCGCCCGGATCGACCATTTCATGTTCAGCGCGGCGCTGAGCGAGGAGAAACCGGCCCGCAGGCTGGCGACGTCCGCCGTCTCGGTCGCGCCGTTGAAGGCGACGCGCATGAAGAAATTGCCGGTTTCCGTATCGTCGAACTGTTGCGCTTCCAGAATGTTGAAGCCGCCCTCGAACAGCGCCGCCGAGACCTTGGCGACGATTCCGGGCCGGTTGGCGCAGGACAAAGTCAGGATATGGCGCGGCACGGACATGGACAGCGACTCCCCCGGCCCGTCGATCCGCCCGGGGCCGCTCGGGCGACACTGCTAGAGCAAAGTCTCTCAAAGCCGCAAGGGCGCGTAAAGCCACGCCGCCGAATGGAAAATCGGCGCAGGCCTAGAATTTTTGCTCGCTATGGCGTGATCTTGCCCAAAAAGCCCTCGACCGTCGGCAGCATGGTCGCGACGATCCGGTCCACCCCTTCGCGCGTCGGATGCAACCCGTCCGGCTGATTGAGCTTCGGATCGCCCGCGATCCCGGCGAGGAAGAACGGGTAGAGCGTGACGCCGTAGCGCTTGGCGAGATCCGGGTAGATGGCGTCGAACCGCCGCTGGTAGTCGGACCCGAGGTTGGGCGCGGCGCGCATCCCAGCCAGCAGCGTCGGGATATGCCGGGCGCGCGCCTTTTCCAGGATCTGGGCAAGCGTCTTTTCCGTCTCGCCTGGGTCGGCGCCGCGCAGCATGTCGTTGGCGCCGAGTTCGACGATCAGCGCATCGGTCCCCTCGGGGACGCTCCAATCGAATCGAGCAAGGCCGCCCGCCGCCGTGTCGCCGGAAACGCCGGCGTTGGCGACCTCGACATCGAATCCCTTCGCTTTCAGCGCCCGCTGCAGGGCGTCAGGAAACCCCTGGCCGGGCGGTAGTCCGAACCCCGCGGTGAGGCTGTCGCCGAGCGCGACGATCCGCAACGTCCGCGCCTGCGCGGCTGGCGCGAGGGCAAGCGCGACCAGCAGCGCAAGGGCCATCGCCTGGACGCGGCTCAGAAAATGCCCATATGACGGAGACTCTGGCCGGAGGAATATCTTCACGATGGCGAATCCTGCGATCGAATTGCGCGACGTCGACTTGAGTCTCGGCGAAGGCGCAGCCAGGGTGCATATATTGCGAAAAATCAGCCTGACAATCGCTCGCGGCGAGGCGATCGGCCTCGTCGGCGCGTCAGGGTCGGGGAAATCGACGCTGCTGATGACGATGGCGGGCCTCGAGCGGCCGGACGGCGGCTCGGTGCGCGTCGACGGCGTCGCCATCGAGGCGATGGGGGAAGACGCGCTCGCCCGGTTTCGCGGCGAGCGGATCGGAATCGTGTTCCAATCGTTCCACCTGATACCCACCATGACGGCGCTCGAAAACGTCGCCGCGCCGCTCGAACTCGCCGGCGCGGCGGACGCCTTCCCGCGCGCCGAGGCGGAACTTGCGCTCGTCGGGCTCGTCGGGCGCAAAAGCCACTACCCCGCGCAGCTCTCCGGCGGCGAACAGCAGCGGGTCGCCCTTGCGCGCGCCCTCGCCCCGCAGCCGTCGCTCCTTATCGCGGACGAACCGACTGGCAACCTCGACGAGGAGACCGGACGGACGATCATCAATCTCCTCTTCGACGCGCCGTCGCGCCGGGGCGCCACGCTCGTTCTCGTCACGCATGATCAAGCGCTCGCGGCGCGGTGCGACCGGACGTTGCGCATGCGCTCGGGCGTTCTCGAGCCGCTCGCCTCGGCGGCGGCATGACCGCGATCGCCTCGCAGCCGGCGCGTCGCCCGGCGCAACGCCTGGCGTTCGTTACGCTGGCGCGCTTCGCATTGCGGGATCTCCGCGGCGGCCTTGCGGGTCTGCGCATCTTTCTCGTTTGCATCGCGCTGGGAGTCGCGGCGATCGTCGCGGTCAATTCGTTGGCGCGCTCGCTCGACGACGGCCTTGCGCGCGACGGGCGCACGATCATCGGCGGCGATGCCTCCTTCTCGGTCATCCACCGCGAGCTTACTCCCGGCGAGCGCGCTTTCCTCGCCGCGCGCGGCGAACTCTCGACAATCGCGACATTGCGGGCGATGGCGCGCAATCAAGCGGGCGATGCGACGCTGGTCGAGGTCAAGGCGGTCGAAGACTCGTGGCCGCGATTGGGCCACGCGGAATTTTCGCCCGCGATGACGCCGGCGGCGGCGCTGGCGCGGCGCGGCGAACTCTACGGAGCGGCGGTCGAGCAACCGCTGCTCGATCGGCTCGGCCTCAAGATCGGCGACGTATTCACGATCGGCGCCGCCCGCTTCGAGATCCGGACGACGCTGCTCTCCGAGCCGGACAGGCTCGCCACCGGCATCGGCCTCGGCCCGCGCGCGCTCATTGCGCAGGATGCGCTGCGGGCCAGCGGCCTGATCCAGCCGGGCGCGCTGATCCGCTGGACGACCCGCGTCATCCTCGATCCGGGCGGCCCGCCGCCCAGCGGCGCGGCCGTCGACGGGCTGGTCGCCGAGGCAAAGGCGGCGTTTCCCGACGCCGGCTGGGAGGCGCGTACACGCGCCAACGTCTCACCGGACTTTTCGCGCGACCTCGAACGTTTCGGCGAATATCTCGCGCTGGTCGGCCTCATCTCGCTCGTCGTTGGCGGCGTCGGCGTCGCCAATGCGGCGCACGGCTTCGTCGAGCGCAAGCGCGCGACGCTCGCCATTCTCAAAGCGCTCGGCGCGAGCGGCGGCGCCGTGGTCGGCCTCGCCCTCGCGGAGTTCCTCGCCGTGGCGTTGATCGGCGTCGCGGCCGGTCTCGCGCTCGGCGCCGCGACGCCGTTCGCCGTCAACTGGCTCTTTTCCGCCGTTCTGCCGCTGCCGCTCGCCCCGGGGCTCTATCCGCGCGAGCTCGCGCTCGGCGCGCTCTACGGCCTGCTGACCGCCTTCACTTTCGCCGTCGCGCCGCTCGGGCGCGCGCACGACCTGCCGGTCTCGCAATTGTTCCGAGCGCTCGTCGAAGGCGGCCCGGCGCGCCCTCGCCCACGTTACTTCGCCGCAGCGGCGCTCGGCGCGGCCGCGCTCGGCGGAACGGCGATCGTCGCTAGTCCGCAGCGCATCGTCGCGATCGTCGTCGTCGTCGCGACGGCGCTCGCGCTTACGGCGCTGCGGCTGGTCGCCGCGGCGGCCATGACCATGGCGCGCCGCGCGCCGCGCGCACGCTCCGTCGTCTGGCGCATGGCGATCGCCAATCTCCACCGGCCAGGCGCCCTGACGCCCTCCGTCGTGCTGTCGCTCGGCCTCGGCCTTGCGGTGCTGGTCGCGCTGACGCTGGTCGATTCCAACCTTCGCGGACAATTGCAGCATACGACGCCGGGCGAGACGCCGACCTTCTATTTCCTCGACGTCCCCAAGGGCGACATCGACGCGTTTCGCCGCTTCCTCAATCTGGAGGCGCCGCAGGCCAAAGTCGTCGAAGCGCCGATGATGCGCGGCCGGATCGTCAAGATTGGCGACGTCTTGGCGGAGAACGTCAAGGCCAAGGACAGCGTCGCCTGGGTGCTGCAGGGCGATCGCGGCGTCACCTTCGCGACCACGCCTCCCGAAGGCTCGAACGTGGTCGCAGGCCACTGGTGGGACGCCGATTATCAAGGCCCGCCGCTGGTCTCGCTCGAAGCGGGCGTCGCCGAGGGGCTTGGGCTCAAAGTCGGCGACGCCGTCACCCTCAACGTGCTCGGCCGCAACGTCACTGCGACGATCGCCAATCTGCGCCGCGTGAATTGGCGCACCTTCGCCATTAACTTCGTGTTCGTCTTTTCGCCCAACACGTTCAAGGGCGCGCCTTATACCGAGCTCGTCACGGCGGCGCTGCCGCCCGACGCAGGCCCTGGCGTCGAAAACGCGGTGATGAAGGACTGCGCGCGCGAATTTCCCGCCGTTTCTGCGGTGCGCGTCAAGGACGCGCTCGGCGCGATCGAGGCGTTGACCGCCAAGCTCGCGCTGGCGATCCGCTCGGCCTCGGGCATCGCGCTCGCCTCCTCGGTGCTGGTGCTGGCGGGCGCGCTCGCGGCCAGCCAGCGCGCGCGCATCGTCGATGCGGTGATCCTGAAGATCCTCGGCGCGACGCGCCGCAGGCTCGTTGCGACCTTTCTGCTCGAATATGTGCTGCTTGGGACCGCGACGGCGGCTTTCGGCGTCGCCGCCGGCGCCGCGGCGGCTTATGTCATCGTGGTCGACGTGATGGGCTTCGACTTCACTTTCGCCGTCGGCCCCTCGCTGGCCGCCGCCTTCGCCGGCCTCGCGCTTACCGTCGCGCTCGGTATGATCGGCGCATGGCGCATCCTCGGACAGAAGCCGGCGGTCTTCCTGCGGGAGCTTTAAAACTTTCTCGGCGCACCGTTGTCGTGGCCGGGAAGGCGCTTCATGCCCTGTCCTGTGCCGGGCATCCACGCCGAGTCGCCGCGTCCAACGTGGGAGAGTTGGCGCCGCGGCGCCGCCTGGATGACCGGGACAAGCCCGGCCAGGACGTCGAAGTTCCCGGGAAGGAACCTTCCCGAAGGCCACGTTTCATGCCCTGTCCTGTGCAGTCCTGTGCCGGGCATCCACCCCGAGCCGACGCGGCCAACGACGGGAGCTCGGCGCCGCATGGATGGCTTGGACAAGCGACCGCGCTGCTCACGGCTTCGCCGGCGGCGGCTCTTCGCGTTCGGCGGCGGCGGCGCGGCGAAACGCCGCGGCGAAAGCCTCGACCTCGGCGGGCGGCAGATCGGAGACCGCGACATAGCGTCGGCCGCGGTCGCTCCATTCGAGCACCGCATAGCCGTCGCGCGTCGTGGCGCGTGGCGCGCTCGTGATCCCGTCTGATTCCTGGATTTCGCTCAAGGCGATCTGATGTTCGCGCCGCTGGTAGACGAGCGTTGGAACGGGCGTTGAGCCGACCACGTCGACTCGGCCGCCGACCAGCGGGAAGCCGTCGGCCTTGAGATCGAGCACCGTCGTCGCGGCAGGCAACTTGGCGGCGAACCACGGCTTGACGGTATGCCGGTCCGAGGAGGCGACATCGACGGGTTGGCCGACGAGCCGACCGCGCACGTAGCCGGCGACGAGCGCGCGCTCGATCGGATCGTCGCTCGGCCTCGCGAGGAAGCCAGCTCCGCCGGCGCCGAGAACGACCCCGAGCAGAAGCGAGGCGGCGAGCGCGCTATATTGCGGAGTCAAGCGCCATGCCGGGCGCGCAGGCTTCAGCGGCTCCGCGACCTCCGCCATGGCAAGCACCCGCCCGCGCAAGGCGTCGGACGCTCTGGGTCGCGGCGCGCGCTTGGCGATCGCCTCGCGCAGCGCGACGAGCCGGGCGTGTTCCGCGGCGAACGCCGGATCCGCCGCCAGCCGCGCTTCGAATTCGATCATCGCCGCCGCGTCGAGTTCGCCGTCGACGGCCGCCTGGAGCAAGAGATCGTCGCGCCGATCGCTCATCGCGCCGCTCCGAGGCTCGCGACAAGGACGGCGCGCCCGCGCGCCAGCCGCGACATCACAGTGCCGATCGGCGCGCCGATCGCCGCCGCGATCTCTCGATAGCTCAACCCATTGATGTCGCGCATCACGACAACCTCGCGAAAAAGATGCGGCAGCGCGCCGATCGCCGCTTCGAGCGCCTTCTCGTCCGCCGCCGCGATGAGCGCCGCTTCCGGATCGGGCGCATCCGGCGCGTTCTTGGCGGCCGCCGCCTCGAGCGCGCCGGCGTCGTCAGTCAGAATGACGCCCTTAGGACGGTTCTTGGCGAGCCAAGTGAACGCCGCATTGCGCACGATCGCCAGCAGCCAAGGCTTGGCGCGCTCGACGGGGGCGCCGTCGAGCGCGCCAAGGGCGCGAATGCAGGCCTCCTGCACTACGTCCTCGGCGTCCGTCGCGCTGCCGGTGAGCCAGCGGGCGAGCCCATAGGCGTCGTCGAGATGCGGCGCGACCACAGCGGCGAAACGCCTTCTGGCCAGTTCGCTCGTCACGGCGCGCTCCCGAGTGGGCCTTATGGCGCGACGATGATCTTGCCCTTCATATGCGGATGAAGGCCACAGAAATAACTGTACTCGCCCGGCTTGTCGAAGGTGATGCTGAAGCGGTCGTTGGTGTCGAGCGCCTTTGAGCGATATTTGCCGTCGACCGCGACGACGAGATGGGGAATGTCGTCGTGGTTTTCGAACGTCACCGTCGCCCCAGGTTTGACGGTCAGCTCAGCGGGGGTGAAGGCGAAATTGTCGATGCCGACTTTCGCCTCGTCTCCGGCCGCGGCGCCCGCGAGCACGACGAGAGCGGCGGCCGCGAGGGATCGCATGATCATGGCGTAACCTCACGACTCGAGGGCGATGTCGGTGACGGCGAGATCGGCGCCGCCCGGGCGATAGACGACGGTCCTGACGCCGAGCAGCTTTCGTAGCTCTCCCGCTGGCACGACCATCGGCCCGGGGGCCGGGGCAGTCCCCGGCGCAGGCTGCGGAAAGGCGGTGGAACGGGCGGTGTGAAAGCTCACATTGCCCTCCACCTTCTGCATCAGCTGATGGATGTGGCCGTTGAGCACGGTGACCGAGCCGAACCGCGCCAGCAGCGCCAGCGCTTGCGCGGAATCCTCCGTCCCCCATCCCCAGGCGGGCGCAATCGTCCAGAGCGGGATATGGGCGAAGACGACGATCGGCGTCGAGGCGCTGCGGCCGGCGAGATCGGCCGCGAGCCAAGCGAGCTGCTCGGCGCCGAGATTGCCCATGCCGCCGGCCTTGAGGTCGACGACGTTGACGAGGCCGATGAAATGGACGCCGGCCTGATCGAAGGCGTACCACCCCGCCCCTTTGGCGGTCTTGCCGTAACGGTCGAGATAGGCCCTGCCCTGCCCCTCGTCGATGATGTCGTGCTCCCCTGGGACATAGTGAACGTCGAGCTTCGCCTGACCGATCACCTGATCGGCGTCGTCGAATTGCTTGGCCTTCGAGAGATGGGAGATGTCCCCGGTATGGATCATGAAGGCCGGCTTGCCGGGCGCGGCGGCGATCTTGCCGATCGCCTCCTCGAGCGTGGCGAGCGCGTTCGGGTTGGCCGCCTTGTCGAAGCCGACGTGGCTGTCGGAGATCTGGATGAAGCTGAAGCCCTCTGCCTCGGCCGCCTGCGCCGAGCCGAGCAGGGTCGATTTCGGGACGCCGCCAGCGAGCGTCCAGAGCACGCCTGTCCCGGCCCAGATCATGCATTCGAGCGCCTGCCGGCGGTCCACATTGTCATGCCGCGTCATTTTTCCTCTCCTCGTCGCCCAGCCAATCGAACGAGGAGACTCGCGCGCGCCGCCGCTTATTCCCGAACGGGAAGGATTTCCCACGGGCGGGAAGCGCCGCTCGCGCCTATTTGACCTTCGCGACGAAGCGGCCGCCGACGCATGGAAAGGCCGTGTCCATCCCCCTCCGCGCCGCGACAAAACGACCCGCCCCGGCCGTAATTTTTATCCATGTCGCGAGAAAGCCTTCTTTGACGTTCTTCAATAAAAATTCGGAGTCTACCCCGTTCACTTGGCAATTGTGCCACGCGCGCTTAAATGACGAATGGGACAGTTGGGGCCGGCGCCGGGCATTTCCGGCCGGGCTGCTGTCGATGGGAAAGCGATGAACCCAAACTTTCGTAATTTCGCCCTCTGGGTGATCATCTTCCTGCTGGTCCTCGCCCTGGTCACCCTGTTCCAGAGCCCCGCGCAGAAGACGCCGAGCAGCGACATCACGTTCAGCCAGTTGCTGACCGAGGCGGACGCGGGTCATATCCGCGACGTCACGATCGCCGGCTCGGACATTTCCGGCCACTACAAGGATGGGCGGGCGTTCGTCACTTATGCGCCGAACGATCCCAGCCTGGTCGACAACCTTTATAAGAAGGACGTGACGATCACCGCGCGGCCGCCATCGGACGGCAATTCCTGGCTGCTCACCCTGCTGATCAACGGCCTTCCCCTGCTGCTGTTCCTCGGCGTGTGGATCTACATGTCGCGCCAGATGCAGGGCGGCGCCGGCAAGGCGATGGGGTTCGGCAAGTCCAAGGCCAAGCTCCTCAACGAGGCTCAGGGGCGCGTCACCTTCGAGGACGTCGCCGGCATCGACGAGGCCAAGGAAGATCTGCAAGAGATCGTCGAATTCCTGCGCGACCCGCAGAAATTCCAGAAGCTCGGCGGCCGCATTCCGCGCGGCGTCCTGCTGGTCGGCCCCCCCGGCACCGGCAAGACGCTGACGGCGCGCGCTGTGGCGGGCGAGGCGAACGTTCCCTTCTTCACCATCTCGGGCTCCGACTTCGTCGAAATGTTCGTCGGCGTCGGCGCGAGCCGCGTGCGCGACATGTTCGAGCAGGCCAAGAAGAACGCCCCCTGCATCATCTTCATCGACGAAATCGACGCGGTCGGCCGCCATCGCGGCGCGGGCCTGGGCGGCGGCAACGACGAGCGCGAGCAGACGCTCAACCAGTTGCTGGTCGAGATGGACGGCTTCGAGCAGAACGAAGGCATCATCATCATCGCCGCGACCAACCGCCCGGACGTGCTCGACCCGGCGCTGCTGCGCCCCGGCCGCTTCGACCGCCAGATCGTGATCTCGAACCCCGACTTCATCGGCCGCGAGAAGATCCTGCGCGTGCATGTGCGCAAGGTTCCGCTGGCGCCCGACGTCGATCTCAAGACGGTTGCGCGCGGCACGCCCGGCTTCTCGGGCGCCGATCTGATGAACCTCGTCAACGAATCCGCGCTCCTCGCAGCGCGGCGCGGCAAACGCGTCGTCACTCGCCAGGAGTTCGAGGACGCGCGCGACAAGATCATGATGGGCGCCGAGCGGCGCACGCTGCTGATGACCGACGAGGAGAAGCGCCTCACCGCGTATCACGAGGCCGGCCACGCGCTCGTCTCGGTCAGCATGCCTGCATCGACGCCGATCCATAAGGCGACCATCATTCCGCGCGGCCGCGCGCTGGGCATGGTGCAATCGCTGCCCGAACGCGACCAGATCTCGCAGAGCTACGAGCAGCTTGTCTCGCTGCTCGCCATGTCGATGGGCGGCCGCGTCGCCGAAGAACTCGTGTTCGGCAAGGACAAGGTGACCTCCGGCGCCGCTGGCGACATCCAGCAGGTGACCAAGATCGCCCGTGCGATGGTGACGCGCCTCGGCTTTTCCGAGAAGCTCGGCACCGTCATGTACGGCGAGAATCAGGAGGAAGTGTTCCTCGGCTATTCGATGGGCCGCCAGCAGAACATTTCCGAGGAGACCGCCAAGACGATCGACGAGGAGGTTCGCCGCCTCGTCCACGAGGCGCACGACACCGCCACGCGCATCCTCACCGAGCGGCGCGACGATCTCGAGACGCTCGCCAACGGGCTGATGGAGTTCGAGACGCTGACCGGCGAAGAGATCGTCGGGCTGCTCAAGGGCGTCCGTCCGATCCGGGATTCCGGCGATAAGGAACCGCCCGCGCCGCCACGCCCCGCGGTGCCGGCGACCGGCAAGCCGCGCAGCTTCGGCCCCGATCCAGGCCTCGCGCCGCAGCCGCAGACTTAAGTATGCAAACGGGCGACCTTCGGGTCGCCCGTTTTGTTTCGCCTCCGTTGTCGCGGACGCCGGGCGCAACGACCAGACGGATGGCCGGGGGCAAGCCCTCGCCGTGACGAGAAAGAAAAGGACCGCTGTCTTCGCCGGGCTTGTCCCGCCATCCAGGCGGCTCCGCTTGCTCAATCGGCTCTCCGACGAGGCAATCTGAGGCGTTCAACTGGTCACAGAGGTCACGCCATTCGGCGGTCCGCGCATGACATAACATCGACGGACCCGCGACCCACGGGGCGCGGTGCGGCGTGGATGGCCGGGACAAGCCCGGCCAGGACGGGCGACGGGGCATCCGCCTCGACTTCCGTTCCTACACGTCCGTTCGCGGGCCTAGGAGCGCGGCGGACAGCGAACTGCGCGAATTGCGGGCATTATCATCGTAGTCGCGTTTAGGCCCCATCAACTAACGCTCACGAAGGGCGGGGATATTCCAGCACAAATTTCGGGGAATTACCGCATCGAACAGATCGCCTTAACACATCCTGCCTACGCATGATCGGGTGACGCTCAGGGTTTGTCTGCCCCGGGCCTGCTTCGCGGCATGACGCCACGCTCTCTGCGGCGAATGCTTCTCGAGGGGATCTTGCGCGATGATGGCGGTTCTTGCCTGCGTGACGCAGCAGCACAGTCTCCGGCTGGTCCTCGTCGCTGCGGTCGTATGCGTCGCAGGATCGTGGGCCGTCGTTCGGCTGTTTCACCGGGCGCACGAGACGAGGGGCGTCCAACGCCTCGGGTGGCTCTTTCTCGCCGCGCTGGGCGCTGGCGCGGCGATCTGGTGCACCCATTTTATCGCGGTTCTCGGCTACGACCCCGGCGTTCCTGTTGACGTCGACCCAATCCTGACGGTCGCCTCGTTGCTGATTGCGATGGTCGGTTCGGCGCTCGGCTTTCTTGTCGCCATAGCCCTGTCTGGCCGATGCGCCGCGGCGACCGGCGGCGCAATCGTCGGACTGGCGATCTCGGCTATGCACTATACGGGCATGCTGGCCTATCGCGTGGCCGGCATTGTGTCGTGGAGCTCCAGCACCCTCTTGGCATCGATCGTTCTCGCCGTTTTGTTTTCGGGGCTGGCTCTCCACCTTGCGGTTCGCCGCGGCTCGTCGCGCGCCCTCCATCTCGCGACCGGCGCGCTGGTCGTCTCGATCGTCAGCTTGCATTTCACCGGCATGGCCGCCTTTCACGTCGCGGCTGCCGCCGTCACGGGAGATTTCTCGAATCCGGCGGCGTTGCATGCGCTCGCCCTGGCAGTGGCCGGCGTCGCGTTGATTATCGTCGGCGCAGGCGTTTCGAGCTACGTCATCGACGGCGAGGTCCGTGAGCAGAACTACTCGGAGCTGCGCAAGCTCGCGTTATTGGACCCCCTCACCAGCCTTCCGAATCGTACGGAATTCAATATGCGTCTCGACTTTGAGCTCAAGCTCGCCGCCGAGAGCGGGGCCAAGGTCGCTTTGATCGGGATTGATCTCAACCGGTTCAAGGAGATCAACGACACCAGAGGGCACAGCGTCGGCGACGAGGTCCTGAAGACGCTCAGCCAGCGCCTCGCCGGCTTGCTGCAGGCCGGGGAGTTTGTCGCCCGCGTCGGCGGCGACGAGTTCACGGCGATCAAGCGCCTCGACGAACGCGCGAATCTCGACGACTTCCTCTCGCGCCTCGAAGCCGCGCTGGCGACGCCGGCGCTCATCGAAGATTTCGAGCTGACCGCGGGCGGAAGCATCGGCGTCGCGATCTATCCAGACGATGCGACGTCCAAAGAAGCGCTGATCGGCAACGCGGATCTCGCAATGTACCGCGCCAAGGCCAGCGTGGCGCTAACGACCTGCTTCTACGAGTCCTCGATGGACGAGGCCGCTCGCGCCCGGCGCGGTCTGGCCAGGGACTTGCGCGACGCGATCAAGCACAACCAGCTCGAGGTCTACTATCAAGTCCAGACTTCGATCACGACCGGCGAGATCTGCGGTTACGAGGCCCTGCTCCGCTGGAATCACCCGGTGGGCGGTTTCATTCCCCCCTCGGACTTCATCCCGCTGGCGGAAGAGAACGGCCTCATCCTGTCGATCGGGGAATGGGTGCTGAACACAGCCTGCTGCGAAGTGGCGCACTGGGATCCGCCCTACAAGGTCGCCATCAATCTCTCGCCGCTCCAATTGGCGCAGCCCGATCTGCCGCGCCTGGTTCTGGAGGCGCTCGCGAAATCGGGCTTGTCGCCGAAGCGTTTGGAGCTGGAGCTCACCGAGTCCGCGATCTTCGAGGATCGCGAGCGTTCGCTCACCGCGCTGCGGCAAATCAGGGCGCTCGGCGTCAGCATCGCGCTCGACGACTTCGGCACCGGCTATTCCTCGCTCGACATCCTCCGCTCATTCGCCTTCGACAAAATCAAGCTCGATCGCTCCTTCATGCAGCAAGTCGACTCTTCACCGCAGTCGATGGCGATCGTCCGCGCCGTATTGGCGCTCGGAAAGAGCCTCGAGGTGACTGTCCTGGCCGAAGGGATCGAGACGCAGGAACAGCTCAACCTCCTGGCGCAAGAAGGATGCGACGAAGCCCAAGGCTATTTTTTCGGCCGACCCGCTCCGTTGCATAGGATTCTCGAGAGCGGCGAGATCACCCTTGGCGAAACGGCTCATAAGGCCCGTGGCGATTCCGCGCCGCCGGCAAGAAGGGAAAACACCGATCGAGATGGCGAGACGTTTGTCCCCGGCGCACGATCTCAGGCGCGTTGATCGGTCGGACTCCCGCCTCAACTCCCCTTCAACGCGTCGACCACCTTGAGCGCGTCGTCGGCCGCCCAATCGAGCGGGCCGGCGACGACGCCGAGTTCGCAGCCGTCCTTGTCGATCAAGAGGCTCGTCGGCAGGCCGAGCGCCTTGCCGGCGAGGCGCAGGGTCTCGAAGGCGTCGCCCGACGGATCGGCGTAGCGGGTCAGCGACTTGACGCCGATCTGGTCGAGGAAGGCCTTGGGACGATCGAGCCGCGCGGTGTCGACGTTCACCGCCACGACTTCGAAGTCGGGCGATCCGGCCTTCGCCTGCAAGCGGTCCAGCGCCGGCATTTCGGCGCGGCACGGCACGCACCAAGTCGCCCAGAGATTGAGGACGAGCGCTTTGCCGCGGAAATCGTCGAGCGTCAGCTTGCGCCCGTCAGCCCCGTTGAAGCTCACCGGCGTCGCCCGCTTTGGGTTCTTGTCGACCCCGAGCGCGGCGATCTCGCCATGCGCGAGCGGCGCGAGGCGGGCGCTGCGCTCGGCCGAAGCGGCCGGGCAATTCCCCGCGACCTTGCCGGGGCCCGGCGCTTTCCCGTATAGGACGGCCGCCGCCGCCAACGCGGCCAGAGCGACGGCGCCGCCCCCAATTTTGAGCCGGCGGCTCCGCTTGTCGTTTTCCCTCATCGTTCGAAGGCCTTTTGAGACATGAGCAACAAGATGTGGGGCGGCCGGTTCGCCATTGGGCCGGCGGAAATCATGGAGGAAATCAACGCCTCGATCGACTTCGACCGCAAGCTCGCCATGCAGGACATCGCGGGTTCTCAGGCCCACGTCGCCATGCTCGCAGCCCAGGGCGTCGTCACCCCGGCCGACGCCGAGGCAATCGCCGCAGGTCTGGCGCAAGTCAAGGGCGAAATCGAGGCGGGCGCTTTCGCCTTCTCACGCGCCCTCGAAGACATCCACATGAACGTCGAGCAGCGGCTCGCCGACATCGTCGGCCCGACGGCCGGCCGCCTGCACACCGCTCGCTCGCGCAACGACCAGGTCGCGGTTGATTTCCGCCTCTGGGTGCGCGACACGATCGACGCGCTCGACGGCCAGATGGCCGAATTGCAACGCGCACTCGCCGAGCGCGCGCTCGACGCCGCCGACATGGTGATGCCCGGCTTCACCCATCTGCAATCGGCGCAGCCGGTAACCTTCGGCCATCACCTGCTCGCCTATGTCGAGATGCTCGGCCGCGATCGCGGCCGACTGACGGATGCGCGCAAGCGCCTCAACGAATGCCCGCTCGGCGCCGCGGCGCTTGCCGGGACTTCGTTCCCGATCGATCGCGAAAGCACCGCCAAGGCGCTCGGCTTCGACCGACCGACCGCGAACTCGCTCGACAGCGTCGCCGATCGCGACTTCGCGCTCGAGACGCTGAGCGCGGCGGCGATTTGTGCGACGCATCTCTCGCGCTTCGCGGAAGAAATCGTTCTCTGGACCACGCCGCAGTTCGGCTTCGTAAAACTGTCCGACGCCTTTTCCACCGGCTCGTCCATCATGCCGCAGAAGCGTAATCCGGATGCCGCCGAATTGGTGCGCGGCAAGACGGGCCGCGTCGTCGGCTCGCTCGTCGGCCTGCTGACTGTCATGAAGGGCCTGCCGCTGGCCTATTCCAAGGACATGCAGGAGGACAAGGAAGGCGTGTTCGACGCCTTGCAGACGCTCTCGCTGTGCGTAGCGGCGATGACCGGCATGGTGCGGGACCTGACGCCTGACGCCAAGCGCATGAAGGCGGCGGCCGGCTCCGGCTATTCCACCGCGACCGATCTCGCGGATTGGCTGGTGCGGACGCTGAAGATGCCGTTCCGCGAGGCGCACCACGTCACCGGCCGCATCGTCGCGATCGCCGCTGGACGCGGCGCCGCGCTGGAAAAGCTGAAGCTCGAGGAGATGCAGAGCGTCGAGCCGCGCATCACCGGAGAGGTGTTCGACGTGCTCGGCGTCGAGCGCTCGGTGAAGAGCCGCACCTCCTACGGCGGCACCGCGCCGGCCAATGTTAGGAAGCAGGCGAAGGCGTGGCTGAAGCGGCTGGGCAAGGACTGAGGCGGCAGCGCCGCTTCCACCGTCACCGTCCGTCCTGGCCGGGCTTGTCCCGGCCATCCACGTCATGCCGTTGCGCCAGCGGCTCATGATTTATTACGGCGACCAAGTCAACGCCTAGAGAGCCTTCTGCATTTTGGTAGCAGCAGCCTCTCCGGAGTCCACTTATCATGCCCGCGAAAGCGGGCATCCAGGAGTCAAGGGCGAAGGCCTGGGGCGGCGATCTGGACCCCCGCTTTGCGCGGGGGTGACAAGCTGTGTGCGTCAACCAAAAAGCAAGGCGCCCTAGGCGCCGCCGAGCAAGCGGCGCCGCGTGGATGGCCGGGGCGAGCCCGGCCAAGACGGCCGATGAAAGGCGGTCGCCTGCGGCTAATCCGCCGCCGCCTTTCCGCGCAGCGCCTTCACCGCGCCGCGTCGGCTCTTTTCATCCAGCCTTCTTGTCTTCGCGGCGCGCGTCGGCTTCGTCGCGCGGCGCGGCTTCTCGCGCTCCTGCGCCTTCACAAGCAATTCAGCGAGCCGTTCGCGAGCGTCTTCGCGGTTACGCGGCTGGCTGGAGAAACGCTGGGCGAAAATGACGATGACGCCATCCTGGGTGGCGCGCGCGCCGGCCAGCTTCAGGAGTTTGATCGCGACGTCGTTCGGCAGGCTCGGGGAGCGGCGCGCGTCAAACCGCAGTTCGACCGCGCTCGCCACCTTGTTGACGTTCTGCCCGCCGGGACCCGACGAGCGAACGAAGCTTTCGACGATCTCGCCCTCGTCAATGGTGAGATCGCCGACTTTCATGGCCTTGGACGACGCAAAAACTGCCCGAATAGCCCTGGCGACGTCATGGCCGGGCTTGTCCAGGACGGGCCCGGCCATGACGGGATTGGCTTCGTGGCCAAGCGCATGCGCCTTTCGCTACCGCCATTCGCGAATATCGACGAAGCGGCCGGCGATCGCCGCGGCGGCGGCCATGACCGGAGAGACGAGGTGCGTGCGGCCCTTGTAGCCTTGGCGGCCCTCGAAGTTGCGGTTAGAAGTCGAAGCGCAACGCTCGCCGGGCGAAAGCTTGTCGGGGTTCATCGCCAGGCACATCGAGCAACCCGGCTCTCGCCATTCGAAGCCGGCGGCAATGAAGATCTTGTCGAGCCCCTCGGCTTCGGCCTGCTCTTTCACCAGGCCGGAGCCCGGCACCACCATGGCGTTGACGCGCTCGGCGACCTTGCGGCCTGCGACGATCTTCGACGCCGCACGCAGATCCTCGATGCGGCCGTTGGTGCAGGAGCCGATGAAGACCCGGTCGATCGCGATGTCGGTGATCTTCTCGCCGCCGTGGAGGCCCATGTACTCCAGCGCGCGCTTGATCGAGGCGCGCTTTTGCTCGCTCGCGCCATCCTCGATGCGCGGCACGGCGCCGCCGACCGAGACGACGTCCTGCGGGCTGGTGCCCCAGGAGACGATGGGCGGCAGCTTCGCGGCGTCGAGGCGCACCTCGACGTCGAAATGGGCGCCTTCGTCGGTGACCAGCGTGTCCCAATAACGGCGCGCTTGATCCCAGAGGTCGCCCTTGGGCGTCTTGGGCCGGTCTTTAAGGAAAGCGTAGGTCTTCTCGTCCGGCGCGACCATGCCAGCGCGCGCGCCGCCCTCGATCGACATGTTGCAGATGGTCATGCGGCCTTCCATCGACAAAGCGCGGATCGCTTCGCCGGCGTATTCGAGCACATGGCCGGTGCCGCCCGCCGTGCCGATCTCGCCGATGATGGCGAGGATGATGTCCTTGGCGGTGACGCCTTCGCCCAGCGCGCCGTCGACAGTGACGCGCATGTTCTTGGCCTTCGCCTGGATGAGCGTCTGCGTCGCGAGGACGTGCTCGACCTCTGATGTGCCGATGCCGTGCGCGAGGGCGCCGAAAGCGCCGTGCGTCGAGGTGTGGCTGTCGCCGCAGACGATCGTCGTGCCCGGCAGCGTGAAGCCCTGCTCAGGGCCGATGATGTGGACGATGCCCTGCCGGCGGTCGAATTCGTTGTAATATTCAATGCCGAAGTCGCGCGCGTTCTGGGCGAGCTGCTCGACCTGCACGCGGCTCTCGACATCGGTGATGCCGCCGCGGCGGTCGGTGGTTTGGATGTTGTGATCGACCACAGCCAGCGTCTTTTCCGGAGCGCGCACCTTGCGGCCGGAAATGCGCAAGCCCTCGAAGGCCTGCGGGCTGGTCACCTCGTGGACGAGATGGCGGTCGATGTAGAGGAGCGACGAGCCCTCGGCTTCGGTCTCGATGACGTGGTCGTCCCAGATCTTGTCATAAAGCGTGCGCGGCTTGCCCATGTCTTGCTCCAGCGCCTTCCGGGCGCATTTGGTTCATCTGTCGGTTCGCGTTCTATGCCCTTTGCGCGAAAGAAAAAAGAGGGATCGCGGGGCCGGGAATCGCGGTCTTTGGCTAATCGGCGTCGAGAAAGGCGCCCCCTTGGGGCGGTCTCGGCGGGCTCAGAAAGGTGGCGGCGGCATATGGGGTCTCCTTGAGGATAGACCCAAGAGACGGCAACAAAAAACCCGCCTCTCGGGGCGGGTTGCGGCTCCAGACGTTTGAACGCGCGCTATCCCGCCAAAGGTCGAATGGCGAGAATAATAAGCGAGGAGCGAGCGCGTACGACGGTCATGACGAAGTCTCTTGCCACGCCGAAGCGTCCACGTCTACCCCGATCCGCTCGGCCTACTTCGCGCCCGGCTTGATGATCTGGCGCAGGTCCCATTTCCCATCCCCTTCGCCGCCGCTCACATCGTCGATCCGCCAGGCGCCGTTTTCGCGCTTGAAGACGTAGCGCACGACGCGCTTCTCCGCTCGGCTATAGAAGGTCGCGGCGACAACGCCGTCGCTTTCGGCCGCGATCGACAGGCGCTCGACCATCGGGTCCTGCGAGTCGGTGACGGGATCGAAATCGAGGATTGGCTCGTCGGTCTTCTTGGAGCGCGCATACATCGCCTTCATCGCCGCGCGCAGCGATCTCGTAAAGAAGGCGACGATCCTCGGATCGTCGAACGAGATGCTGCTGTAGTCGCCCTTCGGTCCCGCATAGATGCGATAGACGGCGGCGACGACGTCGGCCGGCGCGGGGTCGGCGGCCCAAGCCGGCGCAGCAAGCGCGCTTGCCCCCGCAAGAAGGAGAAATGTTCGCCGTTCCATGTGCGCCCCCTCACGGCGAGTTGATCCACCGCCGCGCGCCAAGTCAAGGACGCGACGGCGCGTATCGGATGGGAACCACGAAAGAGAGTTGATCGGTGGAGACAGCGTCCGGCGGCGCGGGAAACGGCGCCGCGCGCCTGACGGTGGCGATCGCCTCGTCGTCCAAAACCGCTGCGCCAGTGCTGTCGACCATGCGCACGTCGGTGAGACGGCCCCGCCGGTCGATCGTGAAAGCGACGCGCGCGACGCCGAAGCGGCCCGCCGCGCGTGGGGGATAGCGCTTGAAACGCTCGATCTGAGCGACGAGGCCGCGTTGCCAGCGCAAGGTCCGCGGCGAAAGTGACGGCTTGGCCTCGCCCGGGTCCGGTCCCGCGGCTTGCGGCGCCACGACAGGCGCGCTCGGCGGCGCGGAGGGGACGGAGACCTCCGAGGGCGGATCCGGCTGCGGGACGACCGGCTGCGGCGAGGGCCTTTCGACCGGCTCAGGCGAAGGCGTCGGAACGGGCTGCGGCGGCTGCGTTTCAGTCGGCGTCGGCGAGGGAGGCGCGACAGGCTCCTCCGCCGCCTCGCTCGGGGGCGCTTGCACAGGCGACGGGTCCGGCGCGGCGGGCTGCGGCTGGGGGTCGGCCTGCGCAACCGGAGGCGGGGGCGGCGCCTGCTCGCTTTCTGCGGCCGGGCTATCCGGCTGCTCGGGACCCGGCGCGAGATCGCTCGGCGGAGCGGGCGGCGCCGCCGCTTCCGGCGAGAGATCGATGAAGGCGACGGGGCCACCGGCGTCCTGGTCGGCCTCTTCGAAGTCGGGTCGCAGCGCCGCCAAGGCGAGCGCATGAGCCGCCACAACAAGCAGGCCGCAAACGACCCAGCGCGCGAGCGTGGCGCGGTCGCTCACCGGGTCCCGCCCGAATCGAGGCCGACGAGCGCGAGCTTCAGATAGCCGGCGGCGCGCAGCGCATTCATCGCCTGCATCAAATCGCCATAGGCGACGGTCTTGTCGGCCCTCAGATAAATGCGCTGGCCCTTGTCGCCGCCGCTCGCGCGGTCGAGCGCGGGCCCAAGCGCCTCGCGCGACACGGCGTCGTCGCCGATCGCGAGCGAGAGGTCAGCCTTCAACGTGACGAACAGGGGCTTGTCGGGGCGCTTTTGCGCCTCGGCGTTGGAGGCCGGCAGATCAACCGACACGTCGACTGTCGCCAGCGGCGCCGCGATCATGAAAATGATGAGCAGCACGAGGATCACGTCGATGAACGGCGTGACGTTGATCTCATGCGTCTCGGCAAGATCGTCCTCGCCGTGGTCGAGACGAACCGCCATGCCCCTACTCCGCCGCGTAAGGGGCTTTGGCGACGCGCGCCGTTTGCGCGGAACGGTCGAGATCGCGGCTGGCGAGGCGGAGAATCTCGGCCGTTCCGTCGCCATAGAGGGCGCGATAGCCGGCGATCGAGCGCGAGAACAGATTGTAGATCACAACGGCGGGAATCGCCGCGACGAGCCCCATCGCGGTCGCGAGCAGCGCCTCGGCGATGCCTGGGGCGACGACGGCGAGATTGGTCGTGTGCTGCTTCGAGATGCCGACGAAGCTGTTCATGATGCCCCACACCGTTCCAAACAGGCCTACGAACGGCCCGATCGCGCCGGTGGTCGCCAAGACGCCGGTTGCGCGCGCAATGCGCCGGCCAGCGGCGGCTTCCAGCCGCTCAAGCCGCGAGGCGATGCGCTCCTTGATCCCCGCAGCGCTGACGAGGTCGCTCGACATGTCGATCTCGCGCGCGGCGGCGAGCGCCGGCGCTTCGAGAGCCGCTTGGCCGCGCAGGCGCCCGATCGCCTCGGCGAGCGTCGCCGATCGCGCCAGCGCGTCGATCTGCGTGCGCAGTTCTCGTTTGGCGAAGAGGAGCCCGAGGCCCTTCGCCAGCGCGACGGTCCAGGTCGCGACCGAAGCGAGCATGAGGCACGTCATCACCGCCTTCACGACCAGCGTGGCGGTCATGAACATGCCCCAAGGCGAGAGGTCGCGCGGCTCAGGCGCCAGCGATCCGATGGTGGGCGCGACGGGCGCCGCGGCGAGCGGAACCGGCGGCGCCGGGTTCGCGCTCTCGGCCGGGGCGGCGACGCTACCGTTCGTCTCGGCCGGCGCCGCGCTTTGCGCGTCGGCTGCGGCCGTCGTCGCGGCAACGAGGACCGCGGCGACGACGAGCGCAGCAAGCCGAGACGGTTTCGCGATCATCGTCGTCACATTGGTTGTGGCCTCCATGGCGAAGTTCCTTCTGGCGGGCCGCCGTCAAAAATCCACTTCCAGACTCGCCATGTACGTCCGTGGCGTGCCGAGATAAGCTGTGTTGGCGCCAGCGGCGCCGACGATGTTGCCGTCGGCGACCGAGACGTAATAGTTGGTGTTGGTGATGTTCAGCACTTGAAAGCGCGCCGTCACGTTCTGCTGCAGCACCTTCATCGAATAGCGGGCGCCGACGTCGAACGTGGCGTAAGAGGGCGCGAAGGAATTGTTGGTGTTGGTCGCCGCTCTTTGGCTCTCGTAATGAGCGGCGGCGGTCAGCGCGAAACCGTTGAAGACGGCGGGATGGAAGTCGAGCGCGACGTCGCCCTTGAATTGCGGAACGCCGACTACGAATTTGTCGTTTGTCGCCGCGTTGCCGGTGTCCAGCAATTTCGCGTCGATGTAGGTCAACCCGCCGAAGACGCTAAATTCTGACGTGACCGCGCCTTGCGCGAACACCTCGACGCCGGTGTTCTCTTGCGTGCCGATAACCTGGAAGATGTTGGTCGTCGCGTCGGTGGCGGCGAGCGGACGCGTCATCCGGAAACCATCGAGCGTAACCAGAAAATCCTTGCTCACGGCATATTTCACGCCGCTTTCGAGCTCTTGATCGTGATACGGCGCCATGAACTGGTTGACGTTCGCTGTTCCCGCCGGCGCCTGATCGCCCTCTTCGACGCTGCTGGCGTAGGTCGCGTAGAAGGTGAGCGGCGCGATCGGCTTGTAGATCAAGCTGATTGTCGGGCTGAGGGCGCCGTTGGCCGAGTCGGAACTCGTCGCCGCGCCGCTGACGTTGTAGCTCTTGGCGTCGAGGAACGATGTGCTCAACACGCCTTGCACGGCCCATTGGTCGTTGAAATGCAACGTGTCGCCGACGATGAACGACTGCTCGTCCAATTCGCCCGATTTGTATTCGCCGCCGGTCGCCGGAATCGCCGGCGACGAAAACATTGTTGGATCGGCGAATGACGAAGCGCCGAGCGTTTGAACGATCGAGTTTCGGTAGCTGTACTGGCCGTTCATGAAGCCGTTCGTGCCGAACGTCAGATCGTTCTTGTATCCGAAGATGTCGACATGGCCGTTCAGCGAGGCGGTGTCGCTGGCGATCGTGAAGTGTGGGACCGCGGTGAAATTCTTGGTGACGGTGAAGTCTCCGTTGTTGTCTGTCATCGTATTGGTGATGCCGTAGAGACCGCGGACTGCGTTCTCGTAGAGCCCGCCGACCTCCATGCTCCATTGATCGTTGAACTGATGCTTCACCTTCGCGAGACCGGTGTCGGAGGTAAGGTCAGTGCCGGCGCCCGGTTGGGAGAGGCCGGGCGTGCTCGGGCTCATCGGCGTGGGCAGAACGGTGCTCTTGCCGCTGTCGTAGACGATGCTTCCCGGAAGGCCGTAGGCCTGCGCCTGATAGTGGCTGTAGTCCGCTTCGACGACGGTCTTGTCGTCGAGATGAAAGTCGAAGTTGGAGCTGAACAGCGTGCGATTGGCTTGGCTTCCGTCGACGTAACTCTCGCCTTGGCCGTGAACGACGTTGAGGCGATAGCCGACCCCTCCGACCCGACCGCCGGCGTCGCCCTGCTCGGTGAACATGCCTTCGGAGTCGTAGCCTTCGACGAGACGAAGAAGCGGCGAATCGGTCGGACGCTTCAGGATGTAGTCGAACACGCCGGCCGGCGTCTCCGGCCCGTAGAGCGCACCCGCAAGCCCGTTGAGAACTTCGATGCCGGCAAGGTTCTCGGTGGGAATGGCCGTCGTGCCAATGATGTTCAGCCCGTCGAGCCGCGTGTTCTGAACGATGCCGCCCTGAAACCCCCGCGATTGCGGCCGCGACACCTCGTAACCCTGCTGATCCCGGACTTCCACCGAAGGCAGGAAGCTCAGAGCATCGTTCACCGTATGGACTTGCTGATTGGCGAGCAGCTCCTGGGGAACCACGGTCATCGACGTCGGCGTATCGAGGATCGATTGGGCGCCGAGGGGGCCAAAGGTCGCGGTCGGCGTGTTGTAGGTGGGCGTCGCGGCGTAGGCTTCCGCGCCGGCATGGGAAGCGGCATTGGCTCCGCCGCCGGTGCGGGCCCCGCCGGCATGTGCGGCGGCGGCTCCGCCACCCGTTGGGACGCCGGGGGCCGTATTCGCCGTCTGCGCCTGTGCAGGCTTCGGCGCAGGCCTGCGTCGCCTCCGAACCGGAGGCTTCTGCATCGTCGGAGCGCTGACGACGACGGGGGGAAGCAGCACTGGAGTGCCGGCTTGTTGCGCCTGCGCGGCGCAAATGGAAAGGGCGGCCGCGCCAGTCGCGGCCGACAAACAAACTCTTCTCATGTGGGATGGTCTCGCGCCTCGATGACGCCGACCAAAAGTCAGCGCTTCGCTATGTCGACGCGGATATAGCGATGTCGAGGCTGGAGCAATTCTCAGTCTTCGCACGTGCGCTCAACTTCATTTGATCTTACGGCGCAATCACGGAGATGCGCGCTGTTCGGCCACCTTGGGAAAGCAGCGTTGAGCAAGCCGTCGGATATACGCGCGAAGACGTCCGCAAACACGCTCGGCAGCGGCCTCGCCCAGGGACCGAGATTCGAGGTCGCGCCACTCGCATGGCGCCGCGACGGTTTCGCGGTCATCGTGATCTCCGTGGCTGCGGCGAGTTCACAACGCCTGCGACAGGCCGACGAAGAAGCCGCGCCTCGGTCCATATTGCGGCGCAAACACGCCGATACCGCTGCCGTCCCGGATCACGTACGACGAATCGAGCAGGTTCACGACGTCGAAGCGCACCGTCAGCGGCTTGTAGCCCGGCGACCACTTGAAGGCATGCGAAAGGCCAAGGTTCACCTGCGCATAGGCCGGGGCTGACTGCGAATTGGCGAAGCCCGCGCGCAATCCGCTGCCGAAGATCATGTCGGCGCTGACCCGCGTGCCCATCAGCAAGTAGCTCGCGCCCGCCGAGCCGGTCCAGAGCTGCGAATGGTCGGTCGGAATCGCGTTGTTGGCGACATATTGGTAGGTCGCCGCGTCGATCAGGAACTGGTTGGAGACGAAGTCCTTGGCCCATTCGTGGCCGAGCGCCACATTGCCATAGGCTTCGAAGTCGCCGAACTGATATTTGAATTTGCCCTCGACGCCCTCGTTCCATCCCTTCGCGTAATTGAACGCGGTCAAGGTGTTGGCCGCGCCGAACTGGCCGTCGTCGAGCAGGTCGGTCGCTGACTTGTAATAGGCGTCGAGGCCCATCGTGAGGCTGCGCCCAAATTTCTGATCGACGCCGACGTCGAATTTGTTCGATCGCTCGGGCTGCACGGCGCTGTCGAGATTGACCGACGGTTGCTGCGTCGTGCCGGCGTATTCGGCAAGGTTGGTCGGCGCCGACAGCGCCATCTCGGGCGGCGTGAATTCTCGGGCGTAGCCGGCGTGGAACGTGGTGTCCTCGAACGGCGTGTAGGTCACGCTGAGGCGCGGGCTCAACTGATTGGCGTCGATATATTCATACATCTGGTCGAAGCGCAGGCCCGCGTTGATCGTGACCTTGTTCGTCACCCTCCACTCGTCCTGCACATAGGCGCCAAGCAGCCAGCCCGTTTTCGAACTCGAATCCGTCGGCGTCGCGAAAGGCGACCCGTCGACGTTGCCCGACGAATCCATGGGAAAGACGACCGACGAATTGCTGGCGGAAGCCTCTTCGCCGCTTCCCGAGAAGCCGAAGCGCAGCGTGTGCGCGTCGTTGATGTGATACGCCGCGTCGGCCTGGAGACCGTTGAGGAAGCTGGTTCGCTCGACGGTGGAGGCGACGCCGTTGAAAATCAGATCGCCGACAGTGTCGGGGGTGAAATTGAGCGAGCTGTAGCGCGAATAGGCTGAGATCTGATAGTCGAGGTTGCCGACCGTCTGCTGCAACGCGCCGAGGGTGAAGTAGTTCTGCTCGAACTGGTTCTCGTTGATCTGCGAGGAGCTGAACGATCCAATCCCCGGAACGCTGAATGCCGGCGCCTGGCCCGGATTGTTGGGGATTTGATACGCTCCGTCGTCCATCCCGCTCATGATGCTGAGGCGCGCGCCGTCGCCGACCAGGCTCGAGACGTAGCCGAAGAAATTGCCCTGATCCGTGTGGTCGTGAATTGCGTTCTGGCTCGGCGTCGGGTTCTCGATGCCCTCGTTGCTGCCGAAGTAGCGGCTGCTGAAGAAATACTGCGTATTGCCGACCGTGCCGCCGTATTCGAGGCTCGGCGTGATCGTTCCTTGGCTGCCGCCGTAAATGCTGACGGCGCCGCCGCCGTCGAACGCGCCGCTCTTCGTCGTGATGTCGACGATGCCTGAGGTATGCAGTCCGAATTGGGCGGGAAGCGCACCGTCGATGACGGCGATATCGCCAACGAAGCCGGTGTCGAGGACCTGGCCGAAGCCGGACACGCCGTCGGGCAGCAGGATTCCGTTGATTCGGTATTGAACGTTGGCGTGCTCGTTGCGCAGATGGAGCGACCCGCTCGCCGCCGAATCCTGCGATATGCCAGGCGTCCGCAAGAGCACCTTGTCCATCGGCGCGTCGTCGCCCTGCGGCAGCGCCGCGATGGTCGCCTGACCCAGATCGGAGACGTTCGTTCCGACGCGCGTCATGATCGAGCGGCGCGTCGCGTCGAGCGCGCTCGTCTTGGCGGCCAATTGCTGAGCTGCCGCAGTGGCGGGTGCTCCGCCGCCGGATGCGGTCTGGCCGATTTGCTGCGCGGCGCCCGTCTGGTGAGCCGCGGCGGGGCCGCTTCGTGTGCGGGCCGTGCGCTTGAGGGGCTTGGGCCTCGGCTTGGCCGCGGCGGCGGGCGGCGGGGTCACCGTCACCTCCGGGAGAGCAGTCTGAGCGCGCGACACGCCCGAGGCCTCCAAAAGCGCGGCAATCGAAAGACAAACCGCCGTAATCTGTTGAGCCGAAACCCGCATTGTTCACCCCAACCGAGCGCAGCGCGTCTCTTCGCGTCTTGCGCAAATGCCCATGGAGCGTTGCTGTTATGTTATAACATTACGCGCGTCAACAGCGGGGCGAGGAACGGTGCGACCTGCTGCCGCACCGCCCTCGACCGCTCGGAAGAACTTCGCTAAGCGTGGCTTCAGATCGCGCTGGACAAGGCGCGCCTTTGAATCAGCGCCGAGCGCCATCCGGGGGAAGCCGATGAAATACCTTCTATTGCTAATTCCGACAATCGTCGCGCTGGCGCCGGCGCTCTATAATGTCGTCAGCCCGGATCTGTTTGGCCTGCCGTTCTTCTACTGGTTCCAGCTTTTGCTGATCCCGATCTCCGCCGTCGCGATCTATGCCTTCGACCGGCTGGGAAGGGCCTGATCCATGTTCGACCATCTCAACGTCGTCGCGACGATCGTCTTCGTCTTCTTCTTCGCGCTCGTCACGGTGCTCGGCTTCGTCGCCTCGCGGTGGAAGGCCGGCGACCTCGGCCACATCCATGAATGGGGGCTCGGCGGACGGCGCTTCGGCCCCTGGGTCACGTGGTTCCTGCTGGGCGGAGATCTTTACACCGCCTACACCGTGATCGCGATTCCCGCCGTCGTCTATGCGGTCGGCGCCTACGGCTTCTTCGCCGTCCCCTATACGATCATCATCTATCCCTTCCTCTATCTGACGATGCCGCGCCTCTGGACGGTATCGCGCAAGCACGGCTACATGACGGCCGGCGACTTCATCCTGGGCCGCTATGGCAATAGATGGCTGGAGCTCGCCGTTGCCCTGACCGGCATTCTCGCCACCATGCCCTACATCGCGCTGCAGCTCGTCGGCATGGAGAAGGTGATCCTCGCGCTCGGCTTCACCGGCCAAGGAATGATGCAGCACGCCCCGCTCACCGTCGCCTTCGTCATCCTGGCGCTCTACACTTATAAGAGCGGCCTGCGCGCCCCGGCGATGATCGCTTTCGTCAAAGACGCGATGATCTACATCTTCATCATCGCCGCGGTGATCGTGATCCCCTACGAACTCGGCGGTTTCGGCAAGATCTTCGCCGTTGCTCAGGCGGAGTTCGCCGCCCGAACCGCCGCCAACCCGAAACTCGTCGCCGGCGTGACGCTCGCGCCTGCGCAATTCGCGCCCTACATCACGCTGACGCTCGGCTCGGCGATGGCGTTGTTCATGTACCCGCACGCGCTGACGGGCACGCTCGCCGCCTCCAGCGCGCGCGCCATCCGCTTCAACACGATGACGCTGCCCGCCTATTCGCTGGCGCTCGGGTTGATCGCCTTGCTCGGTGTGATGGCGATCGCGGCGGGCGTGAAAGTGGGGACCCCGCAGGACGCCGTGCCGCAGCTCGTGCTCTGGGCGTTCCCCGATTGGTTCTCCGGCTTCTGCTTCGCCGCGATCGCCCTCGGGGCGCTCGTCCCGGCGGCGGTGATGTCGATCGGCGCCGCCAACACCTTTACACGCAACGTCTGGAAGGCGTTCATCCATCCCGGAATGACCCCGCAGGAGGAATCCGTCCTCGCCAAGCTGGTCTCGCTGCTCGTCAAGGTCGGCGCGCTGCTGGTGATCTTCTATGTTCCGACCCGCTACGCCCTCGACCTGCAATTGCTCGGCGGCATCTGGATGATCCAGATCTTTCCGGCGATGATCTTCGGTCTCTTCACCCGCTGGTTCAGCGGCGCCGCGCTGCTGATCGGCTGGGCGGCGGGAATGATCGTCGGCACCGCGCTCTCATGGGGCGCGACGGCGTGGACCCCGGTGCATCCGCTGAGCTGGGATGTGCCGCTGATCGGTCACCTCGACCTCGGCCTCGGCTTCGCCGTCTACAACGGCCTGACGGCGGTGATTCTCAACATGATCGTCTCGGCGGCTCTCTCGCTCGTCTGGCGTTCGAACGCGCACGACCAGACGGCGCCGGCGGACTACGAGGACCGCGTGATCGCTTGACGCGCGCGCCGTCCCTTCTCCCCGCCAGCGGGGAGAAGGGCGAAGGCAAAGCGCTCGAGCTACGACTTGCTGCGCCGTTCGCGGATCATGAAGTTGTCGAAGGAATATTCGGCGACCTGCCACCACAGATACTGATCGCCGCGGAAGGCCGCGTAATTGTCGGCGATCTTCTTGAACTGGGGATCCTCGGCGCCGAGTTGAGCGTAAAGGTCGTTGGCGGTCTTATAGCAGGCCTCCAACGCGTCCTGCGGGAACAGCCGAAGCTGTGCGCCGCCGACCACGAGCCGCTTCAGCGCGGCCGGGTTGGCCGCGTCATATTTGGCGAGCATCGAGGCGTTCGCGGTCGCCGCCGCCGCCCGCAGCGCAGCTTGGTAGGGCTTCGGCAAACCTTCGAATTGGTTCTTGTCGACGACGAGATGCAATTGCATCCCCCCCTTCCACCAAGCCGGATAATAATAGTTTGGCGCCGCCTTGGAGATCGGCGGATGCGAAGAGCCGGCGCCGAACTTCTCGTCGTCGTAAGGCCCGACCCACTCGAAGGCGTCGAGCGATCCCGATTCCAACGCGTCGTAGACGGCGTCTCTCGGCATCGACACCGGATCTGCGCCGAGCGTCTGAAACACTTTGCCGGCGAAGCCGCCGATGCGCATCTTGAGACCGGTGAAGTCGCCGGGGCCGCGAATCTCCTTGCGGAACCAGCCAGCCATCTGGCCGCCGGTGTTGCCGGCCGGCAGCGCGATCGCCTTACGGTCGGCGAGCGCCTCGTCGATCAGATCGCTGCCGCCGCCTTCCTCCAGCCAGGCGGTGTGCTGGCGCGCATTCATGCCGAACGGCGCCGAGGAGGCGAAGACGAGGCTCGGTGTCTTGCTCCACGCGTAGGCGAGCGACGTATGGGCGCATTCCGCTCGGCCGTCCGTGACGGCGTCGAGCGCTTCGACCGCCGGCGCGATCTCGCCCGCGGGCGCGACACGCAGCGTGAAGTGGCCGTCGGTGAGATCCGAGAGCACGTGCGCGAGCGTCTCCGATCCGCCATAGATGAGATCGAGCTGAGGCTGGAAGCTCGAGGTCAAGCGCCACTGGATGTCGGGCGAGGGCTGCGCGAGCGCGGGCGCGGCCAAGCCGGCTCCAGCCGCGGCGGCGCTGAGCCCCGTGAGGAATTGCCGACGTCCACCCGCCATGCCTTAGCCTCCCAATTGCAAGTCTCCGGCGCCCCGGCGCCGAACTCGCAAGCGCGAAATAAGTTTCGGATATAACACAGTTGCGAGCGAAATTGCGGCGTCAACGCGGTTTCGCCGCGGCGGCGACATCGAGGAGCCTTCCATGTCCGAGGCAAGTGCAGGCGTCGTCCTCGCGGGCGGCCGCTCGACCCGCATGGGCGCCGAAAAGGCGCTTCTCGCGCTCGGCGACCGACCGCTCATCGCGCATGTCGCCATGCGTCTGCGCCCGCAAGTCGGTGCGCTGTTCATCAACGCCAATGGGGACGCGGCGCGGTTCGCGGCGCTCAATTGCGTCGTCGTCGCCGATTTGCCCGACGCTTCCGCCGCCGGGCCGCTCGTCGGCGTCAGGGCCGCCCTCGCCTACGCGCAATCGCTTGGCTTCTCGCGCCTCGCCACCGCGCCCTGCGACGCGCCGTTCCTGCCGCTCGATCTGGTCGCGCGGCTCGAGGCGGCGATGGAGGCGAACGGGGCGCCCGCCGCGGTCGCCGAGACGCCGCGCGGTCTCGAACCGATGTTCGCGCTGTGGAGCGTGCAGGCCCGTTCCGCCATCGACGACGAATGCGCGCACGGCGAGGCGAGCCCGCGCGCCGTTCTCGACCGGCTCGGCGCCGCCCGAGCCCGCTTTGAGGAGCGCGACGACCCCTTCGCCAACGTCAATCGCCCGGCCGACCTCGCGGCGGCCGAGGCGCGGCTCAAGGGCTGACGTCAGGGGGTGCGATCGAGCGTGAAGAGTTCCTGTGGCCGCGCGACGCCGCGCAAAGCGTAGCGCCCGACCGAAACGAAGGGCCTCGGATCGGCCGCCGCCGAGGCGAAGGCCTGCGACAGCAGCACCGGCTGGTCGATCGAGCGGCACATCGCGGCGATGCGGCTCACCTCGTTGACCGCCGGGCCGATGACCGTGAAGTCGAGCCGCGCCTCGCTGCCGATGTTGCCGTAGAAGACTTCGCCGATATGGAGCCCGAGGTACATGTCGGTGATGGGCAGGCCGAGGGCGCCCCGCCGCGCGTTGAGCGCCTCGACGGCGTTCCACGCGGAACGCGCGGCCTTGAGCGCCGCAGCGCAGGCGGCGGCGCGCTCGGCGGCGGGGAAGATCGCCAGCACGCCGTCGCCAATCAGCTTCAGCACGTCGCCTTCGTTTTCGTGGATCGCCGAGACGACGACGTCCGCGTAGTCGTTGAGCAGAGGGATGATCTGCTCCGGCGGCGCCGTGTCCGCGATGCGCGTGAAGTTTTGCAAGTCGCTGAACCACAGCACCGTCTTGAGGCGATCGGCGACGCCCCGGGCGATGCGGCCATCGAGAACGCGCCGGCCGGGATCGCGCCCGAGATAGGTCTCGACCAGGGTCTGCGCCATCCGGCCGAGCGAAGCGGCCTTCACCGCGAGCCCGACGAAGGGCGTCAGCCGCCGCAGCAGCGCGACCTCGTCGTCCAGGAATCCGCTTTCGCGGTCCGTCATCCACGAGGAATAAAAGCAGTCCATTCCGCCGACCACGCCGTCGGCGGCGATACGGTCGACGATCGCGACGTAGTCGGTGATCGAAGCCTCGCGCAGACCGCGCAGGCCGATGAACTCCGCTTCACTTTCCGCGCTGACGCGCCGACGCAGGGCGGATTCGCCGGATTGCAGCAGATGGTAGAACGGGCTTGCGCGCCAGCGCTCCGCCGCTTCGCCCTCGGTGCTGCGTCCGTAGTCGGTCCCCGTCACGCCGGCGATGCCCCGCTCCCAGCGGAACGCGCGGCCTTCGTAGACCGGGTGCAGCGTGTCGATGAAGGCGATCACGCGGGTGAGCGGGACGCCATGCGCTCCCAGGCGCTCGCAGAAGCCGCCGATGACGTCCGTCTCGCTGCGCCCTGCGAGGCCCTCGCCGGCGATCCATGCCATGAGTTCGGCGACTTGCGCTTCGGTCATGTCCCCGATCTTATCGCAACGCGGCGCGTACGCTAGCCGCCGGATCGGCCGCCCTCTCGCGCCGTCAGATGCAGGGCGCCATCGCGCGCCGATCCGCGCTATAGAACGGCCAGGGCGCCCAGCGCCGTCCCACGAGGAGAGTCAATTGAGTCAAGTCGCATTTCTTGGAATGGGGGTGATGGGCTATCCGATGGCCGGGCACCTGAAGACGAAGGGCCAGGATGTCCTCGTCTACAACCGGTCGGCGGCGAAGGCGGCCAAATGGGTGGCCCAATACGGCGGCGCCAGCGCCCCGACGCCGCGCGAAGCGGCCAAGGATCGGGATTTCGTGTTCGCCTGCGTCGGCAACGACGACGACCTGCGCGCCGTCACGCTCGGCCCCGACGGGGCGTTCGCCGGCATGAAGCCGGGCGCGATCTTCGTCGATCACACCACCGCCTCCGCCGACGTCGCGCGCGAACTCTCGCGCGAAGCGGCGAGCCGCGGCCTCGGCTTTATCGACGCGCCCGTCTCGGGCGGCCAGGCAGGCGCCGAGAACGGCGCGCTGACAGTGATGTGCGGCGGCGACGAGGGAACCTACGCCAAGGCGGAGCCGATGATCGCCGCCTATGCGCGCTCCTGCCGCCTGATGGGCGCGGCCGGATCGGGACAGCTGACCAAAATGGTCAACCAGATCTGCATCGCCGGCGTGGTCCAGGGCCTCGCGGAAGCGCTCCACTTCGCCAAGCGCGCCGGCCTCGACCGGCAACTGGCGATCGAAGTCATCTCCAAGGGCGCGGCGCAGTCCTGGCAGATGGAAAACCGGCACAAGACCATGATCGCCGACAAGTTCGACTTCGGCTTTGCGGTCGACTGGATGCGCAAGGACCTCGGC
Source organism: Roseiarcus sp. (assembly GCA_036488815.1). Classification (GTDB taxonomy): domain Bacteria; phylum Pseudomonadota; class Alphaproteobacteria; order Rhizobiales; family Beijerinckiaceae; genus Roseiarcus. Next base: position 61,703 of record DASXGX010000083.1, read on the forward strand.
ATCTGTCTCGACGAGGCGCGCCACAACGGCGCGCAGCTGCCGGTCACGGCGTTGGTCGATCAGTTCTATTCCGACGTCCAGGCGATGGGCGGCGCGCGCTGGGACACATCGAGCCTGATCGCGCGGTTGGAGCGCAAGTAACGGCTTTTCGCCGGCTTCGACGAGAAACGCCGAAACGGCGATTTAGCAAGTCCCCTCTCCCGCTCGCGGGAGAGGGCCAGGGTGAGGAGCTTGTTGGTTGGCCGCAGGCTTGCGGCTCCTCACCAAGCCCCTCTCAACCTTCTCCCCACATAGCTTGGCGAGAGACGGGGCGCTTTGGCGAGCGCCCTATGCGGGGATACGGGCCTTGTCTCCAAGTCAAACTGCAACTCGCTCTACGCGCTCTCAGATAATCCCTGATCTGACGTAGATCGCGTTGACGTCGGTGAGCATAGCCAATCGATACCCTTTGGCGTTGAAGACCGCGTCGAAGGCGTCGACCTTGAGCTCGTGCTCGCATTGAATGATTGACGGCTGAAACACAGGGTCCATCGCCTGTATCACTTCCAGATCGTATCCCTCCACGTCGACGGACATGAAATCGAGACGATCTCCGAAATATTTTGCGAGAAACCTGTTGATCCCCATGGACTCGACAGCAATTTTTTCCACGACCTGGTCGGTTCCTCCCAAGGCCTGGAAATTCGCTATGTGATCCAGCGACATCGAGGTCAGTTCGTTCTTTTCGTGAACGAAGATCTCGACGAGGCCAGCGTCTTGCGCGGTGATCGCGCAATTTACGACGATGTCGTTCGGCCGTTGCTTTTGCAGATTCGCGATCAACCCAGGGTTGGCTTCGACAAGAATGCCGGACGCGCCATAGAGGCGGTAAAGCAGATAGGTCGCGCTCGTCTGGACCGGATGGTTCGCGCCTATCTCAGCGTATCGGACTGAGCGCATGTCGCGGCCGCTGCGACGCATGAGCGCGCGCAACAGCGACTCCACCATCAAGTCTTCGTTGCACTGAGCGTAAGTCTCGCAAATGTTGGTCGGGATCGGCGCCTTCTCGAGTCCGGACTGGACGCACTCATGATTGATGAAGGGGTTTTCGAACAGGTAGCGCACCATCAGGGCCTCCACATGACTTCGCCGGCCCTTTCGAACTGAGCCTCAGTCGCAATCGACTACGTGCGCTCGTTCGAGTATTCCGACGAGCTGGCGCGGAGCTTGCCCTGGACGGCGGTGCGGCGATCCTTAAGCGCCTTGGCTCACGCCTGGGCGCTGGGGCGCGCGGCGAGCGCATCGCGCCAGCGGGTCAGATTGGCGAATTGCTCGGGAATGGCGATGCGCGCCGGCTTGGCGAAATCGAGCGCGACGAGGCCGGTGATGTCGGCCACCGTAAAGCGGTCGCTGGCGATGAACTCGCGGCCTCGCAGCGCCTCGTCGATCACCGCCATCGCCTCGATCGCATGCCCCTTGCTGGCTTCCGCCCAGGGCGCAACCTGCGGCGTCTCCATGTCTTTCATCGCCGGATGCGAATGACGGAACGCCTGCGCCACGGGAAAGAGCAGCATCAGCTCCAGCCGTCGCTGCCACATCTCGACCATCGCGCGCTCCAGGGCGTTCGCGCCGAACAGCGGCGGGGCGGGATTGAGCTCCTCGAGATAGCGGCAGATCGCGATCGACTCGGTGATCACAGTTCCGTCATCGAGCTCCAGCGTCGGCACCCGCTGGAACGGATTGAGGGCGGTGTAGGAGGGCGATCGCTGCTCCATTTTCGCGAGGTCGATGTCGACCATCGGCACGGAAAGGCCCTTCTCCGCCAGGAAAATCCTCACGCGCCGGGCGTTCGGGGCGAAGCGGCCATTGTAAAGCTTCATCGGACGGACTCCTGCCCTGCCGGCGGCGATTGTCGCGGCGCCCTTCGAGCGGGACGACTCTTAACAGAAACGAGCATGGAGATCCCGTGATTTACGTTCGACTCGTAGCCGGTCGTTAAGGATTAACCTCCATCATGGTCACCGGCGTCAGTGCGTATGCGGGCGGTCATGAGTCAAGTTTCGGCGGAGTCGATCGATAGGGGCCGCGGCAGCGACCCCGAGTCGGCTGCGCGCCGGCGCAAAATGACGCTCAAGCTGAAGCACGCGCGCCAGACCCTCACCAGCAACTCGATCGACTATTCGAGCCAGTACGCCTCGCTTGCGCGCCTCTTCACGCAGAGCGTGACGAGCGCGACCCCGGTGATGGCGCTGGTCGTCGCCGCGGTGGGCGCGACCGCCTGCCTCTGGGTGGACCCGCCGCGGGTCCTCCTGTGGGGCTCGCTGCTGGCCGCCGCGTTCGCAGTCCGCTACGGCCTCGGCGTCGCTTTCCGCAACGCGCCGGACGCCGACCACGGCCTTGCGAGCTGGCGGCGCAAGTTCATCGCCGCGGAAACGTTCGCCGGCGCCTCATGGTCGCTGATCGTCGTCTTGCTGCTGGAGTCGCCCGATCCCAACGCGCGCACCTTCGCGCTGGTGGTGCTGCTGCTCGTGGCGGGGATGACGGCGATGGTCGCTTCGGCGATTCCCTTCGCCGTCGCCGGCGGCCTGGCGCCGATGACGGTGGCGATCATCTTCATCCTCGGACCGGCGACGCGCGAAGAAGCCTTCATGATGTCGGCGCTGTGCATCGGCATCCTGGTCTATTTCGTCGTGCTCGCCAACCGCTTGCACCGGACCTCGTTGGCGAGCCTCTCCTTCCAGGCGGAAAAGGACGCGCTGATCGCCGAGCTCGAGCAGGCCAAGCTGAACTCCGACGAAGCGCGCCGTCGCGCCGAGGGCGCCAATCTCGCCAAATCGCGCTTCCTCGCCACGATGAGCCACGAGCTGCGCACCCCGCTCAACGCCATCTTAGGCTTTTCCGAGGTCATGAAGGCGGAGCTTTTCGGGGCGCACAGCGTCGGCGCCTACAAGGACTATTCCAACGACATCCATTCGAGCGGCCAGCACTTGCTGATGCTCATCAACGAGATCCTCGATTTGTCGCGCGTCGAGGCGGGGCGCTACGAGCTGAAAGAGGAATCCGTGTCGCTGGCCGGCGTCGTGGACGAGTGCCGGCACCTGCTTTCGATGCGCGCCAAGAGCCGCAACATCACGGTGGTCGATCAGCTCGACACCGATCTGCCGCGCCTGTGGGCGGACGAGCGCGCGGTGCGCCAGGTAACGCTGAATCTCCTCAGCAACGCGATCAAATTCACCCCGCAGGGCGGCACGATCACCATCAAGGTCGGCTGGACGAGCCCGGGCGGGCAGTATCTGTCCATCCGCGACACCGGCCCCGGCATCGCGGAGGAGGAAATCCCGATCGTGCTCGCCTCGTTCGGGCGCGGCTCGCTCGCTCAGAAGAACGCCGACGAGGGAACCGGCCTCGGCCTGCCGATCGTCAAGGGCCTCGTCGAATTGCACGGCGGCGAGTTCCGCCTGCATTCCAAGCTGCGCGAAGGCACCGAAGTGATCGTCATCTTCCCGCCCGAGCGGGTGATGAACGCTTTGCCGCAGCTCGATCCCAACGCGGCGCCCGAACAGACGCCCGACGAGAGGGCTCGCCAGCGCGCGAGGCGCTGGGGGCGCAGGGCGGCGGCGTAAACGCGCGGCGCTGCCGCGGACCCCGTCAGCCCGCCGCCTTCTGCCGGTCGGCGATCTCGTGCGCGAGACGGGCGCTCACCTCGTCGGGAATGTCGAAGCCGGACAGGCGCCAGGTCGTCCCGCCGAGATGGAGATGGACGCCATAGTGTCCGTCAGGGCCGTCGAGACCGACGACGAAGCTCACCGGTCCGTTGAAATAGCTGTGCGTCGCCGCCTGCCAGGGGCCGGCATGGAACGCCTCGCCGAGCGAGGGCATGCGCCAGACGCCGCCGGTCGGATCGCTATCCTTGGCGGCGCCGACATGGCCCTTCTGGAGAAGCGCAGCGATGTTTTCGGGGGTGAGGACCTCCCGCAGCATCGCATCGGCGACGCCGCCGCCGACGCTGCCGACGATCCCCTGCTGGAGCCGCCCCATCTTCTGGAATTGCGGGTTTTGGTCGAGATAAGCGCGCACGATCTGCCGGCTGAGCGAATGCCGCAACGCGGTAAGGTCGACGCGCTGCATGACCGCCGGCGCGTCGCCCCTTGAGGCGGCAGCCGCAATCTGCGCGGCGCCGAAGAGCGCCCAGCCCCAATAGGCCGCGAAGGCGATGATGAGCGCGATGACGACGCCGAGGAATTTGCGCATGAGATGTCCTGTTCGATTCGGCGGCCTGGGTACGAAAGTCGCGCGGCGAAATCGCGGCGGCCTCAACGCCCGCGAGCCGGGAATGGCTCGCACAAGCTCGCCACGCCATCCTCCCGCGGCGGGCGCCCCGTCGCTTTCGGTGGGCGAAAGCGGCCAGCGCCGCAAAAGGAGGCTGAGATGCCATTCGCAATCACCCTGGTCGGCAAGATCCTCGCCGGCCTGGCGTCGTCCGAAACCAGCGCCAGCCCTGCGGCGCAAAAGACGGATACGGACAACGCAAGCGTCGCCAAGGCCGCCGATTTCAGCCAAACCGTCGACAATGTGAGCCGCGCCGCAGCCGGCGCCACGCAGCACGGCGTTCATCCCGGCAAGAGCTGAGCGAACAGGCCGCTCACGGCTATAGGAAGCCTTACGGCGCCGCCCAACCCCTTCTCCCCTTGCGGGAGAAGGTGGCGCGAAGCGCCGGATGAGGGGTCGCGCCGCAAGCCGGTGCGTAGGATATCGACGACCGCGGCGCGAAATATCACGCCGCGACAGGGTTTTATTAACCGCAGGCCGCCACATTCCCGCCATGGCGCATCGATCGGGAGGGCGTGAGCCGCGGGTCGAAGGCATGATGCCGCTTCGTCATTCCGGTCCCGGTCCGGATCCCCTTTTCATTCGTCGATTGCCCTGGCGGCGCCCGCGCGCGCCGTCTCAATGTCCATAGGTTTCCATGCGAATCTCAAACGTGAAAATCGGGCGGAAACTCATCCTTTCGTTCGCCCTCCTCAATCTTGTGCTGCTGGCGCTCAGCGGCATCGTCATCAAGAGCCTCGGGGACATCGACACGACGGTCGCCTCGAACGTGAACTCTTTTGCGATTCTCGAGCAGGCCAACGATCTGCTCGCCAGCATGGTCAGCCAGGAAAGCGGCCTGCGCGGCTTCCTGCTTTCGAACAACGACGAATTCCTCGACGTCTACAAGGCCGGCCGCGACCAGGTGTTGAAGGATCTCGCGACGATGAAGCGCCTCACGGCGGACAATCCCGCCCAGCAACGGCGCATCGAGCAGATCCACAACCTCGCCAACCGCTGGAGGAACGAGGTCGCGGAAGAAGAAATTCATTTGATGGGCGACGAGGACACGCGCAAGCAGGCGCAGGGCGAGGAAGCCTCCGGGATCGGCAAGGCGCTGATGGATCAGCTTCGCGGCGTCGCGCACGATTTCGACGCCGCCGAGCGCGCCGTGCTCGCGAGCCGCACCGCGACGAGAACCGCCGCCACGAATTTCGCCTATTGGTCGATGATCGTCGGCTCGCTCGCCGCGATCGCCATCGCGGTCGTCTTGAACTGGCTCTTGAGTTCGAGCGTCGCCAAGCCGGTCTCGGCGATGGCGTCGGCGATGAACACGCTCGCAGCCGGCGACAACGGCGTGACCATTCCCGGCGTCGGCCAAAAGGACGAGATCGGCGAGATGGCGGGCGCGGTTCAGTCCTTCAAGGACGCCGCGATCGAGAAGCTCAGGCTCGCCGACGAAACCGCGCGCGCCCGTCAGCATGCCGAGGAGGAGCGGTCGCGAAACGACGCGGTGCGCGCTCGCGCGGCTGCGGAACAGGCGGAAGCGGTGCAGCGCCTCGGCGAAGCGCTGCGGAATCTCGCCTCCGGCGATCTGACCATTCGCCTCAGCGACGGCTTCTCCGAGGACTATGCGCAGATCAAGAACGACTTCAACGAGGCGATCGACAAGCTGAAGCAGACCATGCTCACGGTCGTCTCCAGCGCCGACGCGATCCACTCCGGCAGTCGCGAGATCTCCGTCGCCTCCGACGACCTGTCGCGCCGCACCGAGCAGCAGGCCGCCAGCCTCGAAGAGACCGCCGCCGCGCTCGATGAAATCACCGCGACGGTCAAGAAGTCGGCCGAAGGGGCGAGCCACGCCCGCGAAGTGGTGGCGGCGACCGACGACGACGCCAAGCGCAGCTCGATCGTAGTGCGACAGGCCGTGGGTGCGATGGACGGCATCGCCAAGTCGGCGCAGCAGATCAGCCAGATCATCGGCGTGATCGACGAGATCGCGTTCCAGACCAACCTGCTCGCGCTCAACGCCGGCGTCGAGGCGGCGCGGGCGGGCGACGCGGGCCGCGGCTTTGCCGTCGTCGCCTCCGAAGTGCGCGCGCTGGCGCAGCGCTCGGCCGAAGCCGCCAAGGAGATCAAGGGTCTGATCCGGGCTTCGACCGCGCAGGTCGACCAGGGCGTCAAGCTGGTGGCGCAAACCGGCCAGTCGCTCGAGCGGATCATGGCGCAGGTCACCGAGATCAACAGCGTCGTCAGCGACATCGCCCTAGCGGCGCAGGAGCAGGCGACCGGGCTCCAGCAGATCAACACCGCGATCAACCAGATGGATCAGGTGACGCAGCAGAATGCGTCGATGGTCCAGGAATCGACCGCCGCCGGTCATGCGCTGTCGCAGGAGACCGAGCAATTGTCCGGCCTGATCGGGCGATTCCAGGTCGGCGAGGCGACGGGCGAGGCGCTGCGCGCGCAACTGGAAAAGGCCGCGCCGCACGCCTTCCGCCAGCCGGCGAAGGCGCCCGCCGGCGCCAAGGGCGAGCCGAGGATCGTCGCGAGCAACGCACGCTCCGAGACGCGCAACCCGCCGGCCCGGCGCGCGCGCACGGCCGCGAAAGCGGCGGCGGCGAACGGCGCGGACGCCGGCGCCGACAATTGGGAAGAGTTCTAGTCCTTACGTCATCTCGCAATCTGCGACCCCGGCGAGGGGGGCGACAACGGGTGAAAGCACATGGTTGAGATCGGCAAATCGGAAGGCGCCGTCGCGCGCGAAATGCTCACCTTCCTCATCGGGGCTCAGGAGTTCTGCATCGACGTCATGTCGGTGCGAGAAATCCGGGTCTGGACGCGCGCAACCCCGGTGGCGCACGCGCCGGACTTCGTCTGCGGCGTCATCAATCTGCGCGGCATCGTGTTGCCGATCATCGACTTTGCGGCGCGGCTCGGCTTGCCGCCGACCGAGCCGACCACGCGGCACGCGATCCTGGTGGTTCAGATCCGCGATCAGACCGTCGGCCTGCTGGTCGAGGGCGTGTCGGAGATCCTGACGGTCAAACAGGACGTGATCCAGCCGACCCCCGACGTCGTCGAGCAGACGGCGAAGGATTTCGTCAGCGGCATCGTCGCCATCGACGGACGGATGATCAGCCTGATCGCGCTCGACGCAATCGTGCCGTCGAGCGAACGGGAAGCGGCGTAGACTCCCTCTCCCGCTTGCGGGAGAGGGCTGGGGTGAGGGACTTGGTGATTGGCCGAAGACTTGCGGCTGCTCACCGACGGCGGGTGCGAGCGGGGAAAAGGGATCCGGGCTCGTCAACGCTCCGTCAAGCCTTGCGTCAAATCTCCGCATGATTTCGTCAAGCGGCGTCAAGTTATGTCAAGCCACGCCAAGGTTCCGCTTGACGCTCGCCCCTGCAATGTCAGCGGCTTAAGCCGCCGCGCCTTGACGAAAGCCGCCCCGGCGCGAATGCCTTGACGCCGCGGCCTCGCTGCGGCGCGGCGACCGAACGACAACGATACCTCGCGCTTGGCGAATCGCGAAGGATTTGTCGGGCGCGGCTCTTTGCGGAACGGGCCGAGGCGGCGTTCGCCGCGTTTCGGCAGAGAGCGCCGTGCAAATAGGTTGACGCACGCCGTCTTGGCCGGGCTTGTCCCGGCCATCCACGCGGCGCCTCACGAAGACCCCTATCTTTTCGTCATGCCCGGCCTTGTGCCGGGCACCCACGCTGGGCCCCGCTAGGCGTTTACGTGAAAACGTCTTTGCGAGCGGAGCGAAGCAAACCAGCGATCGAGACCTTGCCGGGGGTCCCCTGGTCGCCTCAAGCGCGTGACGCCTCGATCTCTGGATCGCCGCGCTTCGCTCGCGATGACGACAGAGGTCCGGTTCAATCAAGGCGAGGGATGCCCTGGGGTGGAGCGCGCGGCAACTGACGAGTCTGACCTGCGGCGATTCGATCGACGCCGCACGGTAGGCGCTTTTTGAAATTACTTTGCGGGACCGACTCTTTTGCGCAATCGCCGGAGGCGCCGATCTGCGACTGGAGCGAAAACAATCGCGCCCCATGAGGCCGAACTCTTCACCCGTCAGGCAGCAGGAGGAGACGATGAAGGTCCTAATGGTCATCACCTCGCACGACCAACTGGGAAACACTGGGCGCAAGACCGGCTTCTGGCTCGAGGAGCTTGCGGCTCCCTACTATGTGTTCAAGGAGGCGGGGGCTGAGATCACGCTCGCCTCGCCGAAGGGCGGTCGTCCGCCGCTCGATCCCAAGAGCAACGACCCCGAATTCCGCACCGACCTCACGCGCCGTTTCGAGCAGGACGCCGCCGCGGAAGCGCAGCTCGACAAGACGGTTCGGCTCGACAGCGTCAAGCAGCAGGATTTCGACGCCGTCTTCTATCCCGGCGGTCACGGCCCGATGTGGGATCTCGCCGAAGATCCGAACTCGGCCAAACTCATCGAGTCCTTCATCGCCGCCGGCAAGCCGATCGCGCTGGTGTGTCATGCGCCGGGCGTACTGCGTCACGTCAAGGCGACGGACGGCAAGCCCTTGGTTCAAGGCAAGACCGTCACCGGGTTCACCGATGGCGAGGAGGCCGCCGTCGGCCTCACCAAAGTCGTGCCCTTTCTTGTCGAAGACGAGATGCTGCGGCTCGGCGCCGTCTTTTCCAAGAAGGCGGACTGGGCGGTCCACGTGGTCAACGACGGCCTGCTGACAACAGGTCAAAATCCCGCATCCTCAGGGCCCGGCGCGAAGGCCCTCCTCGAGAAGCTCAGTGCGATGAGGAAGTGAGCGCAGAGGGAACGGGAGGCATGGATTCGCCTCCCCTTTTTGCGCGCTCTTCGAGGATTCTGGCAGCGGGCAGCCGAGGCTGACGGTAATCTCGACAACGACAACCCAATGAAGAGGAACCTCATGCCCGCGCGCATCACCGAGTCCCGTCGACTTCTGGCCATCTCTCCCCATCTGGATGATGTGGCGCTTAGCGTCGGCGGCATCGTCGCGCGAGCGGTGGAGAACGGCGCCGACGTCGTCGTAGGAACCGTTTTTACTGGAGATAATCCTGATCCAGCGTTGTCGTCCCCTGTGATCGAAGGCCTGAACACGCTCTGGAACCTGGGTCCGTCTCCGTTTGCCTTTCGCCGAAAGGAGGACGTCGCCGCTGTAAGCGCTTTAGGCGCTCGCGTCCTTCATGGCGGCCTCCTTGACGCCATCTATCGAACCGATCGAGCGGGCAATTGCCTCTACCCGACCAGAACGGTCATCTTCTCTGGACCCTCCAATGAGGACGACGTTTTTCCTGCCCTGAACAAGCTCTTTGCGGATTGGATCGAGGACTTTCAACCCGACGCTGTCTTGTGTCCCTTGGCGGTGGGGCGACACGTCGATCATGTTATCGTATCGGAGAGCTTCCGGAGCATCGCTCTCGCCCGGAATTTGACCGTCTCCCTATACGAAGACCTTCCCTATTCCACCGGCCGTTTCCCCAAGGGATTTCCTGACTCGGTGGAAGCCGCGCTTGGCAGGACAAAGTGGACTGTCACTGATCCTGAGAGGGTTTCTGTCGACGCATCCGCAAAGATCGACGCGATTCTGAAGTACGATTCTCAAATCAGCGACCTCTTCGCCGACGCCGAGGAATTGGAGACTGTTCTCAAGCGCTACATGGCCGCGGCGAACCCGGAAGGAGACTTTTGCGAAACGATTTGGCTGACCTCGACTTGAACGGAACCGTCTGCTTTTTTGTTGAGGCGCGGCTGCTGTCACCCCCGCGAAAGCGGGGGTCCAGACAACCGCCGCCGGCCTTCGTCCCTTGACTCTGGATGCCCGCTTTCGCGGGCATGACATGGGCGCCGACCGGACGATCCCGTGAGACGTTGGCCGCGTTTCGGCAGAAAGCGCCGTCGACCTGATGGAAGCCAAAACTTCCGAAGCCAAGAGGCTGTCAAAGCGGGGAGCCCGCCTGCGGCGGCGCTAGAGCCATTTGCAAATGGGTTGACGCACACCGTCTTGGCCGGGCTTGTCCCGGCCATCCACGCGGCGCCGTCACGAA